>JBELBZ010000042.1:0-16252 GCA_042095055.1 Crocinitomicaceae bacterium | reverse complement strand
AGCGGAGAGAGAGGGATTCGAACCCCCGGTACCTTGCGGTACAGCGGTTTTCAAGACCGCCGCAATCGACCACTCTGCCATCTCTCCTGTGGTGATGCAAAGGTAACAATGACATCCACACACCTGCACAAACAATGAGCGCTTCTCCTTGCTATTTTTAAGCGCCGTGAATTTAATCGTGCTTTCCATACCCATCTTCTTCGCCCTCATAGGGTTGGAAGTGGCCTGGGACCAACTCAAAGGCCGCGGCCTGTACCGGTTAGGTGACAGCCTCGCCAACATAGGGTGCGGCATCATGGACCAATCGACAGGGCTGTTTTCCAAAGTCTTGGTCGTCGCAGCCTACACCGCCATGTTTCACCTTACGGACACATGGCGCTCGTGGGAATTGCAGGCCACACCCACGGTTTGGGTGGCCACTTTCGTGCTCTCTGACCTGGCCTATTACTGGGCACACCGGCTCAGCCACGA
The DNA here is from genome assembly GCA_042095055.1 of Crocinitomicaceae bacterium. Taxonomy (GTDB): domain Bacteria; phylum Bacteroidota; class Bacteroidia; order Flavobacteriales_D; family Sanyastnellaceae; genus UBA8752. The sequence goes on along the minus strand of JBELBZ010000042.1, from coordinate 15,781 downwards.
GGTCAACATCCTCTGGATCGGCCATGTTGTTCATCACCAAAGCGAAGACTACAACCTTGCCGTTGCCCTCCGTCAGAGCGTCCTTCAGAAAGTGCTGCTCATGTGGGTGTACTGGCCGCTTGCTTTGGCCGGGTTCCCGCCAGAAATATTTCTGACCTGTATGGCGGTGAACCTCCTGTATCAATTTTGGATCCATACTGAGCTCATCGACACCCTTGGTCCTTTGGAATGGGTCATGAACACCCCTTCACACCACAGGGTGCACCATGGCCGCAATCCAGAATACATTGACCGCAATCATGCAGGCGTTTTTATTGTCTGGGACCGCATGTTTGGCACTTTCCAAAAGGAATTGGTCAAACCCACCTATGGCATCACAAGACCAACCGAAACCTTCAATCCAGTGCACGCGCAGTGGAAACCCGTGGTGGACTTGTGGAACGACTTGAAGCGCATTCCAAATTGGCGCGACAAGCTGCGGTTCTTGTTTGCAACTCCAGGGTGGTACCCCGACAGCTTGGGAGGGCCACAAGCCCCGCCCGCCATCAGTGGTCAAGAAAAAAAGTACGACCCACGCCCCAGCAAGGCGGTTGCTGCATTGCTGATCGCCAGATGGCTGTTGCTGCTGGTGGTGGCCTTGTTGGTCCTCGAGGCCAAGGACAACCTGACGTCCCTACAATTGGCATCGGTGCTGGTCTGGGTCTTTGCTGCCTTGGCCGCTGTCGGCGAACTGTGGAACAAAGGTTGGGACCGACACCGCATCGCGCTGGCTTGGATGGTCGACCTGACTTTCGTGCCCGCCGCAGCGCTGGTGGGAGGGGAGAGCCCCCTGTCTTATGCCTTGTGGTCCGGCCTCGCGCTGGCCTCGGCCTGGACCACCTGGTGGGCACTTTCGGCATCCAAACGCCGGTAAGTCACCCACATCTTCCATCCGATGATGGCCTTGTCAATGCCTGAAAGCCGCTCAAGGTCAGGCTTGCGGTACATCTTTGGCAGGACCGCCTTGTTGAGACCACTCAAGAACCGGAACCACGCCAACCTCATGAGTTTCGTGGCGTGATGTGCATGCAATTCCCCTCCGGAATCACCAAGATTTCCCCGTTTTTTTGCATGTCCTGCAAGATGGACTGAAGCGCCCAAGAAGGACCGCCACACTTGACAGACTCATCGGGTCGGTCGATGAAAGCCACATCGAAACTCGCCCCGTAATTGTGCGTGCTCTGGCCATTGAAGGCATTGGCATTCCGGCGGCGCAACTTGCGCTGCTGGGTCTGGGTGCGGGTCAAGCTTGTGATCCGAATCGAGGCCCCTTCATCCGTCGTGCCTTCCATAGCCTGTTGAAATCGGGCCGCCATTTCTTCCAGCACATTGAATGCTGACAGCAACAAAAACGGTTCACTGTGGGTGAGCCGGTCCAGGTGATAACCATTGCCTACGGTGGGCACACGAACCAAATCACCCCGGCCAAATCCTGCCTGCAACTCTGATTCGTTTTTGACGAAGAAACTTCCGGGAAGGCTGCGCGCCCGCTTCTGATGCTGCGTGTAGGGGTTGCGCGCCAACTTCATGGTGTACTTGGAACAGCTGCAGGGTGCGATGCCTTTTCTCGGCAATGGCCCTGAAGGGGCAGGCCCAACAGAAGCGGCTTCAATTTTAGACCGGGCAGGGATTTCCTTTGCCGGCGTAGGAGCCACTTTCTCCGTCTCGGTCTCGGGTTCTGCGGGAACAGTGGCTGATCTACCCGCCTCTACTTCCGGAGACAATACCGTGGCAACGCGGCCTTCTGAATCGGAACCGTCGAAATCTTGTCCATCTGGGACAACAGCTGCCAAACCATAAGCTGCCACCAACGCCACACCTCCCACCATGGCAATGCGGTCCCAACGGAGCCGCTTTTGCTTCTGCTTCTGCATGGCAGCAAGATGGCGCCAGTAAAAGGCAAATCGAAAGGGAAATACTCAGGTCGTCAACCCAAGGGTGTGCAATTCCTGCGGGAGACTCACTTCGCCTTGAAGCGTTGAATCGCCTCTCGGGTGAAATCGCTCAGAACCAGACGCCCGCTGATGGCAGCACGCTCTGCCAGCAAGGTGTCCCATCTTTCCGTGCCACTCCAAAAGACCTGCTTCAGGGCCGACATGGCGTCGGGGTTGGACGATGCCAGCCTTCCAGCCAAAGCATCCACTGCTTCATCCAAGGCGGCCACATCATCCAGCACTTCGGCATACAGACCGCGGGCGCAAGCCCATTGCGCAGAGCGCCAAGAAGAAGCGTCAATCGACAACTGGCTCATGGCCGAAACGCCCAACTTCCGTTCTACCGCAGGCCCCACTACAAAGGGCCCTATGCCCACCGCCAATTCGCTGAGCTTGATGGCCGCATGCTGTGTAGCCAAGCAATAGTCAGTGGCTGCCGCGACACCCACACCACCTCCAACAGCCTTGCCTTGAACCCGGCCAATCACCAGTTGGGGGATGGACCTCAAAGCGTTGATCACATGGGCAAACCCCATAAAGAAAGCGAGGCCGGCCTCCTCATCTGAGATGGCCACCAATTCGTCAAAAGATGCGCCGGCACAAAATGCACGGTCGCCGGCAGAGCCCAGCACCACCACTTTGACATCGGACCTCTGACCCAATTCACGAACAGTGGCAGCCAAATCAGCCAGAACGGCTCCCGGCAAACTGTTGGAACGGGGGTGTGCGAAAGTGAGGTAGGCCACTCCACGGTCGTCCACAGAGAGGGAGACGCCCTCCTTCAGTGCTGCATCCAACATCAACGCTCTTCGAGGGGCTTTACAGGGCGGTCTGTATGGCCCGTATAGATTTGGCGGGGGCGGCCAATGGGCTCACCGTTCTCCGTCATCTCCTTCCATTGTGCAATCCAACCAGGCAACCGGCCCAGCGCGAACAAGACCGTAAACATCTCCGTGGGTATGCCCAAGGCGCGGTAAATGATGCCGCTGTAGAAGTCCACATTGGGATAGAGGCCGCGCTGCACGAAATACTCATCCTCCAGGGCGACCGCCTCCAGCTTCTTGGCGATCTCCAACACGGGATCGTCTATGCCCAACTTGGCGAGCACCTCGTCCGCAGACTTCTTGATGATGCGCGCACGTGGATCAAAGTTCTTGTAGACACGGTGGCCAAAACCCATCAGGCGGAAACTGTCCGTCTTGTCTTTGGCCTTGTCAATCCACTTCTGCAAATCGCCACCATCGGCTTTGATCTGCTCGAGCATTTCGATTACAGCCTGATTCGCGCCACCATGCAAGGGGCCCCACAAAGCGGAGATACCTGCGGAGATGGACGAGTATAGGTTGGCCTGAGAGCTGCCCACGATGCGCACCGTAGAAGTGCTGCAATTCTGCTCGTGGTCAGCATGGAGGATCAACAGCTTGTTGATGGCGTCATCGATGATGGGGTCAATCTCATAATCCTCTGTCGGCAAGCCGAACATCATGTAGAGGAAGTTCTCCGTGTAGGAGAGGTCGTTGGCCGGATAACACGTGGGGTGCCCCATGTTGTGCTTGTAGCACTGGGCAGCCAAGGTGGGCAACTTCGCGATCAAACGGTGGATCGTCATGTCGATGTCCTCGACAGAACGGTTGGGGTTTTGGCTGTCAGGGTAGAAGGTCGACAACGAGCACGACATGGAACTCAACATCCCCATGGGGTGAGCCCCCAATGGAAACGCATCGAAGAACCGGCGCATGTTTTCGTGCACAAGCGTGTGCTTGCTGATGCTCTTGTTGAACCAGGCCAAACGCTCCGCATCGGGCAAATCCCCATAGACCAAGAGGTACGCCACCTCCATAAACGTGGTTTTGTCAGCCAGCTCCTCAATCGCATAACCGCGGTACCGCAAAATGCCCTCTTCACCATTCAAAAACGTGATTCCACTGGTGGTGGAGCCCGTATTCTTAAAACCCCTGTCCAAGGTCACCAAGCCGGTCTGTCCGCGGAGCTTGGAAATGTCCAAGCCCACTTCACCTTCTGAACCACGTACAACGGGCAGTTCGACTTCCTTGTCTTCAAATTTCAGGCGGGCTGTATCGGTCATCGTATCTACGTTCATTGCGTGGCGCGAAAATACACGCCGGCCCGCCTTCTTGCGAGGGCGGGCCGGAAGTCTTTGCGGTTTTTACCGGATTCTCCGGTCAAGGCTCAATTAAAAGTGGGAGTAAAGGACTGTTGGAAAGCATCCCATTCCTCTTGGGAAGTGCCTGGGGCCCACGCATCCTCAAAGAACCGGAGGTACAGCTCCAACTGCTGTGGGCTCTTGTAACCGCTGACCGGAGCGATCATTTCCAATTCTTCATCGAGGTACACGATGGTGGGGTACGCCCTCACTTGAAAAGCCCTGCTCAATTCGTGCACGCCATTCCGGCCAGGCTTGTTTGGCACATAAGAAGGGTTGCTAAAAGTCTTGCCCTTGAACTCTACGGGGTCAGGCCCTTCTGCATCGAATTTGACCGCGTAGTAATGCTCATTGATGTAGGAGATGACATCTCCATTGGTAAAGGTGTTGCGCATCATCATTTTGCACGGACCACACCATTTGGTGTACACATCAATCATGACTTTCCGAGGCTCATTGGCCTGGGCCGCTTCCAAGTCATTGACCGAGATCCAATTGATGGCAGCGCCTTGCGCGAACAGTGAAGCACTGGAAGCGAGCAAGACCAAACTGAGAATGAAGGGACGCATCATGTGGTAAATATCGCACAACAAAGCAACCGCCCCAATGGCCAGAAGCACATTGGGGCGGTAAAAGAGGTGAAATAAGGCAGCGTCAGGCTGCTGGACGTGTCAATTTTCAAGCTCCTCCACACCGTGTGTCAGAGGCTCCAACTTGTTTCGGACCAACAACACGAGAAGTCCAACACCAATGCTCGTGGCGGCGATGCCGGTGAAGATGGTCATCTCACCGAGGGACTCCGACCATTCTCCGAGGAGTCCGGCCAGCTTGCTTCCAAACCCCGTCATCGCGAAATACACCCCCATCATGATGGACGCATACTTCGCTGGTGCCAGCTTGGTGATGTAGGACAAGGCCACAGGGGAGAGGCACAGTTCGCCGATGGTGTGAAACAAGTAAGCCAGAACCAACCAGTACATGGCGGAAGCCCCAGTGGACTCGAATTGCGCTGTGGCGGCCGTCATGAACAAGAAGCCGGTGCCCATGATGATGAGACCGAGGATCATCTTGAAGAGGGAAGTGGCTGTCTTGCCTTTCAACTTCCGGTTCGCCCAGTAGCCTGCCACGATAGAGCCGAAGAAGATGATGAACATGGCGTTGAGGGACTGGAACCAGGAGGCCGGCACTTCCCAGCCACCGAGCACCCGGTTGGTCTTCTCCATGGTATAGATGTTCATCAATCCACCGGCCTGCTCAAAGGCACCCCAGAAGAGGATAACCAGCAAGAAGGAAATCAAAAGGACCGTGATTCGGTCTTTCTCCTCCTTGGTCAATGGCGCCTTGAGGTTTTGGGCAGATTCCGCGGTGTCCCCGATGAAATTTCCGACCCCCTCGAGGTACTTCTGTCCGAGGAGGTATTGGGCCACACCCAGCGCCATGCCGATGCCCGCCAATCCAAATCCGTAGTGCCAGCCGTAGGTCTCTCCAACGTAGCCCACAATCAAGCTGGACAGGAAGGCCCCCACGTTGATGCCGATGTAAAAGATGGTGAAGCCCTTGTCCCGGCGAACATCGCCGGGCTTGTACAAGCCACCGACCATGGTGGAAATGTTGGGCTTCAGCATGCCCACGCCCAAGACGATGAACACCAATCCAGCGTAGAAAGCCGTCATGTGCTCAATAGCGAGCACACTGTGGCCAATCAGCAGCAACACGCCCCCGATGGTCACGGATTTGCGTTGCCCGAGGAATTTGTCGGCGATGTAGCCACCAGGCACCGACATCACGTACACCATCATGGTGTACCATCCGTACAGTGCCAAGGCTTCTCCGTTGGTCCAACCCAATCCAGGGTTGGCCTGCGTGGTCTCGGTCACGAGATACAGCACCAAAATGGCGCGCATGCCGTAGTAGGAGAACCGCTCCCACATCTCGGTGAAAAACAGCGTGAACAGGCCAATGGGGTGGCCAAACAGTTCTTTCTGATGCGGTTCAAGGGTTGTAGAGGACATGTCCTTCCGGGGTGTTAAAGGGTTTGATTCGCGACTTGCCGGGCCAAAATAAGAAGCATTACAGGTTCTCCTTGACAAAGTCCAGCATCATATCAAAAAGGTGCAGGCGGGTGTTGTCTCCGTAAATGCCATGGTTCCTGTTGGGGTAGGCAAAGAAATCAAAGTCCTTACCCTCTGCCACGAGGGCATCGACCATCTCCATGGCATTCTGAAAGTGCACATTGTCATCGGCAGAACCGTGGACCAACAGGAGTTCGCCCTTGAGCTTCTCCGCGTGGTTGATCGGGCTGTTGTCATCATAGCCGTCGGCATTCTCTTGCGGCGTGCGCATGAAACGCTCGGTGTAAATGCTGTCATAGAAGCGCCAGTTGGTCACCGGAGCCACAGAGATGCCCGCCGCATAGTGGTCGGCCCCTTTGGTCATGGCCAGCAGCGTCATGTAACCGCCATAGCTCCAGCCTTGTATGCCAATGCGGTCGCCGTCGATGTAATCCTTGGCACTGAGGTGTTCGGCCAAATCAATGAAATCCTCCGTCTCAAGCTTGCCCAGCTGCAGGTAGGTGCTGTGCTCGAAATCCCGGCCGCGCTTGGGCGTGCCACGGGGATCGCAACTCACCACGATGTACCCTTCTTGGCACAGCAAGTTGTGCCAATAGAACGTCGTTCCGCCCCAGCTGTCGTTGACTGTATTCACGCCCGGACCTCCATAAATGGCCACGTAAACCGGATATTGCTTCTCCGGATCGAAGTCTGTGGGCTTCATCATCCAGCAGTTCAAGTCCTCGCCCGCATCGTCCGTGAAGGTGAAGAATTCACGCGGGGACACCGCGTAGTTGGACAGCGTCTCGCGCAGCCCGGCATTGTCGCGCAGCATGCGGATTTCCTTCCACTTTCTGTCGCGCAACACATAACGCGGCGGGGTGCCAGCATCGCTGTGGTCATGGATGGCGTAATCAAAGGTCTTGCTCCAACGCACCCCATGGGTTCCCGGCGTCTCGTCCAACACCGTCATGCGCCCCTTGAGGTCCACCTTGGCTTCGTGATCCTGGGTGGCCCCCGCCCAAGAACCCGAGAAATAGACCACCTTTCTCTTGGCGTCATACCCGTGCACCGAAGTGATGTCCCAGGCACCTGAGGTCAAGGGCTTGCTGTCGTCTCCCATGACGTGATAGAGGTGGTTGTAACCGTCCATCATGCTGGTCATCAAGAAGGAGCCGTCACCCAAGAAGGTAAAGTTGTCCTGCACCGGAACGTGGGTGGCCGCTTCCTCCACAAACATCATCTCCGCCTCGGGAGCCTCCTCGCCAGCAGCCCCCATGTTGAAGCGCATCAGCTCCATTTTGTTTTGGTGGCGGTTCATCCGCATCACCATCAGGTTTTCCGTGGACCCCATCCACATGATGCGGGGGATGTAATGGTCACCATCGACTTTTGCGAGCTCCACCGTGCGGGCCGAATTGACATCCACTGCATGGATGCTCACCTCGGAATTGATTTCACCCGCCTTGGGATATTTAAATGTGTATGGGTCGGGGTAAAGGCTCCCGTACATGGGCATTCCAAATTCCCTCACCGCAGATTCATCGAACCTGTAGTAGGCGATGCGCTGGCCATTGGGTGACCAGAAAAAGCCACGGTCTTTGCCGAACTCCTCTTCATAGACCCAGTCCGACGCCCCATTGATCACCTCATTCCAACGGCCGTCCGTGGTCAATTGGACCGGAGCACTTCCATTGTCAAGCGACACCACCCAGAGGTTGTTGTCGCGGACGTAGGCCACCTTGTCGCCGGTGGGCGAGAATGTCGCCAAGCGCACCTTGGCCTCATCGGCCAGCAGCGGCTGACCAGCGTCCTCACTGCCCAGGCGGTAAGTGTGATAACTGGCAGAGTAGCTGTGGCGGTATATCGATTCATGACCGCTGCTCACCAAAAGCTGTTGCTCGTCCGCAGAGAATTGATACCCTGAAATGCGGCCCGGACCACCATAGATGTCGGTGCTCTTGGCCAAGGTGTCCACAGCCTCTCCGGTGCGGTAAGCGTATTTCACCACGGCATTGCCGTCTTCGGTGTATTCCAAGCTGGTGTAATGCACGCCGTCGGCCATCGACCGGATGCCGTAGACGCCTTCAGACCTGAAGGTGGAACTGTACCAAATCTTTTCGTTGGACCAGCGCTCAGTGGGAACCGTGTTCTTTTGAGCAAGAGAAGAGAAGGTGGAAAGCACGGCCAATGAGGCCAAAAAGAATGCCGTTCGCATGGTTGTGAATATTCGCAGGTAGACGATGGGAAACGGTACCCATCGGTGTGGCAAATTAAGCCTCCATGACGACGCGCACTTCGACACCTCCTCCACAATCTCCATTGGGCAGGCAATTGGCTGCGGAAATTCCAGGCCTCGAAGTCCGGGACACCCCTGAATTTTTGGATGCCCACAGCCGCGACCATACCGAAGACCTGCAGTTTTTGCCAGATGTTGTGGTCCTGCCCGCAAACACATCCCAGGTGAGCGCGGTGCTTCAATGGGCCTCCCAACAGCGCATTCCCGTGACAGCCTCAGGGGCATGGACAGGCCTCAGCGGAGGCGCCCTTCCGGTCAAGGGGGGCATCGGCTTGAGCACCAAACGCCTGAACCGCATTCTCAAAATCGACGAGCTCCACCACCAACTCGTGGTCCAGCCCGGGGTGATCGTCCAAGAGATGCAAGAGGCCGTCCAAGAAAAGGGGCTCTTCTATGCCGTCGATCCTGCGAGCCGCGGCACCTGCACCATAGGCGGGAACCTGGCCCAAAACAGCGGCGGCCCTCGGGCTGTCAAATACGGGGTGACCAAGGATTGGGTGCTCAACCTCGAAGTCGTGCTGGCCGACGGCACCATCATCAGGACAGGAGCTGACACCTTGAAAAACAGCACCGGATACAACGTGACCCAACTCATGGTGGGCTCCGAAGGCACGTTGGGCATCATCACAGAGGCCACCCTCAAACTCTTGCCCTGGCCGCGTTACAACGCCCTGCTCTTGGTGCCCTTTTCCCAAGCTGCCGATGCCTGCGCTGCGGTAGCGGGCCTCTTTCACGATGGCAACCAACCCAGCGCGCTTGAATTCATGGAGCGGGCCGCCATCGAACTGGCCATGGATTTCACAGGCGATCGGCAATTGCACTTGGCCGATGACACCGCAGCCCACCTCCTGATCGAAGTGGATGGGTTTCAGGAAGAAGACCTCATGCCCCAATTGGAGCGGGTCGCGGCGAGCTTGGAGCGGTTCAATCCAGGTGAGCCGCTGATGGCCATGGATGCCGCCGGCAAAGACCAACTGTGGAACCTCCGACGCAAAGTAGGAGAGGCCGTCAAAGCACATTCCACCTACAAGGAGGAGGACACCGTCGTCCCCCGCGGTCATTTACCCGCGCTGCTCGAGGCCGTGAAAAAAACAGGCAAAGCGTATGGATTTGAAAGCATTTGCTACGGCCATGCCGGAGACGGCAACCTGCACGTCAACATTTTAAAAGGAAGCCTCAGCGACGCCATTTGGGACGAAGCCCTGCCCGAGGCCATCCGCACCATCTTCAAGGAGGTCGTGGGGCTCGGCGGCACCATCAGCGGAGAACACGGCATCGGGTGGGTCCAAAAACCTTACATGAATGTGCGGTTTAGCCCTGCTGAACTGGCCCTGCAGCGGCGCATCAAAGACGCATTTGACCCTGTCCACATACTGAACCCGGATAAGATACTGCCCGAGGATGCAGGGAATTCAGGGGAAACCGCTTGATTTGCGTTTCCAACGAACGCAACCATGAACCTCCTCGAAGGCAAGAAGGGCATCATTTTCGGTGCCCTCAACGACATGTCCATCGCCTGGAAGACGGCAGAGACCGTGCACCGGATGGGTGCCGACATCGTCTTGACCAACGCCCCCGTCGCCATGCGCATGGGCGAAATCCACAAACTGGCCGAAGCTTGCGGCAATGCGCCCGTGATCCCCGCAGACGCCACGAGTATAGAAGACCTCAAAGCCCTCTTCGAAGGCGCCATGGAACACTTTGGCGGCCAAGTCGACTTTGTGCTGCACTCGATCGGGATGTCGCCCAACGTGCGCAAGGGAAAGCACTACACCGGCCTCAACTACAGCTACCTCGAGAAGACCTTTGACGTGAGCGCAGTGAGCCTGCACAAGACCCTGCAAACGGCCATGGAGCTCGACGCCATCAGCGAATGGGGCAGCGTGGTCGGACTGAGCTACATCGCCGCCCAGCGCACCTTTCCCGATTACGGGGACATGGCCGATGCCAAGAGCCTGCTCGAAAGCATCGCCCGCAGCTTTGGATACCATTACGGCGTCCAGAAGAAAGTCCGCATCAACACGGTGAGCCAATCGCCCACCATCACCACTGCGGGCAGTGGCGTGAAAGGGTTCGATGAATTTGTCTCATACAGCGAAGCCATGAGCCCGCTGGGCAACGCCGACGGACAAGCCTGTGCCGACTACTGTGCGACACTGTTTAGCGACCTCACGCGCTATGTGACCATGCAGAACCTGTTCCACGACGGCGGCTTCTCCAACACTGGAGTCAGCATGGAGGTCATCTCCAAGTTTGCCAAAGAAGAAGGCTGACCGGGCTTTGCGGCGTAAATTTTATACGCAAACCGCAACATCCCAGCCTCCTATGCGTAGGGTGGTATCCAAACGGCTCCTGCCATGCAGATCCTAAAATTCGGAGGTTCATCCGTCGCCAATCCTGACCGCATCCGCGCGTGCGGCCGCGTTTTGTTGCACAAGCGGCGCACCGAAGGCTACCGCGCGATGGTGGTGTGCTCCGCCTTGGGCGGCATTACCGATGCCCTCACGCAAGCTGGACATCTGGCCCAGCAAGGCGATGGCGACTACCGCGTCGTGGCCCGTGACATCCGCGACCGCCACATCCAATGCGCATTTGACCTCCTAGACTCCAGCACCTATGCGGCCATTGAAGCCGAACTCAAAGAGCGCCTGAGTCACTTGGACGACCTGCTCTACGGCATCTACCTGCTCCGCGAGGCCAGCGCCCGCACCAACGACGAACTCACCGGACTGGGCGAACGCCTGTCGGTTCCCATCCTTTGGGGCCATTGCCATGACCTCGGGTTCAAGCCCCAAAGGCTCGACGCCCTCGAGCTCATGTGCACCGATGACCAATACGGCGCAGCGCGGCTCGACGTGCACGCCTCGCAAGACCGGTTTGCCCATGCAGGCTTCGACGACGGAGACTTGTTCCTCATGGAGGGCTTCATCGGAAGCGCCCCCGACGGCACCCCCACGACCTTGGGCAGGGGAGGCAGCGACCTGAGCGCCGCCTATGCCGCTTGCTTCCTCGACGCTGCCGTACTGGAAAAATGGACCGATGTGGCAGGAATGATGACCGCCGATCCCCGCGTGGTCCCTTCGGCCCGCGTCATCGACGAGCTCAGCTACGCCGAAGCCATGGAGCTCTGCCATTTCGGTGCGAAGGTGGTCTTCCCGCCCACCGTGGCACAGCTTTCGGAAAAAGACATCCCCATGCACGTCCGGCTCACGGACGACCCCGAAAGCAGCGGCACCCAAATCCTGCCCCCAGCAAAGCGGTCAGACGCCCCACTTTCCAACCGTGGCGTGGCCGGATTGAGCACCCTCAAAAACATCACCCTCATCACCGTCAGCGGCGGGGGCATGGTCGGAGTACCCGGCTTTTCCCGCAGGCTGTTTACAGCCTTGTCTTTGGCTGGAGTCAATGTGGTCCTGGTGTCTCAAGGCTCCTCGGAACACGCCATTTCCATCGCTGTGGCTGATGCCGATGCCCACGGCGCCAAAAAGGCATTGAACGAAGAGTTTGGTGCTGACCAGCAACTGGGCCGCATCGGACCGCTCGTCGTAGAATCCGGATTTGCCATCGTGGCCCTTGTCGGAGACGGCATGCGCCAGCAAAGCGGCATCGCCGGCCGCGCCTTTGGCACCCTCGGCCGCAATGGCATCAGCATCCGGGCCATCAGCCAAGGCTCCACCGAGCGCAACATCAGCATCGTCATCGATGCCAAGCACGAGCGCAAGGCCCTGCAATCCTTGCACCAATCGTTCTTCGAAACCGAAGTCAAGACGCTGCACATTTTCTGCTTGGGCGTGGGCAACGTCGGCGGCACCATGATCGACCAGGTCTTGGCCCAACGCGACGACCTGCGCGCTGCACGCCGCTTGGACCTGCGCATCATGGGCCTGTCCAACAGCCGCAAGATGCTGCTCACCGATACCGGCATTTCGGGCGATTGGAAGGCCCAATTGGCCGAGGCCCAAACAGACAGCTCGCCAGAAGCCTTTGTTCAAGCCATTGCTGGCATGGATTTGGAAAACAGCGTACTGGTCGACAACACCGCCAGTGCTGTCGCCGCTGAGGTCTATGAAGAGGCCCTGGCCCACAGCATCGCCGTGGTGGCCTCCAACAAGGTCGCAGCCAGCGACGCTCAAGAACGCTACGAAGGCCTCAAACAGCTCGCCCTGCGCATGGGCGTTGAATACCGGTTCGAGACCAACGTAGGAGCGGGGCTCCCATTGATTGACACCATACAGCACCTCGTGCAGAGTGGCGACCGCATCCACAAGATTGAGGGCATGTTCAGCGGCACCCTCAACTACGTCTTTTCCAACTTCCACAGCGGCATCACCTTCAAGAAGGTCATCGAAGACGCCCGTGCCGCCGGCTTGACCGAGCCCGACCCGCGCACCGACCTGAGCGGCGTGGACGTGCAGCGCAAGATCCTCATCCTGGCCCGCGAAGCTGGCTACACGCTGGAGATGGCCGATGTGGAAGGGAAGGGGTTCCTGCTCGACAGCCAGATGGAAGGCAGCATCGACGCCTTCATGGACAGCCTGCCCGAGATCGAGGAGGCCATGCAGAAGAAATGGAAGGAAGCCGATGCCAATGGGGAACGCCTCAAGTACGTGGGGAGCTTTGACGCCAAGACCGGCCAGGCCTCCACGGGCTTGACCACCGTTCCCGCCGACCATCCGTTCTACAACATCGAGGGCACGGACAACATCGTCCTGCTCACCACCGACCGCTATGCGGACCGGCCGCTCATCATCCAAGGCGCCGGTGCCGGTGCCGATGTGACCGCCATGGGCGTCTTTGGCGACCTGATCCGCATCGCCGCCAGCCGCTAAATACAGACGCAAAAAAATGACCCCAAGGGACCACATCTCCGTTGCCGCCCCGGCCACCGTCGCCAACCTCACGGTGGGCTTCGACTGTCTGGGCCTGGCCTTGGAGCGCCCCTTGGAGCGCCTTGACCTGAGGCGCACCGACACCCCCGGTGTCACCATCAAGGAAATCATCGGGGCAGAGCTCCCCATGGACCCCACCAAAAACGTCAGCAGTGTCGCTGCACAAAGCGTGCTGAAGACGCTGGGCGTGGAGTGGGGGGTCGAATTGACCATCCACAAGGCCGTACTGCCGGGCAGCGGCATTGGCTCGAGTGCAGCTTCCGCCGCCAGCGCCGCATTCGGCGTGGCCGCATTGGCCGGCGCCGAGCTGAAGCCCCACGAACTCCTCCCATTGGCCCTCGACGGCGAACAGGTTGCCAGCGGTGCCCGCCACGCCGACAACGTCGCACCCGCCCTCTTTGGCGGCCTCTGCCTCTGCACACCCGACGGCCGCATTGACCACCTGCCCGCGCCCGATTGGCACCTCACCGTCGTGCACCCTCAAACCGTCATCAAGACGGCCCAGGCGCGCGCCGTATTGCCCTACCACGTCCCCATGAAGGACGCCCTCCACCAGATGGCCCAGCTCGGCCACTTCGTGCACTGCTGCCACACTGGTGACGCCATGGAAGCCTCCTTTGCCCTCCAAGACGTGCTCGCCGAACCCCACCGCATCCCGCTCCAGCCGCACTACAAAGAAGTGCAAGCTGCCGCCATGAACGCCGGCGCCAAAGCAGGGGGCATCAGTGGCAGCGGCCCGTCCAGCTATTGGATCAGCTTTGACCAGGACACCGCCAACGCCATCGGCCAAGCCATCTCTACGGTCTTCCTCCAACACGGAATGGACCACCACGTGCACGTGGGCAAAATCGCCGCCCAAGGCGCCCGCATCATCGAAGCCTGACCGCCATGCAGTTCCACAGCACCAACAACAAGAACGAGACGGCGGCCTTCCACGAAGCCATCCTCCGCGGACTGCCCCCCGACAACGGCCTCTACTTCCCGGACCACATCCCCACGCTCCCGCTGGAGACCTGGATGGGCAATGAGGACACGCAGCCCCACCACCTGGCCACCGAGATCATCTGGCCCTACGCCAAGGGCTCCATGGAGCGCGCCGACCTCGAGCGCATTTGTGCAGAGGCCATCAACTTCCCGTTCCCCCTCGTCGAAACCGACGAAAGGCGCTACGCCCTCGAACTCTTCCACGGCCCCACACTCGCCTTCAAGGACGTGGGCGCCCGCTTCCTGGCCCGGGCCATCGCCCACTTCAGCGACAAGAAAGTCACCGTCCTCGTCGCCACCAGCGGAGATACGGGCAGCGCCGTAGCCCAAGGCTTCTACAACGTCGACGGCATCGACGTGGTCCTGCTCTATCCGAAAGGCCGCATCAGCAAGGTCCAGGAACAGCAGTTGACGACCGTCGGCGGCAACGTGCAGGCCTTGGAAGTCGACGGCGCCTTCGACGATTGCCAGGCCATGGTCAAGGAGGCCTTCCTCGACGCCACACTCCAATCCGCCCGACCGCTCACCAGCGCCAACTCCATCAACATCGCGCGCTGGATCCCGCAGGCCACCTATTACGCCAGCACCGTGCACCTGCTGGGCGAAAACGTCCTCTTTAGCGTGCCCTCGGGCAACTACGGCAACCTCGCCGCCGGCTTGCTCGCCCACAAGATGGGCATGCCGTGCAGGGGCTTCATCGCCGCCACCAACGCCAACAGCGTGGTGCCCGAGTACCTCGAAACGGGAAACTACCAACCCCGCCCCAGCGTGGCCACCATCTCCAACGCCATGGACGTGGGCACCCCGAGCAACTTCGTGCGGTTGACCCGCCTCTTCGGCGACGACTTCGACGCCTTCAAGGCCAAAGTCCAAGGGTTCCACTTGAGCGATGCCGATACCCGCACGCGCATGGCCCAAATCCACAAGGACAGCGGCTACGTCTGCGATCCCCACGGTGCCATCGGCCACCAGGCCCTCGACGCCCCGCTCCAGCAAGACCATGACGCCACCGGCGTCTACCTCCATACGGCGGCCCCCTGCAAGTTCGGCGATGTCGTGGCCCCCATCATCGGCCAAGACCCCGAGATGCCCGAACGCCTCACGGCCATCATCGACCGCCCCAAACAGGCCGTCCCCATCTCCGCCACCTACACCGCCCTGAAGGACTACCTCCTGAGCTGAACATCAGTGGTAACCGCCTCCATGGCTTGGAGCTTGACCACGGGCAACTCGTTGTAGCGAAACGAACGCGGCACATCCTCCCCGGTTTTGTGGATTTCCACCAGCACATCCCACGCTTGTTTGAAGACCGGCAAGTCTTCATGACTTCTTGGTTTTTTTGGCATTGACATGCCGTGAAGTTCGGCCGCCGGATTTCGACCTCTCGGACGAAATCCGGCATGTACTCCCCGTCGGCCTGC
>JBELBZ010000041.1:5763-17178 GCA_042095055.1 Crocinitomicaceae bacterium | reverse complement strand
ACCCCCCAAATCTGGATGTCGGGGTTCTTCTCCTTGAGGAACTTGGCCGTCCCGCTGATGGTACCACCAGTGCCCACGCCCGTGCAGAAGTGGGTGATCATGCCGCCGGTCTGCTTCCAAATCTCCGGTCCGGTGGTCTCATAGTGGGCCTGACGGTTGGCGAGGTTGTCGTACTGGTTGCACCAGACGCTGTTTGGGATCTCCTTGTTGAGCCGCTCCGCCACGCTGTAGTAGCTGTCGGGATGGTCTGGTGCCACATTCGTGGGGCAGACGTGCACCTGCGCACCCACTGCGCGGAGGATGTCGATCTTTTCCTGCGACTGCTTGTCGCTCATGGTGCAAATCAACTGGTACCCCTTCACCGCACAAGCCAAGGCGAGGCCCATGCCCGTATTGCCACTCGTGCACTCGATGATGGTGCCGCCGGGCTTGAGTTGGCCGTTGCGTTCCGCTGCTTCCACCATGCCCAAGGCCATGCGGTCCTTGACACTGTGGCCGGGATTGAAGTACTCCACCTTGGCCAATACGGGACACGGAAAGTCGACAGCGACCTTGTTGAGGCGGATCATGGGCGTATTGCCAATGGCTCCGAGGATGTTCTCGTGGATGATCATGACAGCGGGGTTCGGTGGTGCAAAGATACCGCCCGACTCAATCGAATCTCAGCGATTCAACCGGGTCCAAGCGCGAGATATAACGCGCAGGTAACACCATGGCCAGGGCACAGACAATCAGAATGCCCAATTCTACGGTGGCAATGCGTGCCAGGTCGATTTCAATCGGCACCGTCGACAAGTAGTAACTCCTGGCGTCCAATGCGATCCAACCGGTCTCGCGTTGCAAGAATGCCAGGCCGAAGCCCAAGGCATTGCCCCATGCCAATCCCCGCAAGAGGATGCGGACAGCAAGCCGCACAAAAACCCCCATCAGCGGGCCATCCGCCATCCCCACCGCCTTGAGCAGGCCTATAGAGCGCGTGCGCTCGAGCATCAGCAGCAACAAGGCCGAAGCCATGTTGAGAATGGCAATCAACACCATGAGTCCAATGATGAGCTCGACGTTGAGGTCCAACATGGCCAGCCATTGGAACATCTCAGGGTGGTCGTCCACCACACTGCGCACATCCAAATCATAGGGCACCGCAAAAAAGACGCTGTCTGAAATGGTCCACAGCGCATCGTAATCCCTCACCCGAAGCTCAAATCCACCGACATACCGGCCACTGCTGCCTCCTGCCAACCGCACTTCTGGCCGCTCACCCGAGGCGTCCCAAGTGACCCAAGCCGTATCGGGCACCGTCGCTCCCCCATCAGACACCACAACCTGCGCCGAGCCTTGACCGAGCAACGCATGGGGACCACTGCCCCTCCAATCCGTGCCGGTCCAAGTGTAACGCAGCCGGTCCTGTCCCCCTGTGGCCACAACATCGATTTCGCGCAGGCCTGGCAGATCGCCCACCAGCGCGTCGGAAACCCGAATGCGGGCTTTGATCCCCCAACCGCTCAACTCCTGCAGGTGGTGGAGCGCGCAGAAAACAAACTCACCGTCGAATTCCTGCAAGCCCGTTTCATACAGGCCCACCACAGTAAACACCCTCGGGCGCAGCTCACCCCGGGCATCGGCCAGCAACAACCTCACCCTTTGACCGAGGTCCAACCCCAACGCCCGAGCCTGAATTTCCGAGACCAACAACTCCATGGCGGTGCCCTCAGGCGTCCATTTCGGCAGCACACCCGCACGCAGTGCCCGCGCCAGAAATTCCGGATCTGCATCGGGCCCCAAACCTTTGACCACAACACCGTCGACCTCTTCGCCTGTCTCCAAAATCGCCGGCCGCTGGGCAAAAGCCTGAACGTGCTCTACGCCCTGAACCGCCCGCAAAGCAGCGGTGTCCACATCGGCCCAGGCCACCCGATCCGTCCCTTGGGCACGTCCCTGGTCGGCCGCGACGACCCTCAAGTGTGCACCGAAGCCCACCACGAGCTCACGCACATCGCGCTGAAACCCCTGAACGATGGCCAATGACATGATGATCAAGGCCACCCCAACGGCCACGCCACCTTCGGCGATGCGCACCACGGGGCGTGCAATGCCCTTGCCCGTTGGATCCACGGTCATGCGCCTTGCGAGGAACCGAATGGCATTTCGGGAGGACTTGGACATGCGATGCAAGGTAGCGGGCGCGTTACTTTGCCACCATGCGTCCCTTTGCATTCCTCCCCGTCCTCTTGTGGGTATGTGCCCTGCCTCTTGCCGGGCAGGTCACCCCCGGGGATGCCCGCTTCGAAGAATACCTGCCCTTGCTAAAAGACCAGCGGGTCGGCATCGTGTGCAACCACACTGCGGTGATTCCCAGCACCGATGGTTCCTCGGCCCACCTTGTGGACACCCTGATGCGGCTGGGCGTCAACGTCACGGCGGCTTTTGGTCCCGAACACGGATTCCGGGGTGACCTTCCCGATGGGACCCATGCTCCGGACGGCACGGACCCCAGCACGGGTTTGCCCGTGCATTCGCTGTATGGCACGCACAAAAAACCCACCGCCGCCCAGCTTGCCGATCTCGACGTGGTGCTCTTCGATGTGCAGGATGTTGGGGTCAGGTGCTACACCTTTCTCTCGACCCTGGTTCTGGTGATGGAAGCCTGTGCAGAGCAAAGCCTTCCCCTCATCGTATTGGATCGGCCCAACCCCAATGGGCACCTTGTAGGCGGCCCCATGTTGGATACGGCCTCGGTGCGCTCTTTTGTCGGCTTCCTCCCCATTCCATTGTCCCACGGCATGACGCTCGGTGAGTTGGCAGAGATGGCCAATGGCGAAGGGTGGCTTGGAGGAGGGTATTCGGCCTCTCCAAACCCCGCCATACAGTGCGACCTAACGGTGATCCCCTGCACAGGCTGGTCGCGCAATGCGCAGTGGTCTGCCCCCATCGCCCCTAGCCCCAACCTGCCCACGCCGGCCGCAGTACAACTGTACCCGCACTTGGTCCTGCTCGAGGCCACCACCGCCAGTGTCGGGCGCGGCACGGCAACGCCTTTCACAAAGGTGGGCTTCCCGGGGTTTGTCAGGGGGCCCATCAGCTTTACCCCCACCCCCAATGCAGCCTCCCGGTATCCAAAACACGCAGGCAAACCGTGCCAAGGGTTCAGCGTCCTGCGCAGGCTGGGGTCATGGCAGGCACAAGGAACCGACAACCGCCTCAAACTGGAGGTGCTCAACGGGCTTCACGAAGCCTGGATGAATACCCCTGCAGGCGACCAAAACCCCTTCATTGACCGGCCCCAGTTCTTCGATCAACTCTCCGGTGGATCGGAGCTCAGGCTGGCTTTAGAAGCGGAAGAAGGCCTCGAAGCCCTCCAAAATAAATGGGGGATGCAACGCGCCCGCTTTATGGAAATGCGCAGTGTTTACCTTCGCTACCCCACAAGTCCTTGACTTGAGGTTCACCACATCTGTACGAAGACCATGCAGCGCTTTTCATCCCTGATTCTTCCGGCCATCGCCGCCGTTCTTTTGACCGCTTGTAGCGCCTCCGAAGACTACATGCCCCCTGTGTATTCCTGCGATTGCGGCACCTTGGTGTTGGACGGCGACTCGCTCCAAGTATTGGGCGCAGAATTTGTATACCTCCAACAAGAAGACAGCCTCTTCTCTCGCCGGTATTTCGTGACCGCGGATGCGCAAGCCGAAGGCGAATCCGAAGAACACGGAGTGAGCCTCATTTTGGACGTTCCCAACGTGCAACAAGGCGCCGTCTTCTACCCCGCCGATGGGGTCTTCACTCAAATCGACGAAACCAACTTCAACGTCGCATTCGATACCACACAGACTTTCCGGATTACGAATGGAGTGGCCAGCATCATGGCAGCTCCCCTCACGGGAGGCGAAGAAACCGTCACCCTCGACTTCTTGATCCGGAGGGAACAAAATGGCGAACTCGTGGGATTCGAGCGCACCCTCAAAGGGAATTTCAAGTTGGAAATCAACTGATTTCAAGGCGCACAGGCGGGCAGGTCGTATATTGTAAGTGATGACCAATCGCTTGTTACAGCCGCTGACCAAAACGGCCGCACTTCTGCTTGTGGCCGTCTTCATGGCGATGCCACAGGGTACGTTGGCCCAACCCGACGATTGGGTGGTGACCCCCAGTGCTTATGAATTCAGCATGACGCTCACCTACACCATTGCCATCGATGGCCTGGTGGGCCAAGGCTCCAACAATGCCGCTGCGATCTTTGCTCCTGACGGCACCTGCCGTGGATGGGGCGTCACTGATTTTGCCGGACCATCGGGGTACGCCACAGGACTCATCTTGGTGTACTCCAACAGCGCCTCCGAGCCTGGACTCGAAGTGCGCATTTGGGATGCCGACCAAGACAGCCTCCCTCAATGCTCCGACAATCTGAATTTTATCGCCAACGGCATCCAAGGCAGTTTGTCTGACCCTGTGGTGTTCTATGGCGTCTATGACCCTTTGGTGGGGTGCACAGACCAGGCGGCCTGTAATTATTTGGAAACGGCCATCACGGACAATGGCAGCTGCATCTACCCCGCATGCAGCGATGAAACCGCTTGCAACTACGTGGCCTCCTCGCCTTGCTTTGACGATGCCACTTGCCTGTTTCCAGAACTGTATTTGGATTGCCAAGGCTCATGCGTCAACGACTTTGACGGAGATGGCATCTGCGACGAATTGGAAATCGGAGGCTGCACAGACGACCGCGCTTGCAACTTCAATCCAGACGCAACGGACGATGACTGCAGCTGCAACTTCCCGTTTTACCCCTTGGATTGCAGCGGAAACTGCTACATCGACACCGACGGAGACGGTGTGTGCGAAGCCGATGAGATTGCAGGTTGTGACGACCCATTGGGCTGCAACTTCGACCCCACCGCCACAGACAACGATGGCACTTGTGAATTCTGCTGTTACAGCATCTACGAGGCCACCGGTGGTTTCGGTGTCGACATCGAACGCTATGCGGGCATCGGTGGGGATGAACCTGGTTTGCCGGGATTGACCACTTACAGGGTCTACATCACCTGCGCCAATCCTGACGATCAAGTCTTGGCCGTAACCGGTTCGGGCGGAAACTCCACTTTCATTGGGTCAGAAACGAACTTCTACCAAGCCGCAGAAGGCGCCGCTGTCATCAGCGACATCGACTCCACAACCTTTGCTGACTTTCCTGAAATCGCTTTGGACTCCTGGCTCACGATTGGCTTGGACCATCCCACTCCCGGAAACGGAGAAAGCGCCATCAACGCTACATCAGGACTGTGGTCCACCCTCTTCGAATTTGGAGAATCCCTGTTCGTCGGCGGGGTCTCTGGAGATGGCTGGAGCGTTCCCGAAAACAGCGACAACGCCCTGGCCGGCGATGACCTGCGCGTGCTGGTTGGACAGTTCACCAGCAGCACCCCCATCGAGGGCTCGCTCAATGTGACGGTTTTGCCAGCTGGAAGCACGGCGTCTTTTGAAATCACCCCCCTCTTTGTGGCCCCTCCCTGCGGCTGCGCCGATGCGGCGGCCTGCAACTATGACGCCACAGCGACATATGACGACGGAACCTGCCAATTCCCTGAGCCCGGCTTGACCTGCGCAGGACAATGCTCATCAGATACTGACGGCGATGGCGTCTGCGACGAGGACGAAGTGCTGGGGTGCACGGACTTCAATGCCGACAACTTCGATGCCAATGCCACGGAAGATGAAGGCTGTCAATACTTCGGCTGCACTTACAACAATGCCGAAAACTTTGATTCTGCAGCCAACGTGGACGACGGCTCTTGCACTTTTTCGCTGGCCAATTCCTGTCCAACAGACATCAACGGTGACGGCACCACCGCAGCTTCTGACATCCTGGCCATGCTCGCCTATTATGGCCAGCCATGCGAATGATGCTGTAGGGCTCCATCCACATCGGTACACCCTGCTTCAAACGAATCTCGCTCTGGCGGTCACACCTCGATGACCGCTTCTCCCGTCATGGCGAACACCCGGTCCGTTCTGGCCGGTTCTATCGCATGCATGCCCGTAAAGGCGCCATAGGCGGGCATCACCGCCTGTTGCTGGCCGAAATGGAAGCAGCGCAGCCTCAGGGCCTGACGTCCCCCACCGCGCAGGCGGATGCCTGGATGGACATGGCCACACACATGATAGCCAAAGTCCGTGGCCAAGTCAGCGGGATCGTGGGTAAAGGTGAAGGCCCCTTCGTCCAACCGGTCCACCTGGCGGATGCCTGACTCGCGGAGCAGCACTTCTGGAATAAGATCGTGGTTGCCCCTGACCAGCACCCACTCTAACTCCGAAAATTCCCCGCACAGGCCTGCAAAAGGTTCCCATTCTCGGTTGATGTCGCTGTGAAACAAATCCCCGAGCAACAGCACCCTTCGAGGCTTCAATTGCTTGATCCGCTCCCGCAACCTGTGCAGCGTTTCCAAAGTCGGCTCTGACCCAATGGGCACTCCGTGAAGCCTGAAATGCGCCGCCTTTCCGAGGTGCAAATCACTCAGCCACAAGGTTTCCGTCGCCATCCAATGGACAGACCCATCAGGCCATAAAGTGAGCGCTTCTCCCTCTACTTCGATGGCGAGTTCGCCGCGCAGCCCTGCGCCATTCACTGGCGCCATCCCAGCAGCATTCCAAAACGGATGCCTGGAACCCAATCGCCCTCAGCGTACACAAAATGGTCACCATAATTCGTGGTAACCGATTTCATCTGAGGTCCGATAAACAAGTCTCCTGTAAGCCGGGGCGTCATGTTGAACTGCCCCCCCAACACCATGCCCGCTCCCACAGCCGTCCTGCGCTGGTAGCCAGTGAAATTGGTAACCATGATGCGGCGGATGCACCGCACCCGTGCAAAAGCGCCGAAATACATCCCCTGCCCTGCCTGAGCAGAGAGGTATTGGCGCCATTCAGGCTGCACCACAAAACCCTGCCAGTCGACAGAATTCAATGAGGTACTCACGCCGAGCAGGCTTTCGAGGTCAGAGGTGTTTAACTCGAGGTTGGAACGCACATAACCGGCGGTCAACTGCATGCTGGAGCGCTCTTGGATGTGACGCTCTGCACCAAATTGAAATTGACCCGCAAACAGGCCAAAAGGATTGCCTTTGATCTGCCAGCGATAAACAGGCGCTTGAGCCTGTAACCCGGTAACATCGCAAAGGAGTAAAATCAACAGGCCCGATGAAATCAAGCCCTGCCTCCAACTGAATCCATGCACACCTGCGTGCATGTTACCAGCCTAAACCTATGGTTAGACCAAAACGGATGCCCGTGTCGTCCGTATCATCTGAACTGAGGTCCTCGTATGACTCAAAATCCCCTGTGTATTCTGTGGTAGAGGATTTGAATTGAGGGCCTAAGAACACCTCTCCCGTCAATCCATTGGCCAACTGATACTGGTAACCCAGTACGAACCCGCCCCCGATCGAAGTCCGTTTCCGCGTGCTGGCATCGTCTTGATCCACAGTTGTCGTCACAGTTCGGAGCCGCCCGAAAGGAGCGATGTACAGCCCATCAGGTGCCACATCACCGAGGTAATAGCGGACTTCAGGCACGACGATGAACCCCAACCGTGTGGCATCAAAAGAATCGAAAAAAAGCAGAGAGTCAGGGTTCGCTTGCGAGACAGTGGTGTTCGAAAAAATGACACCGGGCATCACCTGCACGGACAACTTTTCCGACAAGAAATGCTCGTAGCCAAACTGGAATTGACCGGCAAACCAACCAAAGGGGTTGCTCTTGACCACACCTGTTCCCTCCTGCTCTTGGGCTTGAAGGGATAAGGTCCCCGCGGCCAATACGGCCATCAATAGAAATATGCGCTTCATACGTTTTGTTTCTTGATCAAATTCAATGCGGATCCGGACTGGAACCACTCAATCTGCTGGGCATTGTAAGTGTGGTTGCACACAATGGTGTCCTCACTGCCGTCGGCATGCTTGACCAGCATCGTCAAGGGCTTTCCAGGTGCGAATTCCCGAAGGTCGATCAGGTCAAAAGTATCGTCCTCGCGGATGACATCATAATCGGCCTCGTTGGCAAAGGTCAGTCCGAGCATGCCTTGCTTCTTGAGGTTGGTCTCGTGGATGCGCGCAAAGGACTTCACCAACACCACGCGAACGCCCAAGTGGCGGGGCTGCATCGCAGCGTGCTCGCGGGAACTGCCCTCTCCATAATTAGAGTCACCTACAACGAGGGTGGGTACCCCTGCCGCCTTGTAAGCACGGGCCACCGCCGGCACTTCTCCGGTAGAACCGTCCAGCTGGTTGACCACAGCATTGGTGGCGCCGCCAAAGGCATTGACCGCTCCAGTCAAGGTGTTGTTGGAGATGTTGTCGAGGTGACCGCGGTAACGCAGCCAAGGACCCGCCATGGAAATGTGGTCCGTGGTGCACTTCCCATCGGCCTTAATCAACAGGCGCATGCCCGTCAGATTGTTGCCATCCCATGGGGCGAAGGGGGTGAGCAATTGCAATCGCTCGCTCTCCCCATTGACCACCACCTGCACTCCGCTGCCATCTTCGGCAGGGGCCAAATAGCCCGCGTCTTCCACATCAAAGCCCTTTTCAGGAAGCTCGTAACCGGTGGGCTCCGGAAGCTTCATAGGACCATCCGCTCCGGGGAGGGTGTCCTTCATGGGATTGAAGGTCAAATCACCTGCCAAAGCAATCGCGGTCACGACCTCTGGCGATCCGACAAAGGCATGGGTATTGGGGTTGCCGTCCGCGCGTTTGGCGAAGTTCCGGTTGAAGCTGTGAACAATGCTGTTCTTCTCCTTTTTCTCAGCACCACTTCGCGCCCACTGTCCAATACAAGGACCACAAGCATTGGCGAAAACATCAGCGCCCATCTTGTCAAAGGTGTCGAGCACGCCATCGCGTTCCAACGTATACCTCACCAGTTCGGAGCCCGGTGTAATCGTCAACTTGCCCTTGCTCTGCACGCCAGCCTCAACGGCGGCCTTCGCCAACGAAGCACTCCGCGTGATGTCCTCATAGCTCGAGTTGGTGCAGGAACCGATCAGACCAAATTCTATCTCTGTGGGGTACCCCTTCTCCGCACACAACGCTGCCATTTCGCTGACAGGCGTCGCCAAGTCGGGACTGAAAGGACCGTTAAGGTGGGGCTCGAGGGTGCTCAAATCAATCTCAATCACCTGGTCGAAATACTGCTCAGGGTTGGCATAGACCTCGGCATCTCCTGTCAAGTGCTCGGCAATGCCATCGGCCAACGCGGCAACATCAGCACGCCCTGTGGCCCGCAGGTAACGGCCCATGCTCTCATCATAGCCAAACGTCGAGGTCGTCGCGCCTATTTCTGCACCCATGTTGCAAATGGTACCCTTTCCAGTGCAGCTCATCGCATCGGCACCTTCACCGAAGTACTCTACGATACAGCCTGTTCCGCCCTTCACAGTGAGGATTCCAGCCACTTTCAGGATCACGTCCTTGGGGCTCGTCCATCCGCTCATTGTGCCGGTCAGCTTCACACCGATCAGCTTGGGGAACTTGAGCTCCCATGCCATGCCCGCCATCACATCGACAGCATCGGCTCCACCGACACCAATGGCCACCATGCCGAGTCCACCCGCATTCACAGTGTGGCTGTCGGTACCAATCATCATGCCCCCAGGGAAAGCATAGTTCTCCAGCACCACCTGGTGGATGATGCCCGCACCTGGCTTCCAAAACCCAATCCCGTATTTATCGGACACCGACTCGAGGAAGTTGTAGACCTCATTGTTGCGGTTGATGGCCTCTTGCAAGTCCGTATCCGCCCCCACCTTGGCTTGAATCAGGTGGTCGCAGTGGACCGTGCTGGGCACCGCAGTCTGCGGCTTTCCCGCTTGCATAAACTGAAGCAACGCCATCTGGGCTGTGGCATCTTGCATGGCCACGCGGTCCGGCGCAAAATCCACATAGTCTTGACCGCGGTTGAACGCGCTGGAAGCCTCTCCATCCCACAAATGGGTGTAAAGGATCTTCTCTGCAAGTGTGAGCGGTTTGCCTGTGACGTTTCGGGCTGCAGCCACTCGGCTGGGGAAACGGTCATAAACGGCGCGGATCATCTCGAGATCAAACATGTCGATAAGGGTTGAAGCGTTGCGGCGGCGAAGATACAAGCGCGCGTAGCTTTGAGCCATGACATTGACGGTGCTTCGCGAACAGGCCACAGTGGCGTTGCGGTCCATACGGGCCCAATGGCTGCGCACCCTGCTCACCGTCACCATTATCGGCATGGGAATTATGGCCCTGATGTCCATGATTACAGCCACTGAGGCACTGAGGTCCAGCCTCTTAGATCAGTTCATCGGATTGGGTGCCGGCACCCTTCAAGTGAGCCAAAGAAGCGAGAGCGGGGCCTTTGGAGGCCGAAGGTTAACCAGCACCGATGCCCTTGACTTCAACCAAGCCATGTCCCTCAAAAAAGCCATGGCCGGCAAAGCCGAAACCTCAGTTTCGGCCAGAGGCACCATGATGGGCCGCATTTCTTCCGGTGAAGAAGAAACCGACCCCAACGTGATGGTCGTGGGCGGCGATGAAGGCTTCCTGCCCATGAGCGCATATGCCCTGAGTGCTGGGCGAAACTTCACCGCCGAAGAAGTCCGGCGCAATGCCCCACTGGTCATTTTGGGGCAAGATGTGGTGGAAAAGCTCTTTGCTCCTTCGGATGATCCCATCGACAAAAGTGTCCGCATCCGCAATCGGCGCTACCGGGTGCTGGGGGTTTTGGAGCCTGAAGGGGCTTCTTTTGGCATGTCACAGGACAATCAAGCCATCTTACCGGTCAGTGAAATTCGCGCCAGATTCAGCGGGCGCCGCACGAGCTATTCCGTGCAGGTCCGCGCTCCCGAACCCGAAGCCATCGCCAGCCTTTCCGAAGTCGTAACCGGTGAAATGCGGGCCATCCGGGGCGACCTGCCAGGCGAACCCGACAGTTTCCGCATCACCCGATCAGATGCACTCATTGCCCAATTCAATGAGAGCTTGAGCAGCGTGACCCTGGCTGCACTTTTCTTGGGGCTCATCACATTGCTCGGCTCGTCCATTGGCCTCACCAACATCATGCTGGTCACCGTGACCGAGCGCACGCGCGAAATCGGATTGCGCAAAGCCCTCGGCGCCTCAGCCAAAACCATTCGAGCACAGTTCCTTGTGGAGGTGGTGATCATCGGCTTCCTGGGCGGAATCTTTGGTGTGCTGATGGGCATTGGTGTCGGAAACGTCGTCGCCCATTACCTCGAGGCTCCATTTGCATTGCCTTGGGGTTGGGTCGCAATCGCCCTGGTCCTCAGTGGCGCAGTCAGCCTCGGCAGCGGCTACTACCCCGCCCGAAAGGCCGCCCAACTCGATCCCATCGACGCCCTTCGCCACGCCTAACACTTCCGTCAGCAAAAGGCCA
>JBELBZ010000041.1:0-5663 GCA_042095055.1 Crocinitomicaceae bacterium | reverse complement strand
AGGCCCAGACCATTGGGCTCCCAGTGATTACCAGTTCCCTCGCCCCTATGGACGAGACCGCTGGCAGCGGAGCCTTACTCGCCGATCCCACAGACATCGGTGCCATTCGAGAAGCCGTGCTCACCATGATCAACGACGCAGACCAGCGGAATCGGTGCATCCAAAATGGGCACGCCAATACGGAACGGTTCACTGCAGCCACCGCTGCCCAACGCCATGCGGCATTGTATGCAGAACTGGTGACCTCGGGGAACTGAAATCAAGCCCCCTCACAGAACGCCACAGTCCTGTTCTACGCATCCTAAGTCTGCTCAGAGGCGGGACTGGAGGAAACGCTGGATTTCAAACCAACGCTCGGGCTTCAACACAATTTTGCCCTGGTTGTCGAGTAAGAAATACGTCGGCGTCTGGGTGATCTTGTAGTCGTCCGTAATGGGCGCATCCCAACCCTTCAACTGGCTGACATTGGACCAAGGGATTTGATTCTCAGCAATCGCCTTTGTCCAGGCGACCTTTTGCTGGTCCACCGAGATGCCAATGGCACCAAAACCTTTTGGGTTGAGGTCGTTGTACATGGGTACGAGGTTCGGAATTTCCTGCTCGCACTTGTGGCACCAACTTGCCCAGAACATCACCAAAGTGTACTTGTTCTTGGCTACTTCTTCGGACAGGTCCACCATCTTGCCGTTCACATCGGGAATGCGGAAGTTGGGCGGTGTATTGCCGACGCGCAGGTTGATGATGCCTTGGGCCCGCTGCCGAATCACGTCGGAGAGGTTGGCCCCGCAATCCTCATCGAATATGTAGTTGTCCAAGATGTACTGACAAATGGTCTCCTTGCCGGTGTTGTAGAAGCCATCGAGCATGTTGTAGAGCACGAATTCGAGGGCCACTGGGTTCTCCTCACAGGCGGCTTTGACCAAGTCAATGCAGCTCAAAAAACCGGAATCCTTGCCACCACTGAACGTCCGCATCATCGACTGAATTCGGTCTGGGAGGGCCATGGAACGCATCAGGCTGTTGTCGGTAACATCGAGGTCGCTGAGAAAAGTTCCCTTGTCCCCGATGAAGCGCGGCTGCTTCCAAGTCAAGAACTTGGCGAGATAGGTGCCTGGATAGTCTTGGATGAATTTGTGCTGCGTTTGGGCCAACTCATCTTCCTTGAGCTTCACTTGGCGCTTTGTCTCCTCCTCTTTGCCCTTGCCCTTCTTGTACAATTGGCGGATCTGGTTCTTGTTGGCTCCCTCGGCACCGCGGTATGCAAACCAGCCCCTGTTCTCTTTGCTGTCCGTGCCTCCCCCGAGCAAACGCGCATTTTGGAAGTCAATCTTGAGCACGGGCTCATCGGGATTCATGATGATGTCCCCTGTTTTTTTGGCCGACTCAAAACCAAGACCGTAGAAACCCCGGCCCACTTCTACAGCACCAAAATCAAACTTGCCATTCACCAAAGTGACCGAATCGATCGCAGCCACATTGCGCCCTTCTGTTTCGAAGAGGTACAGCTTGCCCGTGCGGTTGGGTATGCTGCCCGAAAATTGAACCTTGCCCTTCTTGTCTCCGCGGTTGCGGTCGTCGATACCGTTCAAGAAGTTCGGGTTCTCTCGGCCCCCACCAGAAACCTGCTGCCCTTCACTTTCCGGCGCCGCAGCGGCTTGGGCCGTCGCATCCTTTTGGACTTGCGCCGTCAACGCAGCTGTGGGGTCGATGTTTCGGTTGGCCTTTCCTGCCGGGGCATCATTGGCACACGAACCGAAAAGAAGGAGAGAGAGACTGAGCGAAATCCACATGACTTTGGGGGTCTGCATTTGCATGCCTAAAAATAATGCCGCTTTGCACCAGCAACCAAGGTGAAAGGTGCCTGCACCAACGAAAGAAAGTGAATTACAGCGCCAATGAACTTCTCCTGCCTCAGAGAAAGCCGTAATTTGGGTAGATGGACCGCCAGACTGCCTTGCTCGTTCTGCAACTTCCCGAGGCTCCCACCCCCGAGGAAATTCACGACGCATTTGAAGCGCACGTCTTCGCGTTGCGCGACTTTCTGTTCAGGCAAACGGTCATTCCACAGGTTTTTCGCGCCAAAGTAGACCGCTTGCTAACGGCTTCTGAAGTCGGAGAGACACTCGGTGCAGAGTTGCCTTGCTTGGACGGCACGCTTCCCGACTTGTTGCCCTTAGAAGGAACCGCAGACCAAGTGGTGCGCCACCACGCCACCAACGTGGGCCGACTGAGGACCGCCATGGCTGCCACCCTCGACCCCAACTGCCTCACGAGGTTCGGGGAATGCCTCGTGCGTTCTCAACAACAATACGTGCGTTGGATGTCCCTTTGGGCAAAAGACATGCCTTTTGAAGACACCCAACGTCTCCCCATGCGGGATGAGTGGTCCGCGGACACGCTTGCGGGCGCCATTGAAGCGCAGCGCAAAGGGCAGACTTTGGATACCAAAACCGAGGCCAGATTGGCAGAGGAACTGCTGAGGCTGCGGCGGATGGACCATGCAGCTGCCGCAGAACCCGTCTGATTCAAGCGCGGTTGACCTGGTTGTAGAGACCGAGGATCATGCCATCAGCCAGTCCCACTTTGGGTACGAGAATGCCCTCTGCCCCCACCATTTTCATGGTGTCCAAATAAATGCGGCCAGCAGGGACCACGACGTCCGCACGGTCTGGCTTGAGCTGAAAGCGCAGCATCCGCTCCTCATAGCTGCAGCGGCTCAGATCCTCCACCAATAAGGCCAACCGGTCGTAGGACAACGCCTCCCCATTCAACCCCCCACAGAGCTTAAACAGCCGGTTGATGTTGCCTCCTGCGCCGATCGCCAACGGTGCATGCAAACCCCGCTCCGCAATCAACTCTGAGCACCACGCGTTCATTTCAGGCCAAATGCTGTCCTCGACTTTGTCTTTGAGCAGCCTCACCGCTCCCATTTTGAAACTCCGGCCTTCCAAACGGGTTCCTTGTCGAATCAGCGTCAACTCCGTGGACCCACCACCCACGTCGATGTAGATGTAGTCGCGTTCGCGGTCAAAGAGGCTGACCTCGAAGTTGGAAAAAATCAAATCCGCCTCGGTCTTCCCGTTGATCAATTCCACATGAATTCCAGTTGAAGCGGCCAACCGATTCACGATGTCTGGTCCATTGTCAGCCTCGCGCATCGCACTCGTGGCACAAGCCCGGAATTCGCTGACCTGCATGGCCTGCATCAGCATGCCAAACCCCTCCAAAGCCTGGCCCAGCAACCGCTCCTTTTCGGTGCCGATGGACCCGGAACCGAAAACGTCCTCCCCCAATCGAATGGGAACACGGGTATGCGCCAATTTGCGCACCTTCAAGCTGCCCGGTTCTCCTGTAATCTCTTTGACAATCAAACGGACGGCATTGGAGCCGATGTCTATGGCTGCCAACCTCATCCCTTGTCCTTGAGCTGGCGCTCATAAAACGCGTAGAGCGCGCGGTGCGCCTCCATGGGGGCTGCGTCATCTCCGGAGGAAGCATAACGGTTGCGCTGTTTCTTGTCGAGCTTTCTTCGTTTCACATTGTCCCGAATCTGACATTCGAGCATCGCAGAGACTTCAGCCTGCAAGGCCGGGTCGTAAATCGGGACGCTGACTTCGATCCTGCGGTCCAAGTTGCGGGTCATCCAATCTGCACTGGACAGATAAAATTCCGGTGAGCCCCCTGCTCCAAAAGCCACCACCCGGGCATGCTCCAAAAAGCGACCCACCACGCTGTAGGCCCGAATGTGATCGCTGAGCCCTTTGACCCCAGCCCGAAGCGCACAAGTTCCGCGCACCAACAATGTGACTTCGACACCGGCCTGACTCGCCTCATACAGCTTGCGAATCATCCCCGCATCTGTGAGGTTGTTGCACTTTAGCACCATCCATGCACTGCGACCCTCCAAAGCCTCCTTGATCTCGCGGTCGATCATCTGGCTGAACCGCCTCCGCGTACTGTAAGGCGATACGATGAGGTGCCGATATACCCCCCTTTGGTAATTGTGCTCAAAGAATTGGAACAGGCGCTCCACCTCTGAAGCAATGCGCCGGTCCGCTGTCAACAGCGAAAGGTCACTGAAAACACCTGAAGTGGCCTCGTTGAAATTACCGGTGCCTACATGGGCGTATTGACGCATGACCCGCCCCTCCTTGCGGACGATGAGCATCAGCTTGGAGTGGGTCTTGAGCCCCGCTACGCCAAAGATGACCTGGATGCCCGCCTCTTGCAGTTCCCGTGTCACCTTGATGTTGTTGCGTTCATCGAACCTTGCCTGCAGCTCGATCACCACCTGCACGGTCTTGCCATTCAAGGCGGCGCTGGTGAGCGCATTGATGATGTGTGAGTTGCGCGCCACCCTGTACAGGTTGATGCGGATGATGGTCACCTTAGGGTCAATGGCCGCCTCGCGCAGCATGTCGACAAGCTGAGAAAAGGCGTGATAGGGATAATGCAACAAAATGTCGCGTTTGGCCACCTGATCCAAGATGCTCCGACGGTTGACCAAATGGCGGTGCGGCATGGGTTTCAGCTTGCGAAACACCAAGTGGGGGTGGTCCAAATCGGGGAAGTCCATGAGGTCGCGGCGGTTGTGATACCGGCCACCGGGGATGATGTTGGCCTGTTCGACCACCCCGAGTTTGCGCACCAAGAATTTCAACATGTCGTCGGACATCTCCCGGTCAAACAGAAAGCGCACATAGTCGCCATGCTTTCGACGTGCGATGCCCTTTTTCATCTTCTCCAATAGCGACTTGGAGAGGTCGTCATCCATATCGATCTCCGCATCGCGGGTCACCTTGATGGCATAAGCGCGCACCACATCGGGCTGGAAGGTCGAAAAGAGGCGGGGCAAACCAACGCGGACCACATCGTCCAAAAACATCAGGCCCTTCCTCCCCTCTTTTTCTGGCAACACCAAGAAGCGCTCGAGGTGTTCTGGAAGCTCCAACAAGGCATAGCGCGCGCGCTTGGACACATCCCCTTCCAGTTCTATGATCAAG
Source organism: Crocinitomicaceae bacterium (assembly GCA_042095055.1). Taxonomy (GTDB): domain Bacteria; phylum Bacteroidota; class Bacteroidia; order Flavobacteriales_D; family Sanyastnellaceae; genus UBA8752. The sequence continues at coordinate 660 of JBELBZ010000041.1, read as the reverse complement.
TAAACCAAACCATCCTTCAGCTCTGGCATGCCCACATCGGAAATCAAAATGGGCACCAAGTGAGGACGCACTTTGTGGTCGAAATAGCCTTGCACGAATTCGGCCTGTACATCGTCCAGTCCTGCCTCGGTCAAAATGTCAATGCCCTCATGGACCAATTGCCCCTCCAAATCTGTAAAGGCTTGGTTGTACCGCACCTGCAGTGCGATCACACGCTCAGATATGCCCTCTAGGGTCTGGGCAACGCCAAAACCCAAGGTGGTGGTCGTGCGTTTCCCCAAGGCATCCATCCGCTGCAATGCCGCCACCCTCACCCTAAAAAATTCGTCGAGGTTGTTGGAGAAAATACCGAGGAACCGCATGCGCTCAATGAGGGGAACACGTTCGTCCTCTGCCTCCTGCAGTACCCGCTCATTGAAAGCCAACCAACTGAGCTCTCGGTTGAAGAACTCCTCCTCTGGGGGCAAGGCTGGGCCCTTTCGGCTCTGAATGGTGGTCTTCTTGGCAGTCACATTTGTAAAGATACTTTCGCGACCGAAGCCGAGGTACTTTCGCCGACGAACAATTCACCGGCACATCCACTTTATCCCGCAATGCTCCCCCACCCATGAACATGATCGGCAAACCCGCTCCAGAATTCACTGCCACCGCCGTTGCAGA
>JBELBZ010000040.1:7895-17262 GCA_042095055.1 Crocinitomicaceae bacterium | reverse complement strand
AGGCCTGAGTTGTTTGGCAGCGTGCTTCCGTCCGACGGATTCCTGGAGCCTGGAGATGAGCTGCAGTTGCGCTGGTCCGAGGGCATGGAGACTTCCAACCCCGCCTATTCACTCAGCCCCGACTCCATCAAGATCAGGGCGACCCAGAATTCGGACTACACCAAGAACAGCGGCGGCTTGAAGTTCACCGGTGACGAACACCTCACCGTGGTCCAAGGACCGCACCTCGACGCCTACTACGCGGATGAAGACATGATCGGGTTCCCCGGTTGGTCCATCAGTTGGAAGCAATGGGGAGGCGGATTGTACGGTGTGCAGGACACGGCCTCCGGTACCATCGGTGCCACATCGGCAGACCCCGATGACCTGGTGGTCATGCCCAACCAGATCACGGTGGTGGTGCCACCATCCGCCGCCAGCGGTGTGGTCTTCACCCAAGGCGACCAATCCGGATACAGCCTGACGGGTGAGTTTGTCGACATCGACCATTTCAAGTTGACCTCGACCGTTGCCGATGTGGGCACTTCGTCTTACACGGTTCAGATTTCGGGCGCGAACGCACAATGGAACGGACTGTGGAACCAGCTCGAGCTGGTCTTCGAACCAACCGCTACCGAAGGCACCTACAACTGGAGGCTCGACCTCAATGGAGCGCCTGCGGGTCAGAATGGCGTCATCTCCAACATCCAACTGGAGCCCACACGCCTGACGCTCGGCAACGGATGGTTGAACGGCCACGCCACCGGCGAAGCGCTCAGCATGCCCATGCAGGACTTCCGCATGTGGAACAGCCAGCGCGAGACCTATGCTTCAGAGACGCCCGCCTTCCAGATCACTGGAAACGAGATCGGACTGCAGCTTTGGTTGCCCATGGATGAACTGGAAGGCACTCCTGCCGACCGCGCCCGCATGCGCGATGTCATCATGGAGGCCAACTGGTACAGCCCGGGTGCCTCGCATGCCCTTGACTTTGCCTCCAACACGAACGGTTCGCTCATCCCGAGCATTTCTGGAGTGAACTGGACGCCGGACGGCACCCGCAACACGACCCTCGAGTTCTGGGTCAAGCCGGGCGGCCTCAACGAGGGCATCATGAGCATCAACGGCACCGCCGATCCCGACATCGACCTCCGTCGTGTGGGATGGTCCGGCTTCATCGATGAGTTGGGACGCCTCGGTTTCGCCAACGGCACGGACACCATGCGCACGCAGCAGCCGCTGTCGGACGCCTGGCACCATGTCGCTTTGGTCCGCCGCTACAACGGAACGGCATTGCTCTACATCGACGGAGAAGAAGTCGCCGGTGACCCTGCCTACGATCACGGCAAACTCATCCCGGTCGTGCTGCACCTCGGTGCGCGCAACCAGTTGCCCTCTGGCATCGGTGAGTGCCATGACCTGCAGGGCATCAGCTTCAACACCGATGGCGACGCCAACGTGCACCAAGCCGGTTCGCTCGGTTGGGCGATGTTCAACGGGGTGCCCACCGAGTTCTTCGGGGATGGCACCATTGCGACGGATGACCTGGACTACGCCAACGCCTTCCACGCCTCAGAGCAGGATTGCATCGACGCATGTGTAGACGCCCCCCCAAGTGGTGCCCCCATTGGGTATGACCGCTTCTTTACAGGCAAGCTCGACGAGCTGCGCGTTTGGAATACCGCGCTGACCAAGGAGACCATCGTCAAGCAGATGCGCGACGGTGTCTATGGCTACGAGAACCTCGTGCTGCACCTGCCGTTTGAGACTGGAATGGTGGCGGACACCGTGGCGGTGCATCCATACGATGCCTACGTCTATGCTCCGTATGACGGATTTGACTACTTCAACGATGCCTCGTCCATGTTGACCACCCACGGCTACAACGCGGTGGAGCTCGGCAACATCGGAAACGGTGGACTCACCTCCATCATCAGCGGCATCCAAGAAGAGGATGCGCCCTTGATGCAGTCCGCGCCGCAAACCTCACTCAGTGCGGTCGGCGATGTCATGGACGTATCCTGGAACTCCCTCCACGACGAGTGCATCATCGAACTCAACGAGCAAAGCCTCTACAAGTACGAAGACCAACTCGTCACCTTCGTCATTCCGAAGACCCAACTCAGGGACGACGCGGGCAATGCGACGGAGAGCGACCTCGTATTTGAGATGCTCATCGACAAGAACCCGCTCAAATGGGGCGAGACCACAGCCCACATCGAGCACGAGTTCGACATGGAGGAGGTCACCTACACCACGGAGATCCACAATGTGGGCAACGCCGCGAAGTACTTTGAGATCGATGGATTGCCCGCGTGGATTGAAGCCTCGCCCGCGAGCGGCAACATCCCCGCCAACAGCACCATGGAGATCACCTTCTCGGTGCCTGAAGCGCTGCCCATCGGCTACTTCGAAGTGGATGCCCGACTGAAAGGTGGCCTGCCTTGTGGCAATGCATCCTCAGGTGGTTTCTGCTACGCAGAGCGCTTCACCCTCGGGGTGGACATCTTCGCCACACCACCTGAGTTGGAGGTGGATGCCGCCAGCTATGAATACATCATGCCGCTGGTGACCAAGGCGTACATCAACAACGCCGCCAGCACCGACGACGATGACATCGTGATGGCCTACATCGACGGTGAACTGCGCGGATACTCCAACCTCGACCTTTCGGTTGCAGGCCAGAACCTCGCCTTTGTCTCTGTTTTCTACGACACAGAAGACGTAGGCAAGGAGATTGAGTTCAACATCTGGGACGCTTCTAAGGGCATGACCCGCGCCCAGGTTTCGACCCATTGGCCCACCCTCGAGCAACAGGTCGAAGTGACACCCAACGAGAACGGCATTGGCAACCTCTTCGAGCCATTGCTGCTCAAGGCCACCAGCCGCGTCGCCATCAACACCAAGTTGGTGCCGGGTTGGAACTGGATCAGCGTGAACGTGGTGGACACCCCTGCCACCTTCTCCTTGGAGCAAGCGTTTGACCATGTGCCCGCCGAGGACATCTTACAGGTAAAGTCGCACTTCACGCCTTACAAGCTGCCGAGTGACGTCGACCATGGCTGGACACCATTCGCCGGCGACGAGACCGATGCACAGATGCGCTACATGGTGGAAATGAAGGCCGATGAACCCGATGCCATTTGGACCATGACCAACATTGGTTTCGCCCCGAACCCCACCGAAGAGGAGTTCCAAAAGCCATTGGTATACGGTTGGAATGAACTGGGATACCTCCCTCAGCAGTCGTTCAATGTGGACATGGCGCTGAGGAGCATGGCCGACGCCGATTCCATTTTGAGCTTCAACGACCTCGTACAGAGCCGCCACGATGGCTTCGCGATGTATGCGGGAGACGGCAACTGGATCGGTTCGCTGAACACCATGCGCCCAGGACAGGGTTACCGCATGCGCTTAGGATTGACCAGCTCAGAGCACGTGGGACAACCTGCCGGCACCCTTGAGTGGCCCGTTTCCTTGGGCATGGAATACCTCGTGCGTGCTGATGAAGAAGAAACCACGTGGCCCATGGATGTGCGCGAACTGGAGTCTTCTATGCTGGCGGTCATCCGCCTAGAAGTGCCCTCGAGCCAGCCACAATCGCTCATCGACGCCTTGGGCGCCTTTGTGGATGGACCGGAAGGCCCGGTTTGCATAGGCCAAGCCCGTCCGATGGATACCGACGAAGGACTCTTGTACTTCCTCACCGCCTTTGGAGAAGCCAACGCCGCCCTGTTCGAGGGCGACGTGCACTTCCGCTGGTTGTCGGGATTGACGGAACTGGAATTCACTGCAGACGAAACCATCGGCTTCGAAGCAGACATCCTTCACGGCGATTTGGAGTCTCCCATGCTGCTGCACTTCAGGGAGGCCTTGGCCATGCCTGAAACCAGTGTGAATGAACACCTTGTCGCCTTCCCGAACCCGTTCCGCAACGAACTCTCCATCCACTGGCATGGCGATGAAGAAGTGCTGGAACTGCGCGTGGAAGATGCCAGCGGAAAGACCATCGACGTGCTGGACTGCAAAGGCATCGCAGAAGGGCCGTGCCGTTGGGTAACCAACAACCTCGCTTCCGGGGTCTACTTCATCCACGCGATCACCGATTCTGGACACCACGCCGTTCGCGTGATCAAATAACCGGGATGCCCCCTGCCACGCGGCAGGGGGCCCTCCCACCCCACTGAAAACAGACACCAAAGACCAACCCATCACCCGATGCCCACAGGCCCACATACGCAATGGCACCAGATGTTCAGCTTGCTGATAGCCTGCTTGGTCCTGCCCATAGGCAGCGTGGTCGCACAGTGCCCCAATGTGGCGGTATTGGACGCCTACGAATCCCCGTGTGGCAGCGGATTGAACAACGGACAGAGCTTTACCGCCGCCGAGACTGGGTCTTTGGATACAGTCATCATCGCCCGGTGCACCGCTTCAGATGCCCGGCTTGTATTGCGGGCGTTCAATGGAACGGGGAGCGATTGGGACGAGGGCAGCATCATCGGTGAAGCGGACGCGGTGCTGCTCGGAACAGACAATCCAGACGGCTGCTTTACCTCTGGTGGCAACGGATTCACCCCTTATGCCGCCGGAACTTTCACCTTCACCGGGGTCTCGGTTGAGACCGGTGTTCAATACACCCTCCACCTATTGGAAGGTGCTGCAGCCACGGGTTGCAACATCAGTTATGCAGGTGGAAACGCCTTCTCCGCTGCAGGCTCAAAAACCGGAGAAGACCTCGCCTTCTCCTTGTCCATCTGCCCAGGAACGCCCGTTTTTGGGTGCATGGACCCCTCGGCGTGCAACTACGATGCAGCCGCAACGGCCGAAGACGGCTCTTGCCTCTCGTTGGACTGCGCCGGACAATGCGGAGGATCCGCCTATGACGATCCAGATTGTGGCTGTGTCCCTTCGGCTGCCGATGCCGGCAGTTGCATCGGTTGCACGGATGCCACAGCTTGCAATTACCTCGAGAATTCCACGGTGGATGACGGAAGCTGCTTTTTCCCCGTGTGCAACGGAGCGTGTCCTGACATCCTGAACTTCTATGAAACACCTTGTGGTACAGGCCTCAATTACGGCCAAGGCTTTACCGCCACCATCACAGGTCTGCTCAACAGCATCACCATTGCGCGCTGCACAGGCGTGGACACGCGTATCCTGATTCGCAACTACAACGGAGATGGGGCAGAATGGGACCAAGGCAACCTCATCGGTGAGGCGGACCAGGTGGTCAGCGGCAACCAAACCCCCTCTGACTGCTTCATCAGCGGCGGAAATGGCTTTACGAACTACGTAGAGACCACCTTCACCTTTACCAACATCGGTTTGGAGGCCGGCCAGCAGTATGTCTTCCAACTCGAGCAAGGCGTGGCGGCCACAGGCTGCAACATCTCATATTCTGGCGGCACTGCATTTGGCCTAAATGCGGCCAAGCCTTCTGAAGACCTCGTTTTCGAGCTGTCCATGTGTCCCGACAATGTGACCTTTGGCTGCACGGACCCCTCGGCGTGCAACTACGATGCCACTGTAGACGTGGAAGACGGGTCTTGCCTCTTTCTGGACTGTCAGGGCACTTGTGGAGGATCTGCCTACCTCGACCCAGATTGTGGTTGCCTCGATTCCATTGACGATGCCGGCCAGTGCCTCGGATGCACAGACCCGGCCGCCTGCAACTACGACATCACCGCCACCGCCTCTGACGGCTCTTGCACCCTGCCCGACTGCCATGGCGATTGCGGGGGATCGGCCACGACCAGCAGCTGCGGATGCATCGGTGGAAACACCGGCATACCTGCTTCGGCTTGTGTCGATGGCTGCATTACCAATGTCGACGCCACCGACTCCGACGCCTGCCCTCCGGGCATTCTGTATGGTCAAACCATCACCCCTGCAGAAAATGGCCTGCTCAAGCGGATCCGATTGAAAACCTGTTGCGCCCTGGATGCACAGCTTGTCATCCGAACCTTGACCAACACGGACCCATGCAGCCCTGGCGGTGGTGGAACTTGGAATTCAGGCACCATTCTCGGGTACAGCAATACGGTGCCCAGTTCGTGCTCGAGTGTCACCTCCTGTCTCACAGGTTTCGGCCTCGACGGCTATCACTGGCACAACTTTGACTTCGGCGACGTTCCAATACAAGCTGGCACCACTTACGTTCTCGAATTGGTCTCTGGCGTGGCCATTGCCAACTGCACTTCGGACTACGCAGGAGGCCAAGCCTTCAATGCCTCTGAGGCCCTGCCCGACTACGACCTCGTTTTTGCCATGCACATCTGTCCAGCCTCCATGAATTGGGGCTGCACCGATGCTACAGCTTGCACCTATGACCCAACTGCAAACCAGGATGATGGCAGCTGCCAATACCTGGATTGCAATGGCGATTGCGGGGGCTCCGCCCTCGACGTCGCAGGATGCGGATGCATCGGAGGCAATACCGACATCCGCGAAGCCCAATGTGTCAACGGAGACCTCCACAACATCACCGCCAACGACGGCACCATTTGCAATGAAACCTTGAAGGGCCAGTCCCTCGTCGCTGACGCCCACGGTTTTCTATCCAGAATTGGACTTCACGTCATGCCCGACGCGGCCCAAACGGTGCAATTGAGCCGCACCGATGGTCCCAACGCGGGTGAAGTGCTGCTGGAGTTTACACGCGCTGCCGTCTACTCTTCATGCGGCGGAGTAGAACCTGAATGGGTCGAACTCGACTTCTACAACATCCCCTTGCAAGGTGGCAGCCAATACCAGCTTGACTTTCTCTCTGGAGCCGGTTATCGGACGTGCTACCCTGAATTTTCAGCAGGCGCTGGCATCAACGCCAGTGGCGCCGCCACCGCTCACGACCTCGCCTTCCAAGTCATCTATCGGACGCCTGAACCCGGCGAACTGGTGTGGGGCTGCTCAGATGCCAGCTATTGCAACTACGATCCCGCCGTCACCCACGACGATGGGTCTTGCACCACCTTGGACTGCCACGGCGATTGCGGCGGAACGGCATATGAAATCAGCGGGTGTGGATGTGTCGAAGGCAACACGGGCGTCACCGCCGACAGCTGCTACGGGTGCACCGACCCGACTGGATGCAACTACGACGTGAACGCCTCCATCGATGACGGTTCCTGCGCCGTGGTGGACTGCCATGGCGACTGTGGAGGTACCGCCATTTCCAATGCCAATTGTGGCTGCGTTGGAGGAAACACCGGCATTGACCCCGGAACCTGTTTGGATCGGTGTCAGGGCAGCCTGGCCTTGGGGACGTATGACGGACAATTCAACTCAGACGGTTATGCCATGGGCGGCTCCGGTCAAACCTTTACCGCCACAGAAACCAGTTATCTAACAGCCGCACATTTCAGGCAAGCCAATGAGCCCGCCTCCTTCATCACCGTGGAGCTGCGCAAGTTGGATGCACCCGATGTCCACAATGGCACCCTGCTCAGTGCAGAATCATTTGAAACGTGGACAGACACCGAAGGCGAAGGAGGCGACCTGTTCATAGAATGGGACATTCCGGCCTTGTTGACCCAAGGCGAGGAATACGCATTGGTGCTGATTGGCAGCTACACACTCGTCCTCGAAGGCGAGGATGATGTTTATGCCGGAGGCGCAAGTTTTGATGGTCTGGGGTCCACAGCCAGCGGTCCCGACCTGTTTTTCGAGCTGTTCACCTGCCCAGAATTGCTGGGTTGCATCGACCCTGCCGCTTGCAATTTCGATGCTGTATCCTCGGCCGACACAGAGCCCACCACCTGCATCTTCCCTGAAGGATGTGAAATCTGCACGGGTGAAACCGATGGAACGGGGACCGTTTCCGATTTCAACAACGATGTGGACGATGACGGCGTTTGCAATGCGGACGAAATACTGGGATGCACCGATGCTGAAGCTTGCAATTACGACGCTACACCCACCACGGACTCCGACAATTCATTGTGCCTGTACCCCACCGGTTGTGAAACCTGCACAGGCGAAACCGACGGCACTGGGACCGTTTCCCCAACGGACAACGACACGGACAGCGACGGGGTATGCAATGGTGATGAGGTGCTCGGTTGCTCGGACAACACCGCCTGCAACTACGACGCCACCCCCACCACCGACACCGACAACACGCTCTGTGTTTACCCCAACGGCTGTGAAACCTGCTCAGGCGAAACCGACGGCTCTGGCACGACTATAGACAACGACGACGACGGCGACGGCGTCTGCAACGACAGTGAAGTCCTGGGGTGCACGGATCAGGCGGCCTGCAACTACGACGCCACTTTTACCACGGACACCGATAACTCGCTGTGCACCTACCCGGTAGGTTGCGAGGTGTGTTCTGGGGAAACCGATGGCTCCGGAACCACGTTGGAACTGGATGATGACAATGATGGGGTGTGCAATGGCGACGAGCTGCTCGGATGCACCGACGTCAATGCCTGCAACTACGACGCCACTCCCACCACCGACACCGACAACTCACTTTGCATCTACGTTTCAGAAACCTGCGACACTTGCTCTGGAGAGACCGACGGATCCGGCACTGTGGTAGACAATGACACGGACAACGACGGTGTTTGCGCTTCGGATGAAGTCCTGGGCTGCACGGACATTGCGGCCTGTAACTACGACGGGACACCCACCACTGACACGGACAACTCACTCTGCGTGTATCCCACGGGATGTCAAACATGTTCCGAAGAGACCGATGGCACGGGAACCGTCCTCAGCAATGATGCCGACAACGACGGGGTTTGCGATGACGATGAAGTCACAGGATGCACAGATTCAAACGCCTGCAACTACGACGCCACACCCACCACTGACACCGACAATTCTGTCTGCATATTCTCGACGGGTTGTGAAAGCTGTTCTGGTCACTTGGATGGCACCGGATTCATCGTGGAAAACGACGACGATGGTGATGGCGTCTGCAACGCCGTTGAAGTCACAGGGTGCACCAACCCCGAAGCCTGCAACTACGACGCCACGCCCACCACCGACACCGATAACACCCTCTGCATATTCAAGGTCGACGCCTGCGACACCTGCTCTGGAGAAACCGATGGCAGCGGAACCGTGATCGAAAATGACACCGATGACGATGGCGTCTGCGATGACGACGAAATCACAGGGTGCACCGACCCCCTGGCCTGCAATTACGACGCCACCACCACCACCGACACCGACAACACCCTCTGCATATTCCAGGTCGACGCCTGCGACACGTGCTCTGGAGAAACCGACGGCAGCGGAACCGTCGTCGACAACGACGCCGACGACGATGGTGTCTGCGATGACGACGAAATCAAGGGATGCACCAACCCCATCGCCTGCAACTACGACGCCACCACCACCACCGACACCGACAACACCCTCTGCATATTCCAGGTCG
>JBELBZ010000040.1:0-7795 GCA_042095055.1 Crocinitomicaceae bacterium | reverse complement strand
TACGACGCCACCACCACCACCGACACCGACAACACCCTCTGCATATTCCAGGTCGACGCCTGCGACACGTGCTCTGGAGAAACCGACGGCAGCGGAACCGTCGTCGACAACGACGCCGACGACGATGGTGTCTGCGATGACGACGAAATCAAGGGATGCACCAACCCCATCGCCTGCAACTACGACGCCACCACCACCACCGACACCGATAACGCCCTCTGCATATTCAAGGTCGACGCCTGCGACACCTGCTCTGGAGAAACCGATGGCAGCGGAACCGTGGTTGACAACGATGACGACGACGATGGCGTTTGCGATGACGACGAAGTGATCGGGTGCACCAACCCCCTGGCCTGCAACTACGACGCCACGCCCACCACCAACACCGACAACACCCTCTGCGCATTCAAGGTCGACGCCTGCGACACTTGCTCTGGCGAGACCGATGGCAGCGGAACCGTGGTCGACAACGACGCCGACGACGATGGGGTCTGCAATGACGATGAAGTCACCGGGTGCACGAATTCCACGGCCTGCAACTACGACGCCACCTCCACCACCGACACCGACAACTCGCTCTGCGTCTTCAAAGTCGACGCTTGCGACACCTGCTCGGGAGAGACCGATGGAACGGGAACCGTGGTAGACAACGACGACGACAATGACGGCGTCTGCGATGACGATGAAGTCTCCGGTTGCACGAATTCCACGGCCTGCAACTACGACGCCACTTCCACCACCGACACCGACAACACACTCTGCGTCTTCAAGGTCCACGCCTGCGACACCTGCTCTGGTGAGACGGATGGAACTGGAACAGTGGTGGACAACGACGCCGATGACGATGGGGTCTGCGACGACGATGAGGTCACCGGTTGCACGAACTCCACGGCCTGCAACTACGACGCCACCTCCACCACCGACACCGACAACACACTCTGCGTCTTCAAGGTCCACGCCTGCGACACCTGCTCTGGTGAGACGGATGGAACTGGAACAGTGGTGGACAACGACGCCGATGACGATGGGGTCTGCGACGACGATGAGGTCACCGGTTGCACGAACTCCACGGCCTGCAACTACGACGCCACCTCCACCACCGACACCGACAACACACTCTGCGTTTTCAAGGTCGACGCTTGCGACACTTGCTCTGGCGAGACCGACGGCACGGGAACGGTCGTGGACAACGACGCCGATGACGATGGGGTCTGCAACGCCAACGAAATCACCGGTTGCACCGACCCCACGGCCTGCAACTACGACGCCACCTCCACCACCGACACCGACAACACGCTCTGCGTCTTCAAGGTCGACGCCTGCGACACCTGCTCAGGTGAGACGGATGGAACGGGAACAGTGGTGGACAACGACGCCGACAACGACGGCGTCTGCAACGACGATGAGGTCACCGGCTGCACCAACCCCACCGCCTGCAACTACGACGCCACCTCCACCACCGACACCGACAACTCACTCTGCGCATTCAAGGTCGGTGCTTGCGACACCTGCTCGGGAGAGACCGATGGAACGGGAACCGTGGTAGACAACGACGACGACAATGACGGCGTCTGCGATGACGATGAGGTCACAGGCTGCACCAACCCTGCGGCCTGCAACTACGACGCCACCTCCACCACCGACACCGACAACACCCTGTGCTTGATCCCCGCGGGTTGTGACACTTGCACTGGAGAGACCGATGGAACGGGGTCTGTGGTCGACAACGACGAAGACAATGATGGGGTCTGTAATGACGATGAAGTCACAGGTTGCACCAACCCCTTGGCCTGCAATTACGACGCCACTTCCACCACCGACACCGACAATACGCTCTGCGTCTTCAAGGTCGATGCCTGCGACACGTGCTCTGGAGAGACCGATGGCACAGGAACGGTCACAGACAACGATGCCGACGACGATGGGGTCTGCGATGGCGATGAGATTACCGGTTGCACCGACCCCACGGCCTGCAACTACGACGCCACCTCCACCACCGACACCGACAACACGCTCTGCGTGTTCAAGGTAGACGCCTGCGACACCTGCTCTGGCCAGACCGATGGCACAGGAACAGTCGTGGACAACGATGCCGACGACGATGGCGTCTGCAACGCCAATGAGATCACCGGTTGCACCAACCCCACCGCCTGCAACTACGACGCCACCTCTACCACAGACACCGACAATACGCAGTGCATCTTCAAGGTCGACGACTGCGATACTTGCTCTGGCGAGACCGATGGTACAGGCTCCGTAGTGGACAACGACACCGACAACGATGGCGTCTGCGATGACGATGAAGTCACCGGCTGCACCAACCCCGAAGCCTGCAACTACGACGCCACCTCCACCACCGACACTGACAATGCGCTGTGCGTCTTTAAAGTCGACGCCTGCGACACTTGCTCTGGCGAGACCGACGGCACAGGAAGCGTCATCGACAACGACAGCAACAACGATGGCATTTGCGATTCAGACGCCGTTCAAGGCTGCATGAACATCACGGCCTGCAACTTCGATTCTAGCGCCAACACTGAAGACGGAACCTGCGAATTCACCAGTTGCGCCGGTTGCATCAACCCTGCTGCTTGCAATTACAATCCCGCCGCTGTCCTCGCCGGACCCCCGGGCACCTGCACATTCCCCAGCAACTTCTTTGTCGACTGCAATGGCCAATGCCTCAGCGGTTTCGACACCAACAACAACGGCATTTGTGACCCCGCCGAAATCCCGGGCTGCATGAATGTCGGTGCCGCCAACTTCAATGCCGACGCCAACATCCCCGATGGAAGTTGCCTGTTTGAGACCGTGGGATGTATCCAACCCGATGCGTGCAATTACAACCCCAATGCCAACATCGCAGATGTCACGGGCACGTGTGTTTTCCCCGCTGAAGTATACCTGGACTGCAATGGCCAATGCGTGAACGACATCAATGGAAACGGCATCTGCGACGAGATTGAAATCCAAGGATGCACCGATGACAGCGCCGACAACTACACTGCGGCAGCGACCTCCGACGATGGCACTTGCTTCACCAGCACTGCTCCAGGTTGCCTCATTCCTTCCGCTATCAATTTCGACCCTGCAGCGACGGTCCAAGGGGTGCCAGTATCGGCATACTGCAACTTCAACTTCCCCTCCCCGCCGAGCATCATGCCCACACCCGATGACTGTGCGGACAGCTATGCGTGCAACTACAATCCCAATGCGGGTGGGTATTCAGAGTGTGAATACGCCTCGTGCTTGGGCTGCGATGTGGCGGCGGCCTGCAACTATGACGCTACCGCCACCTACAATGATGGAAGCTGTGAGTACTCGAGCTGCACCGGGTGCACCAACAACGGCGCCTGCAACTTCGACGCATCTGCCACGATCGACAATGGGAGCTGCGAATACGACAGCTGCGCCGGGTGTACCGAGCCCCATGCCGACAACTATGACGCAACGGCATCACTGGACGATGGATCGTGTGAATACTTCGGATGCACCAATTACACAGCCTGCAACTACGGATGCACGGATGCCGCCGGCTGCAGCTCAGCAGGGGTAGCGGGTCCCAACACCGATGACGGGTCGTGCGAATTCAGCTCCTGTGCCGGCTGCATGAATGCAGGGGCGTGCAACTATGACGCTGCCGCCACCATAGCCAGCACCTGTGAATACAGCAGTTGCAGCGGATGCACCGACAACTCCGCCGACAATTACGATGCCACTGCAACCATCGACAATGGCAGCTGCGAATACCATGGCTGCACCAATTACACCGCCTGCAACTACGATGCCACGGCCACTGCGGACGATGGGTCCTGCACTTATCCAGCCACCGGATTAGACTGCCAAGGCCAATGTGCAGACATCGACAACAACAACATCTGCGACAGCACAGAGACTCCCGTTCCCGGTTGCACCATATCCAGCGCGTGCAATTACGACCCCGCAGCCAACCAGAACAATGGCAGCTGTCTGATCGCCTCCGCTGCAGCCCTTGACATTGCGGTACAATTGGACGCCAATGGAGCGGCCACCATCTCTGCAGCTGATGTCGATGCAGGGTCAAGCGGAGGATGCACCATTGCATCCTCAACCGTGAACCCGAACACCTTTGACTCGGGGGATATTGGAACCGTCACAGCACTGTTTTCGGTCACAGATGACCAGGGAAACACCTCTTCAGATGCCTTTACAGTTTCGGTGCAAGACTTGATTTCCCCTGTGGCCAGCGCCAATGACATCACCTTGGAGATGCCCAATACAGCCCAAGAGGTGGTCCTTTCTGCATTGGATGTCTCCACCTCTACAGACAATGCAGGCATCGCCTCGCAAACCCTGAGCCAAAGCACATTTGTGGGGTGTGACGATGTGACCACCCACACCGTGACCTTGACCGTTACGGACTACGCGGGCAATGTTGACCAGGTCGATTTTACCGTCACCATCACCCACCCGGATGTCGACAACGATGGCATTTGCGATGACCAAGACAACTGTACCGACCTCACTGCGAGCAACTTCGACGACCCCGCCAATGGGGTTTGTCAGCCTTGTGGATTGGCCCCCGTATTCCTCGGGTTCTCAAGCGTCACACCTGCAAGCACATTGGATGCGTCTGACGGGGTGGTTCAACTGAACCTGACAAGTGGCTCCGCCATCACCCTTGAACTGACCGGCCTGAATGGAACCGCTGACCTCTCGGTCGCCATTCCCAATGAACTTGGCACCATTCCGGCAGGGTTTTACAGCGCTCGGGTCCGCGACGCTCAAGGATGCTTTGGTGTCGCCACAGCACCCGGAGGCACCACCTTCGGTCAGCCAGCAGTGAGCCGCACTTTGATGGTGCCCTACGCCCTGTGCTGCAACGGATGTGGGCAGTATGATTCGGATACCGATGGCATTTGCGATGGATCCGACAATTGCACCGACCGCACTGCCCCGAATTTCAACGACCCTGCGAACGGTCCTTGCGAGTAGATTAGAGGCCAGCCCATAACGCATGCAAGTGCCCTTCCCATTCTTCAAATCCCGCCGAAGCCATCGGACCCGCATGTCCTCGGCCTTGGCATTGGGCATGGCCTGCCTGGTCCTCGGCAGTTGCAGCCAAAGCCGCAGACTGCCCGCGTTGACAGATGCACAAGCCGAAACATTGGATTCAACCTCGTTTTTAGGAGGTGCAGTGCCACCAGAATCCCTCTTTGGGAAATTCTCCCAGCACCAATGCAACACACAGAAAGACAGCCTTTTGGGCATGAACATTCTGCACCTTACTTGGTGGAAGGGGCCTGCACTGAGTGAACGGAAGTCCTTTCCATGGCCCGCTGGAAAACCCAACAACCTCGATTCGGTCGAGGCCTTAGGCGGCATCAGCATTTGGATCAAAAAAACGGGTCCCAGCCAATCTGACCCGGTCATGGTCTTTGAGCTTGAAGACCGCAATGGCATGCGAAGCTCCACAGCGCTGGCGCCACGTCACATTCCCACATTCCCCCTCGATACGGTGTGGCAGGAAGCCAGGATCCCGCTGTCCGACTTCAACAGGGGAAGGGACCAAACGGATTGGTCTGATCTGGCCGCATTTAACCTGCGCATGGAGCATTTCGGCGACATCGAAATAGGGACATGCACCCTCGTGCCCCATGCTCCCATAAAAAAGGTGGTGCGCCGCGCATCCAAAAGACCCCTTGCAGACATCGCACCGGGCAGATTCATCGTATTTGAAGAAAATGCAGACCACGAGTGGGGACTGGGACAATTCGGGCCAGACCGACAGTTCATCGTCAAGGAAAAGCGCGGCAGAAGCAAAAGCCAAGCGTTGGACTTCGAGTGGGATTTTAGCCCGAATCCCCTCACCCTTGAAGCACCGGAATTTCCGACGCACACAGTTGGCTTCAGCTGGAACCGATGGCAGGCCATGGCCCAACCTGCCCAACCCGATGCCGCCTTCATCGTCTTCAAGCTGCGCAACATCGGGGTCAACCCTGGCCCGACAGCCCCACTTCCCATCAAAGTGGGCATTGCAGATGCTGACGGTCATACCTCTGTCATTGCGCTGACCCAAGATTTGATTCCGGCTACTGGCTTTGGAAAGTGGATGGAGTGCCGCATTCCGATGAGCGCTTTTGACTGGGCCACCGAAGACGATCCCAATGGTTTGGGTTCCATCGAATACTTCTACTTCCAATTCAGCGAAAAGGGCCACGTTTACATCGACGATCTGTACGTCCGGTTCTAACCCCCAGATGCGCCGTATTTTCGTGGCATGACTGGAAATCCCGCTTCACGCCCCGCTTCCTCCCAGGAGGCCATGGACATGGAAAACCGCTATGGTGCGCACAACTACCATCCCCTGCCGGTGGTGTTGGACCGGGCCGAAGGCGTCTTCTGCTGGGACATCGAGGGCAAGCGCTACTATGATTTCCTGAGCGCCTACAGCGCCGTCAACCAGGGACACTGCCACCCCCGCATCGTGGGGGCCATGACCGAGCAAGCGCAGAAGTTGACGCTCACCTCCCGTGCTTTCTACAACAGCGTGCTGGGACCATACGAGAAGTACGTGACCGAGTATTTCGGCTATGACAAGGTCCTGCCGATGAATACGGGCGCCGAAGCGGTGGAGACCGCCATCAAAATCGCGCGCAAGTGGGCCTATGACGTCAAAGGGGTACCCGCTGGTAAAGCCAAGATCCTCACCTGCGAAAACAATTTCCACGGCCGGACCACCACCATCGTTGGCTTCTCTACCGATCCCGACAGCACAGGCGGTTTCGGCCCTTTTACCCCAGGGTTTGAGGTCATCCCTTACGATGACATCGACGCCTTGAAGGAGGCACTCAAGGACCCCAACGTGGCCGGTTTCCTCGTGGAGCCCATCCAAGGTGAAGCCGGGGTTTACGTGCCGTCAGACGGCTACATCCAAGAGGCCCACGCCCTGTGCAAAGCTGCCGGAGTCTTGTTTATGGCCGATGAAGTCCAGACCGGCATTGCCCGCACAGGCGCCCTGCTGGCCACATGCGGCCACTGCACGTGTGCCGGCCACTGCGAGCGCCAAGCTGAATACGTAAAGGCCGACCTGCTCATCCTGGGCAAGGCCATCTCCGGTGGGGTCTACCCCGTTAGTGTGGTCCTCGCGGACGACGACGTGATGGGTGTCATCCATCCCGGACAGCACGGATCGACCTTTGGCGGCAACCCCGTTGGCGGCGCCGTCGCGATGGCAGCCCTCGAAGTGGTCAAAGACGAACACCTTTCTCAGCAAGCACGGACTCTCGGCGACCGTTTCCGCAGCGCGATGAACGGCCTCATCGCCGAAACCGACCTGATCACCGCTGTCCGCGGACGTGGATTGCTCAACGCCATCCTCATCAACGATACGCCAGACAGCAGCACCGCTTGGGACCTGTGCGTCGCCATGAAGGACAACGGCCTCATCGCCAAGCCCACCCACGGCAACATCATCCGTTTCGCTCCGCCGCTGGTCATGACCGAAGAGCAACTCGACGAATGCGTGGCCATCATCCGCAAAACGGTACTGGCTTTCGGCAAATAATACCTGCTTACGAAAGCAACGGGCTCAGTCGAGCCAGCCCTGCTCGCGCATCCAGTCGTCGTTGTAGACCTTGCCGACATAGCGCGAGCCATGGTCGTGGAACAGCACGACCGCGAGGTCCGTGGGCTTGAGTTCATCCTTCAACTGGCGCAGCCCCTGAAAGGCTGACCCACAGCTGTAACCGAGGAAGAGGCCTTCTTGCTTGGCGAGCTCGCGGGTCGTCAAGGCTCCGTCCTTGTCAGTAACCTT
>JBELBZ010000039.1:0-17799 GCA_042095055.1 Crocinitomicaceae bacterium | reverse complement strand
CCGAGGCTCACGTGGTCCATTTCGTCCACAAATTGGGACGTAGAGTAGGAGATCGTGTCGCCGCCATTGGGCATCGTCATCATGACGTCCAAAGGACCATTGGCGAGTTGGTAACGGGGAAAGTCGAATAACCGTGTGGGTCGGTTCATGGAGAAAGGTGTTCTGTGGTCACAATGTAGTGGAAGGAATTTGCACTTTCGCAGCGTGACAGAATCGCAATTCAACGAAGACCCGAGGCTCCTGTGGCCTGCACTGGCTTTCGAGGCCCCTGCTTTGAAGGTGCAGTGTGTGGCGGGGAAATGGCAGTTGCATTGCTTGGTGCGCCGCAAATGGGTGGCCTTGGAACCCGAAGAATGGGTGCGCCAACACGTCGCAGCGGCCCTGGCACAAACGGGTTGGCCTTTGGGACGCATGGTGTTGGAACATCCCGTTCGGTTTGGTCAGGTATCCGGCCGGGTGGACATGGCTTGTTTTGACCGCGATGGCAAGGTGTCCTTGGCGGTTGAAGTCAAGGCGCCACACGTCCCGTTGGACGCTAAGGTGGCCGACCAAGTCGCGCGGTATGATTTGGCATTGACATCGCCTATGCTCATGATTACCAATGGTTTGCGTACTGCGGTATGGAGCAGAGGAGAGGATGGGGTCTTGATTCCTTCACCATCTTGGCCCAAACCCCCGTCGGATTAAGGCCAGGATTGTGGATTACAAGGGGCTTTCTGTTGGAAAGCCAAAGCGACTCCTTGTCACCAAAAAGGCCGCACAATGGCCCAACAGCGGTATTTTGCGGCATGCAACCAAAGGACATTTTGGCCATTTCCGGAAAACCGGGGCTTTACAAAGTGCTGAATACCACCCAGCGTGCCATAGTAGTGGAGAGCATGAGAGAAGGCAAGCGCAGCGCGGTGCCTTCCTCTGCGAGGGTATCGAGTTTTGAGGACATCAGCATCTTCACTTATGACGAGGACCTGCCGTTGTCGGAGGTGCTCAACACCCTTCATGCACACTTGAAAGGAGGTGAAGCGCCCCACGCCAAGGAGTCCCACGATACCCTGCGCAACTTCGTGACCGAAGTGGTGACCGATTTGGACCAAGAGCGTGTCTACCACAGCGATTTGAAAAAGCTGTGCACCTGGTACAACGAGTTGAACAGCCTGGGTGTTTTGCCCTTTGTGGCAGCAGAAGACGAGGCTGAAGTTGCCGAAACCAATGGAGCTTCTGCTCAAGAGGAGCAGGCTGCCGACGAGGTGGAGGAGAAGGCTGCTGAAGAAGAGGCGGCAGAGGAAGTTCCCGAGGACGAAGCTGCTGCAGGAGAATGAGCGCGTCTCCTCTCAAAGTGGCGGTTATTGGAGCGGGAACCATGGGCAATGGCATTGCCCACGTTTTTGCCCAATCTGGTCACCAGGTATCGTTGATCGACGTAAATGCTGCTGCGTTGGAACGCGCTGAGGCCACCATCCAACGGAATTTGGACCGCTTGGTGGCCAAGGAGCGCATTTCTGCGGATGACAAAACAGCGACACTCTCACGGCTGAAAACCTCCACAGAAATGCACGGCGCGGTCGCCGATGCAGATTTGGTGGTAGAGGCGGCGACTGAACGCCTCGACTTGAAGCTCAAGATCTTCGAGCAAATTGATGCTTCGGCGCCTGCCTCTGCCATACTCGCCACCAATACGTCGAGCATTTCCATTACCCGCATTGCAGCTGCAACAGGTCGTCCCGATCAGGTCATTGGGATGCATTTCATGAATCCTGTGCCCATCATGAAGTTGGTGGAAGTGATCCGGGGTTATGACACCAGTGACGAGACTACCGCTTTTGTGGTGGCACTGTCTCAGCAGCTTGGTAAAGTTCCCGTCGAAGTCAACGATTACCCGGGTTTTGTGGCCAATCGGATTTTGATGCCCATGATCAATGAAGCCATTTGCAGCCTTCACGAGGGCGTAGCCGGTGTTGCGGAAATTGACGAGGTCATGAAACTGGGCATGGCACACCCCATGGGGCCGTTGCATCTCGCGGATTTCATCGGTTTGGACGTTTGCTTGAGCATTTTGAGGGTGCTACAGGACGGTTTTGGCCAGCCCAAATACGCCCCGAGTCCTTTGTTGGTCAACATGGTCATGGCAGGCAAACTCGGCGTCAAGTCCGGAGAAGGTTTCTATACCTACACCAAAGGGAGCAAGGAAATTGTGGTTGCTCCTGCATTCAGCTGATTGGCAGTGAAGGGGTTTCAGCCTTTACTCGACGACATTCGGGCGCGCAAATTCGCGCCGCTCTACCTGTTGGGGGGAGAAGAGGCTTTCTATTTGGACGCCTTGTCTGATGCGGTGGAAACCCATGCCCTCGAGGAACACGAGCGGGATTTCAATCAAACCATTCTGTACGGCAGAGACAGCGATCTGGACCAGGTATTGGCCGCAGCCCGTCAGTTCCCCATGATGGCGGAGCGCCGTCTGGTGCTGGTCAAGGAAGCCCAAGAACTCAGGGAATGGAAGTCCAAAGACAAGCTTGAGAAGCTTGCGGCATACGCTGATAACCCTGTGGCATCCACTGTGTTGGTGTTGGTACACCGCAACAAAATGCCCGACAAACGCTTGGGTGCGGTGAAGCGCATTCAACAGGCTGGGGTGGTGTTTCAATCCACGAAAATCCGAGACTACAAGTTGCCGGAGTGGATTGAGGGTTTTGTCCAATCCAAAGGGCGCCGGATCAGTCCGCGGACGGCACAGGTGATGGCCGAATACCTCGGAAATGACCTCAAAAAAGTGGCGGGAGAGCTGGAAAAACTGTTCATCGCGCTGCCTGAAGGAGGAGAGGTCAGCGACACGCTGATCGAGCAGCACATTGGCATTTCAAAGGAGTACAACATTTTTGAATTGACGGGGGCCTTGGCCGAAAAGGACGTAGGACGGGTCACCCGCATTGTCCAATACATGCGCGCCAACGAGAAGTCCAACCCTGTGCCGCGCATTCTCCCCGTTTTGACCAATTATTTCAGCCGGGTATTGAGTTTTCATCACCTGCCAAGCCACGACCCCTCAGCGGTTGCCAGTGCATTGAGGGTGCACCCTTTTGCGGCCAAAGAATACGCGAGGGCTGCACGCCATTATCCCCCCCGAAAAGTGGCGCGGATTTTTGGGTACCTCAGGGAGTGTGATGCGAAATCAAAGGGGGTGGGCAATGTGACGGCGCACCCTTTCGATTTGCTGGAAGAGGCCCTGTTCAAAACCTTGCATTGAGCCTGTAAACTCCCTTTACAAGCCTGAACCGCGAACCGAATGTCCACCTTGTTGTTGCCTTGATGATGACCGCCAAAAACGATTTGCTTCTTCGGGTTCTTGCGGGTGAGGACACCCCGCGCCCGCCTGTATGGTTGATGCGCCAGGCAGGGCGAATTCTCCCTGAATACCGCGCTGTAAGGAGCCGCTTGTCGGGTTTTAAAGAGCTCGTGGAAACCCCAGAATTGGCGTGTGAAGTGACCCTTCAACCGGTCGATTTGCTCGGTGTGGATGCCGCCATTTTGTTTAGCGACATTTTGGTCGTTCCCGAAGCCATGGGGCTTCCATATCAATTGATAGAAAAGGTGGGCCCCCGGTTTGCCGAAACCATTGGCTCACGCGGCGACCTTGACCGCTTGCATCCGGTCGAGCCAGAGGAACACCTGCGCTACGTGATGGATGCCATGCGCATGACCCGTCAGGCTTTGGATGGCCGCGTCCCTTTGATTGGTTTTGCCGGTGCGCCTTGGACCATTTTTTGCTACATGGTAGAGGGCGGAGGAAGCAAAGAGTGGAGCAAGGCGCGGCGCATGCTGCGCTCTGAACCAGCCTTGGCCGAAGATTTGTTGGATCGAATTACAGACGCCACCATTGTCTACCTCAATGCTCAAGTGGCTGCAGGGGCCCAGGTTTTGCAGGTGTTCGACAGTTGGGCAGGGGCTTTGAATGGTGACCTCTTCGAGCGTTACAGCATGCCACGGCTTCGCCGAATTTGCGAGGAAGTTCACGGGGCGCCCATGATCATGTTTGCCAAAGGCGCAGGTTGGCAATTGGACCGACTGGCCACCTTGCCTTGTGCTGCACTTGGGGTAGACTGGCATACTCCCGTTTCAGAGGCCCGCAAAAGGGCCCCACAGCACGTGCTTCAGGGCAACATGGACCCCTCTGTTTTGTATGGCTCGGAGGCAGAAGTGAGGGAGGCTACCCAACGAATGTTGTCCGATTTTGGGCGCGGTGGCCATGTGGCTAACTTGGGCCACGGTGTTTACCCCGACATTAACCCGGACCGCGTCAGGGCCTTCATTGACGAAGTCAAACGCAGCGGGAGTTGAGAGGGAGCCATCAGAATAGGAAAACCATGCGGAAATTGATGACGATTGGCGCTTGCATCGCGCTGTTGAACCCGGCCTTTGATGCCGACTTGAAGGCACAGGACGAGAACCTCGTTCCCAACGGCAGCTTCGAAAACGGAGATGTCAAGCGCCTCAAGGCATATGGCCAGCTTCAGGAGACCACGACCGACTGGTTTCCATACACCGATGCGCCGCTCGATTTGTTTTCTACGGACGTCAAAAGCGAAAAAGTGGCCGTGCCGTCGAACAGCTATGGTTATGAAGACGCCTCAGATGGAAACCGCTATGGTGGATTCCGTGCCTACACGAAGTCGCCCAAAATTGCCCGGACCTATTTCCAGGTGCGGTTGACAGAAAACCTCCAGGCCAACCAGATGTACTGTGTCAGTTTTGACATTTCATTGAGTGACCTCTCCAAGTATGCCGTCAACGGCATTGGAGCGTATTTCTCTGACCGCAAGGAGATGCAGCCCAACCTTGGAATCGTAGACCGCGATCCCCAGGTCATGCACCGCACTGACAAGGTCATGCAGTTGATGGAAGGTTGGGAGACCGTATGTGGAACGGTGCTGGGCACAGGCCAGGAGGAGTATATGACCATCGGAGGATTCAATGGCTCCCGCGACATTGAGGAGGTCAAGGTCCGCAAGCCGAGCTCAATCACCGGAGCGCAAACCATGCACGCGTACTATTACATCGACAATGTAAAGGTGGTCCCTGTAGACGCCAAGAGCCAGTGTAACTGCTCGCGCTCTTCGAATACGGCACCGGATTTGGTGTACGGAGGTGCCACTTTGCCGAATGACCTTTCTGGCCGCGACTTGGTGGGCCGCACGGCGGTCTACTATGCCTTTGTCAAGCGCTCATTTACAGAGGACGGAAAATCTTCTTTGAACCGTTTGGCTGGAGTGTTGAAATCAAACCCCAACTGGACATTGGAAGTGATGGGCCATTGTGACGATGACGAAGTCTCAGAGGGCAAGATCAATCCTCGCTTTGCAGAAATGGGCCGGAAAAGGGCAGATCAAGTGAAGCGCTACTTGACCTCCCAAGGGGTCTCTGAAGGCAGCATTGTGGTCAGTGGATTGGAGAACTCGGACCCGGCGAGCACCAAAGACTCGGACCTGGCTCGGGCGAAGAACCGCAGGGTGACTTTCCGGATCAAATAACCCCATGCGGAAACTGCCGGCCTTGGGGTTGGTCATCTTGTGGACGGGGTGCAGTGCTTTGGCACAGACCTCAGTCGCCGTGTTGGATGCGGCCAGTTTGGTTCTTGATGGAGGATTTGAATCCAAGAAATTCTGTCCGTCTGATTACAACCAGCAGCGCCTGAGGACCCTGACTTCTTGGGAACAACCCACGGAGGGAACCCCCGACCATTTTGCCGCTTGTAGCGGATCGGCCGGCGTGCCCGTCAACCGGTTTGGCAAAGAGCAAGGATTGGATGGGGAGGCTTATGGAGGTTTGGTGGTGTTTAGCCGCGCCAAATGGCGGTATAGGGAATACCTGACCACGGAGTTGAAGCGGTCCTTGTCGCCCAAGGAATGGGTGTGCGTGTCTTTTTGGTATTCTGCAGCAGAGAAGGCCGGCGTAGTCGCAGATGGGATTGGGGCGTTGTTGAGTTCCGAAAAACCCCAAGGAGAGCGCGACTACATCTTGGATTACGCCCCTCAGATGGTCAATCCAAAGGGCCATTTTCTGGAGTCTTCCGAAGGATGGGTGAAGCTCTCAGATGCGGTGCAGGCAGAGGGAGGGGAACGCTGGCTGACTTTGGGCAACTTCGACCCCAAAGGGGAGACGCGGTTGGCGCTGTCTGCGAATGCACCAAAAGACGCTTCGGACTGGGCCTATGTTTACCTCGACGCAGTCGCTGTCGTGCCGGTAGACCAGCCTGAAGATTGCGCTTGTTTGGTGGGCAAGATTGAGTCAGAGATGTCGGACCCTCCCGAGCCCTTGACCCGTGTCGAGGAACTGGAGCGGGATACGTTGCATTTTGGTTTTGATGACGCTTCGCTTCAGAGTGAAGACAAAGTCAAGCTTGACCGGTGGGGAAGCATGCTGCGCCGGAATCGGTTTTTGCGGTTGGAAGTGCATGGGCATACCGATGCGGTGGGTCCTGAGGGATACAATGCAAAGTTGTCTGACCAAAGGGCGCAGGCCGCTTTTGCCTACCTCATGGACCAAGGTGTGGCCCCGGATCGGATGCGGACCAATGGGCATGGCAGTGCCATTCCTACGGCGTCCAACAAGGATGCGCAGGGAAGGGCGCGCAACAGGCGTGTCGAATTCCGCCTGGTTGAACAGGCATTCATCGAGGTGGATTGAAGTGGGTTACAGCGCCGCAATCCGGGGCTGACGCGGAATGGAGGCCAGGAGAATCATGGCCACCGCAAAGAACCCAATGAGCGCGAGGATGGAGGAGCGCATGCTGCCAGTGAGGCCTTCGATGTAGCCCCAGCTGAACATGCCGATCACGACGCCCAGCTTTTCGAGGACTTCGTAAAAACTGAAGTAAGATGCCGTGTCCTCGGTGTCGGGGAGCATTTTGGTGTAAGTGGAGCGGTTGAGGCTCTGTGTGCCGCCCATCATAAAGCCGACGCAGCCGGCTGCCACGAAAAACATGGAGGATCCATTGACCAAGAAGTAAGCGAAGAGGCACACGCCTGCCCACAGGGTGGTGGCGACCAAGAGGACGGTGACATTGCCCCACTTCTTGCTCAGCCAACTGAAAAGAAAGGCTCCGGGAATGGCGATCAGCTGAATCAGCAGGATGGCGATGATGAGTTCATCCGAGGCGAGCTTCACTTCTTTGATGCCAAAGGAGCTGGCCATGAGCATGATGGTCTGGATGGCCATGCTCATCACGAAAAAGCTCAGGAGATAGCGGATGATGCGGGTTTTGCCTTTGAGGTCGCGTGCCACACCTCGCAGTTCTTGGAACCCTTGGAACAGGATGTTGCCTTCGGGTTTGTCATGGTTTCTGGCTTTGACAGGCATGCGGCGAAAGGTGATTTGAGCCCAACCTGCCCACCAAATTCCGACCCCTACAAAGGCCCAGCGGGTGAGGTGGTCTCCAACACCCATGATGAGCCCAAGGCACATCAGCAGCAGTATAACGGCACCCGCGAATCCCCAGGAGTAGCCTTTGGCCGAAAGCAGGTCTTGTTCTTCGCGTTCGGCGATTTCAGGAAGGAAGGCATTGTAGAAACCCAAGCTGCCCCATGCGCCGATGTTGGCCATGAACAAGGCAGACATGCTCCATTCCAAATGCTGGGGGTCGAACCAATAGAGTCCGATACACCCTGCAGCTCCGATGTAGCAGAAGCACTTGAGAAAGAGCAGTTTACGGCCAAGGTAGTCGGCCATGCCGCTCAGCAGGGGCGAAGCCAAAATGACGATCAGAAACGAAGCGGCGATGATGTAGCTGTACAGCTGGGTGTTGATGAAGGTCTTGCCCAGAAAATCCACCACATCGCTTTCTTGTCCATTGCGCTCCGTGGTGGTAATGGCGGTGTAGAAGAGGGGAAAAATGGCCGTGGTGATGACGAGGAAATAGGCTGAATTTGCCCAATCGTACATGAGCCAGCCTTTTTGAACCGCCTTTTTGGTGTAGGCCTTGCGCAGGCGCTCAGGTTTTCCCATAAGGGCAATATAAGGTCAAGGGCAGTGCGGCAGTGCAGCAGTGGGTCAGTGGGGGCGTCAGAGCAGCCCTTGACGGTCTACTTCGTCGGCAATGTGGTCACCAATGGCCAGTGAGGCAGTAGCGGCTGGAGATGGGGCGTTCAAGACGTGGACGCTGCGGCCTTGGGAGATGATGCGGAAATCGTCCTTGGTGTCGCCATCAGGGCGCAGGAGCAGGGCGCGCACCCCACTGCGTCCCGGACGCAGGTCGTCCATTTCGAGTGAAGGCACCAGCCGTTGTAGGGTCTTGAGGAAGAGCCGCTTGGAGAAGGCCCGGCGGTACTCATTGATTCCAAACGACATGTTTTTGAAGAAGAGCTTCCACGTGCCGCCATAACCCAGCGCTTCGGCGGTATCGCGCAGGTTGAAATCGGTCTTGCCATAGCCCTCTCGCTTGAAGGTAAAGACCGCATTGGGACCGCACTCGATGTCGCCGTTGGTCATCCGTGTGAAGTGCACCCCAAGGAAGGGGAATTGCGGATTCGGAACGGGATAGATGAGGTTGCGCACCTTGAACTTGGCGTGGTCTTCGAGCTCGTAGTAATCGCCGCGGAAACCAACGACCCGTTCGGGCAGCGTGACGCCGTCTTTTCTGGCGAGGCGATCGGCCTGCAAGCCTGCACATACGACCAGGCCACGGGCCGTGAAGTCGCCTTTGGAAGTGTGCACGGTTGCGCTGTGGGTGTCTTGCGTGAAGTTGCGGGCTTCAACACCGGTGAAGACTGCACTCTCGGGCTGTATGCCGCGCGCTACTTCGACCATTTTGGCGGTGGCGCTGCGGAAGTCGATGATGCCCGTGCAAGGCACCCAAAGCCCTTCTACGGCGCGCACATGGGGTTCGATTTCGCGGATAGCGTCGCCAGAAATGCGTTCAAGTCCCTCGATTTGATTTTGGAGTCCGAGACCGTGGACCTTCTCCAGCATGGGCAACTCGTCGGCGGTGGCAGCGGCTACCACTTTTCCGCAGATGTCGTGTTCTACCCCGTATTCCTTGGCAAAAGCCACCAGTTCATGGCGGCCCTTCACACAGTTGATGGCCTTGAGGCTTCCTGGGGGGTAATACAGCCCACTGTGGATGACGCCGCTGTTGTGGCCCGTCTGGTGGTCGCTGAGGATGTCCTCCTTTTCGAGCAGCGCTATGCGGGCCTCAGGATGGCGGCGCTGGAGTTTGAGGAACGCGGCGGCACCGACGATTCCTCCGCCCACGATGATGAGGTCAAATGGTTTGGCTGTTGTCATGCCGAGAAATGGGGTGCGAAGATATGCGGTGGCCCATCTGTGAAGCCACCGAAGGGCACCGACGCTCAGCGCAAAAGGTGCAGGTGTCCCCGACGTTCCTCAATGAAGGGAATGCCGGTCTCGCTGTACTTCCAAAAAAGTCGGTAACCGTAAATGCCGTCTTGAACGAAGTGTTGCCTTCCGCTGTTGAGGGTTTCGGACTGCCCCATCCACACGCGTTCGGGGTCGTCAGTGCGCCATACCAATTGTCCCCAACGGTCATACAGTTCAAGGCTGAATTCATCCAATTCTGGACAGTTTGTCTCCACTTTCAACCCGTCATTGATTCCGTCATTGTCCGGAGTGAACGCCGTGGGCATCCACATGTCACATCCGCAGTACTCCTGGGTCACTTCAACGAAAGCGATGTCCTTGCCACAGGCATTCTCTGCCTCGAGCAGATATGTCCCCGCGCCGACCGTGGGGTTTAGACCTTCTACCTCGGGGTCATTCCATTCTAGGGTATAGGGCAATTCATCGATGTCCGTGCCTTCGACTGCGCGCAGCTCGGCGAGAATTTCGGTGGTTTCACCCCAACAAACGATGCCGGCATAGGGGGCGGCGTCGACGTCGAGGTTGGGCCAGACGTCGACCGTCACGTTGGCAGAGTCGGCGCATCCTGTCATGCTGTCGAGAACGCGGACCGTGTAGGTGCCTTCTTGTTCCCACGCATGCTGGTTGGTGGTCACAACGCCATTGATACTCCACACCCAATATCCCACGGCTGGTGAGGCTTGCTCGGTCCAGGTCCATTCGACCGCAGGATCGAGCACGCAGCGGATGACAGTGTCTGCCAGTTGTCCTACCGAGGGGACGGGCCACCACTCGACGGTGGCCGAGGCCGCCTCGGTGCAGCCGTCGAGTTCGACCGTCACGGTGAAGGGGCCCTCGCCGTCCGCGGCGGTCAGGGCGAGCAGGTCTCCGGAGTCTCCGGTGGACCAGGAGGCGGCCGAGTGGTTGCCGGTGACTTGCAGGACCGCTGGGGCATTTTCGCAAGCGCCATTCGGACCGGTGAGGTCGAAATCGATGGGGGGGAGCTGCTCCAAGACGAAGGACGCTGAAGACGGGCATCCATTGGCACCCAGTAGGTTGGCCGTGTAGAGTCCCGGTCCGGCTTGG
The DNA here is from genome assembly GCA_042095055.1 of Crocinitomicaceae bacterium. Taxonomy (GTDB): domain Bacteria; phylum Bacteroidota; class Bacteroidia; order Flavobacteriales_D; family Sanyastnellaceae; genus UBA8752. Next base: position 7,371 of record JBELBZ010000039.1, on the reverse strand, counting down.
TTGGGGGCGGCGGTGCCCGCCGGTAGGACCCAGTCGGTGACCGAAGAGCCGGCGTCGGGCACGGCCGAAACGAGCCCGGTGGTGCCCCAGCAGAGAACGTCAGGTACGGAGGACAGGGCCGCGGTGGGCAGTGGCAGCACATCCACTTGGACGGTCACAGGGTTGCCGGGACAGCCACCGGCTTCGGCGACGGCTTCGGCGATCAGGTCGGTGGTGACGTTGAGGAGGGGGCCGGGGCTCGGTGCGCCATTGATGAGCCACTGGACGTTGGCGGCGATGTCGGTGGTGGCGTCGAGGGTCAGCAGGTCGCCGTCACACAGTTCGAGGTCCGTTCCGGGCAGCACAGTCAGGGTGGGGGAGGCTTGATTCACCACCGTCACCTCGAGGGACTCCACGCAGGTGCCCAACGTCGCAGTGACCGTGTGGACCCCTGCACCGGAGACGGCCAGGGAGGGCTGTCCGTTGCCGTCCCAATCGAGTGTGCTGCCCGTATCGACTGTGGCCGTCAACACGGTCGGAGCGCCATCGCATAGGGTGATGTCGGGGTCCGAAGACAGGTTGGGGGCAGGCAGAGCCTCCACAGTGATGGTTTCTGTGAGCGGGCACCCGAGGGATTCCGTTTCCACGGTGAAGACGCCCGGTCCGGCTTGAAGCAGGGCGCTGTTGCTTCCAGCCCAACCGACTTGGTTGCCGGGGGCGGAGGCGGTGATGTCAATTTGGTCGCCGGGGCAAACGCTGTAAGGGCCAACGGGGTCCAGCGTCAATCCGGGAATGCCTGCACTGTTGGACAGGTCGAGCAGACAGAACGATTGGGCGTTGTTGGCGCCTCCCGTGCTGCCCGTGAAGCCCCACCACACGAGGCTGTTGCCAGCAAAGACGTCGCCGACCATGTCGACATTGACCTCAAAGCGCTCCACCCCGTCGAATTCACACCGGTAGGATTGGGCTTCCGGGTTCCAAGTGATGAGGACCGTGTGGTCCTGCCCATCTTCGATGTTGTTGCTTGTGGAACTGGCCTCCACCGGTCCGGCCAGGCAATCGGGACCGGTGTGGTCGTTGGTTCCATCGCGCTGCAAGGCGATGTGGTCGTATGTGGGGTCGCCCAAGAAGCCATTCACCCACGTGTCGAATTCGATGATGAGGCTCGGGGAAAAGATGGGAGGATTGAACGTCCCGCCCGAGTAATTGCCATACCCCATGTTCCCCCCGGTCGCGGTGGACGGAGCGTCGGGGCCGAGCTGATGAAGGACAAATGCGATGCCATCTGCTCCACCGTTGTTGGATCCGAGGTTGACGCTGAGTTGGATGCAGAAGGGGAGGCTGACGTCGAGTTGATTTACGTTCCAAGCCGACCCTTGCTGTCCGTTCACTGCCTGCGTGATTTGGATGCAGTCTCCGCCTGAGACTGTGGCGCTTCCAGTGATATTGAATTGTCCAGTTCCCGCAAGGGGAAGAGAGATCAATGCCAACAGGTAGCCGAGACTTCGCATGGGTGCAAAATAGAAAAGCCCGCATTGCGGGCTTTTCTCAAGTTTTTCGATACTGAAGTTCAGAGGGTCCCTTTGGCTGGGCTCACCTTGGCGTTCTTGTCTGTAGCCTCGCTCTTCTCTTCGGTGCGGACCATGGACAGGTTCTGCTTGCCCTGCTCTTTGCCAGACTTGGCCTTCTTCCTCTTCTTGCTTTTGGTGTCGCTTGACTTGGCAGAGCAGCAGCTCTTGGCGTCAGCCTTGCCTTGGCAGCAAGACGACTTGCTAGAGGAACACTCTGTTTTTGCTTTCTTGTCTGTGCATGAGCTGCTCTGTGCAGATGCTGTGGCGCCGAACAGGAACAGAGCGCCGAGGAGGAGGATATGCTTCATCTTGATCAATTTCTAAGCAATAAAGATATGGAATACGACTTTAACGAAGGTCGGCTCCTGTTATTTTGTCGTCGAATATGAAAGTGCCTCCTGCAATTGAATCTCGTGTGGCTTCCTCAATGGGAGGGCGTGAACGGTTCGTTTGGCAAGCCGTTGTGGCGGCCTTGTTGGTGCATGTGATCACCTTGGGGGCGCTGGCGGAGTGGGGAGGAGTGCCAAATCAGAAGGCCACCGCTTACGCAGAAGTGGATTTTGCAGAGTTTGCTTTGCCCGAGCAAACCCAAACCATGGAGGAGGCCGTTCGGGAAAGAATGGAGGCCAAGATGAATGCCGCTGTGCGCAATGTTGCCGCCGATGCCAGTGCGGCCCGCAGTGCGGAGCTCAGAAGCACAGCTGCGCAGTCGGATCAAATGGCCCGTGATGTAGAAGCGGAATTGCGCGCCTTTGAGCAGTCCGCTTTCGATGCTTTGGCCGAAGGGCGCGGCGAAGCTCAGACAGATACTGGGAAGCCAGATCCGTCAGGTGCGGTCGACAACCGCTACGAAAATTGGGATGCCAGGTACGATGGCCAGGTGACCGCCGAATTCAACCTTGCTGGGCGAAAGGCCTTGGGCATTGATGTGCCGGGGTACCGTTGTCGCGGTGGCGGCGTTGTGGTGGTGAGCATTGAAGTGGCGCCCGGAGGAGAGGTGCTCGAAGCCACCATCCTGTCCGCTGCAGGATCTGGATCAGAGGCCATGTCCGAATGCCTGTCTCAAGAGTCTTTGCGCAGTGCGCGGCGGTGCCGGTTTCAATCTCAGGCCGATGCCCCCAAACGGCAAAAAGGAACCCTCACCTACAGGTTTATTGCCCAGTAAGCCCCGCGTACTCTGACAGGTATGCAAACGGTGCGGTCAGTTCGCCTTTCAGGTTTGTTTCTGATGCCCGTTCCAAGATGCCTTGGGCGTCCCCTTCTGCGACAAGCGGGATGACTTGCTCGAGCAAAGTCGCGCCAAAGTCTGCGCTGGCATCGCGGGGCAGTTCGCACGGCAGGTTGTCCACGGCCATGACGCCCACGCTTCCAGGAGTACCAAACGCAACCCTGCTTTCACTGATGGGATCGTACCCGTACATGGGATCGGCAATCGTACTGGGCTCCACAGTAGAAGCAACAGGTCCATCGATGTCGCAGCTGATGTCTGCCACTACAGAGATGCGCCAGTCCTCGTCCCTCAGGTCTTCCCGGGTGAAGAGAAAGGGGGATCCCTCTGCCCAAAAATGTCCGGCGATAAACAGATCGGTAGACCTGGCAAAGGCCATGAACGTGCTCTCGTAGTCGAGGGGGTCTTCGCAAAACTCTTTGAAGTCGAACCCACTGTCTGATTTACGACGGTTGTAGTCTTGGAGGTCGAGGTGGGTAAATACGGGCTCTCCAAAATCTTCGCGGAGGTAATCGACCGGATGGACCTCCCGAATGCGCAAGGTTTCGAGGATTTCACGGGCTCCATTGCCCACGCGCCCCCGCCCTGTGAGCGCAATCTTGGTGCCCGGTGCCAACTTGACTTTGGCGAGGTGGGACTCCATTTCCGTGCGGTCTTCGCAGTCGATGGCACGAGGAAGTGCGTATGTCCCGTGTTGTCCACCAAAAGTTCGGAAGGCATTGTAGGTGCCCACCACACCTGCGTAGCGGCCAAACCCAATGATGCGCTGTCCATTCGGCCGCTTGAGCAATTCGTAGTCGATGAGCCGGATGCGTTTGTCCAAACAAGCGCGCAGCAACTTGGCGTTGTACGGCTGAAGCTTGTAGGTGTGCGAGAAGAAGAAGTAGGTCTTGTCCTCGATGAGCTGGTCAATGGGAACTTCCTTGACGCCAAAGAGCACGTCGCAATCGCTGAGGTCTTCGTTTACCTCGATCCCCGCGGCTGTGTACTCCTCGTCTGTGATCCGGCGAACGGGGCTGGGTTGAACCACCAATTCTACATAGGGAAACCGCTCTAGCACTGCAGCGCAATGTTCCGGTGTCAGCGGCACGCGCTGATCGGGGGGCACCTTTCCCTCTCTGATGATTCCTATTCTCATGTCCGTTCTCTCAACTCCGGTCAAATTAGAGTGGTTGCAAGCTTGGACCACAAGAAAAACCAGCGGTTTTTGTGGTTGTCAAGAATCTGCCTTGGGGAAAACTGCCGGGCATTGGAAGGCGCTGTTGCACCTTTGTGGCGTGAAGGGCAATCAAGGGTTCTGCGGTCTGTTGATTCTGGTGTTGTTGGCGCCGGGATGCAAGCGCTATGAATCTGTGGTGGAGACGGGGTTGCACATCGAGCGGGTGGCCAAGCAATTGGAGCCGTTGCCTGCGCCACCGGAATACGGTGAGGAGGCCAGTTGGTCGGCGCTGCCTTGGCGGGAGGATGCTGGCGATGAAATCCCAAAGGGGCGTGCGGTTTCAGCGGGGCCGGGAACGGCCGATGTGTTTTATCTGCACCCGACCATTTTCGAGGAGGGACCGGCATGGAATGCCCCCTTGGACAGCGTGGCCCTCAACGCCGCTGTCGACGCCTGGCCGGTGCGCCACCAAGCAGCGGTGTTCAATGGTGCGGGCCGTGTTTTTGCGCCCCGATATCGTCAGGCCCACATCCGCGTTTTCAGCGTCAAAGACAGTTTGAGTCTGGCAGCATTGAAGCTCGCCTACAGTGACATCCGTGCCTCCTTCCAACACTTCCTCGACCATTGGGATGAGGGACGTCCCTTGATCATTGCGGCCCACAGTCAGGGCAGCTGGCATGCCCGGTGGCTGCTGCAGGAGTTTTTCGATGGCACGCCGCTGCAGGAACGGTTGGTCGCGGCGTACATCCCCGGCATGGACATCTATCCTTCAGACTTCAATCAGCTTCAGCCTTGTCAATCCGCAGTGGACCAGCAGTGCTATTGCACTTGGATGAGCTACGGCACAGGCTACGTGCCGCCGTGGTTGGGCTACAAAGAGGAGCCGCCCAGCGCGATTCACCCGGTCACCTGGACGACAACGATCGATGAGACCAATGAGCGCGACGAGCACCTCGGCGCCGTGCGGGAGTCTTTCCGCAACAAGAACCCCGGCAGCATCACGGCCCGATTGCGTCCGGAAGGCGTGCTTTGGGTGGACCAACCCCACATGTTTTTGGTGGGGAAATGGCTGCACCGGGAAAACTGGCATGTGGGCGATTTCAACCTCTTTTGGGACAACATCCGCACCAACGTCCACACGCGGCTGAAGGCTGCAGATTCGAGACTCTGATTTGGGTCGTATCTATGCAGCATGCATCTCCAACGATATGGTGCCCTTCTTGTGGGGGCTTTTTTTATGTGCTGTTTTTCGGTGGCCTCTGCGCAGGTGACCCTTCCCATTGACTTTGAGTCTGGAACGACAACAGCTGATTTCACTGACTTTGATGGCGGTTTCGCTGAAGTGGTGGCCAACCCCGCACCCGATGCGGTCAATGGAAGCGCCACTGTGTGTCAGCTGGTCCGCAATGGCGGCTTGCCATGGGGTGGTTCGCTGCTCCAGATGGGCGAATACTTCGACTTCTCTGAAGCGACGAGCATCCGCATGAAGGTGTGGTCACCCCGCCAAGGCGTTCGCATCAAGATGAAGCTGGAAGGTTATCTCGACACAGAAATTGACCAGTGGAACGTGACCCAAGGCGGCTGGGAGGTGATGACCTGGAACTTTGCCGGCGAGTACGCTATGACCTACGACAAGCTGGTTTTCATGTTTGATTTTGAAAACGTGGGAGACGGCTCGGACCAGTCCACGTTCTATTTCGATGACATCGAGCAGGTGGATGCCAGCGGGGGCTTGACCCAGCTTGACCTGCCCTGCACGTTTGAGGACGAGACCGTCGATCAGACGACCTACGACTTTTGGGGCAATGCTTCGCAAGTGGTGGAAGATCCCACCATGCCGGGCAACCATGTGGTTGAGGTGGTCAAGATGCCCGTCGCTGTGGGTTGGTCCGGCACCATGATCGGCACCATCGAGGGGTTTGCCAATCCGATTCCTTTCACGGAGGAAGAACAGACGATCAGCGTGCGTGTGTGGACCCCGGCTGCGGGAACCCCGATTCTGCTCAAAGCCGAGTTGGCTGGCGAAGGCATCTATTGTGAGACCATCCAGTACACAAGTCAAGAAGGGTGGGAGACGCTGGAGTTCAACTTCGGCAATGAGTTGCCCGGCGGCCCAGAGCTCGAGGTCAACTATCCCTATGACCTGCTCGTGATCTTCTTTGGCTTCGGTGACGAGGGCGTCGAGGGCGGTACGACGTACTATTTCGACGATGTCTACTTCGGCGAGGCCCCTGTGGTCAACAGCGTGGAGGCACAGAACGCATCCAACATCACATTGTACCCCAACCCTGCAGGCCAGCACGAGTTGTTGCGCGTTGCGGGAGCGGATGCCGGTGCTCAAGCCACTGTGGTTGACGCGATGGGCCGCCAAGTGTGGTCAGGCGTGTTGGCCCCCAATGGCAACCGCCTCGGCCTCCGCACAGGAAGCTACGTGGTGCGCATTCAAACCGCAGAGGGTGTGATTCGCCAACGCCTGTTGGTCCGATAATCACCGGCCCTTTCCTGCTGTATCTTCGTGAACCGCTTTGGCTTGGGCCAAGGCGGTTTGCGCTTCTGCGTGTTGTGTTCTCTGACGTCTTGCCATTGAAGTGGAAATAGCAACAATAAATGGGGCCGATTTTGGATTTGACAGCAAGTCTGAACGTCGCGGTCAGCATGCCGAGTGCGTAGGGTAGCTACTCGTTAATCAAGAAACCCAAGCCATAACTGGCAACACTTCCTACGCGCTCGCGGCCTAATCCTCTCGGAGGATTTGCCTAATTCTAGCCACCAGGTGGCAGAACGAGCTGTCCCGTCTCGTCGTTCGGATCCTATCCGCGAGGCAATGGGGCATCAGGAGAATGGATCTAGCGAAAGGGGCGTCTTGACCCTGTAGCGAAATTTTACAAGGCTAAGTCAGAGATGGGCCGTCCACGGTCAGCCTCTGGTCGAAAATCAATCGTGGACTGAGCATGGAGAACGCCGCAGGCGTTGCTTGTTTGGACCCGGGTTCGACTCCCGGCGGCTCCACTTTTTCAGTGTGTAAAACTCAGCCCGGTTCCTCAGTGGTTCCGGGCTTTTTCATGCCTAAATTTGCAGGAAAGACAGGGCATGTGAGCACTTTGTGATTCCACCTGTTTCCAGTCTTTTCCAGTCAGAGCAAATCAAAAAGTGTGACACAGAGTGTGACACATAAACCACAAAAGTGTGACACATGAAATCATCACTGATCTTCAAAAAAGACAACAGAGAGGGAAACCGCAGGAAAGGAACATAGGGCTTCATCGATGAGGTGTACCAGCGACTACCAGCCCACCGAACGATGGTGGATGCCTACTGGGATGTGGAGTATGATCACATGACCTTCTTCAACAGGCACAGATACAGCGGTCACGACAGCTTTAAAACAGTGCTAAGCAAGGCGAGGAAGAAGAGGGTTAATCTTTGAGGCAGCG
>JBELBZ010000038.1:0-18415 GCA_042095055.1 Crocinitomicaceae bacterium | reverse complement strand
AAATCAAGCTAAAGGAGATCAGCGAATGGGCTTGAGGAACCGCCCCGTATTGATGGTTCCATCCTCACGGTGCACGAACACCTCATAAACTCCTGCTGCAAGCCCTTGCAGTGACAGGGTCTCTTCGATGTTCACCACATCGAAATAGGTCTCTCCAAAAACCGGACGGCCCTGGGCATCGTAAATCGACAAGGTCAAGTTTTGAGGAAAGAAGACTGAGAATGCCACCGTCACCTGACCCGTTTGCACGGGATTGGGATAGGCCAGCACCGATTGGAATGAGGTGAAACCAGGCTCATCCACTTCGTCTTTGTAATCGAATTCGTACCAATTCAAATTGAACGGCGCCTCTTGCACAATGACGCGCAACGTGTAAATCCCAGCGTCAATGTTGACCTCTCGGGTCGATGTGGACCACGTCTGCCATCCACCTGTGGCAGCCAATTGGAAATTGCCAAGGCCGGTCACCTGACCGTCCTCGCCCACCAACTCCATAGACAAAGCCCCCGACTCTTCTGATGCCGTGCGGATGTTGACATCATAATCGCCGGAATAGCGGACGTTGACCTTGTATTCCATCACGTCACCAGCATCAAGGAAACCCACATTTTGGCCTCCTCCATTGTCACTGGTCGCCTCCAATTCTACCCCTGTCTGCTGGCTGAATTCCTCCGCCTCGATCCAACCTGGAATCGCAAAACGGAAATCGAGGTCGTTGAATACCTCTGCATTAACGAATGCCGCAAGGTCACCTCCGCCCGGCTCCATCACCGTATTGCCGTTGTACGACAATGTCAATTCCATGGTAGCGTCCATGCCCTCTTGCACATCCAAGATGATCACACGATCTGCCTCCGGGTCCGCCTGCATGGCCAACAAGGTCAATGGCGTGCCGTCCGCATACAAGGTGAAGTCCTCTGCTGCATCCAACAAGGGCAATTGCAGAGGCTTGTTCAAGGTCACCGCCACCTGTTGTGGCCCCAGAGTCTTGGCGTTGACCATGTTCAAATCGACATCGGCAGCAGACGTACCCGTAAATGAAAAGTCAAAATGACTCACCTCAAACCCGCCTTCATCGGCCCAAAACACCAAGCCCACAGCACCTTCCTCGAGGTACACGTCTTCCACGGTTACCGTTTGCCATCCGCCGGGGATTCCAGACAGTGGCAACTCCACATAGCCCGAGACGTCGCCGCCTTCTGTTTCAAAATGTACCAAACCCGGGGTCTCACCTACAGACACGCGCATCCGGATGTCATAAAGCCCGCCAGACTGCACATCAACGGTGTACTTCATCCACTCGTCTGTAGCCAACCAACTCACCTTGTAGCCATTGCTGTGAACAGGGTCCGTTGCAAACGTGATGTCCACACCATCGTTGCGGTACTGCCAGCCCGAATTCCATTCGGTGTAATTGCCTGAGCTCACATGGTAGTTCGCCACCTGAATGTCGCCGTATGCAGACCCCACCACGCCCATATCAAAATCGGTAGCGTGAATGATGCCAGGCACCTGTTGATCGGCTTCAAATGGAATAGACGTGTCCAATTGAACCTGACGGAACATCGCGTCCACCACATTGAGCTGCTTCACGCAATGCTCAAACTTCAATTTCTCGGCCAAATCCATCAGGGCGTCTGTTGCAAACTCAGCGGTTGGCTGCGCGGCATCACCACTCCAGTGATCCAACAACAGCTGGTATTCAGGACTCTTCTCAATGGAGAGCGGCGCGGAAATGCTCGCCACTTTTTTCAAGGGCCACCACGCCCATCCAATCTGCAAATCCTCCAGCAAGTGGATGGCATCGCGGAACCAGACATTGGAGTTCTCTCCACTCTCACCGAGGTACAGCGGAACGTTGTAAGCACTGCGGATGCTGGTGGCAAAATTCATGGAACCCTCATCGTTGTAGCTCCAATACTTGTGAGGTGAGTACACCAACTGGTCATCCCAAGGCGGCGTCAAACCTGAAAAATCATTGGCCCACCAATTGCCCTCAATGAAGATGATGTGATCGGGGTCAACGGAACGGATGCTGTCTGTGCACTGCACATACAAGCTGCGCAGCGCTGTGCCTCCAGGTAAATCCCAATTGGGCTCGTTGAGCAGGTCATAACCCGCCACCCAATCTTCATCGACGTAGTGTTCGGCCAAACGCTTCCACAAGGCGGCCATTTTATTCCGGTTATCCACGCTCTCCCAGAGCGATGGCTTGGTGGGGTCATAGTCTGAAATGGCCGCATCGTACCCCTGTCCTCCAGGGGCGCCATGCAAGTCCAGCACGACATACATCTCGTTTTGCTTGCACCAAGAAATGAGGCTGTCACTCAATTCAAAACCAAGCTCGAGCCAGGTGTTTTCGCCCGGGACAGGCTCCTCCTCGATGGGAAGGGTGAACAAATTGTAGTGCATCGGCAGGCGCACAGAATTGAACCCCCATGACTTCATGGCGTCGATGTCGGCCTTCGTCACGTGGTTTTGGAGCCAAGCGGTGTAGAAATCGTCGGTCGCCTCCTCGCCAATCAGTTGCTCAATTTTATTGCGGATCTCAAACTGGGCATTGGCAAAACCTGCCGTTTGAAGCATGTACCCTTCTTGAAGCATCCATCCCCCAAGGCCCATCCCCCTCAACAGGACGGCATCTCCAGATTCATTGACAATCAGTGGACCTTCAGTCGAAAGTCTGTGCTGTCCAGCGACATCAGTGGGGACCATCAATGCAAAAAACAGCGCCATGAAACAGCCTTGACGCAAGTAATTCTGGAGGTTCAGCATACTGCGAAAATAACGCTTCATAAAAAGCTTCGTGTAAAAAACACACTTTATGTTCAGCCCCCACAATACAGGTGGGTTGTTCAAGGGGACAAAGGCACATAAATCCAACACCACCCCACATGCCCCCGTTTATCTTTGCCGCAAACGCCTCTGCGAAAATGAAAACGATGCCCTCCTTCTTGGCTGTTGCCGCCTTGATTTTCTTTTCGGGATGCAAGCAAGATGAAGCCCCCGTGGTCGTTCCGGAGATCCAATTTCCCATTGACATCAGCGGCTTGGAAAACGAGGAGAACCGGTTCTTCGAATTCCCTCTGGTCATGAATCAATCGACGACCAGAGACGTCATTGTTTACTTCGAAACCCGTCCCATTACTGCGGAAGAAAATTCCGATTACATCCCCGTACAAGACTCTTTGATCATCCGCTGCGGCACAGCCTCAGCCACCATTTCCGTAGAAATCGTGGTCGATGAATTCACAGAAGAAGACGAGCAATTTCGAGTGGTCATCACCGGCACCAGTGGAGCATTCCTCGTTGGCGGAGTCCAAGAGGCCACCGGCACCATCCTCAACGATGACACCCTCATCGGTGTCACTGACGCCGGTTACGTTTCAGCCGAGAGCTACCCTGGCAAATCATTGGTATGGTCCGATGAATTCAATGAGGCGTCCATCGACCTGCAAAACTGGACCTACGACCTCGGTGCCAGCGGATGGGGCAACCAAGAGCTTCAGAATTACACTTCGAACGACGAGAATTCATACGTGTCCAACGGCAACCTGTTCATCGTCGCCAAAGAAGAGGGCATCCACTACACATCGGCCCGCATGAAGTCCGTCGGATTGCAAGAATTCCAATATGGCCGCATTGATGTTCGCGCCATCCTCCCCTTCGGCCAAGGCATTTGGCCAGCCATCTGGATGTTGGGCGCCAACTTCCCTACCTCGGGTTGGCCCTCTTGCGGTGAAATTGACATCATGGAGCTGGTGGGCTCCTCCCCCAGTACGGTGCACGGAACCATCCACTTTGGCGCTGACTGGACGCAGCACAATTACGTCGGGCAAGGGACCAGCCTTCCCTCAGGCGAGACTTTTGCAGATGAATTCCATGTCTTTTCCATCGATTGGAATGAAGACGGCATCACCTGGTTCATCGATGACCAGCCCTTTTACTCGGTGACTTCGACGGTGACAGGGGGACAACCCTATCCCTTTGACAACCCCTTCTTTTTCATCCTCAATGTGGCCGTGGGGGGACAATGGCCAGGTTATCCCGACGCCACCACCACCTTCCCGCAATTCATGGCCGTCGACTACGTGCGGGTGTTCCAATAACCTGTCCCCACAAAACGGCTGCGGCCCCATTGAGGGGGACCACCGCCGTTGCATTGTTCTTGAGGAATGATTTCCACGCTTGAGACCCGTCGCAATACGGAGGGGCCTTTGCCTTGTTGCTCAATGATCTGCTGCATGGTGCAAACGAAGTGAGCAAGCAAAAAGACCAAACCGTTCTGGACTGACTTAATTTTCGTGCATGGACAGCACACAACATGTCGCCGTGATTGGTGGAGGGGCTGCCGGTTTTTTTGCGGCCTTGTCCGCGGCCCAACACCATCCCAACGCCGGGGTTGTTCTGTTCGAGAAGTCCAATAAACTGCTCGCCAAAGTCAAAGTCTCAGGAGGCGGCCGGTGCAATGTCACCCACGCTTGCTTTTCCCCTGCCGTCTTGGCCAAAAGCTACCCCCGGGGAGGGAAGCAACTCAAAAAAGCCTTTTCAGAATTTCACGCCACACACACTGTGGAATGGTTCACAACACGCGGTGTTCCGCTCAAAACGGAGGAAGACGGCCGCATGTTCCCAGAGGCCAATACCTCTCAAGCCATCATAGACTGTCTGATGCGCGAAGCAGAATCGGCCGGAATCGACATTCGCATGTCCTCGCCCATTCGCGAAATCAAGCCGTCAACGTCAAATACAGGAGGCTTTGACCTCCACGGTGAACGGTTCGACCGCGTCGTTGTAGCCTCTGGCGGCAGCCCAAAACCCACCGGATTCGATTGGATCCGTGCATGGGGACACACCATCAGTGAGCCCGTGCCCTCTCTGTTCACCTTCAACATGCCCAAGGAATCCGTGACTGCGCGCATGGGACTGGTGGTCCAAGACGCCATCGTTCGCATCCAAGGCACCAAACTGTCCCACCAGGGCCCTGTCCTGATCACACATTGGGGCATGAGCGGGCCAGCAGTGCTCAAATTGTCGGCTTGGGGTGCACGTGAACTGGAGCAACGCGGTTACAGCTTTGCCATCCAAGTCAATTGGGTAGGATTGTCCAATGAATCTGAGGTATCGGAACTCATGTCGGCGACGGCCGCTGAAGCCCACAAGAAGAAATTGGTCAATGCCTGTCCTTTTGACCTTCCCAAGAACTTCTGGCAATTTCTGCTCGAAAAGTCGGGCCTGGACACCAACACGCCTTGGATGGAATTGGGCAAAAAAGGCCGAAACAGGTTGGTCAACACCCTGCTCAATGACACCTACCAGGTCCAGGGCAAAACCACCTTTAAGGAAGAGTTCGTGACCTGTGGTGGCGTGGCCTTGGGAGAGGTCGACTTTAAGACCATGCAAAGCCGGGTGGTGCCGGGACTCTACTTCGCTGGAGAAGTACTCGACGTAGATGGCATCACCGGCGGTTTCAATTTCCAAGCGGCTTGGACCACAGGATTTGTGGCAGGACAGCTCAAAGGTTAACGCGCCCAGCGCTTCTCATCAATCGACAACGAGGTTGAGGGAAGAACGGTAATCGGCGCCCTCCAAACGGATCACGTACAACCCCGACGGCATGCGCAAGCGCGGAAGTTCAATGGACACTCCGTTGCGCACCGTCCCCGCCCAAAGGCGCTGACCATTCATGTCAAACAGCTCCATCTCTGCCGGTCCAGGAAGACCTTGCAAGCTCAAGGCGTCCTGCGCAGGGTTGGGAATCACCTGAATGTCCAACACGGCCGGTTGCTGAATGCCTGCGGGACCTATCAAATCGCCGAAGGCTTGGATCTCCCAGAGGGAATGGCCCCATTCTGTAGCGCGCTGCATTCCCACCACTCGGATGTAGCGTGCGGCAACATCTGGATAGAAAGTATCGTTGCCACCGTCGCCCTGCAACTCGTGCACCAATGTGGTCCATTCGTTGCCATCCAATGAAACCTCGAGCTTGTATTCAGAGCTGTACGCCGTTTCCCACGCCAGCACAACCGTCTCCAAATTGTACACGTTGAGCAAGTCCACTGAAATGGTTTGCGGGTCATAAAAATCCGAGCTCCAACGCGTCGAGAAATCCCCATCTACAGCCCGAGATGCCCCCAAATTTTCGGACTCCTGTGACGTCGCCGTGGCCGGTTTGAGGTAACAGAGGTTGGGCACAATCTCAGAGTCGGGGTCCAAGACATCGACGGTATGTGAGAGGGCATTGTTGTCCTCCATCAGTTCGCTCCACGCTCCATTAGCATCGACTTCAGCCGTCACCACCAGGTCATCTAAGCCCTGCACCGTAAAGCTCGAAGTGCTGGCGCATTGCAGCGTGGCTCCCCCGATAAACAGCGTGTCCATCAAGGTTTCCGTGACCGCCACTTCCATGCCGTTCACGGAAAAAGACGTGGACAGCGGTTGGTCCGCTGTAACCACGGAAGTGCCTTGGTTCTTGACCAGGGCGCACAGCATGAGGCTGTCGCCAGAAACCGGATACCGCGGATAGGTATAAATGCGGGTGACTTCAAAGTCCGGAGCCGCAGTTCCGGGGGTGATTTCAAATGAAACCGGTGCACTGAGGTCGGCAGAATTCGCCCCAACACGGACCGCATAGGCTCCTACTGCCACTTCGTAGCGGTCCAAACCCTCATCAAAATAATACAACTCATTGGCCCCCAAGGTGATTGTCACGGTCTCAGTGGCCCCCGGTTCGAGGTAAACCTTCTCAAAACCTTTGAGCTCCTTGGTGGGCATCCAAACTGGAGCCGCCTCGTTTTCCAAATACAGCTGCACCACCTCTGCACCCGCTACATCTCCCGTATTGGAGACCTGCACTGTCACAGTAATTGGAGCACCTGCTGCATAAGTGGATGCGTCCAATGCGAGGTCTGAAATGGTGAAGTTGGTGTAGCTCAATCCAAAGCCAAAAGGGTACTGGGGCGTCAGTCCCATCTCGTCATAGTAGCGGTACCCTCCATTGAAATCGTCCGAGAAATCGTCATTCCAAGCGGGCATTTGCGCGTCATCCACAGGCATGGTCACCGGGAGCTTACCGCTGGGGTTCACATCGCCATAGAGCACATCCGCGATGGCGTTGCCCCCCTCCATTCCAGGGTAGAACGCGTACAGGAATCCTTTGATGTCATCAAAGGCTGAAGGCACCGAGCAAATGCCGCCGCTTTTCAAAACCACCACAACGTTGGGGTTGGCTTCGGCCAATTCTTGGATGAGCAACTGTTGCATTCCGGGGAGCTCTACAGAGCCGTTGGTCCTGTCGACAGGTCCCGGCCAATAGTTCTCGCCCTCCTGCGTTTGGTCAAGTCCACCAACGAAAATGACCACATCAGCAGCCATTGCAGCGGCGCGTGCGGCAGCAAAACCAGCCGTGTCGTTGGAATTGATGGCGCATCCCTGCACATGCGTGACCTGTTCTGCAGGGATTTTATTGAGCACCCCCTGCAAAGGGCTGATGGCATAAGGCGGGTCGACCCAACTGCTGCCAAACCCATCCAACTGAGCCACTGCAGCACTGGGCCCAATCAGGGCCACCGAAGCGCCTGTGGCAAGCGGCAATATGTCATCCTCGTTCTTGAGCAATACCAAGGCCTCGCGTCCAGCATCGAGGCACAGCGCCTGGTGTTCTGGGGTGTTCGCGTCTGTCACGGGATTGCCCTGCGGCATGTTGTCCATCATACCCGTCAGGTACTTCACCCGCAGCACCCTGCGCACAGCCCGGTCGAGGTCCTCGTCTGTGATGGCTCCACTCATGTAGTCGTTGGTCAACTGCTCTTCATAAGCGGACACATTCACGTCCATTTCCAAGTCGCAACCTGCTTTGAGGGCCTTGCTGGCGTCCCATACCGAGCCCCAATCGGAAACCACATAAAACGGGAATCCCCAGCGTCCCTTGAGAATGCCGTTGAGCAGGTTGTCGTTTTCTGCAGCCTTGTGGCCGTTCACCAAGTTGTAGGCATTCATCACCGACATCGCGCCGGCATCCTGCATCACACGGCGAAAGTTGTATCCGTAGTGCTCCATCAACTGCCGCTGGCTCATGGTGTGGTTCACATTGTGCCGGTTTTCCTGTTTGTTGACCCCGTTGAAATGCTTGATGGTCGCAATCACGGGTTGTTTCTGTATGCCTTTGACCACCTCGACATTCAAATGGGCGACGAGGAAAGGGTCCTCGCCTCCTGTCTCAGGACTGCGGCCATTGCGGGGGTCGCGGCACAGGTCGAGCGCTGGACCCAACTGCTGGTGCTTCCCATAGGCGTGAAACTCTACCCCCATGGCACTTCCCACTTCATAGGCCAGGGATCGGTTCCACGAAGCAGCAATGCCCAATCCCACGGGAAAAGACGTCGCATCCACAAACCGCACGCCGTGGGGTCCATCCGACATGGTAAAGCCTGGAATGGGTGGCGCCGCATTGTCGGCTGTGGTCCAAAATGTATTGCGGTGGATCTGGGCAATTTTCTCGGACCAATTCATGGCATCGATCTGCTGCTGAATCAAATCCTCCAAGGGGTTGCCATCCGATGACGCCACAGTGGCGCAAGCCTCACCAAATTCAGAAAGCAGAATGAGCATATCACCCACTCCAACCATACCGTCACCGTTGTGGTCTGGACATTCCGAAACCACCGATTCGAGGTCACATGAACCATCGTCCCATTGCGCCAAAGGATTGAAATTGCTGGCCTGAGGGTATGTGCATCCTCCTGCACCATTGCCCACACAGAGGCCTTCCGGTGAATCAGGATGAGCCAGAGGGTTGTAATTCAACGCAAAAGGATCGTTGCAACCTGAGCACCGTTCACACCCACCAAAACAGACCACTTCGAGCGTCATATCGGCTGAAGCAGCTGCCGAACGGCTGCCCGAAATGCCGCAGCTGCCGGGCACTTCTTCCCAAGTTGTGCCCAAAACACCCGCCGGTATGCCAAAACGATAACTAAAAGGAACGCTGGCCGGCACCAAAACGGCCACCTCCTTGGCCCCCCAGGCCCCATCCATCATGGCATGAACCGCACCCTCGACTTCAACCACGGCTTCCAACGCCGGGTCAGCCAGGTCGACACGAAACACGACCTCGTGCTGAGAAGCACCCAATGACAACGGCAGCATCAGTGCACATTGAACCCCTAACAATGCAAGAGAAATCCTCAGGAGATTCCTTCCTGAACGGCACGCAAAATCAGTCATGCTGAAATTTACGCCACCCACTTATAAATCAGAAGCCCAAGTCCTTCAAAACCTTGTTCAGAAAACCCGAAATTGCAATCAACCATCTGGCCCTTGCCGACGTTCTGAATTTGATGTCCCCCGGAATCTACAGATCCATCACACGCTGCTTGATTGCACTGGCATGTTTTTGCAGCCACGCGCAGGCACAGGTCGTGGAGGATTTTGAGATACGCTACCAAGCCCAGCAAAACGGCGGCATTCAATTCCTGGCCAACACAACCATGTATTGCGGCACAGGGTCGGCGTGCACCGCAGCCCAACAGGCCATGCCGATCACGGGTTGGCCCCAAGACAACAACAACGGGCACAGCATGGAATATTTCGACGGCGACAATGACCCCGATACGTGGTGCTCGTCTTCTGATAGCTTGGCGCTTGGACCGTGTGCTGAGGTCAGTTTTGCAGGGCTTTATTGGGCTGGAAGGCTGGGAAATGGATTCGTTCCCAATGCAGCCATGCGCGACCAAGTCAAGATCCGCGCCAGCGATACCGACCCCTACATCGACGTCTTTGCAGAGCAAGAAATCGAGTTCAATGCCTCTCAAGTAAGCAACTATTGCTGCTATGCCGACATCACGGACTGGGTCTCGGGAAATCCTACCAATGCGCGCTACACGGTCGCCAATGTGATCTCCCGCGAAGCGTCCTCGTGCTGGGGAGGTTGGGTGCTGGTCATCGTTTACGAAGATGCCCTCGCCCCCATGCGCAACCTCACGCTCTTCGATGGGCTGGCCATGATCACCGGATCGGGAAACAACAACGTCGTGGATGTTCCCATCTCCGGTTTTTTGACGCCACCACTGGGTCCGGTAGACTTGCAGCTGGGTGTAGTGGCCTTCGATGGAGACCGCGGTGCAGGTGGCGATCAGCTCGGGTTCAACGGCACGGGTAACGTGGAATACATCTCCGACGCCACCCATGAGCTAAACAACGCTTTTAACAGCACGCACAGCACCAACGGCACCATGAACCCTTGGCGCCAACCTGCCTTTAACAACACCTTGGGACATGACGCCAATGTCTTTGTGCCAGACAACAGCAATTTCGAATTCCTGCCCAACAACGCCACGGATGCATCCATCCGGGTGACCACAGGGGGTGAGTCCATCACCGTTCAAGTCATCACCTCTGTCATTGATGTTTACGAACCCGATCTCAGGGCCACGGTCTTCATCGAAGACATCAATGGTGGGGTCGCAGAGCCTGGAGACATTTTAGAATACACGGTCGTGGGAAAGAACCTGGGCTCCGATGCAGCGACAGCGGTCTATATCACCGAAACGCTCGACCTCAGAACAGACTTCGTCACTGGCAGCCTCGAGTGGATCTCTGGCCCATTGACCGGCACCATGACGGATGCTGAAGGCGACGACCCCGGTGAATTCATTGCTGCCGACGACATGGTCCGCGTGCGGGTGGGCATTGGAGCCGACATGAACCAAGGAGGAACTTTGCAAAACGACCCCCTCGGCTTGGACAGCGTGGCCTTCAAATTCCAAGTGCAACTGACCGATGATTGTTTGCTGCTACAATGCGATGGGACCCTCACCGGTGCAGCCAACATTTATGGCGCAGGAGACATCTCTGGAAACGCCCAAACCAACGACGGGGCCAGCGGCCTTGTCGATGCCAATGGCTGCCCCGTGGAGGGGGTGACAGTACTGGATGTACAGACAGGTGTGTGTCCCCCTGTGTTGATTGAACCTACCGGCACCACTTGCTTGGGCGATGATGTCACCTTGACCGTTCCCCAATTCACGAACAACCCCTTGGCCGAATCCCTGGCCAATTACAGCTGGACCGGTCCGGAAGAATTCACCGGTGCGACCGCCTCCGCCTTTATCGCCAATGCGGCCCTCGCCAACGCCGGCCTCTACACCCTAGAAGTCACCTTTACCGGCCTCGAATGCTTGCTGTCTTCAGCAGCCTACACCCTCGATGTCCACCTCCCCGACCCCGGCTTCACACCGCCACCCTCCCAATGCCTGGAAGACAACAGTTTTGCCTTCACCGCAGAAGGCGCAGTCTATGCAGGGGCATCCTACAGCTGGTCTTTTGAAAATGCCGTCCCAACCTCCGCCGAGGGGCTGGCTGCGACGGACGTGACCTTCGGCGCCGGCGGCTGGCATGAAGTATTCCTGACCCTCGACGAAATAGGCTGCACCGCCAGCACCGTCGACTCCATCTTCGTCGAGCTTCCACCTGTGCTCACTCCTTTCCCCGTCGAGGTTTGGCCCGACACCGGATGCGTTCCCCTCAACGTCAACTTCGCGGATCCGGCTCCCTCCATTCCCATGGACTACAGTTGGGCCTTCGGAGATGGCACTTCCAGCCTCACAGATGCGCCCTCCCACTTGTACGAGGAGGTCGGCACCTTTGGAATCACAGTATCGGCCGTGTCTCTGGGAACGTGCGAAGCCAGCATCAGCTTTGAAATCCCACAAACGGTCACTGTTCTGCCCAATCCTGAAGTGGGTTTCACGGTGGATCCCACCGTGGTCGAACTGCTGCAACCCCAAGTCAACATCGAGTCGCTCGTCTCCCCCCTCAACCAAGTGAGCTATTGGATGAGCGACGGCGGCAGCGTCGGCCAAGCGGATGGCACTTACATCTTCAATGACGGGGGCTCCTTCGACATCGTTCAGACCGTCATCAGTCCCGATGGATGCACCTCCACCGCTTCGGCAGAGGTGGTGGTCAATGGCACCATTTTTCATGCGCCATCGGCGTTTACGCCCAATGGTGATGCGGTCAACGATACCTGGAAGCCCATCGCCCTCGGAGTCACCTCCTATGCGTTGGAGATTCGCAACCGCTGGGGCGCACTCTTATGGTCCACTGAAGATCCCGCAGAGCCCTGGCTGGGTCAAGTCGCTGACGGGTCACACTTTGTGGCCGATGGAACCTATCACTGGAAAGTGACCTACCGCGACCAGCTGGGCTTCCCCAAGGTCAAACAAGGCACCCTGACCATCTTTCGTTGATCACTCCTCTGGAACCGCGATCAAGTCGATTTCGTGGGCCCGGATGGCCGCATTGAGTGCGGGCAAATCCGCATCGCGCAGGGCATACCAGCGTTCGAGCTGGACATCAATCAGGGCCGTCATCTCGTCCCGCACCCCCATCATCTGAGCCGTCGGGCGATAGAGGCCCATGCCCGCCAAAGAGCCGACGTGGGCCAACTTGTTGTTGAGCCGAATGGGATAGTTCAACATGTCTTGGTTGCTCTTCAACTTGGTCTGGTAGAGCACCTCCTCAATGGCGGTCATGGTAGAGTCCAAGGCCTGGCCCAGCGCCACCACTTCGGCATGCATTTCCTCATCCAGTCGCCCAGAGAGTGCCGCAATTTGGCTGCGCATCGCCCGCATGTGCCGTATCGCATCATGGGTCTCATCGACCTTGTCCCGCACAGATTTCAAGAAATCGAAACGCGCCTGAAGGTCCTCGACACTGCCTTCAGCCCGCGGGTCTGGCAAGATTTCAAACGCCGTTGACAGCGTATCGCCATCGACGGCAAGCTCCGCAGCATAGGTGCCCGGCGGGGCCACCGGTCCAGCGAGGCTGCCCCACCACATCAGGAGCCCTTCGAAACCGTCGGCCTTGGGGTAGCGCAAGTCCCAATGGAAATGCTGCAGCCCAGCTTCCAACTGGAGCTTGTCCTCCTCCTCCCCTGCATCCGTGGAGAACGTGCGAATGACCATCCCGTCTGCGTCTCGGAAAGTCAGCGCCCCCTGCTCTGCTCCCTCTGGCACGGAAAAATGGATGCGCACTCCTGCGGGATGGTTGGTCCCCTGCGTGGCACCCTCGGCGCCCTTGCCGCCTCCGAAGCCCACCGTCGGATGGGGCTCGAAAAGACGCAAATCACCGGCGGACAGTGGCGCTCCCAACGATTGCCACAAGACATCGAGGTCGTCGAGCAACCAGAAACTGCGGCCCTGTGTGGCCACAATCAGGTCGTTGTCCTTTAGCGCCAGGTCCGTGATCGGCACCTGTGGCAGGTTCTGCTGGAACGGCGCCCAGGTCGCTCCATCGTCCGTGCTGATGTAGAGCCCGAATTCCGTGCCGGCGTAAAGCAATCCGGGCACCTCACGGTCGGCACGAATGACGCGGGTAAAATGCCCGCCGTCGATGCCCTTGACGAGCTTGCGCCAGGTTTGCCCGTAGTCAGCAGTATGGTAGAGGTACGGCGCGTAATCGCCCAACTTGTAGCGGGTGCCCGCCACATAAAGACCACCGGGCCGGTGAGGGTCCACTTCGATGCTGTTGATCATCGTGGCCTCGGGCAGGCCCTTGGGCGTTACGTCCATCCAATCGGCACCGCCATTGCGGGAAACGTGCAGGAGGCCGTCATCAGATCCGCACCACAGTAGTCCTTCTTCCAGCGGCGACTCGGCTGCAGCGAAGATGGTCGCGTAGTACTCCACCCCCGTGTTGTCCTTGGTGATGGGGCCACCTGAGGACACCAGCTTCTCTGCCTCACCCTTGGTGAGGTCCGGCGAAATGATGTCCCAGCTTTCTCCGCCGTTGCTCGAGGCATGCAAGAATTGAGAACACGTGTAGACCTTCTGTGGATCGTGGGGCGAAAAGAACACCGGGAAGTTCCACTGGAAGCGGTACTTCATCCCCTCCGCGCCATAGCCCATCGGGTTGTCGGGCCAAACATTGATCGCCCGGCTCATTTCTGTATCGTGGTTGTAGCGCGTCAGGAATCCGCCGTAGCTGCCGCCATAAACGATGTCGTTGTCGGTGGGGTCCGGCGCCAGGTGCGCACTCTCGCCACCGGCCGTGGATTCCCAGTGGTCGTCCGTGATGTACCGCCCGCCCGAGCGAGAATCGATGCGGATGGCCGAGTTGTCCTGTTGCGCCCCGTAGATGCGGTACGGAAAGTGGTCATCGGTGGTGACGCGATAGAACTGGGCCGTCGGCTGGTTCTGGTAAGTCGACCAGCTCGCCCCCGCATCGTAGCTCACTTGCGCACCACCATCGTCTCCGATGATGAGCCGGTCGGCGTCGTCCGGGGCGATCCACAGGTCGTGGTGGTCGCCGTGCGGCGCGTAGTTCGATTCAAACGAGACGCCTCCATCGGTCGACACGTGGTAGGCCACGTTCATGACGTACACCTTGTTGGCATCCTCGGTATCGGCGTAGATGCGGGTGTAGTACCACGCGCGCTGGCGCAGGCTGCGGTCGGAATTCGTGAGCTTCCAGGTCTCACCAGCATCGTCCGAACGGTAGACGCCCCCGTTGTCGTTTTCCATGATGGCCCAAACGCGGTCCGGGTTCACGGGAGAAACCGTTACACCGATGATGCCAAATGGTCCTTCCGGCATGCCCTCCTGTTGCATCAGCGAGGCCCAAGTGTCACCGCCGTCCTCGGACTTCCACAGTGCCGATCCTTCTCCGCCCGAAGAGAAGTCATAGGGCGTGCGCCGCACATTCCAAGTGCTCGCATAGAGGACATCGGGGTTGACCGGATCAAATGCAAGGTCCACGGCACCAGAGCGGTCGTTGGCAAACAGCACACGCTCCCAGCTTTCTCCGCCATCGGTGGATTTGTACACCCCCCGTTCATCGCTGTCCTTGAACAGATCGCCGAGCACAGCAGCATACACGATATCAGGGTTGTCGGGGTGAATGCGAATGCGCGGGATGTGTCGGCTGTTCTCGAGCCCAATGGACGACCAACTGCGGCCTCCATCCACGCTCTTGTACGCACCTGTTCCTGGCGACACGTTGCCACGGACGGTGACCTCTCCTCCACCGACGTACAGCACTTGAGGGTGGGATGCGCTCACCGCAATGGCACCCATCGACCCCCCAAAAAAACCATCGCTGATGTTCTTCCAACTAGAACCGCCATTGGACGTCTTCCAGACGCCACCTCCGGTGGCCCCCATGTAAAAGGTCATGGGGTCATTGGGCACGCCCGTCACCGCAGCAGACCGGCCACCGCGAAACGGTCCAACACACCGGAACTGAAGCGATTCCTCCAAGGCACCGATGCCAGAATCATCGGTTTGAGAAGACAAAGAAAGGGGGGTGAGCAGCAGGACCACAGCGCCCAACATGCTGCACAACGCAGCAGAAACGGGCGACGAGAAGAAGCGGGCTTTCATGGGCTCAAAGTACCCTTCAATGCCGACCCCATAAAAGGTGGTCCTTCAACAGCATTTAAAGCCGGACCCCAAAGCGCAGGCCTCCGGTAAACCGCAAGCCTTGGGGCGGAGGAAACAGCGCCGTTGATTCGACGTAGGGTCCGGGGTAATCGTCCTTAGCCCAGGTTCCACCGATGAACCCATCGAGTACGAACCGGCCCAGCGAAAGCTGGTGGCCCAACTGCATTGAAGCACCCACAGAGGACCAATCGTCATTGTCCAGACCGCCTTCGGCGGGTGTGTATCGGGCCATGCCGAAAAAACCACCCACTGCGGCATAGCTGCCCTTCAACGCCTCGCCTCCTGGATACCAGCGCAGCTGTGGCTCGAAGATCACCCCCTGCTTTTGCGTATTCAACGGCTCATACCAAGGGTGATACGACTCGAGGAACACTTCCCGAGACAGGTAATCGACATCCAACCCCACTGAAAACGCGCCCAAAACTCCGCGTTCGTACCCCATGGAGTAGCGGCCAGCCAAAGGATCGGTCAAATTGACCTTCAACACGCCCTCTTGCTGGGCAAAAAGCGACGGTAAACTGGACAGCAAAGCCAAAAACACGACCGCTTTTTTCATGCTTCCAAAACGCAGAGGTCTTTCTAATTGTTGCATGCTTCACGAGGAAACAGAAAACCCATTCAACATCCAACACACAACGCGCCGAACATCCACCACAGCAAAGGCTGTCATTGTTGCGCTCAATGAAAAGGTGCCAGCTCTGCTCCCATCATCGCAGTAAGCCCCACCCATGACCCCAACGCACCAAAGGGCGACGCCCCCCCCTATTTTCGCACCATGCTGCAAAGATTTTTCACCGCCTTCCTCCTCCTCCTCGTTTCAGGAGCGACAACATTTGGCCAGTCCCCATGTGTCAACGGCTTGGCCGGCGGATTCCCCTGTGAGAATGTCGACCTCATCGGCTTCATGGCCAGCAACGAAGTGGGCGGAGGCAGCAACATGAATGACATCTGGGGTTGGACAGACCCTGTGGACAGCAGCGAGTATGTCCTCTTGGGCCGATCCAACGGAACCGCCTTCATCAACATTTCCGACCCACTGAATCCCTTCCTTGTCGCGGATTTGCCGACCGAAACGACAAGCTCACTGTGGCGCGACGTCAAGGTTCACGACAACCACGCCTTTATCGTCGCTGAAGCCGGGGGGCATGGCATGCAAGTGGTCGACTTGACCCAGCTCAGCGCCATCGCCAACCCACCCCAAACCATCACCGCCGATGCACTTTACACAGGTTGGGGCAATGCCCACAACATCGTCATCAACGAAAGCACAGGGCGCGCATATGGTGTAGGCACCAACACCTTCGATGGAGGCTTGCACATCTTGGACATCAACGACCCCTTGAACCCCCAGCTCATCGGTGAGTTCTCAGGCGATGGCTACACCCACGATGCACAGGTCGTTTCCTACGTCGGACCTGACGCCAACTTTTCGGGAAAGGAGATTGCATTCTGTTGCAACGAAAACACCGTCACCATCGTGGATGTAACGGACCCCATCGACCCTGCTCTGATCAGTGCCACCGGGTATGACAACTCCTTTTACACGCACCAAGGGTGGTTGACTGAAGACCACCGCTATTTCATCAGCAACGATGAACTCGACGAGCAAAGCATAGGTGTGGGCACGACCTCCTTCATTTGGGACGTCACCAACCTGAGCGCGCCAGAACTCGTGGGCACCTATGTCTCTGAATCCAGTGCCATCGACCACAACATGTATGTCAAGGACACGCTCGTGTACCAATCGAACTATCGCGCAGGGCTAAGGGTACTCAGCACAGGCGATATCGAAACCGGCACCTTGGAAGAAGTGGCCTTTTTCGATGTGGATCCCGCCAGCGACGCGCCGCAATTCAGCGGAACTTGGTCCAACTATCCCTATTTCGCCTCCGGCATTATCGCCGTCACCCACATGGAAGAAGGACTGTTCCTGCTGCAACTGTCCGGAGAAATGAGCGATGCCGGCTGCATGGATCCCGAAGCCTGCAACTACGACCCCACAGCCCTCGAGGACAACGGCTCCTGCCTGGGCTTCAATGAATGCGGCGGTTGTGAAGGCGACGACCTGTTCTGCATCGGCTGTACAGACGACGCTTCGTGCAATTACTCGGACGTGGCCACCATCGACGACGGCTCCTGCTTTGAGATTGAGGCGCCAGCGGCACAGTCGGCCATTCAAACCACAGAGTCCATCACCTTTGCCGTCTCCACCGAAGCCCACTGGTTCGAGTCCGAAACCGCACCAAACCCCTTGTTCATCGGCCCAGAATACACCGTGCCACTTGCACCCCTCGACCAGTCTATCTGGGTGGCCAACTCCAATGGCGAATACGACCTGACCGGCGGAAAGTCGGCCCCAGATTTCGCCAACGGCCAGCACCACACCAACAATGCAAACTGGCTCATTTTCGACGTCCATGTGGACGTGCTTTTTGAGTCGGTAGAAGTGTATTCCGAAGACGGCAGCGTGCAAACCATCGAAATCCTGGGGCCTGACGGCAACCTTTTCGAGAGCTTCACCCAAGTCTTGACGGCTGGACTCAACGTCTTCGTCCTCAACGCCGAGCTTCCCGCAGGAGACGGTTATCAAATCCGCTCCGGGAATCAAGAGCCGCTGTTGTGGCGCGACGACAACGGCGCAGCAGTGAACTACCCGTATGACATCGGCGGGCTCGCCAGCATCACCAGCACCACCATCACTGGTGAAAACCAGTACACGTATTACTACTTCTACTACAATTGGAAAATGTCCTCCGCAGACGCCTGCCTCTCTACACGCACGGAATTCACCGTCACCGTGGAGGATGTCAGCGGTATGGAAGAGATGACCGGCGCGGGCGAGCGCGAGCTCGTGAAGATGATCGATGTGACCGGCCGAGAGGTCGAGCGCGTCACCGAGCAGTTGGTCTTCCTGATCTACTCCGACGGCAGCGTCGAGAAGCGCATCCTCGGCAATCGGGAGTAAGCCCGTC
>JBELBZ010000037.1:0-18415 GCA_042095055.1 Crocinitomicaceae bacterium | reverse complement strand
CGCTGGGGATGACCAAGTCAGGAAAGACATCGTCACAGTCTACTGCGACGTCTTCGGGCGCTGAATCGAAAGCGGGAAGGCAGGTAGAGTCACAAGTGACGCGAAGGAACGACTGCCCAAAGAAGGGAGTCGTAGAAAGGAGGAATCCTATAAGGAGTAAGCGTGCAGGCATCACACGAGAAATTGGGGTACCAAAAGACCCGAAACCTTGAGGGTCTCGAGATTGAATGCGAACGTAGCGAAAGTGCGTCATATAACGTTTTCATTTTGATTTTGGCTCAATCAATGAAAAACGACGACCGGGTGAGAAAACAAATATACGAAAACAAATAAAAAAACGACAAAAAAAATTCAGCTCATCGAAATTTTCTCGGAATTAACCGGGGATACCGCGCCGTTCATGGGAAATATGTGCGGTCCGCCAGGGGCGTTTTAGCCCAGAAAGTGATGCAGTGCGATGCCTGCAGCGACGCTGACGTTGAGTGAACCGGTGCTCCCGCTCATCGGTATGGTCGCGTGCACATCACAAAACGCCCACGAAGTGGTGGAAATCCCGAGCTCTTCATCACCCAAGACCAAACAGGCTGCATCTGAACGCTCGCAAGCGGTGATGTTCAGGTCGGCTTTTTCGCTGAGACCGATGCGTTCAAGGCCGCATTTGCCCATGTAGCGCAGGGCTTTTGTGACATCGCTGACACGCGCGACGGGAAGCCTGAGCAGTGCCCCTGAACTGGTTTTTACGGCGTCCTCATTGACTGGAGCGGCATGGTGGTCTTGCACCACAAGACCAGTGGCCCCAAAACACTCTGCAGAACGCGCAATGGCTCCGAGGTTGCCCACGTCGGTGACACCATCGAGGACCACTATCATGACCCGTTTTCCCGACTCAAAGCCCTGTTGCACCAATTCTTCCAGCTCGATGAAGGAGATGGGAGATGCAAAAGCGACGATGCCCTGGTGGTTTTTCTTGGTGATCCGGTCCAGCCTTTCACGTGGCACACGTTGGATGGGAATGCGGCGGTCACGTAAAGTCTTGACCAGCAATTTGGTCCGCTCGTCTTTCGCGTCTCGTTGCAGCAACACCCTTGCGAATTCTTTGCCAGCATCCAATGCCTCTTGAACCGGATGCCATCCAATGATGCGGTCGTCTTCTTTTCGGGGTCTTCTGTTCATCGCCTTCTGATTTTACCTCTTCTCCAGCTGGATACCATCGCCTCCCATGGACTGCGAAAACCGGGGTAGCGCTCGAGTTGATACACATTAAAGTCGTCGCCTGACGCCCTGTTCGAAAAACGAAATATGAGCGCATTGACATCGCCTTCCTCCCCGAAGACCCAGGTTTCACCATAGCGGTCTCTTCGGGTCCGGTCGGGGTGTCCGAACACCACATAGACCATTCCGCGGTCTGTGGACCACCCTTCTTTAAGTCCGCTGAAAAACACATTGGCGTCGTGGATCCGCCCGTAATAAGTCCTGATGAGCTCTCGGGCTTGTTCGGGATTGCCGGCGAATTGAAGCCAGAAGTTGTCGAGTGCAACTTTGGGGTTTCGCGCCTCGCGCATGTTGCGGTATTCGTCCCGCGTGGCGATGTACCGCGTTGCGCGTATCATCTCTGGAACATCGCGCATGGCCGGGAAGTGGGCACGCCTTGCAGGCAGTGTGATGTGACGGAGGCTGCCTTGCACAGTCCATCGGTGCAGCCCCGGTTCAGCCTCCCAAAGCAACACGCCCCATCCCGTCCAATCGCCCGGGGGGAGTGCAGTCAAGCCTGCATCGACAGGCGATGGGAAGCGTGAATCTGCCGGCTCAGGAAAAAGGATGGGCCGCGGTGACCGGTCCAAAAATGGTGCGCTGGGAAAGGAGTCAACCGGGGGCAAGGTGCTGCGCATCCATTGGCCATCAGACAAGTCAGGTGGAATCAAAATCCCCGCCAGTTGACCGGCTTTCAGTTGGCCATTCCAGGCGGGCTGGCCTGTGGAAGGGTCAAAGGCCAGTGAGCGGGCTGGTGCATCGACGGAGCGGCCATCCAACAGGGTGGCACTGCGCACCACGGATCCGCGGTGCAAATCTGACAACGATTGAGAAATCCTGTACCGTCCAGGTGCCAGAGGAAAGCTAAACCGTGCGGTGAGTTCGGATTGATCGGGGTCGGCCTTTCCTGTCCATTGATAGCTGTGCCTCAAGGACTGGGCATTCCACACAGAGTCCGCAGGTGCATCATCAAGGGGCTGAATGGCCAAATCTAGCTGAAGTGCAAAGCCAAAAGGTTGGTCTCGGTTTTCTCTGAGGTGCAGCGGCTCATGGGCTGGCAAACGGACAAAAACAGCTGCAGAGTCAGGGCTACAACGGTGCCATACAAATGAAGGGTGATGGGTCAGGTTGTCCCATTGATAGGGTTGCTGTTGGTTGCTGCCCAAAGGCGAAACGGATTGGCATCCGGACAGCACAAGGACCAAGCCCCACAGCACAGGAATGCCACCCAAAAGAACGCACGGCCTCGTCCTGCATGCAGAGGCAAGCCCATTTGGACTTCTGTAAAAGCGGTTGGAACGATGGTGTAGCAATGCGACGGCAAGTTGGCACAGCAAAACGTAACCCTATTGGAATTCCGTGCGTATGGTCAAATGTGTCCTTCACGAACCCACCCATCAACCCATCATGAAGAACTTCAAAATCTGGGCATTCGCCCTCCTTCTTAGCCTCGGACTGGGCAGCTGCTCAATGTCCTATCAGTACTGTGACGCCTACAATGGCGTGGAATTTGAGACGTCCGCTACGGGCGAAACAGAATGTCCAGACAGTCCCTGACAGCCCTTCACACGAGACTTGGTCAGGTAAATGTGATGGTCACATCCTGATCGAGTTCCGGGTGCAGGGATAAAGCCACCGGGCAAGCGAGCGCTTCTTTGCGCAGCCATTCCCGGTCGTTTTCATCGCCTCCTAACAATTCAACAGTGAGCCCCACCGAGATGCGTCCAACGCGTCTCGGTTGTGGGCTCATTTGTTTTTCAACCTCGGCGCTCATGCCTTGGATTTCCAACGATCGCGAAGAAGCCCTCAGCCCCAGAATGGTCATGATGCAACTGGCCAAACCGACAGCTACGAGGTCCGTTGGAGAGTAGGCTTCACCGCGTCCACCGTTGTCCGTCGGGGCATCGGTCAACAGAATTTGGCGGTTGCCTTGGTGAACCGCATGCGTTCTGAGGGGTTCAGGATAGGAGAGGGCGTACTTCATCGTGCGCTAATTTCGTAAGTTCAAGATGGTGTCACCCTGTTCCACATCTCCAAAACTCAACGCGGCGTTTGTGCGCCGTGCTGTGAGGTTGGTGGTGCTCATGGCCGCGACCATGACGGTGGGCGATGCCCAGAGCCAAAACTCCGCAGGCACTGGAGCAGGAGAAGACGCACCCAACACGGTATTTACCCACCGATATGAGGCCGGCATTTCCTTGCACACCAGAGGAATGGGAGGGCTAATGGAACGCGGCACATACCGAGGTGTAGGGAAATTGAGTACTTGGTCCGTTGGGTTCACCAGCATGAAGCACGCCAAGGAAGTCAGGAGCTTCAATCCGGCGTATGACCAGGCCAGAAGCTATGTGTTTGGCAAAGTCAATGCACTGTACATACTCCGCCTCGGTTGGGGCAAGAGGACTGTAGCTTCCCCCAAGTTGCGCAACGGTGGCGTGTCGGTGGGTTGGCATTACTCTTTTGGAGCCGCCTTGGGGTTGACCAAACCCATCTACCTCGAGATTGGCTACCCTCAAATTCCCTACACCTATTTGCTGACGCAGCGATACGACCCTTCGGAACACGGCACGGACGACATTTATGGCCGGGCGGGAGCCATGAACGGCATCCTTGAACTGACGCCGCACCCCGGAGGATATTTCAGGGCAGCTGCGGACTTCGAGTATGGCAGGGAACGAGAGACGTTGCGGACATTGTCTGTGGGCATTCAAGTGGATGCCTTCCTCAACCGAGTTGTGATCATGGCCGAAGAATTCGGCCAAAATGATCGGTTCTATTTGACCTTGTTCGCCCATTGGACACTCGGTCGACAGAAATTCAAAACATGACCCAGGCTACGCCACCTCCTGCTGGTTCCGACAAGCCCATGCGACGGACCAAACCACCTTGGCTCAAGGTGAAATTGCCAACTGGCGAAGCGTACCGCAAAGTGCGCGGATTGGTCAGTGAGCACAAGCTCCACACCATTTGCGAGAGTGGCAATTGCCCCAATATGGGAGAGTGCTGGGGCGAGGGCACAGCCACTTTTATGATTCTGGGAAATGTCTGCACCCGGTCGTGTGGTTTTTGCAATGTGTCGACGGGGCGTCCGGAAGAAGCTGACCCTTTCGAGCCCGGCCGCGTGGCCAACAGTGTAAAGCTGATGGAGGTCAAACACGCCGTGATCACCTCGGTGGACCGCGATGACCTGGCAGATGGAGGGGCGGAAATTTGGGCCCAAACGGTGCGGGCCATCCGACAGCAGAGTCCGGGGACGACCATGGAAACGTTGATTCCAGATTTCGCAGGGAAATGGGAGAACCTGCAGAAGATCATCAATGTCGCTCCCGAAGTGGTGTCTCACAACCTTGAGACTGTGCGCCGTTTGACCAAGCAAGTGCGGATACAGGCCAAGTACGACCGCAGTCTGGAGGTGCTCATGCGTTTGCGCAAAGCGGGCATTCGGACCAAAAGCGGGGTGATGCTCGGTTTGGGTGAAACCGTCCAAGAAGTCCGAGAAACCATGGAGGACCTGCGCTCAGTAGATTGTCAGGTGCTCACTTTGGGTCAATACCTGCAGCCCACGCCCAAGCACTTGCCGGTGGCCGAATTCGTTCACCCGGATGTTTTCGCCAGTTTGAGAGAAGAAGGACTCGCCATGGGCTTCATGTTTGTGGAAAGTGGGCCGCTGGTGCGGTCGAGCTACCACGCCGAGAAGCACGTCGTCTGAGCGCTGAAAGGGCTGATTCATGCCCTTTTCGGTGCCGCATATGCACACTTGTCGAACCCATTCCGCTTAGGTGGTGTTCATGCATTAAATTCCGCCTTCTTACGAAGGGAACCGATCCACAATGAAGAATACTGTCTTCCTGTCCGCCATTGCCTTTAGCCTCTGCGCATTGGCCGTCCTCCAAAGCACTTCGGTTGAACGTGCTGATTACAAGCCGCGCACCACTGAGTCAGCTGAGCCTGTGGCCGATGCCACCGGCATGGAGCAATTGATGTTGGCCCTGCGCGCCGACATCGAAACAGGCGAAATGAACCACGAAGGTCTTCGTCAGCTCGGAGAACGGACACGTCAAATCTCAGCCGCGCAATCGGCGAACCGCGGATCCTCTGCGCATTATTGGAATGCCATGGGGCCGGACAACGTAGGTGGACGAACCCGCTGCATTTTGGCCGTCAATGAGCTTCAGCTCCTTACGGGTGGTGTCAGTGGTGGCCTTTGGCGCTCCTGGAACAAGGGCGACAACTGGGAGCGCGTTTCAAGCTTCCCCGCTGCCATGGTTGGATCGATTGCCATGGCCGGCAACGGCGATTTGTATGTAGGTACAGGAACCCTTTTCGATGGAGTGAGTGGAGTTGGAGGTTCAGGATTCCGCGGCGACGGCATTTACCGCTCCACGGACATGGGCGAAAGTTGGAACCGGGTAGAAGGAACAGACCCAGGGTTGTTCAACGGGGGAGATTGGAGCGCCACCGACGCGCTTGTAGCTGACCCCAATGTTGCATCTCGTGTTTGGTATGGTGGACTCCAGGGTTTGGGCTACATCGAGAATGGAAATGTTGAGGAAGATGTTATTTCTGGCATTGCAGGTTCGACATCCGTCCAAGACATTGAAATCGCCACCGATGGGAGCTACATGTTGATTTCAACATCCAATGGCAGGGTGTACCGCAGCACAGACTTTGCTACTGTAGAAACCGTATCGGGCAGCCCCAACGACCCCACCATTACCCAAGGGTTCGGACGCTGTCGTGTGGCCATCAGTCCTGACGATACACAAAGCGCTTTTGCCTTGCTGGCCACTACAGGGTCTCAGTTTGGAGGGGTCTTCCACAGTGCTGATGGCGGCATCACATGGGACGAGATCTGGCCATCAGGAGTGGATGGATATGACATCTGCCCCACCAACAACCAAGCGCGTTACGACTTGGCCTTGGGCGTCCAAAAAGGAAATCCGGAATTGGCATTCGTAGGCGGTCAAGCCCTGTGGAAGTGCGGTCCATCCTACCAAGCAGAGCAAGCTGCCTCTATGGGCGGCGGTCCATCCAATCCATTCTACGTCCACGCTGACGTTCACGAGATCATCTTCACCCCAGGAGGCACGATGTATGTGGCGGGTGATGGCGGCATCTTCCGCAGCGAGAACGGTGGTGTGACTTACACCGCTTGTAACCGTGGCCTGCAGTTGACCCAGTTCTACGGCATCGCTTACGGTCCAACGAGCGAGGTTATGGGAGGTTCCCAAGACAACGGCACTTCTTTGATTCCTGGCAATGGCGCCTTCTTCAATGACATGGACGCTGCCGATGTCTTTGGAGGTGATGGATTCGACTGTGCCATGTCCCAAGCGACAGGCCTTCAAGAAGGCGTGCCCTTCTTCGCCACATCTCAGAACGGTGTGCTCGGCCGCGGCTTTTACCAGCAAGGTTCTGCCTTCACAGATGCAGGGTCCTTCTGGGACGAGTGCATCGTCGATTTGATCGCAGACGAGGTGCAAACCTCGTTCTACACTTGCATGAACCTCTATGAGGACTTCAATGACGAGAACAGCGGCATGACGGTGTCCTTGGTCAATCCATACGATGAGACCATCGAAGACAGCACGTTTACGATGGAGACTGCAAACCTGAACCGTCCTTTCGAATACACACTGGAAGCGCCATTGCGCTACTGGGATGTTTTGGTTCGTCCGGAAATCATCTCTGAGACGGGGCCTGTCGAAAACACCGAATATCCATGGCTCGATTCCCAAGATTTGACGGTGATTTTCGATTGCGATGACGTTGAGATCGTAGAAGAGGGAGACACCTCCATTGTGACCATTTGCGACACCACATGGAATTACGCTGCAGACACGCTGTACGACGTACATGAGGTCATCGAGGTCACCGACCCCTACACGACCATGACCGTCATGAGCTTCTCTGGCAGCGGTGGACTGTGGATGACGCGCAACGGTTTGAACTTCAACGCCCAGCCACGCTGGTTCCGTTTGGGTGATGCACCCGCTGGAGGAGGTGCCAAAGGCATTGAGTTTGCTGCAGGAGAGCACCCTGAGGCGGGCAACCACATCTTCGTAGCCGGTTGGGACTCCAAGCTTTACCGTTACAGCGGTTTGAACGACCTGTGGAAGCACGATGGTTCATGTGAAACCGCAGAGGAAGTGACCC
This sequence comes from Crocinitomicaceae bacterium, assembly GCA_042095055.1. Taxonomy (GTDB): domain Bacteria; phylum Bacteroidota; class Bacteroidia; order Flavobacteriales_D; family Sanyastnellaceae; genus UBA8752. The sequence continues at coordinate 11,008 of JBELBZ010000037.1, read as the reverse complement.
GCACTCAAATCATGGCGACTGGAACCGTGGTGACGGGTGTGGCTGTGGATGTCAACGATCCCAACCACGTTGTGGCTACGGTTGGAGGCTACGGCTCAGTGAGCGGAGGTAAGGTCCAAGAGACGTTCAACGCATTGGATGACAACCCCGATTGGGACAACATCTGGTTCTCCGGTACCAATGACTTTGTGAAGATGCCCGTCTATGACGTGGTGATTGACCAAGGTGACCCTTCTGGGAACACCATCTTGATCGGCACGGAGCACGGCGTGTGGCAAACCACCGATGGCGGAGACAATTGGACTGTAGAAAACCTGGGTATGGTGACGACCGCAGATGGTGTTGCAAGCCCAGTGTTCTCAATGGAGCAGCAGTGGCACATGCCAACGGAGTGGTCTCAGGTGACCAACAATGGCGCCATCTATGCCGGTACCCACGGCCGCGGAATTTTCCGCAGCGACACCTACCTCGGAACAGAAGAAGTGTCCTTCGCCGAAGCGGTTGACCAACGCAACATCCTCGTATACCCCAACCCTGCCACAGGTGAGGACATTACCGTCAAGTTGGGCGCTGGCTGGTTCCAGCCAACCTTGCGCATCTTCGACGTGAATGGACGTCCTGTTCGGACAGTTTCACCTCAAGCGACAACGGGTGGGCAGGTGCGCATCTCCGTTGGAGACTTGGCGCCAGGATTGTACATCGTATCCGCTCAGGAAGGAGCGCAGATGGAGAGCACACAAGTGATCGTCCACTGATCGCTTTGCGACACATTTGAAGCGCCGCCGCGTCCCCAGGGATTGCGGCGGTGTTTTTTTTAGGGGTGTTGGGTCAAGGTTTCCAATAGCGCAGGTGGGCGCCATCTTGGTCCACCGTGACGTAGCTGCGGTGCGAGATCCAGTCGCCGCAGTTCAGGTAGCGGGAGGTCTTGGTGCCGTCGGCTGTGACCACCTCGAGATCGAGGGGGAGGTGGCGGTGTCCAAAGATGAATCCGTCATAGTGTTCCTGCTCCAAGACAGCCCTACAATGGTGCAGCAGCCATTCTCCTTCGGGACCATCGAAACGGGCCTCGGCTTCAGCAGTTGCAGCGCGGCTGTCGCGGCTCATGCGCGCGCCGATGCCAAAGGCGGTGTCGGGATGAAGACGGGCAAAAGCCCAGCGTGCAGCAGGGTGTCGAAACAGCCTCTTGAGCGCCTTGTATTTGCGGTCTCCGGGCCCCAGGCCATCGCCATGACCGACCAAGTAACGTTGACCGGCATGCAGCACCTCGATGGGATCGGCATGCACTTGCACGCCCAGCTCATCGGAGAGGTAGCCCCGGGTCCACATGTCGTGGTTTCCCAAGTGCCAATGGACGTCGAGTCCGCCATCGACCAGTTCTGCCACTTTGCCCAGAAGACGCACAGATCCCTTAGGGACAACATGGCGCCACTCAAACCAAAAGTCGATAAGGTCACCTACCAGATGCAGGGCATCGCCCTTACGGCCCACCTCTTCGAGCCATGCCAAGAACATCCGTTCGCGCTCCCTAGAGGAAGCGGCGTCAGGAGCACCCAAATGCAGGTCAGAAGCGAAGTGAAGGGCCACAGAAAGGGGGCTCAGAGCAACCGCTGAAGTTCGGTTTCCAATTGCGCACCGCGCAGGTGGGTGGCGACAACGGTGCCGTCTTTATCGATCAGGATGGCGTGGGGGATGCTGCTGATGCCGTAGCGTTGCGTGGCGACGCTGCTCCACCCGCGCAAATCACTGATGTGGTTGGACCAGATCAGCCCGTCTTGATCGATGGCCCGCTGCCACTTCTTGACGTCTTTGTCGAGCGATACAGAGAAGACTTCGAATCCCTGGTCTTTGTATTCCTTCCAGGCGCGCACCACATTGGGGTTCTCGCGCCGACAAGGTCCGCACCAACTGGCCCAAAAGTCGACCAAGACCACTTTGCCCCTCAAGTCTGAAAGGGCGCGGGTTTTGCCGTTGGGGTCTTCCAGTTCAATGTCTGGCATGGGCATGCCAGGCTTGATGAGGTCGTTCCTGCGGGCGGATTGCTGTGGCTTCCGCTGCTTGGCCACGCGCTGAGATAAGTTCCGGTGGGCCATGCTGTGGCCCATGAGTGTGCGCGTGCTGTCGATGACCTGTTGGGCGAGCGGGCGGTCTGCCACCAAGTTCAGGTGCTCCAATGCCATCAGCCCAATGGGGTCGGTCTTGTGGCTGCGCACCGTTTTCCGGATATAGTTGGCTTGGCGCTCCTGCAATTCGTCGTAGCGCCGTTTTCCTTCGATTTGCGCTTCGGGTGTTTGGCCTTGGCTCGCTTCAATCTTCGCAGACGTCATCGAGTCTTGACGGAGCACCACCGCCGCGATGAATTCAGTGAATCCGGACGTCCAGACATCCCCTTGTACCTCCATATCCGTGATGAGGCCAGCCTTCTCGGGAAGCTGTCCCTCCACTTGCAAGGAGGACAACGAGTCGGCAATCACAAAGAAATGCCCTTCACCTACGTTGACTTTGTACACGTCCAACGCCAGGCCACCCAGCGCCACTGGGGGAATGGAGAAGTGTCCGGCCCCATCAGCCTGCACGGTGTCGATGTCCACAAATCCTCTGGGACCCAAGCTGGAGATGCGAACAGGTGCGTCTTCAGCGCCTTTGATGTGACCGGATATGCCACCCGAGGGGCCAGAGCAGCCTGCGACAAGCAGACTGCCAATGAGCAAAAGTGGCAATGCGGCCGGAAGACTGCCCGCGCGAAATGGAAATGGGACCATGGTTCAAATATCAGAGACAGGTGCCGAAGCGTCAACCCGCTTGTCGATGGAAGTCAACAGTGCATGCAGGGCATCCTCGTCCCACCACTTCACTTGCATGCCCATGACGAGGATTTTGAGGTCCTCAGGCAATGACATGCTGCGCAGTCTGGCGGCGTCCTTTTCGGTGGTGATGACAGCTTCAAGGGCAGGGTCACCTGCAATCGCCGTGCACCACTCCTGAACTTCCTCTGGTGTGAATGCGTGGTGGTCAGGATATGAAAAATGCTGGATGACCTTGCAGTTTCGGGCGAGGCTCGCTTCAAATTGTGCCGGATGGGCAATGCCCGATATAGCGATGCACTTGCGTGGCCAGCCTGCATATCGCTTCGTGCGGAGGTCCCGCAATCCCTCCACCATGGTGCCAGAGTGCAGCAGCAGCTGATCGGGTTTCAACTGCAGCCGGTGCCGCCAGAGGCGCAGGTCGCCTTTGGTGAGGGCGTCAGGACATCGTGTGATGACAATCGCTTGTGCGGCCTGCAGCCGTTCGTTTAAATCCCTCAGCCTTCCGCGGGGCAAAAAGTAATCCCGGTCTACTGGCTGAGTGGCGTCCACAAGAACGATGCTGTAAGCGGGAGAGAGTTTGCGGTGTTGAAATCCGTCATCCAGAATCACAGCATCTGCAAGTCCTTGGTCTTTCAAGGCCTGCAGGCCGGCAAGCCTGTCTTCAGAAACCGCCACATGCACACCGGGAAACTTCCGGGCCAACTCAAGGGGCTCGTCGCCAAATTCTTCGGGGCTTCCTGCCCGGTCCACTTGGAGGTACCCCTTGGTTTGGCGGCCATATCCGCGCGACAAAATGGCCCACTTGCGGTTGGAGTCTGACGCTGAGAGCGCTTGGAGCAAGGCGATGACGTGCGGGGTTTTGCCCGTTCCACCAACGGTGATGTTGCCCAGGACAATGGCAGGAAGTGCTCCGTTCTTGGAGCGCTTGATGCCGATGTCATACGCCCAATGCCTCAACCTGATGGCGGTTTTAAAGGCCAGGGCCAAGGGGGCCCACCACCAACGGTCGCGCAACGACACCGGAATGGTGCCGATGGAGCCTTGAATGGACTTGGATGCAGGGGAAATGGCCATCGTTGGCGAAATTGCCACATTGCAGCCGATTGCCCTTCATCAGGCATCAGAAAAACATACCATGCCACAGATTCAACACATCATCGACGTTTTGGAGCGCATTGCCCCTCCGGCGTTGCAAGAGGATTATGACAACAGCGGGCTGCTCGTGGGAGAGCCCCAAACGGAAATTCAAAAGGTGCTGGTGTCTTTGGATGTGACCGAAGAGGTCGTGGAGGAGGCCAAGTCTATCGGAGCAGGGTTGATTGTATCCCACCATCCCATCGTCTTCAAACCCCTGCGCAGTCTAACCGGTAAAAACCAAGTAGAACGCACGGTAATGGCGGCTTTGCGGGCGGGAATTGGCCTGTATGCCATTCACACCAACCTGGACAATGTGGCCCATGGTGTCAACGCGATGATGTGCCGCAAATTGGGGCTGCAAGGGATGGAAGTGCTCCGCCCGGCATCAGAAACACTGGCCAAAATCTCCACCTTCGTTCCCAGCGGACATGCGGAACCCGTGCGAGAAGCCATGTTTATGTCCGGAGGTGGACAGATTGGTCAATACGATGAATGCAGTTTCAATCAGATCGGCCAAGGGACCTTCAGGGCCGGCAACGGCGCCCACCCATTTGTGGGAGAGCTTGGCAAGCGCCACACCGAGGAAGAAACCCGGATTGAAATGGTGGTGGAGCGCTGGAACGTTCGCAAGGTGATCGCCGCCATGAAATCGGCTCACCCTTATGAAGAGGTGGCCCACGATGTGGTCATGCTCGACAACGTTCACCCCACAGCAGGCAGCGGAGGGGTGGGCACCTTCGCTGAGCCTGTGGCTTGGTCGGATTTCGTGGAGCGCGTAAAATCGGCCTTCCACGCCCCCATCATCCGACACACAAATCCGCCGAAAAAGGCGATTCGGAAGGTGGCCTTGTGCGGTGGAACAGGCAGTTTTTTGCTTCCAGATGCCATGCGCGCAGGAGCAGATGTATTTCTTTCTTCCGACTTCAAATACCACGAATTCTTTGGTGCCGAAGGGCGGATCACCATTGCAGACATTGGTCACGCTGAGGCCGAAAGTGGAATATCGCAATGGCTTGTGGATCAATTGGCTGACTTCAAGCATGGATTCCCTAATTTCGCAGTCCTTTTGTCGGAAGTTCGAACCAACCCCATTCACGTATCCTGATGGCCAAGAAGACCAAAGCCACGAGCGCAGAGGAAAAGCTCAGGGCGCTTTATGACCTCCAATTGATCGACAGCCGCATTGACCGGTTGCGTGTCGTTCGCGGTGAGCTGCCCCTCGAAGTCGAAGACCTCGAAGATGAATTGGCAGGACTTGAGTCCCGCTTGGAGCGGCTGAAAGCCGAATCCGATGGCACCAAAGCCAAGATTCACGAGCGCAAAGAATCCATCATCGATTCTGGTGCCGCGATCAAGCGTTTTGAAGAGCAGCAGAACAGCGTCCGGAACAACCGGGAGTTCGAGTCGCTCAACAAAGAGATCGAGTACCAGAGTCTGGAGATTCAACTTTCAGAGAAGCGCATCCGCGAGGCGGAAGCCCAGCTCGAGCAGAAAGGAGAAATCATAGAGGAGGTACAGACCAAGTTTGACAGCCGATCAGCCGATTTGGAAACCAAGCGCGCTGAGCTCGACGAAATCATCGCTGAGACCCGTGCCGAGGAGGAAGTCCTCAACAGCATGAGCGGCGAGATGGCAGAGAGCATCGACGACCGCTTGCTCAAGGCCTACTTGCGGATTCGCGGTGGCGCCAAAAACGGCATGGCCGTTGTGCCCATCGAGCGTGAGGCCAGTGCAGGCAGCTTCATCAAGATTCCACCACAGCGCATTCTCGATGTGAGCGCCCGCAAGCGCATCATCGTCGACGAGCACAGTGGCCGCATCCTCGTAGACGAGGAGCTCGCGGTAGAAGAGGCAGAGAAGATGCAGAAGGCGGTTCAGAAGAAGCTCAAGAAGGCCAAGGCCTGATCGGGCTGTTCACCTGCCCGAAGGCGGACTTCTTTATTAAAACAAGTGATGCGCGGTCAATACCGCGCCCCAATGGTCAGCATGAGCAGGCCCAATCCTGTGCGCCCGGTGGCGACCTCTGGGCCGAGGCCGTAGAGCTTGCGTCCATCTGCTGTGGAGCTGTGGCGGTAAGTCGCCCCTGCGTACCACGTTTCGGTGCGGTATTCAGCTCCCAATGCAGCGTGGCCCATGGTGGCGCTGCCTTCGATGATGGCGCCATTGCTGTCTCCAAATCCGTTCGTGATGGGCGCAGCCGCCATGGAGCGCCATCCGCCACCGAGGCGAATCCGCCACTCTTCCTCAGCCCTGATCTCCAGACCGAAACGGTACTGTTGCTCCAGCTTGAATTCGTCTTCAATGTCGTCTTGGATCGCTTCTACATCCTCAACGTAGAAGTCATCAGAGGTGAAGTCGGCTTTGGCGAAGTCCGTTTGGGCATAGTCGAGGCTCAAAACGGCCAACTTCCCGAACGTCCAGCTCAAGCCCAGCTGGTGCCTGCGGGGCGTTCGAACCTTGTATTCCACGAAGCTGCTGGGGCTTTCCGCTGCAAACGTTCCGCTGCCTGCGAACGTCGCTGAAGCATCGACCTGGTAGAAGTCTTCAATGCTGAGCACCGTGCCACTCCGGTAGCTCCATCCCAGACGGAATGGCATCTTTTGGGGTTGGAGAATCAGGCCAAAAGCCCAGTATGCGCCAGATCCCGAAACATCGAGCCGATCGTTGAATGTCAGTTCTTGCAGCGGTGAAGGCCCAGAAGTTTTGATTTCGCGGTACACGTCCACACGGTTCATCTCCGCAGACACAATTCCTGCAGAGCAGCCAATGTGCAATTGGTCCCGGTAGCTTGTGCCAAAAGCGATCGTGGTTTCGCCCATTCTGCCCGTGCGGTCTCTGCGCAATTCTTGGCGCACTTGATCAGATGAATAGGCGGGCGAGTAGGCATCGTCAGAACCCGCTACAGTGTCGATCATGTAGGTGTACCAAGCGAGCTCAGCATCGAACGGATGATAGTACCACAGGCTGTCAAAAGCGGTGCCGTTGGCCTGCTGTGCGAATTGTTGGGTGATGCTGTTGCCTTCGGTTTCACCGGACCACTCCGCCCTTTGGTGGAAGTCATTCAATGGGGTGTAGCCAATGGCAAAAGTTCCCCGTTTGAAGTCGGCACTCAGCATGGGCATGGTCAGGGCTACACCGAGTTGACCGACGATGAGGTGGGGCTCAGCGGTTACGCTTTGGTTGCCGAGGTAGTTGGTGCTGGCCCCGCCAGCACCAGGAGCGACACTGAAAGAGAGGTCGCTCGACCTGTACATCCCCAGTCCAGCAGGGTTGGACCAGATGGCGCCAAGGTCGGCACCCAACGCGGTCATTGCGCCCCCCATGCCCATGGACCGAGCGGACCCAAGTGGATCTTGACGGCTGTATTGCATGACGTCCGCCAAGCCTTGGGCAGCTCCCCATTGGGCACAAAACACCAGGAGAACGGCCAGTCCTCTTTTACAATTGATCATCATGATGTTAGCGCTGGTAGATCAGCCTCCCCGGCCACCACGGCTCGAGCCTGAGCGGCTGTTCGAGGGGCGCGGGGCACTGGGCCTGGTGTTGTTTTGTTGCGCCGGACGGGTGGACCCCCGGCTGGGACTCGGAGCGCTGGTGTTGTTCTCCTTGGCGGGAGAATTCCACTGTTGGCGTGGGGAAGATGATCTGGAGTTCTCCTCGGTGCGTTGAATGCCCGAACGGTTTCCGTTGTCCCCATTGTCCTGACGCTCTGTCTTGCGGGTTTCACGCCGTTGCTGTTGGGCAAGACGTTGGCTGTTGCGGGATTGTCGCTGACGCTCCAATGCCCTGCGCTCTGCCGCTTCCCGTTCACTGCGCAATTGTTGTTGCTCAGCGCGCAGTTTGCGGTTTTGCTCACGCTTGCTGTCGGCGTTGGCCCGGTCAGTCGTGCGAGAAACAGCGGGTTGGTTTCCTGAGGAAACACCTGAGCCATCGAATGAACCGTCCGCCTGACCACCACTGCCAGCACCGGCACCGTTGGACACGCCAGTGAATTGACCCAAACTGGGGCGTGGGCGGGGCGGAGTAAAGGTGATCACACCACCTCCAGTGCCGCTGGTACCATTGCCACACCAACCGTTGCCGTAAGCGCCCAAGTTGCCATAGTAAGGGTGGTATCCATAACCGGACCCGCCGAAGTATCCGTTGCCAGGGGTGCCCCAGTAACCGCCACCCCAAGGGTCATAGCCCCAGCCGTTGCCTCCAAAACCGCCCATTCCATAGGGGTTGCCGTAGCCAAATCCTGAATTGCCAAATCCACCGATGGGATTGCCCCAAGCGTCGTAGCCATTCATAAACGCCATGTTGTTGTTGCCCATACCGTATGGGTTTCCAAATCCACCGGTACCCATACCAAACGAGCCGTAGGGATTGCCGTAGCCATAGGGATTGCCAAAGCTGGAAGTCAGTCCGCTGGACCAGCCTGGAGTGTATCGGTTCCACAATTGGCTGTTCGACCGGCCAGAATAGTTTCCTGCATAGGGATCGTCAAAGTCACCGTCGTTGAACTCATCAACCTCATCCATCCATTGCCCATATCGGGCATCATCAATCGCTTCATCACCTGTATGTGGTTCACCACCGGCGAGGTAGAATTCGTCCGATTCCAGTTGGCGGTCACCAATGAGATCAATGCCTGTGGAGCAGGAGGCCAGCCAAAGCGGGAGTGCAGCGAGGAGAGAAAGACGGAGTACGTTCATCGATGGATGTAAATTACGGTGAATGACCGGAGTGACAATATGTTGAGGGCTCGGTTGACCACGATGGGTGGCGTATTTTCGCGCCTCGATGTTTGTAAGAGCAAACACCGTACCAAAAACAAGACATGGCGAAGCTGACTTCCAGAGAACAGGATTATTCCAAGTGGTACAACGAGATCGTCGTCGAGGCGGACCTTGCCCAGCACAGCGATGTGAAGGGGTGCATGGTCATCAAGCCATACGGTTTCGCGATTTGGGAGCGCATGAAAGAGGTGTTGGACGGCAAGTTCAAGGACACCGGTCACGTGAACGCTTACTTCCCGCTGTTCATCCCCAAAAGCTACCTCAGCAAGGAAGCGGCACACGTCGAAGGCTTTGCCAAGGAGTGCGCGGTGGTGACCCACTACCGCCTCAAGAACGACCCCGATGGAGAGGGCGTGATTGTGGACCCCGAGGCGAAACTCGAGGAGGAGCTCATCGTGCGCCCTACCTCGGAAACCATCATTTGGAAGACCTACAAAAACTGGATCCAGAGCTATCGCGACTTGCCTTTGCTGGTCAATCAATGGGCCAATGTGGTCCGCTGGGAGATGCGCACACGCCTCTTCCTGCGCACCACTGAATTCCTGTGGCAAGAGGGCCACACCGCCCACGCCACCAAGGCCGAAGCGATGGAAGAAGCGGAGAAGATGCTGCATGTCTATGCGGACTTTGCCGAGGGCTGGATGGCCATGCCAGTGGTGCGTGGCGTGAAGTCCGAAAGCGAGCGGTTTGCCGGCGCCGACGACACTTTCTGCATCGAGGCCATGATGCAAGACGGCAAAGCGCTGCAGGCTGGCACGAGCCACTTCCTCGGACAGAACTTTGCCAAGGCCTTTGACGTGACCTACGCCACCAAGGAGGGTGGAAAGGAATTCGTTTGGGCTTCCAGCTGGGGCGTCTCCACCCGTTTGATGGGCGCGCTGATCATGACGCACAGCGACGACAAAGGCCTCGTGGTGCCGCCAAAGTTGGCCCCCATCGAGGCCGTGATCGTGCCCATCCAAAAAGGAGGAGAAGCCAATGAGGTGGTCAACACCGCCTGCGAAAAGCTGCGCGATGATCTCAAGGCGACGGGCCTCCGCGTGAAGCTCGACGACGACGACACCAAGCGTTCTGGTTGGAAGTTTGCCGAGTACGAGCTCAAGGGCGTTCCTGTGCGTTTGGCCATCGGCCCGCGCGATGCCGAAAACGGCACTGTGGAGGTCGCCCGACGCGACACTGGAGAGAAGGCGTTCATCCCCGCTGACCAAATCGTCACCCACGTCCAGCAACTGTTGGCCGAGATCCAAGACGGCCTGCTCGAGCGCGCCCGCGCCCGCATGGAGCAGGGCACCCGGGAGGTCAACACCTGGGAGGAGTTCACCGCCGGCCTCGAAGAGGGGGGCTTCTTGAGCGCCCACTGGGACGGCACCGCTGAAACGGAAGAGCGCATCAAAAAGGAAACCAAGGCCACCATCCGTTGCATCCCGCTCGAAGGCGATACAACACCGGGGACCTGCATTCGCACCGGCGCTCCCAGCGTACGACGCGTGCTCTTTGCCCGTGCCTATTGAGCCGTTGCCCAGAACATTCCCCTCGATTTCACCGTTGATTTGATATGGATACGAATACGCCCATAGGCCTCAATGCCGAAGCTGCAGCGCAGCTCTCCAGCGGACTCAACGGCCTCCTCGCAGACCTCACCATCTTCTACATGAACGCACGCGGATTCCACTGGAACATCCGTGGCAAGGAGTTCTTCGAGCTGCACGCCAAATTTGAAGAGCTCTATTCGGACCTCCAGCTCAAAATCGATGAGGTGGCAGAGCGCGTCCTCACCCTCGGAGGACACCCCACCCACACCCACGAGGAATACCTCACCACAAGCAAAGTACCCGTGGTCAAGGATGTCTCCGATGGAGCAGAAGCCCTCAAGCACTGTGTCGCTGCTTTTAGCGTGATTTTGCTGCGCGAACGCACGTTGCTCCACCTCTCCAGCGAGGCGGGTGACGAAGGCACCAATGCCCTCATGAGCGACTACATCCGAGAACAGGAGAAGCTGGTGTGGATGTACCGCGCCTACCTCGGTTGAGGAATCTTCAGGCACACTTGCCGGATTCGTTTCGCGCACTATCTTTGCGCCCCCTTTGGCCCGTTCGTCTAGGGGTTAGGACGCCAGGTTTTCATCCTGGTAGCAGGGGTTCGAATCCCCTACGGGCTACAACAGATCAAACCCGCTTCCCCCAAGGAGCGGGTTTTTTTTTGTCGAGCGCTGAGCGGAAGGTGAATGGCATGAGCAACGCCACAACGATAGACAGCGCAATCAGCGGGCCGTGCTGCGCCCTGGTC
>JBELBZ010000036.1:0-18691 GCA_042095055.1 Crocinitomicaceae bacterium | reverse complement strand
CCTTGGAATTTCTCGCCCGTTCTCGATGTAGCGCGTGATGCGCGCTGGCCGAGGTTCTGGGAAACGTTTGGAGAGGCGCCTCAACTGGTCAGCGACATGGGCGTGGCCATGGTCAAAGGTTACCAGGAAGGCCCTGCCCCCATTGCTGCAACACTCAAGCATTATGTCGGTTACAGCCGGCCGTTGACGGGAAAGGACAGAACGCCCGCTTGGATTCCAGAACGTCAACTGCGCCAGATCTTTTTGCCGCCCTTTGCCGCTGCCATCGACGCCGGAGCAGCCAGCATCATGGTCAACAGTGGCGAAGTCAATGGCATCCCCGTGCACGCAGACCATCACATCCTCACGGATATCCTGCGGGAGGACCTGGGTTTTGAGGGAATGGTGGTGACAGATTGGGAAGACATCAAGTACCTCTTCAAGCGCCACAAGGTCGCGGCGAATTACAAGGACGCCATCGAAATGGCCATCCATGCCGGCATCGACATGAGCATGGTTCCCGGAGACCTCAAATTTCCGGGATTGCTGATGGAACTGGTCCGCGAAGGCAGGGTCTCAGAAGCCCGCATCGACGAAAGTGTGCGCCGCATACTCAGCATGAAGTATGACCTCGGCCTCTTTCGCACAGGAGGCATGCCCCCTGCCCTTGCGGACTATCCCGCCAAAGAGAGCATAGAAGGCACTGCCGCAAGGGCAGCATTGGAGAGCATCACCTTGCTCAAAAATGAAGGCCAGCACGCCGTCAATGAAGGCGACCCCATTCTACCCATTGGTGGCAAGGGGCGCATCCTCGTCACGGGCCCTACCGCCAACAGCTTGAATGCCCTCAACGGTGGATGGACCGGAACGTGGCAAGGGAGGGACACCACCTACAACACCCCGGGACGCCCCACCGCTGTTGAATCCATGAGGGAGGTCTTTGGTGAAGACCGCATTTCATTTGCGGGGGTGGACATGGATTTCACCGATGCCGACATCGCCGACATCACCCGCAACTTGAACCCCTTCACCACCCAATGCGCCGTGGTCTTTTTGGGTGAAATGCCCTACACTGAGGGCAAGGGAAGCATAGAAGACATCGAACTTTTTGACAACCAACAAAACCTGGTGAAAGCCCTTCACGGAAAGGGAATACCGGTCATTGGCGTCTATGCTGGTGGACGCCCAAGGACCTTCGCCAACATGGAGCCGATGCTCGACGCGTTTGTCATGGCCTACCTCCCGGGAGATTACGGTGCCCGCGCCATTGCAGACGTCCTCAGCGGCGACTTCAACCCTTCGGGCCGCTTGCCCTTCACCTGGCCGCGCTATGCCTCAGCGCACCTGACGTACGACCACAAGCACACCGAAAACCTGAGCGCAAAATTGGACTGGGGATCCTTCAACCCCCTCTACACCTTTGGAAGCGGATTGTCCTATTCAAACGTGGAGACAACCTCCATCGCTCTGACCGACAGCGTCTTCCAGATGGGAGATGTCATCGACATCACTGTGAGCCTTCAAAATACTGGAACACGTTCCACCACGGAGACGGTCATCCTCTATGCTCAAGACCGCGTGGCGAGCATCACGCCCTCCGTAGATGAACTCAAGGCCTTCAAGCAGGTGGTTGTACCCGCTGGTGCCACCATTGAAGTGAACATCAACGTCTCTACTAAAGACTTGGGCTTCATTGGACAAGAGAACACCTACATCGTTGAACCAGGGACCTTTGGACTGCGTGTGAAAGACCAAACTGTGGACTTCGAGCTCATTCAGCAATCAAACAACAACTCATAAAGCATGAAACACCTTTACTCTTTATTGACGGCCATCCTGGTCGTTTCGGGCCTCCAGGCCCAAATGGTTTCCGTCACATGGAACCTCAACATGACCAATGAAACGGTCGCTCCAGAAGGCCCCTCAGTGGCAGGCGGCACTGATTTCGGAACCCCAGGAGACAACCCCATGTCCGACCCTGATGGCGACGGCATCTGGACCCTCACCCTCGAAGTAGCTGCTGGATACACCGGATACTACACCTTCACCAACGGCGCATGTCCAGATTGGGGTTGCAAGGAGAACATCGCAGGACAGAGCTGCGCGAATCCTGCCAACTTCAACGACCGTCAGTTAGAGAACATCACCGAAGACACGGTGATCAACACTTGCTTTGGCCAGTGCACCACAGACGGTTCTTGTACAGCTTCGAGCGACATCAACGTCACCTTCCAAGTCGACATGTCCAGCGAGACTGTGGCCGCAGAAGGAATCTTCATGAGCGGAGCATTTGACGGGTGGTGCGGTTGCACACCTATGGATGACGCTGACGGAGACGGCATCTACACAGCCACCATTACCGCTTCACCTGGCGGCTTCGAATGGAAGTTCCTCAACGGTGGATGGGCCGGCGAAGAAGTATTTGATCCTGCAGTAGATGGAGAGTGTACCCTCACCACCGGTGATTTCACGAACCGCTTCATCATGGTGGAAGGTACTGAGGACATCACGCTCGATGCCTATTGCTTCAACACCTGCAGCACTTGTAACCAAACCCCTTGCGTGGACCCTGCACAAATTGACAGCACGATGATGTGCACCCAAGAGTGGGATCCTGTGTGCGGTTGCAACGGCGTGACCTACGGCAACGACTGCGAAGCGCAGTTCTATGGAGGCGTAACCTCCTGGACCATGGGGGAATGCTCTACAAACTCCATGGTCACCTTCCGGGTGGACATGAGCAACGAAGACATTCTCGGTCCCATTTACGTGACGGGTGCTACTGTCGATGGTTGGTGTGGAACCTGTATCGAAATGACAGACAGCGATGCGGATGGCATTTACGAGGCCACTGTCGAGCTTGAGTCCGGAGACCACGAGTACAAGTTCAACAACGGCGGATGGGACGGCACAGAAAGCCTCGATTCCGACGAAGACGCGGCTTGCACCCTCACCACTGTGGATGAAGGCGGAACATTTGTGAACCGCCTGTACACCCTCCTTCCAGGTGCTGGAAACGTGACCCTCGATGCTGTGTGCTTCAACGGTTGCGATGCTTGCGTAACTACAGAAGTCCCCAACACACCGGTCACCTTTAATGTGGACATGAGCGAGCAGACCGTCAGCGGTGCTGTATACATCTCAGGTGAGTCCATCGATGGCTGGGCCGGTACCCAGGTTGAATTGACTGATGCGGACGGCGACAACGTGTACTCCGTTACCATTGAATTGCCTCAGGGCAACCACGAGTACAAGTACATGATCGGCAGCTGGGACATCAACGAGGCCCTCGATGCTGAAGCTGATTCTGCGTGCACCATCACAACCGGTGGATTCACCAACCGTTTGCTCGTCATCGAATCAGAAGCTGCTATGGACCTCGCGACGGTATGCTACGAGTCTTGCGAAGCCTGCGCTACTGTAAACAGCATCAACGGGTTGAATGCCCTGACCTTTAGCGTGTACCCCTCGCTCACCGATGGCATTGTGACAGTGGCATTCCCCACTCCACTTGCTGAAACAGCCAGCATCGAAGTGCGCGACATGAGCGGCCGCCTCGTGCGCAACACCAACCTCGGAGAAGGCATGTCCCAACTCCAGATGGACCTGAGCAACGAAACAGACGGATTCTACGTGATCCGCATCACCTCTGGTTTGCAGGTGGCCACAGAAGTTGTGGTAAAGCAGCACTAAAAATTGAACCTACAAGACACCATGAGATTCTTGCTCCTTTTGGGTTGGATGATTCCATTCGGAATTTTCGCCCAATCCACGGCCATCACCGGTAAGGTGACCGACGCCGATGACGGCATCGCCCTCCCAGGCGTATCCGTTGTCGAAAAAGGCACCTACAACGGTACCGTGACCGACCTTGATGGTAACTACACGTTGATGGTATCCTCTTCCGAGGCTACCCTGACGTTTACCTACATCGGTTACAAGACCACGAATGTGGCCATTGCTGGAAAATCCAACGTTGACCATGCCCTTGCAGCCGACATCGCCGGTTTGGAAGAGGCCATCGTCATCGGATACGGAAACCAGCAGAGGAGCAAGATCTCTGGTGCTGTAGGTACCATTGACATCAAGGACGCCACATCTGTGCCCGTGCTCCGCACGGAGCAGGCCCTACAAGGCCGCGCAGCAGGTGTCCAGGTGACGCAGAATTCAGGGCAGCCAGGTTCCACCCAATCCATCCGGATTCGAGGAACAGGCTCTTTGAACAATGCGGAACCTTTGTGGGTCGTAGATGGCATCCCTTCAGGTGGCATCGACTACCTCAACCCTTCTGACATCGAGTCCATTTCAGTGCTCAAGGACGCAGCCTCTGCTGCGATCTATGGTGCACGTGGTGGAAACGGTGTAATCCTGGTCACCACCAAGAAAGGCGCCAAAGGGCAGCCTGCACAGGTGACCTACGACACCTACTACGGCTTCCAAGAGCCTTGGAAGAAAATCGGCCTCCTCAATGCTGAGGAGTACGCCATCTTGATGAACGAAAGCCGCGCCGCTGCCGGACTCGTCCCCCTCTCCCAGTTGGCCGACCCCGCCAGCCTCGGTGAAGGCACCGATTGGCAAGAAGCCCTGTTTGAGCGCGCGCCCATGGTGAACCACAGTTTCAACTTCACCAAGGGTACTGCCACCAGTTCGACCGCCATCGGCGGAAGCCACTTCGCCCAAGACGGCATCATCGGCGGAGAGAAAGGACGCTTCGAGCGCACGACGTTCCGCGTGAGCACCCAGCAAGATGCCGGAGACCGCTTCCGCATCGGACAAACGGTGAACTTCACCCACATCAGCCGCAATGCGCTGGCTGAAAACAATGAATTCGCGACTCCTGTCGTTCGGGCCTTGAACATGGACCCCGTTACACCAGTATCGCGCCCAGACGGCTCATACGCTTACACCGAATTGATCGGAAGCGACATTGCCAACCCCATCAACCAGGTGGCTACCACCTATGACAACTGGATGACCAACCGCTTTGTCGGAAACCTCTTCGGTGAATACGACCTGTTGAAGGAATTGAAGTTCCGCTCCTCGGTCAACATCGACCTTTCACTGGGCTCCCAGAAAATCTTCCTCCCCCAGTACGACTTGGGAGTTGGAGAGAATGACCCCAACCGACCTGCTTACGAGTGGCGCGAGGTCAACGGACTCATCCGCAACGAAAACAAGTGGTCCAACTGGCAGTGGGAGAACACCTTGCAGTACGACAAGGACCTCAAGAACGGCGACCGCATCCAGACCATCCTGGGTTACTCTGCCCTCTACGGCAACTACCAGAACATTGGCACATACCGAGACAGCCTCAACTCCAACGACCCGGAGCTGGCCTTCCTCGACAACAGCCTCAACTTCAACGAGCAGGCCCCCAACGCCAGCGGAGGTTTCGGCGAGAGCTCCTACCTCTCCACATTTGCGCGTGTCCAGTACGAACTCGGAGACCGCTACTCCATGAGCGGAACCGTCCGCCGCGATGGCTCTTCTAAGTTTGGCGCCAACAACCGCTACGGCATCTTCCCTTCTCTGTCTGCCGCATGGAACCTCACGGAGATTCCCTGGGTAGTGGAGAAAGACTGGATTGAATTCGCCAAGGTGCGCGCCTCATGGGGCCGCAACGGTAACGCCGACGGCATTGGCAATTTCGACTTCACTTCTGTGGTCTTCAATGGACAGAACTACACCTTCGGTCCCGACCAACAGCAGGTCAACGGCGCAGGTCCTGTTACCACGTCCAACCCTGACCTCAAGTGGGAAACCGTAGACCAGTTCAACGCCGGTCTCGACGTTGACCTGTACCGCGGACGTTTCAACATCGTCCTCGACTACTTCGTGAAGAACACCAACGACATGCTCGCCGTGGTGCCCGTGCCCGGCGTGGTTGGATTCCTTCCCGCCGCCACCAACGTAGCCTCGGCCCGCAACAAGGGCCTCGAGCTCGCCCTCACCTACCGCGGAGAGAAAGGCGACTGGGACTATGACATCACCGGTAACCTGAGCGTGATCCGCAATGAAGTCACCGGACTCGGAGAAGGCGGACAGCCCATCAACACCGGTGGCATTTTCGGCGCCGGCAACGACTTCTCAGCCTACACCGACATCGGTCTCCCCATGGCGGTCTTCTATGGCTATGAGACGGCAGGCATCTTCCAAACCGACGAAGAAGCCACCGCCAATACAGCCCAACCTGAAGCCCAAGCTGGAGATGTCATCTTCGTCGATCAGAATGAAGACGGCGTCCTCGACGAGAACGATAAGACCGTCATCGGAAACCCTCATCCGGACTTCACCTTTGGGGTCACCGCCAACGTGAAGTGGAAGAACTTCGATGCCAGCATCTTCATTCAAGGCTCACAGGGCAATGACCTGTTCAACGGCATCTTCCGTTACGACCTGAACACCACCAACCTTCCCGTTTCTGCACTGGAGCGTTGGACGGGCGAAGGCTCCACCAACGAGCACCCCCGCATCACACACACCGATGCCAACCAAAACAACCGCGTCTCCGACCGGTTCGTTGAGGACGGTTCGTTTGTCCGCATCAAGAACCTGCAAATCGGGTACACCCTGCCCCAAAGCCTTCAAGACAAATTGGACATCGGCAAGTGCCGTTTCTATGTCTCGGCCAGCAACCTCTTGACCTTTACCAATTACTCCGGCCTCGATCCTGAAATCGGATCACGCGGTACGCTGGAAATTGGCATCGACCGTGGTTTTTATCCCGTCGCGCGGAACTTCATCGCCGGCATCAACGTCACATTTTAATACAGGAACCCATGAAGCGCATACTCCTTCTCCTCCTGATTCCCGCCGTTCTGGTCTCCTGTAAGCAGGAATTCCTCGAGCGCACGCCTGTTGTAGGCTCAACGGAAGCCAACTTCTACAAGACGCCAGAAGACGCCTTGTCCGCCACCATTGCCTGCTACAATACCCTGCAACAGGAAGTGACGAACATCCAAGGATCCTCTGGCCTCAAGCCTCACTTCCGCTGGTTCTTCGGCGACATCATCTCCGATGACACCGACAAAGGCGGCTCGGGCGATGGTGACGATCCGCAGCTCTATGATTATGAGCGTTTCCAAGGCAACAGCGCTGGGCAAATGCTCCTCGTCGAGTGGCAAGTAGCCTACCGCGGCATTGCGTACTGCAACCTCGCACTCCAGAAGATTCCTGAAATCGACATGGATGCCGATGTGCGCGACGCCTATTTGGGTGAAGCCCGGTTCATTCGCGCCTACTGGTACTTCAACCTGGTCAAGACCTTTGGAGGGGTGCCTCTCGTGACGGAGCCTCTGGCATCGACCCAATACCAGCAAGCCCGTGCCTCTTCCGATGAAGTGTACACCCTCATCAAAGATGACCTCGAGTTTGCGATTGAATTCTTGCCTCCCCGCAGTTCCTACAGCTTGAATGAACTGGGACGCGCCACCCGCGGTTCTGCTCAAGGCTTGATGACCAAAGTGCATGCGTTCCTCGGCGAATGGGAGGCCTGCTATCAGGTCTCTGCTGACCTGGTGGGCGAAGGCGAATACAGCCTCGATCCTGAATACGCCAACATCTTTACCGAACTCGGCGAGAATGGCCCAGGCTCCATCTGGGAAATCCAATACATGAATGCTTCCGGTGGAAACTGGGGCCAACAACTTGAAGGCACCTTTACCAATGTCTTCCAGCGTGCCCGCGGTCAATTCAACGGCTACGGTTTCAACCTCCCGACCCAAGACCTCGTCAACGCGTTTGAGGATGGAGATCCCCGCCTTGCGGCCACGCTCTTCAGCGAAGGAGACGTCATGGGCGACCGTGGAGTGTTCACAATCGATGCAACGGGTTTTCCCCACCTCTACTACCCCAAAAAGTACTTCAACAACGCCGCTGAAGAGGCGCCATTTGGCGACCCCAACCCCAACGGACACACCAACGACCGGGTCATCCGCCTCTCCGACGTGTTGCTCTTCCATGCTGAAGCCTGCTTCAACACTGGCCGCACAGAGGAAGCATCGGCTGCCCTCGAAGCAGTGCGCTTCCGTGCACGTGGCAACGTGAGCTACAATCCCATGTCCCCTGATGCCGTGCTCCCTTTCATCAGTGCTGGTGACATCACCTTGGAAGACATTTGGCACGAGCGCCGGGTGGAGCTTGCCTTGGAAGGACACCGCTTCTTCGACCTTGTGCGCCAAGACCGCGCAGCCGAAGTGATGCAAGCCCACCTCGATGAGCACTTCCCCAACAGCGGTTACAGCTTTTCGGCCGGTGTTAACGAACTCTTTCCCATTCCAAGCAATGAAATCACCCTGAGCGGTGGTCTCATCACCCAAAACCCCGGATACTGATGCGACTTCATCATTACCTCCCCCTGGCCGTCGTCATGGCCTTTGTCGGTTGCCAACCTGCCGTGGAAGAGGGCATCGACCTTCCAGGATCTCCCAGCGCGTCTTTTGACTGGGATTACCTTTATGTGGACACCGCTGCCGTGCCCTACGTTGACTCCAACAGGGTGGTCTTTACCTCACTCGCTGGCGATGGGTTCTTGCACTTCTGGGACTTCGGCAATGGCCTGACCAGCAATGAAATCCAGGACACAGCTTTCTACCCTCAGGCCGGCGACTACGAAGCCACCTACTCCGTCTACAGCGCAGGAGGTTCAGGTACAGCAACGGCGACCATTCCTGTGGCCAACACCGTTGAGCTGCCTTGTGAAGGCACCTTGGCATTGCTCACGGGCTGTGACAACCAGAAGACTTGGATTTTCTCCGGGGAAGCTGGGGCCATCTCTGTTGGACCGACACCGGGCAGCACAGAATGGTACAGCAGCCCATTGGCTGGCCTGGTTCCGGAGCAGTACGACGACAGCTATACCTTCACCACAGAAGGACATTACGGCTACAACAACAACGGTGGCACCATCAACCCTTTTGAAGGCTATGTGGTCAACGAACTCGTCGTTCCCGACACGCTCAACTACCTCCTCAATGAAGGGGCAGGCATCAATGGTGAAGACCAGATTCTGCTCTTGCCAGACAACGAGGGGTTCTGCTGGTTCATGGGCGTTTGGGACTGCGGTCCCAGTTACGACATCCTCGAACTCACAGAAGACCGCCTCGTGGTCATGGCCCCTCTGATGAATGGAGATTGTACAAACGGTGAAGGTTACTTCACATTGATCTTTGCTGCACAATGAACATCGCTCGGACACTTTCGATACTGGCCTTCCCCCTCGCCTTTGCTGCATGTGGAGGAGGAGAAGAAGAGACCCCTGCGGAATTTCGATTTTCGAATGACCGCACGGCCTTTGAAAACGAAGCCAGCTCCACCTTCACCTTTGATGTACGCATCGATGAAGCGAAGACAGAAGAGGTCCGGGTTCACTATGCCACTGCCGATGGCACGGCCATCTCAGGAGAAGACTACACCGCCACTGAAGGCGACTTGGTGTTCGCTCCTGGCGACACCAAAAAGACCATTGAAGTTCCCATCGTCGTCGATGAATACCTGGAGCCCGATGAGTTCTTTACCGTCGCACTCAGCAATCCAGAAGGCGGCTATTTGAGGGACAACCTTCAGGAGGCTGTGGGCACCATCAGGAACGACGACCAGACGCTCGCCATCACCAACGAAGGCTATACCACTCCGGATTCCTATCCGGGGATGACCTTGGTCTGGGGCGATGAGTTTGACAACGATGGCGCTCCCGACCCAGCCAAATGGACCTACGACTTGGGCAACGGCAACTGGGGATGGGGCAACCAAGAGTTGCAGAATTACACCAGCAGCCCCGAGAACGTCAAGGTCGACGATGGCAACCTGTTCATCTTCGCACGAAACGAAGGCGGGTACACCTCAGCACGACTCAAGACCCAAGGGATCTATGACTTCCAATACGGCCGCGTGGACATCCGCGCCATGCTGCCCATTGGACAGGGCATCTGGCCGGCACTGTGGATGCTCGGTTCTGACATCACGACAGAAAGCTGGCCTGCCTGCGGTGAAATCGACATCATGGAATTGATAGGCAATCAGCCTCGCTTGATCCATGGCACGGTGCACTGGGGACCGGACAATGGACAGCACCAGTACTATGGGACAACGGCACCAGCCCTCAGCTTTCCTGAGACCTTTGCCGATGCGTTCCATGTGTTCTCCATCGATTGGCAAGAAGACGAGATCAAGTTCTACATGGACGACGTGCATTACCACACGGTCACTCCTCAGAACATGAACGGCATGGCCTACCCCTTCAATGACGCGTTCTTTTTTATCCTGAACGTTGCTGTCGGAGGCCAGTGGCCGGGTGATCCCAACGACACCACGCCATTCCCTGGCTTTATGGCCGTGGACTACATCCGCGTATTCCAATAGGCCCAGACGGCTGGCCCAAGGCTTGTATTCATGGGTCAACTCGACGTTGTCATTTCCCCCACTGAGCCCCGGTATTGGGCCATGATGGCCCTGTGCGCGGCCCTGGCCGTTTGGTCCCTGTGGTTTTTCACCAAAAAAGGCGCAGAAAACACAGTGGCCCGCAAAGGCCTCGGCATCGCCATGCTCGCCTTTCAAGGCCTCGACCTGCTCATGTTCGCGATGGTCCCCGACATGTCCTTCTCGTGGCACCGTTCCCTGCCCCTTCATTTGTGCGGGATCAACGCCATTTTGATGGGGCTCAATTGCTTCTGGCTCAACCGAGCGTTGTTCTCCTTTACCGCATTTCTGGGGATCATAGGGGGTACGCATTCCCTGCTGACCCCACAACTGCCTTCAGGAGACGCCCTGCCCCTCATGCTGCTCTTCTTTGTAAAGCACGCGGCATTGGTGTTTGTCCCCCTTGTGATGGCCAAGGTCTATGGCCTCCGTTTCCGCCAATGGGACTGGATCCGCACTTATGGTTGGACGGTGGCCTTGTCCATGGTCCTCATGGGGCTCAATGCCATGCTGAATCTGGTGTTCCCCCGAACCGATGGGGTCATCGCCAACTACATGTATGTCTGGGAAGCCCCTGTGGCCGACAACCCTCTGGTTTTTGACTGGGCCTGGCCATGGTACCTCGCCCCACTCCACGCGGCACTGTTGGTACACTTGATCCTGCTCAACGCGGCCTTCCGCAAATGGAGTCCAGCGACAGAAGCGGGAAAACCGCTCCGCTGGTTCGAATGACGGCCTTTAGCAACTCATGCCAAAAAGGCCGAGCACGAACAAGATATCGGAGACGTTGACCACACCATCGGCATTGACATCTCCCGGACCACACGCTTCGGTGCACCCGAAGCTGCCCAGCAGCGCCAAGATGTCCGACACCCCCACAATCAAGTCCCCATCCAAGTCTCCGGGACACCCAACGGTCCCTGTGTAGCCCACTGAACATCCCGTACCGGGGTCAGTCGCAAGCAGTGAATAATCCCCGGCGCCTTGAACGTCAATCGACACCCCTTCTGCATCGAGAAGCGTGCCGTTGAACATCCATACGTGATCCGTCCACCCATCGGGTGCTTGCAGCTGACCTCCTTCCAGATTCCAATACAGCGGAGGAGGATCAAGAACCTGAACATCAGCCACTTCAAGAGTTGAACAAGGCCCCGACTGGGTGCCCACGTAGTAGTACGATCCCGGACCTTCCACCACGGTATTTCCCCACAACAAGGTCTCGCCCGGACACAGCCCCATCGCTGTCGTATCGAAGACGCAAACCTCGGAAGCCAGCGCATACTGAGCGGAAGCAATGGGACCACAAGCTCCAGAGTACAGCGCTGTTTGGTCATCGGTAGGCGCCATAACACATGGTGCCGACCACGGCTCCAAGCCCAGTGGGTCGCGTTGCACCACCATCAACTCACCCATGCCTTGCATCCAAGGCGCCAGCATGCCGGGAGCAGCTCCAACATTCCAGTCTGCTTGGGCATCGAAAGATCCGCTGCCGTATGCGTCGATCACCCAGTATCCCATGGGCAATCCCTGTTCGGGCGCATTGGGTGGCGCTGGGTCCAACCTTTGTACCACCACTTCTCCATTGGGCACTTCAGACCCCGAAGGGACTTCAATGGAACCTCCCACCGCATCCAGGGGGTAGCTCCCCGAGCCATCCACCATCACGCGGTCGAGCACACCAGAGCCCACGACCGCAGCAGAACTGGCCAGCGTTGCAGGGCCGGTAAAAACCCCGTGCTGGGAGTTGCCTTGCTTGTTGACCATGAAGTAGGTGTCCTCATTGAATTGATAGTAGGCGACCAAATCCGGATCGGATTCCACCTGCATTTGCGACAATGTCAGGTGCCGTTGCTCGCGGATTTCTGCCCGGCTCAAGGTGCGGTTCCAGATCTTGACCTCATCGATTCCTCCTGTCATGTTTCGGCTGCCCCAACCGCGATAGCTTCCGACGAATTGGGCGTCTTGGACCCCCAGGGCCGGGCTGAAGGCGTCGTGGGCCTCCACACCGTTGACATACAGGCGCACACCATCCGGAGCGACTGTCATGGCCACATGTGACCATTCGTTTTGGGGGACGGTCAGGCCGCTGCTCCACCACCAAGCGCCATTGGGCCAGTGGTAGCCCAGCTCGTTGTTGTCACGGAAATTGAACCCGCCTCCGTTTCCGGCCGCGATGACGATGGCAGAGTAGG
The DNA here is from genome assembly GCA_042095055.1 of Crocinitomicaceae bacterium. Lineage (GTDB taxonomy): Bacteria > Bacteroidota > Bacteroidia > Flavobacteriales_D > Sanyastnellaceae > UBA8752. The sequence goes on along the minus strand of JBELBZ010000036.1, from coordinate 6,104 downwards.
CAGGCTGAATGCCCTCTGGCCTCACCCAAGCCATTGCGGTGTAGGTATTGGTCTCCAGTCCCAGATCGTGGGTCAATCCATATCCGTCCGACCCCGAGCACTCCAAGGCCATACCGGGGATGCCGGAAGCCTCACATTGGCTCGCTGCCCCCACTTGAACCATGCCCGCCACGCTTTGGGTGTTGGACATACCTGCGGCATCCGTGACCGTGAGCGTAACATCATATGCACCGCCTTCCCCGAAAATCACGACGGGATTACGCGCCGATGGAGAAGACACAAACTGGGGTTGAGGATCAAAGGTCCATTGCCAGGTCGCCCCTGCATGGTTCAGGATGCTGTGGCATTCGAAACGCACGGTATCTCCTGCACAAAACACCTCGGTATTGGAGGTCATGGGCTGGGCCAATGGCGCAGGTTCAAACGGGAAATCCGCCTGCCAGATGCCCTTGCCTTTGTCGCCTACTCGGAGCAGCCCGTCCCTGTAAAAAGGCAGGCATTCAAAAGGCGCCCACCGCGCCGGGAGCCCCGTCCCAAAAGAGGTCCAAGAACCTGCACCCGCAGCACGGTGAAAGGCACCGGTGGTCGAGACCACAACAGCACCTGCATCGCCCAAGCACACCACATCACGCAGGGCTTCACCCAGCAGACCAACGCCCAAGTTGCTCCATGAGGAGCCCCCATCGAGGGATCGTCGCACCTCATCGTCGTCTGCTTTGATGGCCCAGATTTCATCGTCATCTGCGGGGTTCAATGCAATCTCCATGCTTCCCCAATTGGTGGGCAATCCTGTCAAGGCCGTCCACACCTGGCCTCCGTCCTCTGAGCGGTGTAAGGTGCAGGTACTTCCTGAACGCACGACCGCATAAAACAGATCGCGGTTGCCCCTTCCCTGCTCGATTTCCAAAACAGAACCACTGCCGAAGTTGTGGAAGAGCGCGAAGTCCGCACCCCCATCAAATGAGCGGTAAAAACCACTGCCGTTGCCCAACGCCAGGAAATCGGCATAGAGCGGATCCACCACAAGCTCGCTCGAACGCGAATCCACATAGCTCTCATTGGGATACATGGACAGGTTCCCCATGCCCGAAGGCGTGCCGTCAAAGGCTTGCGGCAAGCGCAAATCGGTGATGTCGCTAAACCTGATTTCGTCGGCATCCAGCGGGTTGACGTAGCCTGTAGGCGCTTCCGCACCGCCCAACCGCAGGTGCTTGCCCGCCCCAAAATCCTGCCGAAATGCCGTGTTGCCGTTGTGGTAGCGTCCCCCTGACTGCACATCGGTGTTCCAACCTTGCGAGAACCCCCACAATGTGGTGTTGTAGATGCCGAATTTGCGGCTCTCATGGGTGCTCAGCTCATCGGAGCTGTAATTCAATCCCCCGTCTGAAGCGACCCAGACATCGCTGCCCAGAACGTGCATGTCTTGGATGTCCGGGTGCACCCAACCGATGTCGTAAGTCCCGGCTCCGTAAGCACCGATGCGCTGGTAGGTCACACCGCCATCGTCGGTGGCGTTGAGCGCCGTCACGCCGACCCACACCCGATCCGGATCCTCGTGAGAAACCGCCATCGCAAAGTCATAGAACCCCTGGTAGATGCCTGTACCGTTCATGTTGCCCGTAGCCAAACTCGGGTGCACATCTGCATCGTAAGGCGCCCCATCCTGGCCGTTGGGGTTGGTCCAATTGCTCCCTTGATCGTCGCTGCGGTAGAGTCCAATCCAGCCCGTGTCACTCGCCTTGCCTTTGCCGATGAGCGCAACATATACGCGGTCGGGGTCTGCTGGGGTGGTGCCAATGCGCCCTCCGTGATCGTCGGCAGCATTGGGATCGGACGGCGTAAAATATCCGGCATCGAAAAGCTGGAAGGTGTCTCCAGCATCGTTGGAGCGGTAAAAGGCGCAGCGCTCCGGATTGACCTCGTGCACCAAAGCATAGACCACCGTGGCATCTGTGGGATGGAAACGCACGTCCCAGACTTTGCCACTGATCGCGGTATTCCAGTTCTCGCCACCGTCCAACGTGCGCCGCAAACCATTGTCGGTCGCGACATAGACAACCTCTGAATTCCACGGATGTACCACCATCTGGTTGGCCGAGGAGCCGAGGTTGTACAACAGGTCCCAAGTCGTGCCTCCGTTGACCGTGCCGTACACCGTGTTGTTGGATACAAAATAGAAGGTGCTGGCAGAAGACGGAGCCACAGCGCACTGTGTTACCGTTCGGATGCCTGGCACCCCGAGCGTGGCTGGCGTCCAGGTCACGCCCCGATCGGTGGTCTTGAACAGGTCCCCCGCTTCGATGCCGGCAATGGCCACATCGGGGTTGGATGCACATTGATCAAAACAGTAAATGTTGCACTGCCATGACACTGGGAAATGGCCTTGGCTGCCGTTGTTCCACGTTTCAAAAGGACCGATGGCCTGCCATTCCGGGTCGACTTCAATCGCATGTTGCGCCTGGATTTGACCGGCCAGACCTCCGCCCCGCTCAAACTCATCTTGCGCCCATTCTCCAGCATCCTGGATCACGCCTTGGGGTCCAACCCGGTGCTCCACGTGCATCAGCCAATGCTTGAAATTGCGCTCGTGCAGGGTCTTCTCATAGGGACGGTCCTTGAGCCAAGCCTCCCTCAGGTCAACCACCTCGTGAAAATGGACGGTTCCGTCATACATCCGCTGCGCCCATTCGGGCACTTCGCCCATGTCTTTGGGCAGCCATTTAAAGGTTCCCTCCTCCGGTTTCCAGGCCGTCTGCATCTGTTCGGTCTGCGCCATGGTGAGCAGGACAGCCCCCATGAGCACGCACAGCACAGGCCATTTCTTCATGCCATTCATAGACTCCAAAATACGATGGAACACCACAGGAATGCGGTGACGCCTGTGTAAGCCTGCGGCTTCCGCATTAAATTGAGGGCATGAATGCGACTTACTCCTGCGGCCAATGCGGCATGTCCGTCAAAGCCCAATGCGCCAAGTGCGACGTCCCTCTGGAAAACGGCCATTTGGACCTGCCCGACGGATCCTCTGTGCAGGTGTCACGCTGTCCCTCCTGTGAAGGCAAGATCAAGTCGCCGCTCTGCTGTGGAGCCGACATGAGCTGCAGCGCATGACCCCCTCCTTTTTGCGGGGGCCTTGGATCTTCCTCTCTGCCCTGCTCCTTTTCGGGGCCAGTTGTGGTGTGCCTTCCGTTCCAGCCGGAGGTGATTACAGCGTGCAGGTCTGGACAAACGACACGATCCGGTTCGCACCGGACCTCGCCGCTGATACGGTGCCTTCCGCTGTGGGCGATTACCGCCTCGATGCCGGGCGCATCCGCCTCGTTCCTGTCACTTTCCCCAACCGCGCACGTCGCTGTGACTTGTCCCTCGAGGTGTCGCTGCGTTCCATTGGCGATCCGTGGGACAAAAGCGGGGCCATCTTCGCCTTTGCCGGCGCTGCTGGCCGAGACTACCTCAGCCGCATGCAATCCGGCGGGGACGCCGATACAGCATCCTTTGCCGGCATCCGCCCTAATGCCGACGGCGTGCGCCAACCGGCCCTCGAACTCCTCCGCTTCATCACGCCCTTCGGTGTGGGTCACTGGAGCCAAAACGAACGCGCGCTGGGCTTCAAGCCCGAGTCCGTGGCCGCCTGGGCCGACAGCGTCACATGGTCAGCCGACCTCACGGGTATGCAGGGCTGGCTCGAATCCGTGGACACCCTCTGGATCGGAGCCTACATCGACACCTGGAGCGACAAGGGCCACGTTCTCAGCGCCCGCTTCGTGGCCAAGGAGAGCGCCCTCCCTTGCGACGCCCGCATCGACCGCTCCGTCACGCCCTTGCTGAACACCACCAAGCTCGCCCACGACCAGCGTCCCTATACCGCCTTCCCCGACGGCCCGCTCACGGTGGACTTCCACCTCGACGGCCCCGCCAGCGGCGCTGAGTTGGCCTTCATCACCACGGGTCACGGCGGACACTCCGGCGGCGATGAATTCGTGGAGCAGCCGCACCACATCCTCCTCGACGGCGACACCCTCAAGTCGTGGACTCCTTGGCGCAACGATTGCGCTGCACTGCGCCGATTCAACCCGACCAGCGGATTCTGGCCCTCCACCTACGTGGTCGACGGCGACACCTTGGAGGAGCGCATCGCCTCCTCGGACCTCAGCCGGTCCAACTGGTGTCCGGGCGACCAAGTCGGCCCCCTGCGGCTCCAACTCGGAACCCTCGCCGCCGGCGACCACACCCTCGAAATCGCCATCCCCGGCGCCCAGGCCTGGACGGACAGCACCTACAATTTCTGGAACATCGCGGCCTGGATCGAGGCCAACTGAAACGGCGTTCAATTCTTCACACACATGCAGTGCTTCCGCATCCACGCTTTCACCCAAGACCCCTTTGGCGGCAACCCGGCCTGCGTCATCCCCCTCGACCACTGGCCGGAAGACGCATGGATGCTGCGGATGGCCCAGGAAATGGCCGTCGCCGAAACCGCTTACATCGTCCCCACTCCGGAAGCTGAAGGCGGCTCAGACTACCACCTCCGCTGGTTCACCCCCGACATCGAAATGGACCTCTGCGGCCACGCCACCTTGGCCAGCGCGCATGCGGTTCTGCACCACCTCACGCCAGACGCCAAGACGGTGCGCTTTTCCTCCGCCAGTGGCCCCTTGACGGTGCGCAAGACCGACGATGGCCGCCTCGAGATGGACTTGCCCGCGCGCCCACCCACTCCGGCTTCCCTTCCGGACGCCATCGCCAACGCGCTCAGCCACACTCCCACCGAAGTCCTGAAAGCCCGCGATTACGTCCTCGTCTATCCCGACCAGGCCACCATCGACGCCATCCACATCGACCGCGCCGAATTCGACCAAATCAACCTCGGCCACGGCGGCGTCATCGTCACCGCACCCGGCGACACAGCAGACTATGTTTCGCGCTTTTTCACCCCGCAGGCCACCATCCTCGAGGACCCCGTGACAGGCTCGGCCCAGTGCTCCCTCGTCCCCTATTGGAACGCCCGCAGCGGCAAGACCGAGTTCGAAGCCGAGCAACGCTCTGATCGCCGCGGCCACCTCCACTGCACCCTCTCGGGCGACCGGGTACTCGTCCGCGGCCACGCCCTCACCTTCAGTACCGCCTCCCTCTCCAACACTTTGACCTCTGGCTGACTGGTCCCCTTGATCGACAAATCTCTGAGGTACTGGTATTGAATTTGAAAACATCCAATCGAAGACTATTGGTAGCTTGTAGGCATGATGAAGGGTTTGCTAAGAATGGGGCTGTTGCTCACGGGGTGGACAATGCTGCTGCCGATCATGGGACAGGAGCCCGGAACGCTCGATACCGAATTTCAAGATGGGGGCATGCTGCTCCTCGCACCATTCGGCGCCTCCAGCTTTGAAAACGCCCAAGACGTCATTGCCCTCGAAGACGGGAGCATCGTCTTTTGCGGCGTGGTCGGAACAGTGGGCAATTTCGAAGTGGCGGTGCTCAAGCTCGATCCCGAAGGCAACCTCGACCCTGCGTTTGGGACGGACGGCGCTTATGTCTTCGAGAACGACCTCGCGTCGGACCAAGCGTACAGCATGGCTGCGCTGCCAGACGGCCGCATCGTTGTGGGCGGAGCCATGGGATTTGGGGGAGCGAATTACAGCGCCACCGTTTGGTGCCTGCTCCCGGACGGAACACCCGACCCCGGCTTTGGGACAGAAGGACGCTTCCAATACACTTTTGATGATGGCGAGGAGTACATCCGCCGCGTGCTGGTGACCGACACCCACATCACCATGGTCGCCACGGTCAAAGTGCCTGGTTTTACCTACGACCGCATTGGACTTGTGCAGTGCACCCACGATGGTGAACTGGACCAGGGCTTCGGACAGGATGGCGCCATCATCCACACCATCGACGAGACAACCGACCTCTCGGTGCGGGACGGCGAAAGGATGAGCAATGGCGGCATCGCCGTATGCGGATACCATTACAACATGACCGACAACACCGAATACCCCTTCATCGGGTTGTTCGATGCTGCAGGGCAGCCCCAGGCCGGGTTCGGCAACGGCGGCATCATCATCGCGGACAACCAACCGGGCGAATATTTCGCCATGGCCACC
>JBELBZ010000035.1:0-20376 GCA_042095055.1 Crocinitomicaceae bacterium | reverse complement strand
GAGGTGGCCATTTTTGTCAATCCGGAGAAGAAGTTCCAGACCTATTGGGCATAGGACCTATCTGGGCATAGGAGGGGCCATCACCGATGCGTCTGCCGAGGTGTTTTCCCAACTGAGCCCCGCCAATCAGGGAGAAGGTCACAGGCAGTGTCCAAGATGTGAGGTGCTTTGCCTTTCAGCCACCGGACGCCTTGACCCTTGCGTTTCCATGAATGCCCCATGCGGTATATCCCGGTGATTTGCGGCTTCCTGTGTTTCCGGATGGGTCATTAACTTGGGCAAAACCCGCTTTTGGCATGGACATCGTCATCAACGTGCTCGCTTCATTGTTGCCTTTGGCTATCGGTTACGGCATCGGTCAGTGGCGAGAGCGACAGCAGCGCAAAGGCTCTCCCATCGAGGAGCATGAGCACTACCCATTCACTCTGGATGAGAACAATCACCTCTTTTTCGACTTGGAAAAATTCGCCAAAGCCGTCCACGCCATCAGTCAAAAGCGAAATGACCTCGCAGCGCGCCAACTGGTCATTATCGGCCAGCAGAACAACGTCCGCGAAATCCTCCCTAGCAGGCAGCGCAAGGAATACCTCAAGCTGTATGCCAAATACAAAGGCGATAAAATCCTCGATGACACCCGGAGCTACCTCGAAAACTACAAGCGCATTGTGCGGTTGATCGGTGACAGCTTTCCGGACATCGGCATCGAGATCCTCTTGCACAATTTGTCCAACCCATCGAAGGCGTTGTACATGCTCAAGAACAACGTCACCGGACGTGACATGGAGGCGCCGGCGACCAATCTTGTGATGGACTTGCGCCGCCGCTCCCTCAATCACGCGGACAAGCTCAACTACGAGCTGAACATCGGGTCTCGCCGTTTTAAGTGCACGACGATTCCCATTTACCGCGAGGACTTTGGACTGGTCGGCGCTGTCTGCATCAATGTGGATTACAATTACCTGGATGAAGAGGTGCGCAACAATGCGAATGCGCTCAACCATTTCATCAGCATGTTCCTGCGCACGGATATGCAGTTGGACGAGAACATTTTGAGCAAGCACGAATTCGATTTGGCCAACAAGGGCAAGCGCCACTTCCGGCAGATGGTGGGGTGAGGGGAAACACACACACCTCCTCAGGCATGGGTTTCTTGCTGAGGTGATTCCGTTGGTTCCTCCGAGAGCACTGAATCTGCCTAGAGTGCTGCTTGATTTGCTGGTTGCTTGACCAACGCCATTGAATTCGACCACAGCTTGATCTCCAATGCCGACCACCGGGCCATCCGGGATTGGTGCTACTGGGCCCCAGATTGGGTGGCCTCGCAAGGAGAAACCAGTGTTGAGGGGAGCCCGTGGGAAAACGCGGCGTTGTTTGACTTTCAGTGGGGGGCACTTCCTGCGTGGGAGGTGTTCAATGCCCCATAAACGGCCTGGTTGCTGTTACCGGTTACTCCGAGGGGTGCCCGATTGCCTTGGAGCGTTAAAGCGGTTTATTGTTTGTAATCGGCGGGGTGGTTTTCCATGATTTGGAGCCCTCAAGCGCTGAACCAAGTGTGCTTCCGAAAAGCACTTTTATCGATGGGGGAGCCTGACTCCATCCATGATTTGATGCCGCTGGTCACGGCTTCGAGGTAGAGTGCCAATTGTCGGCGGACAAAGAGCGCCAAGGCGATGCGCCTCACGATGCGGGGTAGCTTTTCGACGGCCCTTGGCGTGACTGAAATGGTGAGTGTACAGGAGGTTGAATTGACCGTATCAATGCGCCACTGGACTTCGTTTTTGGGTTCTAAATCTTTGCCTACCAAAAGGTCATACCCTGTTCCCTCAAACCATGCCGTTGACGCCCTGGTAAAGGTGACATCATTGAGGTAGGTGATGACGTCTGAGATGCCCTGTTCCCTGGCATTCTTGGTGTGCCGTTTGATGTAAGGGTGGCAAACTTCAAGGTGATGGTCTGAAGTGATGGCCTTCCAAAGTGTGGTGGCAGGAACCTGAATGGGCTGTGTGCACGAGACGGCTTGCATGAAATTCTTGTGATTCGGTTTTATGCAGCGCTACATCTTATTGCCACGAAGGCAGCAGAAATGCTGTTGTTTTGGCTCGGCCTCTTGAGAGGTTTTGCTGCCGCCAAATGCCTGATTTGTGGGTCACTTTATTCGGGCAGACTGCAGGACTGGAAAGGGGGTCATTTCTTTTTGTCGGAAGGAAACCGAGAGAAGTTTCCCATGCCATCCATGTCGAGGTTGTCAGGTTCGTAATCCAACTGATTTGCATCGTCCTCTGATTTGTGGCCATTGTAAATGTTCCAAATCAAAAATGCCATGTAAACGGAAAAGATGACGAACCCCGTGATGAACATGGATATGCTCATGACTGCGTGGTTCTGCGTTGCCGAATGGCGATGGAAAAGAGAAGGATGGTACCGGCCCAGTGCGCAGAGTACAAAGCTTCATCGGTATGACCCAACAAGCCTAGGCCCACGGAGTAGAAAAGGCAAACGAAGGCAAGCAGTACTGCATACCATTGCCTCAGGAATTGAACGAAGGTCTTCATGATGGGGTGGATTGAACTGTTGTAGAACAAAGAATTAAGCGTGCCGGAGAGTAAAATGTTTTAGCACAGCAGCTTATTCCGAATGGCATTCGCTTGTTTTCGGGGAGAGGGGCTTTTTCTTTGAAAAAAAAAGACCATGCAGGATATGTTAGTTGTCGGAATGCTCAAGGAAGGGCAGTTCCAAAAGTTCATGGGTTTTATGCAATCTGATGCGGGCATTGCCGAAAGAAAAAAGGTGGCCGACTTGAGCAAAACCATCGGCACCGTCTCGCCAGATCACAGCAAGGTCATGTTCAAGATTGCAGTGCACGATTTGGATGCATTGCGCGCTTTTCTAGACGGTTCAAATCCAGTTTCGAAGCCCGTTTTTGATGAAGTGATGGACGGATATGAGATTTACGAAATCAGCCGGATCTAACGTTGGTCCCCTGCGTTTGACCTTGAAGTTGACCCGATCATTTTCTCAAATTTCAAGGCTGTGGTTACATCTCGTATGACGCGGTTTGATCTACTCCTCTTGCCGGTTGTACTGATGTCTTGGACGGGACGATCACGGTCGGGTTGACCGGGCAGACCCAGTTCCTTCTTCTGGACAATTGACCGCCTTCGCAGGATCAGTGCGGGACGCTGACCATTGAGGTCTTGGACGGCCACCCGATTCTTGCGGCGATGAGTTCCAGCACCTCGGCGTCTGCAGGTGCATGGATCGGTTGACCGTGGGTGGTGATTTGCCAATGGGATTCCCCTGGAACGCGCCAACCCAAGGAGACGTCTGGATTCGCATGCGAGACCACAAGTTCCTCCCTGTCTTGGCCCAATGTGGCGGCTTCCAGCGCTTGGGTTGTGACCCGTTCATGGAACATGGAGATCATCGATTCTTCATCCATTCTTCCCAAATCGGTTGATTCAGGGAAGGCGAGGGCCAGCTTCTTTTGCAGACTGGCCAGGGTGTCTGCCCAGGCGGTATCTCCACTGAGGTTGTTGAGTTCCCATGGGTCTTTTGACGTGTGATACAACTCCCAACGCGGCCGCTGTCCCATTTTCCAAGTGGTCCAAGGTTCAATGCCCGCCATTGCCAAAGAGTCCATCACCTGCATGGTCCGCATTTGCTGGCGGTATTTCAAGTCAAGCCCGGCGGGTATCTCCGGGAAGTCATTGCGGATCAGGCGCCACTCGGCGGTGCGAATGGTTCTGACGCGGTCATTTTTCTCATCGAATCGATCAGATGCACCGTGGATTTCCCGATGCCCTGTGCCCGAGGGTGTGATGGGAATGCCAGGCATTTGAGACGGAGGTGTGACCCCCATCCATGCGAGTACCGATGGGGCGAGGTCCAAGAACGAATGCATCCCTTGGTGCCGCGCAGGACCTTGCACGCCACGTCCCCACTTGATCACCAAGGGAACGCGAAGGCCAGCGTCTGTGAGCGCCCTCTTGAACCTTGGAAAGGGACCGCCATGGTCGCTGTAGAACACGATGGTGGTCTGATCGTACAGGCCATCTTCTTTCAGTTGTGATACGATGTCTCCAAGCTTTTTGTCGAGCGCTTCGAGGTTGCAGTAATTCGTGGCCAGGTCCTGTCTAACGTCCTCATCATCAGGCAACAGAGCGGGGACTGTGAGGCTGTCTGTTGAGATGCCGCATGGAAGGTCCTTGCGCTTCCACACTTGGGATTCGTGGCAGACATTGAAATTGAAGACCGAAAAAAATGGCGCGCCTGGAGGTCGGTTTCTCCAATGGGCGTCCCTGGAGGATTCATCCCAAGCGAGCGGTGGCGCTTTGAAATTGTAATCTTCCTTGGCGTTGTTGGTGCAATACACACCTTGTATTCTGAGGTGTTCTGTGAACGCTTTGATGCCTTGGGGCGCAGGTGCAGAGTAAATCGGGAACCCGGTTTGGGTGTTGGTCTCGGGTTGGTTCGCTTGAAATGCGCGCATGTGGTGCGCCCCCATTTTGGACGGTTGAATCCCAGTGATGATGCTGCTGCGAGAGGGTGCGCAAACGGGTGCGACAGAAAAGAAAGCGTCGAAAGTGGTTCCCTCTTGAGCCAATGCAGAAAGGGCGGGCATGTGGGCGGTGGAATCGCCGTAAACCGGCAAGAACAAGGACTGGTCTTCGCAGACCAACCAAACCACAGATCTGGTGTTGGATGCAGCATTGAGGTCCACGTTTTGGGCAAACTCACAACCGCAAAAGCAGAGGGCCAACAGCATTGCGGAACCTGCCGGCCACCACTCCTTCGTGTGGTGCGTCGCTGCCGGTTTGTGGGGGTGATTTTGCGCGCGCATCATTCTGTATGTGCTCAAATTACGGTGGCGGAATTTGAGTCGACACCACGGCGATCATACGGGTCCGCTTCAAGTCGGGTTGATTGGCACGGGGTGGGCCCGGTAAACCGCAAGCGTTTAATCCACTTAACGTGGAGTTAATCTCTGTCATTCATTTTAGCCGCTTGAAAAATCTCTATCGTCTTGGCTGCGCATTGGCGTTCGGCGCGATTAGCATTTCGGCCTCTGCCCAACAGAACATCCACCTATGGGGTGTCATGCCGACATTGGATGTAGGAACTGCCTTGGGCGAACATTGGTACATCGAGAACTACGCGTTTGCTTGCGTTTTGCCCTTTGAGCAGTCTCGGCCCTCTTTTGGCAATGCTGAGGTCATGGAGTCCTATGGCCCGGGCGCAGCGCCCTCGGAGCCACGCAGCGTGCGCACTTTGGTGTTCGCTTATACCGAACTTGATGTGACGCGCAAACTCAACGATGCATGGTCGTTGACGGGAAGCTATACCCACGAGTGGGTGCCCATGAATTCGAGCGTATCATGGGCAGGGGAGCGTTATACCCGGGATGAGCACCGGGTGTGGCTTCAATCCAAATACACGCGCGCTTCAGAAGGGATGTCCTGGTGGTGGCGCATGCGTTGGGACCAACGCTACATAGAAAACGACCCTGCCGGTTTGGAAAAGCACCCTTGGTCGCGGAGGCCGCGCCTGCGTCAGCAGTTGGGCCTTTCGTTGCCTATGGGCGAAGGGGCCTTGACGGCCAGCACGGAGGCGTTTGTGGAAGCTTGGGCAGGTGCCAATGCTTTCTCCTCGCAAGACCGGTTCCGCGAAGCTTGGTCGTCCCTGCAGTACGGGCAATCCCTGAATGACAACCTCCGTTGGGAGGTGGGTCCCTTGCTGGTCAGCTGGAAGCAATTGGGGGACGCCGGGAGCCTTGGATGGTCGCATTATTGGTACTTGCAGACCACTGCGTTCGTGACGTTCAACTGAAGCCTGCTTCTGGCAGGGGCCTCTTCTTGAAAGATGAGCCATAGCCATTGCGATTGTGGATGACGAGAAACAGGGCGGGTTTTCTGTTTCACTCCAGTTGCTGACCCGAATTTTGTCCCACGTGGAAGCAGACAGACTGCTGACACCAAGCCGAACCGAAAGCAGGCCTTGCTTTCTGGGGATGGACATAAATTGGGCTTCCATAAAAGCTGCCCCATGTCTCAACAGAATTGGCCACTTCTTCTCATCCTCGCCGCGGCTTCGTGCGGGGTCCAACAGTCACCAGAAGTCCAATCGCCGCCTGCTGTTTCAACAGCGGCTCCGGCTGATGGTTTGGCTGCTGCGCGTGTCTTTACTACTGCGGAAAACACGGAAAAGCGGTTGTCGGAGGATGGAATGCTCGCATTTGAAGCGGCTGGTCAGCCCCTGGAAACAGAGGTGGCCATCTTCGTCAATCCCGAAAAGAAGTTCCAGACTTATCTGGGCATAGGAGGGGCGATTACGGATGCGTCTGCGGAGGTGTTTTCGAAGATGAGCCCCGCCCAACAGGAGGCGTTGTTGGAGGCGTACTTCGGCGACAGTGGTATCGGCTACAACATCATCCGAACGAGCATCCACTCTTGTGATTTCGGGCTGGGCAGCCATACCTACATCGAAGAAGGAGACTCGGCGCTGGCCACGTTCTCCATCGCGCCGGACACGGTGAAGCGCATTCCCATGATCCAGCGGGCGGCGGAAATGGTGGGAGAGGACCTCGTCTTTTACGCGAGTCCTTGGAGCCCGCCGGCTTTTATGAAGACCAATGGGAACATGTTGTACGGCGGCTCGCTGCTGCCGGAGTTCTACGGAGCATGGGCGCAGTATTTCGTGAAGTTCATCGAGGCCTATGAAGCACAGGGGCTGCCTGTTTGGGGGGTGACCATTCAGAACGAGCCCATGGCGGTGCAGCGCTGGGAGTCCTGCATCTACACGGCCGAGCAGGAGCGGGACTTCTTGAAGTTTCACCTCGGTCCCGCCATGGAGGCCGCCGGTTTCGGCGACAAGAACATCGTGGTGTGGGACCACAACCGGGACCTGATCACGCACCGGGCCAACACGATTTTTGAGGATTCCGTGGCCGCCTCCTACGCGTGGGGGACGGGCTTCCATTGGTATGAAACCTGGACCGGTGGATTGCCGAAGTATGACAACCTCAAGCTGATCCAGGAGTCCTTTCCGGACAAGAAGCTGATGTTCACGGAAGGATGCCAGGAGGGTTTTGACAGCGCCCATTACGAGCGCTGGTCCAATGCCGAGCGCTATGGCAACAGCATGATCAACGACTTCAACAGCGGCACCGTGGGCTGGACGGATTGGAACATCCTGCTCAACGAAGGGGGCGGGCCCAACCACGTCCAGAACTTCTGTTTCGCGCCCATCCACGGCGACACGCAGACGGACGCGCTCATCCTTACGCCGACCTACTACTACATCGGCCACTTCTCCAAGTTCATCAAACCGGGTGCGCGCCGCGTCAGCACTTCCGCCAGCCGGAGCACCCTCGAGAGCACCACGTTTGAAAACCCGTCAGGAGAGCGGGTCACCGTGGTGATGAACCGGACGGACGAGCCGATGGACTACGCCTTGATCGTCGGTGACAAGGAGGTCAAATCCAGCATCCTGCCGCACGCCATGCAGACCTTGGTCTATTGAGGGCCTCTTTTTTTCATTTGAGGTTAACCTAAGCATCACGATTTCGATGCGCTGAGCGCGTCATGGAGCGCGCAAATTGCAGCCGTAACCAATGGTTTCTCCCTCAGGTTCTTTGCTGGATTTAGGTTACTGCCAATGCAAAGAGAAGTCACCTCCGAACGCGGGGGTGACTTTTTTTTGGTGGCGGATTTTGGCTCCGAGCGCACGCCGATGAGCGCCGCCATAAGGGGTGCAGAAATGCAGCGGAACCCAGGTCAAATGTTGAATTTGAGTCTGCGCTCTATCGCCAAAATCATGGAGTTGGCGATGTCGATTCCCGTGGCCTTTTCAATGCCTTCGAGTCCGGGCGAAGAATTGACTTCAAGCAGAAGTGGACCTTTGTTGGAGCGGATGATGTCCACTCCGGCAACGGCCAAATTCAGAGTTTTGGCCGCCTTGATGGCCAACCTACGCTCATCGCTGGTGATCTTGATGATGGAGGCTGTTCCGCCTTGGTGGATGTTGGCACGAAACTCCCCCTTTTCGGCTTGGCGCTGCATGGCGGCTACCACCTTGCCGTTGACCACGAAGCAACGGATGTCTTGGCCGTTGGCCTCTTTGATGAACTCTTGAACGAGGATGTTGGCCTTGACCGACTTGAAGGCGTTGATCACACTTTCTGCAGCTTTGTTGGTTTCTGCGAGGACGACTCCACGGCCTTGTGTGGACTCGAGGAGTTTGATGATCAAGGGGGCCCCGTTCACCATGCGGATCAAGTCTTTGGTGTCCTGTGGCGATTTTGCAAAGCCGGTGATGGGGATGTTGATGTCGTTTTCTGAGAACAAGAGGGAGGCGAAGAGCTTGTCCCTTGACTGGGTGATGGCATCGGCTGAATTGAGGCAGTACACGCCCAAGTGCTTGAATTGCCGCAGCAAGGCACATCCGTAAAAAGTCACCGCGGGCTTAATGCGTGGAATGATGGCATCAAACTGATTGAGGATGTTGCCGCCGCGGTATCTGATTTCAGGTGAATTCACGTCGAGCTTCATGTATGAATGTTCGACGTTGAGAAACACCATCTCATGTCCACGGGCCTCTCCAGCCTCTATGATCCTTTTGTTGCTGTACAACTTGGGGTTTGAAGCCAATACCGCTATGCGAAGGCCATCTTTTTCCTTGTCAAACGCTTTGTACAACGCCTTCAGTTCTGGCTCTGTGATGTCCCCTTGAGCGCATTCTTGGGACACGTCGACCAAAAAAGTATCCATGAAGGCATCCCGTCCCAGCAACATTCGGAACTCCATGGCATCGCGGTTGGCGAGGGTGAGCTCTACTTTGAATTCATGCTGGCCCAACTTCATGAGTGAAGTGATCACGAGCCTTTCTTCGGAAATGCCTGAGGTGTTCTTGATCAGCCGGCGTCCCGTTACCCGCTCTTCACAGGTGAGGATGATGCTGCGGTTGTCTTGGATGGGGTTGATTTCGAATTTGACCCACTCCTGACCGTCTTTGATAAACGGCTTGATTTTGTTGGCTTGGAGTGACGATGTCTTGGCGCCTGAATCGACGCGGGCTTTGACTGCAGGAATCCCCAACTTTGGAAATCCGCACCATTCGACGCTTCCTATGACATTCATGTGCTTGGAATAAAAAAGCGCGAAAGTACGCCTGTACATGCTCCGTTGAACAGACCGGTTCAGTTATGCTATTGTCACGTCTGCATCAAACGCGTATGAGGGGGGGGTCACACATCCATTTGATGCAAGGCATCGAGAAAGGCTTGGCCGAACTTTTCGATTTTGAC
This sequence comes from Crocinitomicaceae bacterium, assembly GCA_042095055.1. GTDB lineage: Bacteria > Bacteroidota > Bacteroidia > Flavobacteriales_D > Sanyastnellaceae > UBA8752. Next base: position 11,075 of record JBELBZ010000035.1, on the reverse strand, counting down.
CTTGCCAAAACCGTGCACGGAATCCAAGTCAGCCAGTGTCGCGGGAAGTGCGGTGCAGAGTTCCTTGAGGGATCGGTCGGACAGGACGAGGTAGGCGGGGACGTTGGATGCCTTGGCCAACTTAGTCCGCATTGCCCGCAGCTTTTCAAACCTCGCCTGGTCATCTGAGCCTGCCTCGAAGGCGGGGGCTTGGGACGGTTTGCCCGCTTTATTGGCAGGCTTGGTTTCCTTGAAGGTGGTGAGCATGACCTGCGCCTGGCCCCGAAGGACTTCCCAAGAGCGCCCGTTCAGTTCGACCACGGGAAACTTGCCGACGCGTTGGTTCAGCCATCCTTGCTGGATCAACTCCTTTCCGATGCTCATCCAATGTTGTTTGCTCTTATCGGCGCCGATGCCGTGTGTGGACAATGCCCTTTGCGCTGCGGTGATTTTTTGGGCCTTCGAACCGCGGAGAATGTCCACGATGTGGGCCAGGCCATAGGACCATTCCAAGCGGGCCACAGTCGACAGCAGCTTCTGGGCGTCCTCTGTGCCGTCATGCTCCTCAAAGGTGGTCTCGCAATTGTCGCAGTTGCCGCAGTCCTCCTGAAGTTCCTCTCCGAAATACTGCAGCAGGATTTTGCGCCGGCAGACCCGCGAATCGGCAAAGTCCTGCATGCGCCGAAGTTTGCCCAGCATCACATTGCTCTGGTCGAGGTTGCCATCGACTTCGCAGTGGGCAGAAAGGGTGCGGAAATCGCCGCCTCCATGCAGGAGCAGGGCCTTGCTGTCGAGCCCATCGCGGCCCGCCCGGCCCGTCTCTTGGTAGTACCCTTCGATGTTTTTGGGCAGGTTCATGTGGACCACGTAGCGCACGTTGTTTTTGTCGATGCCCATGCCAAAGGCAATGGTGGCCACCATGATGTTGATCTCGTCCCGTATGAACTGCTCTTGCCGCTCCATGCGCTCTTGGCTGGAGAGTCCTGCGTGGTAGCACTCGGCCTTGTATCCGGCTGCTTTCAGATGGTCGGCCATTTCTTGCGTGCGCTTGCGCGACAGGCAATAGACTATGCCCGATTCTGATGGATGCTCGGCCACGAACCCGAGGAGTTGGGTCACCTCATCGGTGCGGGCCTGGGCGGAGTAATGGATCTCGGGCCGGTCAAAGCTGTTCTCAAACAGTGCGGCGTTTTCGAGCCCGAGCTGTCGGATGATGTCGCGCTTGGTAGCATCGTCTGCCGTGGCGGTCAGGGCCAGAACGGGTGTGTCTGGAAAATGGGTGGACAGGTCCTTGAGCTTGGTGTAGGCAGGGCGGAAGTCATGGCCCCACGAGCTGATGCAGTGGGCCTCATCGACGGCGATCATGTCGATTTGGATGGTCTTCAGGCGCTCGAGCAGTGCGCCTTTCAAGCTCATCAAGCGCTCGGGAGCGATGTACAGCAATTTCATTTTGCCGTCTCCAATGGCATTGAAAATCAGATTGGACTCTCCGGTGCTTTGACTGGAGTTGAGGTAAGCGGCGTCGATGCCCTTGAGACGGAGGTCGTCCACTTGGTCCTTCATCAAGGCGATCAAGGGCGAAATCACCAAGGTTAACCCCGACCTCAACATGGCCGGGAGCTGGTAGCACATGGATTTTCCGCCCCCCGTGGGCATGATCACCAAGGCGCTGTTGCCTTGCATGACTTCGGCGATAACCGGCTTTTGGGCCGGCCGCAAATCAGGGTACCCCCAATAGTGGTTCAAACAAGTGAGGGTGTCCTGCGCGTGAAGCATATTGGGCAAAGTTGTGGACCCGAATTTAAGGGCCACCGGAAGTGATGTGGAGGTGGGTCGTGCCGGATTGCCCGATATTTGAGCATGAAAGGTTTTGCGCTCGCATTGTGTCTGCTTCCCGGTATTCTATGGGGTCAAGAAGGCCTCGATTGCTCGGCGATTTCTTTTGATGCCGATGGGGACTTGAACATTGGAGTCTCCGATTTGGTGGCTTTTCTGGGGGTCTTTGGGGCCAATTTTGACCTCGACGGGGACGGCGTTTTGGACTGTGTGGACGATTGCGTTGGGGAGTATGACGCCTGCGGCGTTTGCAATGGCGAAGGGCCTGCTTTTGCGGTGGATTCGTTGGTGTACTCCACAGACAGCGTTTTTGTAGACGCCACGGGAGAGTTTGTGACGTTTGAGGTTGTAGACACGGTGGTCGTCTTCGCTTGTGAGCCGCCCTTTGCCTGCGGTGATTCCACAGCGTACAATGGCCACGCTTATGCAACGGTGGCCATTGGCTCCCAGTGTTGGTTCAAGGACAACCTGCAAACGTCCCTCTATGCAGACGGGACACCCATCCCCGAGGTCACAGACGCCGCGGCTTGGTCAGCATTGTCCGCGGGAGCCCGATGTGATTACGGCAACAGCAGCTTGAGTGTTGATACCTATGGCCGGCTCTACAATTGGGAAGCTGTGGACCACGACAGTGGCCTGTGCCCAACCGGATGGCATGTGGCGTCTGATGCGGAATGGTGGATGTTGGAAGGCCATGTGGGCGGCCAAGGGTTCGCCGGTCAAGAAGGGGCGGCCTTGAAGTCGACGTCCGGATGGGACAATGCCGGCAATGGCACAGACGATTTTGGGTTTCGGGCCTTGCCTGGGGGCTATCGCTTTGTCGATGGCAGCTTCTTCAGCCTGGGCTCCTATGGCTACTGGTGGAGTTCGTCATCCTTCGGGAGCGAGTCGTGGGCGAGGGGCATGCTCAGCGAGGGGCCCGAAGTGATCCGCAGCAGCTTTGACCCGCGCGGGGCTTTTTCTGTGCGCTGCCTTCAAGATGAAGAATGAACCTTGCACGGACTGCTTTCTATTTGTGAATCCTGTCGTTTTTTTTGGTGCGCGGGGTCAGGTTCATTTGTGAGGATTGGATCGGTTTGACTTTTTGGTGTGAGAGCGTCTACCGAAGCTTAGGGCGAGCAAGGGAGGCCAAAATTGGCCAGCACGACCAGTAGGTCGCCCGCGCCTATGATGGCATCGCTGTCGAGATCAGCAGGGCAGGCGTTTCCAGCAAACAGGCACGCCCCTGTGTCCCAACTGGCCCCGGGATCATAATTCAGGGCCTGAGGGTAGGTGCATCCGCCATCGGCGGTCAGCGACATGAGATGGAAATCGAAGCTGCTAAAGTTGAATCCCGATTCGTCGATGTGGATGGTAAAGGTGTGGGTTCCACTGGAGAGTGGAACTTGTCCAACAGCGAGGTTTTGCCAACTGTCCCAGCCGCCGGTGGAGGGGATGGAGGTCGCATCGGCAAGCAAGGCTCCGTCGAGGTTCAGGCGGAATGCTCCGCTGCCATTGGGTGAAGCCACCCTCATGTTGAGGTTGTACACTCCGGGAAACCGCACGTGCAGCGTGTAGTTCAGCCATTCTCCTGCAGCTGCCCAACCCACCGTGAACCCGTTGGCATTGACGGTGTCGCTGCAAGTATCCAGGTCGACGCCGTCATTCCGGTACACCCAGCCATTGTTCCACGGGGTGAAGTTGCCCGTGGTGACCTGGTAATTCGCCACTTCTTCGTCGAAATAGGCCACGCCTTGGCGGCCCAGATCGTAGTCAGAGGCGTACAACACACCAGGAGCGGGGTGCGGGCCATTGTATGGTTGGGTTGCATCGGTGTGGGGCTGCCTCATCATGGCGTCGATGACGTCCACATTGACCTTGCAATGCTCTGCTTTTATCCGCTCGGTGAGGTCCATCAGTATTGCGGCCGCCGCTTCTGGACTGGGCGCGGCGCCTTGGCCTTCCCAATGGTCCAATAGGGTCTGATACCCTTCAGTTTTTTCAATCGACAGGGCCCCCGACGTGCTCTCGATTTTTTTGAGTGGCCACCATGCCCATCCGATGTCCAGGCCTTCCAACAAGTGGATGGCATCCCTAAACCACACGTTGGAGTTTTCTCCGCTCTCGCCGAGAAACAAGGGGACATTGTACTGGTTGCGCAAATCCAAAAAGGTTTGCAACGAAGCCTGGTCGTTGGCGTTCCAGTATTTGTGGGGCGAGTAGACCATGTTGTCGTCCCAAGGCGGCGTGAGCCCTGTAAAGTCATTGGCAAACCAGTTGCCTTCGATGAACAGCATGTGCGCGGTGTCCACTGTGCGGATGCTGTCAGTACACCGCTCATAGAGCGCCCTCAGTGCGGTCCCTCCGGGCAAATCCCAATTGGGTTCGTTGAGCAGATCGTAACCTGCAATCCAGGGCTCTTCAGCATAGTGCGTGGCAATGCGCTTCCACAGTGCCGCCATTTTGGCCCGGTTTTCTGCACTCTCCCACAGCGACGGTTTGTCGGGGTCATAATCGGAAATGGCGGAATCGTAGCCCTGTCCACCGGGTGCAGCATGCAGGTCCAAAATGACATAGATCTGCCGGTCTTTGCACCATTGCACCAGGCTGTCGGTCAGTTCAAAACCCGCATCCAGCCAAGTGTTTTGAAAGGGCTCGGGTTCCTCCTCGATGGGGAGGGTAAACAGGTTGTAATGCAAAGGCAGGCGCACCGCATTGAATCCCCATTCGTGGAGGGAGTCAATGTCGGCTTCTCGCACATGGTTGTGGAGCCAAGCGTCGTAAAAAGTAGCCGTGGCTTCCGCGCCGATCAAGCCCTCGATGGCGGCTTGAATTTCATGTTGGGCATTGGCAAAGGATGAGGTTTGCAGCATGTAGCCTTCTTGCACCATCCAGCCGCCGAGGCCCATGCCTCTGAGCAGCACAGGGTCACCTTGACCGTTGACAATGGTGTTGCCATTGGCCGTCAAAAAGTCTTGTGCGCGCAGAGAAGGAGCGAGGAGTGCGCTGGTCACCAAAAAGACCAAAAAAGTCCGCTGCAGTGTCATCATTGGAAGGCTTTGAGCACGCGTTCTGTAGCGTATCCATCCCAGAGTTCTGGGATTTTCGCGTTGGAGGTGTCGATGGACTCAATGGCCGCGAGGATGGTTTCGACGTTGGATTTGACCAGTTGATTGGTTCCGATTTCACAGGTAATGGGCCGCTCAGTATTGGGGCGGATGGTGATGCAGGGCACCTGTTTGAAGGTGGACTCCTCTTGAATGCCTCCTGAGTCGGTCAATATGTACTGAGCCTCGGCCACCAACTTCTGAAAGTCAAAATACCCCATGGGTTCAGAAATGATCAGGTTGGATAAGCCCAGCACTTCCTGCTTGAGTCCAAAGGCTTCGAAACGGGCCATGGTCCTCGGGTGAATGGGAAAGACGACTTTCAACGGAGCAATCGATTTGATGACATCAATGACCATTTGGAGCCCCTGTGCGTTGTCGACTGTCGCAGGGCGGTGCATGGTCATGAGTACAAATTTGCCAGGGGCAATGTGATGATGCTCGAGAATGGAAGAGGCCTCGATTTTGGGTTGGAAGGCGACAAGGGTGTCGATCATGGTATTTCCGACGAAATGCACGCGATTGGACGGGACACCATGGCGCTCTAAGTTGCGCAGACCACTCGGCTCTGTGACGAACAGAAAGTCGGAGATTTCATCGACGAGGATGCGGTTGATTTCTTCGGGCATCGTCCGGTCTTGAGAGCGGAGTCCGCTTTCTAAATGTGCCAATGGGACACCCATTTTATTGGCTGCGATGCCTGCTGCCAAAGTGGAATTCACATCTCCAGGAGTAAGCACGACATCAGGCTTGATTTGGGCGATGAGCTTCGAAAGTTCCACCACCATTTCACCGACTTGTCCGGAGGCTCCCTTTTCCTTTAGGCTGATGATGTGGTCCGGACGAAGGTCGAATTGGTCAAAGAAGACATTGGCCATGTTTTGGTCATAGTGCTGTCCAGTGTGCACGATTTCGAGGTCTATTCCGAATGCTGCTGCTACCGATTTGAACCGGGTAATTTTTATGAAGTTGGGTCGTGTTCCAACCGAGATTAAGAGCTTCATTTTTCGGTGCCTTTGTGCAGTTATACAAGCTACACGAAAAAGAGGTGTGCTTGCTGCTTCAGGTCCGGACCTTTGAAACCGGGCTCCGTGGAGCGAGAACCAGACCACTGCTTCTTTGGGTCAAGGCAGGACCAACGGCTGCCATATGGTGATGCAATGGAGGCCACAAAGCGCGCTCCTGACTTTGTGCTCTTTGTTGGCCTTTGATCGGCGCGGCGACCGAACTTTACGGTATGGATTCACTGTCGCAGATTGTGTTGGGTGCCGCCGTGGGAGAGGTCGTACTGGGGCGCCGCATTGGCAACCGGGCCATGGTCTGGGGGGCAGTGGCGGGGACGATTCCCGACATGGACGTTCTCGGCAAGTTCTTTCTAAACGAGCTGGACAACTTGGCATTTCACCGGGGCATCAGCCATTCACTGCTGTTCTGTGTCGTCGGAGCGCTGGGCTTCGGATGGGTCACCGACCGATTGTACCGCAGTCCCCACCACGCAAGGGTTGCTGTGGTCACCAAAGCGGCTGCTGCTGTGCTCATTGGATTTGTCGTCAACTTCATCACGCAGATCATGGCGCCCGGTGGATGGCTGCCTGTGGTCCTTTACATTCCGGTGGCCAGTTATGGGCTCTGGCGACACGCCCGGAGGCGCTATTTCAACGCCAGCTGGACCGCCCCCGATGCGGACCTCAAGGGATGGGTGCTGTTGTTTTTCTGGGGGTTCTTGACGCACACCCTGCTCGACTGCTTCACCACCTATGGCACGCAGCTGTATGCGCCATTCTCCGACACCCGCGTGGCGTGGGGCACCATCGCGGTGGCCGATCCGCTGTGGACGTTTCCTTTCTTGGCCTGCCTGCTCGTGGCGGCGCGCTTTGCCCGCGAGGACAGCCGCCGCCGGCTGTGGAACAGCATCGGGCTGGGCTGGTGCTGCTTCTACTTGGCACTGACGGTCGTGAACTACAGCCGCGTCTACCACACCTTCGAAGTGGCACTGGCTGAGCAGGGGAGGACCTGCGAGAAGTTCCACATCACGCCCACCATCTTCAACAACCTCCTCTGGAACGTGGTGGTCGATGCGGGCGACGAATACTTGCTTGCGCAGCACTCCATCCTCGATGAGATTCCCATCACCTTCCATCCCGTGGAGAAGGGGTACGGACTGCTTCACAACCTCGAGACCGATGAAACGCTGCGGGTCTTGCGTTGGTTCAGCGCTGGGTACTACAACGCGGTATTGCGCGACGACGGCAGCTTGCAACTCAACGACCTCCGCTTTGGCACCTTTTCGGGGCAGGGTGCCGGTGCGGACGACTACATTTTTCGGTTTAAGCTCATCGATCGGGGGCCCGACGAGACCTATGGGTTCGAACGCGCCCAAGGCGGTCCGCCCGACACCAAGGCCGAAGACATGATGATCGGCCTCTTCAAGCGCGCCGGCGGCCTCACTCCTGAGGACCCTCCACATTGACGCTGGGCATTTCTGCGTGCCATTACTTTTAGTCGCATGAGCGGTCCAGATGATTACATCGAGGTGAATCGAGTGGCTTGGAACAGGCGCACGGAGGTTCACGTGGCTTCGGATTTCTATGACATGCCCGGCTTCAAAGCGGGAGGAACTTCGCTCAAGCCTTTTGAGGTCGCGCTGCTTGGTGATGTGGTGGGCCGGTCCATCCTGCACCTGCAATGCCACTTTGGACAAGACTCTCTGTCGCTGGCCCGCATGGGGGCGGAAGTGACGGGTGTGGACTTTTCGGACGCTGCGCTGCAGGTCGCCCGGGAGACTGCAGACGAGTTGGGCCTTTCGGCGCAGTTTGTGCTGAGCAACGTTTTGGAGCTCAATCTTGGAAGGACCGTGGATGCCGTTTTTGCGAGCTATGGTGTGCTGGGGTGGGTTCCGGATGTCGCCGCTTGGATGCGGGTTGCCGCCCACCACCTGTCGCCTGGTGGAGCTTTGATTTTGGTTGAATTCCATCCCCTCATTTGGCTGTTTGACCAGCAGGCCCCGGTGGATTACTTCCATTCTGCTGAGCCCGATGTTGAGACACAAAAGGGAACATATACGGACGGGGGGGAGGATGTGGAGATTACCTCGTGCTACTGGGACCACAGTCTATCGGACGTGCTGGCCGCAATGAGGACAGCGGGACTGGAGGTCACGTTGTTTGAAGAGTATGACCACTCCCCGTATCCCTTGGCCGGCATGGTAGAGCGGGCACCGGGTGAATTTGTTCTCGCGGACAGGGCCCAGCAGCGCTTGCCGCACTGCTATGCGATCCGCGCACGCAAGGTGTGATGCAGCGGCATCCGGGCTTTAGAAAGTCATGCCGAGGCGAAGGCGCATCTGGTTCATCGGTGCGATGGCTTCGGCGCCGAGTATCACCCAATCGTTGCGGTCGCTCCCGCTGATGAACACGCTCGACCACGACAGTCCCACAACGGCAGGGCCGCTCCGGTAAGTGGCGCCCAGCGATGCAGAGGAAGGCGCCGCTGCGATGGAGATGGGGGTCAAGGTGGGGCCGAGTTCATCTTCGGGCAACAGTCCTTGGCTGCCAAACAAAGCGGCAGTGCGGGACTCGAGTTCCCGATTGAGTCCCACGGTCGTCCCCAGGCTTGCCGTCCATCCCAATCCGTGGGCGAGCTCTTGTTGCAACACGATTTCCGCGCGCCAGCCGGTGATGCCCTCTCCAAAAACACCGTCATTTTCGTAGCGCCATTGGTCTCCGTCGTAGAGGTCGTCGTAGTAGAGGTATTGGTCCACCAGATCGGCAAATCGGACCTGGTTCCAGCTGGCCACCACAGCCTCGCCGTCGGCGCGCACGCAGTTGACGTAAGCCGGTGACCAGGCGCGTCCCAGCTGTATTCCTGCAGATAGGCCTTTCCAAACCTGATGGGCAGCGCCTACGCGCACGGCGTTGGGAACGTACCGTCCCTGATTGTCGACGACATTGCTAAAGCCGGAGTTGTCGATCCGGTTCATCGCCATGGTGAGGGTGTTGTCGCTCCACTCCGCGTGCCCCAAGGTGGCCACCTGGCGGATGTTGTTGGTGGTACGGTTGTCAAACTGCTCAATGGTGCCGGCATCCAATTCCAACCAAACGTTCCAGATTCCCGCTTCGCCGGCGTTCCAATCCCATTGCCTGGCGGGGCGTTCTTCAGCCTGGTCGAGTAGGCTGTCGTCGAGTTGTTGGGCGGCCAAGGGGAGCGGCCCCAGCAGCAGAAACGCGGCCGTCCATCGCACGGAGTCTATCGGTTTTAGACTCATGGTTCAGGTTGTTCAAATACGAGGCGTCCACCGTACCCCGCCACCTGCACGGTGACGGTCCGGACGAAGGGACGGCGCTTCTGCTGGACGATGTATTTGGGGTTGACCATGACATCGAAATCCGTGCCCTTGATGGCTTTGTGGACCGCAGCCCGACGCTCGCGCATGGCCGGGCCTTGGCGAAAAACCATGCCGGGGTACTCTGCAAATTCGTGGTCTCCAGAGCGGAAAAGGCCGAGGACGGTTCGTGTTTGAGAGACAGCCTGCAAGGTTTGCGTTGTGTCTACGACGCAGCGGGCCTTGACAGGCTCGATGTCAATCAGGGCCACGCCTTGGGCCAATTGGGTGCTTCGAATGGTCGAAGTCGTGCACCCCGTGGCGACGGCAACTGTCAAAACGGCTGCCAATAGGGTTTTGGTCATGGTGGGCAAGGTAATATTTCGGGGCATGTTCAGCGAAGGATGAGCGGTTGTCGCCAGCCCCAGGCTTCTACATCGATGACGTACATCCCAGCGGGAAGGCTTCGAACATTGAGGGTGGACTGCGGTCCTGTGCCGCGGTGCTGGGCGACTTCGCGGCCTTGGGCATCCCGGATGCGCGCGACCCAATCGCCCCCGGCGTTGGACTGAACAAGGGTGACTCCTCCACCTGAGGCGGGGTTGGGGTACATGCGGACTGCTGCCGCGACCTGCTCGCGGATTTCGCTGGTGTAATCGTACCCGCCGCATTGGTAGGGATAGGAAGCGCAGATCCAAGAGGAGAGTGCTCCCGCGACCGTGGATAGCGTCACGTCGTAGGCGTCGGCATTGGTGACGTGGGGGACGTGCCCTGCGCCGTCAATGGTGACAAAGCAATGGGTGAGTCCGATTTCTTCGGCGCGCTCGTGGAGGGTGGCGCTGCCGTCAACTTCGGTCACGTTGAAGCCCAAGAGGGCTACGGAACCGGAGCCGTAAGGAACCGTGCCGTCGTCGGTGCCATGCACGGAGACGAGGGGCGCATCGCCCGGCTGCATCCAATTCGCATCCTTGAGTGCACCAGAGACGTTGAAGATGCCTGCTACTTCTGAACTGAAGCCCGGATTGCCTGACTCGCCCTCTAAACCGCCGCCCATGCCAGGCTGGGATTGGTCGATGATGGCGGGGATTTCGGATTCATCGTCGACGTAAGCATGGTGAACGGCCAGAAAGCCGCCGGCGGAGACGCCGCCCATGTAGATGCGGTCGGGGTCGATGCCCCATGGATTGCCGTCTTCCTCCACCGATTTGCGGAAGTAGCGCACGGCGGCCCGTCCATCGTGGACGCCGCGCCACACTGCTCGGATCAGCTCATTTTCCAGGTCGAGCAAATTGGCGATCCCCAATCGGTAAGAGATGCTGGCCACCGCATATCCCATGCGGGCGAAGTCCTCGCACATCGGCACCACGTCGGCGCCGTTGTTGGCTCCGGCGAGGAAGAAACCGCCGTGGGTGATGATGATCAGGGGTCGGTCGGTTTCGCCATTGTCTACCGCCTCGTAAAAGTCAAAGACGAGCTCCGTATCGATGCCCAGCGCGTTGATATTCTGGCCGTACACATGGTCTACCGAGACCGAAACGTTGTCGTAAGTGGAGGTGTACCGGTAGCGTTCTCCGTCACAGTCGGATTGGGCGAGCAGAGCTGGGGTCCCCATGGTGAGGGCCACGAGGGTCAAGGCAAATCTTGTCATGAAGCTTCAGGTTCGGGCCGAGGGCCCGGCGCAAACTAATCACGATGAAGCGAGGTCCCATGCGGGGTCAATCCTGCATGCAGCGGACGGAGTAGCCGTTGCCCCGATCGGAGTAGGACGAGTGGAGGCTGTTGCTGTTGAATTTCAGTTGACGGGCTTACTCCCGATTGCCGAGGATGCGCTTCTCGACGCTGCCGTCGGAGTA
>JBELBZ010000034.1:0-21019 GCA_042095055.1 Crocinitomicaceae bacterium | reverse complement strand
CCATGAACATGATCGGCAAACCCGCTCCAGAATTCACTGCCACCGCCGTTGCAGATGGCAAAGTGATGCGCGACTTCTCCCTCAGCGCCTACCGCGACCGATATGTGGTGCTGTTCTTCTACCCCGAAGACTTCAGTTCGGTGTGCGGTTCCGAACTGCACGCCTTTCAATCGCGGCTCAGCGAATTTTCCTCACGTGAGGCCGTGGTGATAGGGTGCAGTACGGATTCCGCTACGACCCACCAGCAATTCCTCAAGACGCCTGCTGCCGAGGGCGGTGCGCAAGGGGTCACCTACCCCCTCATTGCAGACATGAACCGCAACGTGTCCGACCGTTTTGGCACACTGGACGGCCAATACGATTATGATGAATACGGCCGCTTGACTGCCACCTCAGACCTGCTGTGCCAGCGCGGCTTGTTTATCCTCGACAAGTCCGGAACCATCTGGTTCCAGTCTTACCACTTCAAGCCCATCGGCCGAGACCTTGACGGCATCATCCGCGAACTCGACGCCATCCGCCGCCTCCAAATCGACGGCCAAGTTTGCATGGCAGGTTGGAAGGGCTAACCCCTCCTTATTCAATCAGCCATCGGCGGATGTAGGCCTCCATGCGCACCGCATTGGAATGTGAAAGGCGCATGTCCACACTTCCCGAAGAAAGCGCCCCATCCGACCCTTTCCATCCGCACCACAGCGTCAACTTTGACGCTGGTCCTTCTGGAACGTGGGTGATGCCGCTGACTTCGCCGCGCTGCAAGGGCGCACCATAGACCTCAAGTCGGCTGCGGAAATAGAGAATGGCGCCACGCTCCGTGCGCTCGAAGTTGCAGGCCGTGCGCGCGGACTCCACGCCCACCAAGTCCGCCACTTCGCCGGAGCCGCCGACCAGTTCTGCACGCGGAGAGCCCGTGCCGCCGGCCTTGACCGACGCCCAAAGTCCGAGTGGCTTTCCCGAAATGGCGTGGACTTCGGCCCAGCGCCGCGGATCGTTATAGGTCAAGTTCCAAAGTCGCATGGCTCCAGTGACGGCGGTATTTGCCGTCCGCATCATAGCGTTCGGCTTGTCCGGTGGTGTTGAATTTTCGGCTCGGGCGCGGGTCGTTGCCGACACCGGCCACATAAATCCAGTTGCCATAATTGCTGGCAGGATCGTGGTCGAGCAGCAGGTGCTCAAACCAACTGGCGCCGAGCCGCCAATCAACCCCGAGGTCGTGGACCAGGTAGCTCGCCACATTCTGGCGGCCGCGGTTGGACATGAAGCCCGTGGCGGCGAGCTCCCGCATGTTGGCATTGACGAAGTCACACTTCGTGCGGCCCTCACACCACGCCTCAAACACACGCCGGTCTGTGCGCCACTTGGGCGCCTCCTCCTTGATGCCGCGCTTGTGGAAAATGCGGTTGCCGTAGCGCATGGCCACGTAGCGGAAATAGTCCCGCCAGATCAGCTCGAAGATGAGCCAGTAGGTGTCCTCGTTCTTTTCAATTTCCTTTTCGAAGGCGCGCACTTGGGCATGAATTTCACGTGGGCTGATGCACCCCAACGCCAGCCATGGAGAGAACTTGGAGCTGTAGTCGCCGCCGAGCAGTCCATTGCGCGTCTTCTTGTACACCCGCAATTTCTTGGTGTCCCAGAAATAATGGTCGAGCCGCTCCCAAGCTGCTGCCGCACCTCCTTTGAATGGCAAGACCCCCCGGGCATCGGCCACCTTGGCTTCAACACCGAGGTCATCCAAGGAAGGCACAGCATCGCCTTTCAGTCCTTCTGGCAGGGTCAGTCCTTCCGGCTCAGTGAGTGGATCTCGGACCTCAGACCGCTTTTCCATTTTGCCTCGAAATCGCGTGAACACATCGGGCAGTTGGTGCAACTCAAAAGGCAAATCGTCGGGGTGGTACATCGTCAGCTGCTCCTCGAGCCTGAGGTCCAACACCTCAGAAACCTGCTCCTGGCGGTCCACTTCCTCACGGGTGTGCTCCGCAGTTGCAAATACCGTCTTGGCGTCAAACTCCTCCGCCAGTGCTTTCAAGACCTCAGCGGGTGCGCCCCGTCGGATAAGCAAGGTCCCCCCCATGTCTTCCAAGTCGGCCTTGAGGTCCGCCAGCGATTCCAACAGGAATTGCGCCCGGAACGGCCCGGTTTTTGCGTGGCCCCAGCGGTTCTCGGACCACTGCTCCGGATCGAGGATGTACACGGGAATTACCGCTGTAGAGGCTTTCACGGCCGCATTGAGGGTCGCGTTGTCGGTGACCCTGAGGTCGTTTCGGAACCAAATGAGGCTGCGCATGGTCAGAGGTTTTCGAGGTTGGCCAGAACGGCATCCCCACGATCGAGCAGGGCTTGCTGCTTTTCAGCGGGCATTTTATCCCAAGTGCGGTAGGCCATTCCGATGCGCGGGTTGCGCTCCAACTTGGCCCGGTTGCGCACGTGAAAATGCCAATACAGGCTGTTGAGCGGACAACTGTTGGGACCGCTTTTGTCAGCTGCGTCATAGCTGCATCCACTGCAGTAAGGCCCCATTTTCTTCATGTAGTTGGCAGAAGCCGCATAGGGCTTGGTCCCCACGATACCGCCATCGGCGAATTGGCTCATGCCACGCGTATTGGTGATTTCCACCCATTCAATGGCGTCGATGTAAATGCCCAAGTACCACTGGTCCACCTCATCCGGATGGATGCCGGCGATCAGGGCGAAGTTGCCCGTGACCATCAGGCGCTGGATGTGGTGGGCATAGCTGTATTGGAGGCTCTGGCCAATGGCATGGCTCAGGCACGCCATCTTGGTTTCCCCCGTCCAAAACCACGAAGGCAAGGCATTGTCGGCCTCAAAGAAATTCAGGCCCGCATATTCCGGCATGTGGGCCCAGTAGACCCCGCGCATGTATTCGCGCCACCCCAGTACCTGGCGAATGAACCCTTCGACCTGCGTAATGTCCGCATGGCCGGGATCACTGCGCCATTTGTCTTCCACAGCCCGGATCACCTCCAGGGGAGAGATCAACTTGGCGTTCATGCAAAAGGAAATGCGCGCATGGTACATGGACCAATACTCTGGATGCATGGCGTCCTGAAAGTCCCCGAATCGCGGAAGGCAATCCTCGACAAAAAAGTCGAGCAACTCCAATCCCTCTTGGCGGGTGACGGGCCACAAAAAGCGCTCCGCATCGACCGTTCCAATGGTCTTCACTCCGCATTCCGCCAGCATCTGCTCCAATGCACTCAAGTCGCGCTCAAACAACCTCGGCTCCACAGGCCGGTGGCCCTTGGGCAACTTTTTGCGGTTGGTCGCATCGTAATTCCACTTCCCTCCTGCGGGCTCCTGCCCATCGGTATCCGCCTCCATCAGCACCCCGTGCGCCTTGCGCATGCGGCGGTAGAACGACTCCATGAGGTAAGTCTTCTTGCCTTTGAACTGCTCGGCGAGGTCGCCGCGACGGGTCAGGAAGTGATGGGTATCCGCTGCTTCGGCCCGGTCCCCAAACTCAGCCGCGAAAGCCTTGAGCTGGGCATCCAAGCGCCACTCGTCTGGCAGCTGATATTCGAACCGTTCACAGCCCTCCTCTGCCATGACCATGCGCACATTGGCCTCAAGTCCTTGGGTATTGCGGCCCTCGTCCAAACTCAGATAGACCACCCGGTGGCCATCCGCCCGGCGTTCCTCCGCAAAAGCGCGCATCGCCGCAAAAAAGGCCATCACCTTTTGGATGTGGTGCGGCGCATAGTCGGTCTCCTGCCGCATCTCCGCCAGCAGGTAAACCACCTCATCGGACACCCCCTCAAACCAAGGGTGGGACGCATTTAATTGATCTCCAAGAATCAAGCGAAGGGTCTTCATGCAGCGTTGCTTTTTGAGGTCCGACGGCACCGCTCGCTGCAGTACTTCACTTCGTCCCAGCACCGCGCCCATTTCTTGCGCCAATCAAAGGGGCGGCCGCAATGGACGCAGTCTTTGGAGGGGAGATGTGGTTTGCGATGCATGTGGATAGAACACCCACCCAAGCCGACGGTTCACCCACCTATACCCCTATTTTGCATGCAGCAAATCACAACGACATGTTCTCCAACCGCATCGGTTTCGGCCCCCGCTTAGGTGCCACCCTCCTCGATATTGTTTTTCTCGTGCTCCTTCTGGTCCCCATTTCGCTTTTGGGCATAGGTGCCGCTGCCGCAGCTGCCTTTGGATTGGAAGATGCCATGGCTGGCGATGAGGCCGAGGCACTGGCCATGCTCGGCATCGGTGCAGGAGCCATTGCCATCATCTTCATCGCAGGTGTGATGGGCCTGGCTTACACCTTGATTGAGGCTTTCACTGGCGCTTCACCGGGCAAGCGGGTAATGGGTTTACAGGTCGCCCGAGAAGATGGCAGTGCTGGCGACATCAAGCTCTACTTGTTGCGCTGGGCGCTCAAAAACAGCGGCAGCATCCTTCAGTTTGTCCTTCCTTTAGTATCCAACCTTGCCGGTCTGGTCTTTTTCTTTGGCTGCTTCGCGGCACTTGGCGACAAAAAGCAGGCCCTGCACGACATCATTGTGAAATCAGCTGTGCACAAGAAAAATGACATTACAGGCTGAAACAGTCAGGCCCTATTGCGCGGATCTCAACGGTTGGGCAAGACCAACCAGCTGAATCCAATCGCCGTATAGTTCATCCGGTAATTCAGACCTGTTCCATAGCTGATGTCCCATTGCCAGGTATCACTGGCGAGCAACGTGAGGCCCGCGTCGAAACTGGCCCAGTGGGTGCCGGTGTTGGCATCGATTTCACCATAGGGCTCGAAATACAGCCCGAGCTGATCGTTGATGGCCTTTCCAACCGCCACAGCATAGGTCGCAATGGAGTTTCCACGCACCAAGTCAAGTCCGAGGTTATAGCCCAGCGCCCAGTCTGGACCTACGTCATGGCTGATGCACAGCTTGTTGACCATGCCCCAATCGTAATCCGTCACCTCCGCATCTCCCGTTGGAACAACCGCATGGCCGAGGTAGGCGATTTCGGTCTTCTTCCCTTCACGCTGGAACAGCTGGATCTTGGTGCCCAATTGAACATCGCTGGTTCCTTCTGACAGGACTTCATCATTGCCAAAGCTGCGCTGACTGACCCGGTCCAATTGGTGCACTACACGCAATTCCACCCCTTCAAGCAGGCTCACACGAAACAGTGAATTGGGCAAGGCCATGGAACGGATGTTCCCGCCAAACCCGGGCTCCCACATGCTGGAGAAACCGCACTCCCATTGAAAAGAACCCAAGGGCACCACCGCTGAACTTTCCGTTTGGTCCGGCCGGTCGGTGTTGATGGTTTGAGAAAACAACGAGAAGGGCAACGCCAAAGCGACCCACAATGCGCATTTTTTCATGGGCGCAAAGATGCGCCAAGCACGCTCAGCCCTGAAAGGCTTTCAATTCTGCCCAGCTGGATGGAACAGGGGTCGCCGTCACCTTGGCAGGCACCTCTTGGTCTGCGAGGAATTTGAGCACGAGGTCATTGAAGATCTCTGGCGCTTCAATCGAGCAAACATGGCCGCAATTCTCGATCACCGCGAGGCGCATGTTCTTCTGGATTTGGGTGAACCGCTCCGCTGCGCGGAAAAAGATGTGGTCCTGAGACCCCATGACCACCAGCCCACGTTTGTCCACTTTGCGGTTGACGTAGGCCTTGACCAGCTGGAAAAACGGCTTGTACAGCTCCACCCACTTCAAATACTCTCCAGGGGTCAAACGGCGGCTCTGACGTCGGAAAATCCAGCGGCTCATCCGGTGGTTGCGGCGCGGCAGAACGATGTAGCTGAACAGCCAATAAATGGCCCGATACGGCAAGATGTAATTGAGGATTTTACCGCTGTGCACAAACAGATGCATCAGCCTGGACCCATCGAAAATGGCCCCTGCCATCACCATGCGGTCGATGAGCTCAGGGCGTTCAATGTCCAGCTTCTGCAGGATCACGCTGCCTATGCTCAGGCTCACAAAATGCGCCCGCCCAATGCCCAAGTGGTCGATGACCGTGAGAATGTCCTCCGCGACGATGTCAAAATCGTATTCGGGAAATTCCGGCAAGATGTCCTTGCTGTATCCATGGTCCCGGAGGTCGATCAACAACAACCGGTAATGGGGCTTGAAGGCGTCGATTTGGTACTTCCAAGTCCGTATGCTTCCGCCCGCTCCGTGCACGAACACCAGCCACGGCGCCTCAGCACCAGCCTCTGCGATCACTTCGTGATACAACAGCGTGCGGCCATCGGAGCTTTCAAGAATGGGTCGGGCTTTTTCCATCGGTCAAACGAAGGTCGTAAAGGTTGGCGTTGTTTCGTCAATCCATAGGACGGGCGCCCACAACCACATGCCTCCGCAAGATTCGGAGCCCCTCGGCCTGAACGGCGGGATGCTTGCGGTGTGCCCACAACCGCTCCCGGGCATCCCGGGACGCTTTTTCCAAAGACACGATGGGCAAGGGGTAATGCTCCCCCAATCTAAAGTCCAGCAAAGCAGCCTCGATGGGCGGCATGGTCCACGGGGCAAAAACATAGGGCACGGGTACTTCTGCCAACTCAGGCACCCACTTGCGGATAAAAGCCCCGTCGGGGTCGTGGTCTTCTGCTTGCTTGACAGGGTTGTAAATGCGGACCGTGTTGATGCCCGTTACCCCTGCTTGCATTTGGAATTGGGGATAATGGATGCCGGGTTCAAAATCGAGGAACTGTTGGGCCAAATGGTGCACACCGACCTGCCAAGGCTGCCACAAATGGTGGGTCAAAAAGCTCACAAGCATCGCCCTCATTCTGAAGTTCAAATAGCCCGTGGCGGTCACACATCTCATACAGGCGTCCACCAACGGGAACCCCGTCTCTCCTTGTTTCCAGGCCTCTGCATGGGCCTCATTGACTTCTTTGTCTAACAGGTTGTACCCACCGTTCACGTTTTCAAACTCCATGCGGTCTTCCATCTCAAATTTTTGGATGAAATGGCAATGCCAACGCAGACGGCTGTCAAAGGCACTGAAATTGCGCAGTTGCCCTGTGGGGCCGTCTCCACCGCGCTTTCTGGAAATCGATTGGCGCTGGTGGACCTGTCGAATGCTCAAGTTCCCCCACGCCAAGTAAGCGCTCAAGCGGCTGCACCCTTCTCTGCTGCCTTCCGGCTTTGAAATGGCCTTGGCATAACGGCGAATGCGGTCCGTGACAAACGATTCCAAGTAAGCATGTGCACGGCGCTCTCCTCCAGGCTGAAACCCCTCTGGACCTTCGTCAGGCTCAGGAATGTTCAGCCATTCTTGTGGCCAATTCAAGGCGGAATTCGCAATGGGTTGCGCCAAGGCGAAGTCCGGGTGATCCTGAGGCTGTTCCATGTGGGCAAACCACTGCTCTCGCCATTGGTCTCTGTTGCGCCGTCCCCGCTGGACGCCGTCGCGTTGGTGCTCCAACCAGGGCACGCCTGCACCGGCCAGAAGGCCCTTGACCCTTTTGTCTCGGTCATAAGTATGCCGCAGTCCCGACTCCGAATAACTGTGCACTCCGGTCAACGTGAAGCGTTTCATGAGGTGGGCCAGGACTTCGGGAAATGCGGCGCGCAGGGGAACCGTTCTGAGGCCTGCAGACATCCTCCCCTCCTGCTCCCATTCGGACCATTGGACGTCCATATCGGCCAGCCCCTGCTGGACGAAAGACAGGTGCCTTCCCGAGGTGGTGGGGTGCGCCAGATCCTCGGGTTCAAAACAATACACCACCAAATGAGGTCCTCCCAAGCGCATCGCTTCTGCAAGCGGGGCATGGTCCCTCAAACGGAGGTCCCGCTTCAACCAGACTACACGCAAGGATGGCAAGGCCGACATGGCTCAGTCCCAGCCTTTCATAAAATCAGTGCGGACCTCCGGCATGGACTCGGGTTTGGCGTAGCTCAACCTTCCCAGCCGTGACGCGGTGTAATAAGCATCCAATCCCCCGATGCAAACAGTATCCAGCGCAGCCAAGTCCAAAAATCCATCTTCAGCTTGGCCATTCGACCTGTAATCCACCCATTGAACCGCTCCGATGATAAAGTGACACCCATTGGGCAACGCGAGGTCCTCGGAAACGGTCAACCCCATTCGAACCGGCGACTCCGCTACCGCAGGGGCCTGAAACTGGTCCTCTGCCGGGCCATGCCAATGCGGCGTGAGTCCCACTGCTTCGAATTCCGATACGTTTTCTGGATACCGGGCACTGGTCTGGTGGGCCGAGGTGTACATGTCCGCCGTGACATGATTTAGGGTGAAGCAGCCAGCAGATGAGAGGTTGCGGTAGTTGTGGGCGTCGGCGCCTGGGGGGCGAAACACCACCCCCATGAGCGCGGGGTTCGAGCCCAAATGGACCACGCTCGACACGATGCAACAGGCTGCATTGCCATGAGCATCTGCAGTACCGACAAGATTGGCCGGCTTAAACCCACTGATCGAATTGATCAAGCGGGCGCGCCTGCGCTGCGGCATTTCAGCGATTTCGTTCAGGCCCAACACCTGCCGAGGGCCACCATCTGTATGGCTCATCGGACAGCGCTGATCCCGTTGTCGACCTGCAAAACCTGGCCCGTGATGGCGGCGGCAGCTGGTGAGAGCAAGAAAGCCGCTGTACCGGCCACATCTTGGGCGGATGCAATGCGCTTGAGGGGATGCCTTGCGGCACTCGCCTCCCGCTTGGTGTCTGAAGACAATAAGGACGCAGCCAAAGGTGTATCGGTCAAAGAAGGCGCAATCGCATTGACGCGAATGTCTGGCGCAAATTCAGCCGACATGGTGCGCACCAGTCCCTCTACAGCGCCTTTGGCAGCAGCAATAGAAGCATGAAAGCCCATGCCTGTTTGCACCGCCACAGTCGAAAAGCCCACCACCGATGGTGCTCCTCCCTCAGGCAAAGCGGCCGCAGCTTTGAGCAGCTTCAAGTTGGCCTGAACAGTCTGTAAAAAACCCATCGCGTTGACCCTGAAGTCTTCCATCATTTGCTCGGGCTTCACCCCCCTCACCGGCTTTAAGGAAATGGTGCCGGGGCAATACACCAGTCCGTCCAAGCGGTCTGTAAACGAGGAGAGGTCGCAAGGGTGCGCGACGGCATCAAAGACAAGGCCCGTGTATTCGCCCGGAGCCTGGGCACCCGTCCGAGAAACACCGATGACACGGTCCCCTGCAGCGAGCAATTGCTCACGCAAAGCCAGACCGATGCCCTTACTGTCTCCAACAATGGCTACCGTCCTCATGCGCCGCCTTTTTGGGTCAAAGCCACGAGCTCCGCCTCTATTTCTGCCGCCTTGGCGGTCATTTGATCGCTTTTGGTGCGGTCAACCGTGCTGAGCCTGTGGGCTTCCGCCAACAACCGCGCGTGCTCCTTTCTGAGCTTCTCCACGGGATCCTTCTTGAACATTCCGAACATGACCTTACAACAGGCGCAGCCGCCACAGGTTCGGGAAAAAAGAAAGCCGCCCCGGATTTCCGGAGCGGCTTTCCACAGGTGCACTGCACCTCAGGTATTACTGCTTGTTGGTTGGACCAGCTGCGTTCTTCACGGGAGCGCCGACTTGCTGGGCAACAGCCTCGACCTTTCCCTTGATGCGGATCACCTTCGTTGGCTCGTTCGAAGCATTCGAAGTGATGGTCACGCTCTTATTGATGGGACCGACCCGCTTGGTATCGTACTTCACCTTGATGCTGCTGGTGGTGCCTGGCATGATGGGGTCCTTGTCGCACTGTGGAACAGTACAACCGCAAGAACCTTTGCAACGGGAGATGATGAGTGGATCCGTACCGTCATTGGTAACAGTAAACACACAGTTGCCATCAGCGCCTTGGTCGATCGTGCCATAATCGTGCACTTCCTTGTCGATGCTGAGGACAGGACCGTTGACCACTTCTTGGGCTCCGGCGAGGATAAATCCGCCGAAAACAACGGCGAGGGTGAGGAAGACCTTCTTCATAATGAGGGGTGATTGATTTCAGCTTGAAAGATAAACCTGTCTTTCTCTTGTTCAGACCAAGGTTAACGCCATTTTAACAGGCTAAATTTGAGCCCGCAACCGCACCGTTTGTTTTCGCCATGGCACAAGACCTTCCCTCACAGTACGATCCCACCTCCGTAGAAGACCGCTGGACGCAAGCCTGGGAGGACGCCAAGGCTTTCAGAAGTGTTCCCGATGACCGCGAGCCTTACACGGTCGTCATCCCACCGCCCAATGTCACGGGCGTGCTGCACATGGGGCACATGCTCAACAACACCATCCAAGACGTCTTGGTGCGACGGGCCCGCATGCAAGGCAAGAACGCGTGTTGGGTGCCGGGTACCGACCACGCCTCGATTGCCACCGAGGCCAAAGTGGTGCACAAGCTCCGCGATCAAGGCATCAAAAAATCAGACCTCAGCCGCGACGCTTTTTTGGAGCATGCCTGGGATTGGACACGGGAACACGGCGGCATCATTTTGAAGCAACTCCGCAAACTCGGTGCCAGCTGCGATTGGGAGCGCACCAGTTTCACACTGGACGACCATTACAGCAAAAGCGTCATCGACACCTTCCTCGATCTGCATGAAAAGGGCCACGTCTATCGGGGACTGCGGATGGTGAATTGGGACCCGGAAGCCCTCACTGCTGTCAGCGATGAAGAAGTCATCCACACCGAAGAACAGTCCAAACTTCACCACGTCAAGTATCAGGTCGAGAACAGTGACGAGTGGCTCACCATCGCCACCACACGTCCAGAAACCATCCTCGCCGATACCGCCATTTGCATTCATCCCGAAGACGAGCGCTACACCCACTTGCATGGCAAGCGGGCCATTGTGCCGATCGCCGGACGCAGCATTCCCATCATTCAGGACGAATACGTCGACCGGGAATTCGGGACCGGCTGCCTCAAGGTGACCCCTGCACACGATCCAAATGACCACGAATTGGGGCAAAAGCACAATTTGGAAGTCATTGACATGCTCAACCCCAACGGCACGGTCAATGCGGTTGGAGGAGTTTACGAAGGCCAAGACCGGTTTGAGGCGCGCACAACCTTTACCGCAGCGCTGGATGCCGCAGGGCACCTTGTCAAGGTAGAGGAGCACCCCAATAAAGTGGGCCGCTCTGAGCGCACAGGAGCCATCATCGAGCCCCGCCTTTCCATGCAGTGGTTCGTCGCCATGGAAGAACTCGCCAAGCCCGCGCTCGATCGGGTCATGGACGACACCATTCAATTCCACCCTGCCAAATTCAAAAACAGCTACCGGAACTGGATGGAGAACGTCAAGGACTGGTGCATTTCGCGACAGCTTTGGTGGGGGCACCGCATCCCGGCTTGGTACTACGAGGGTGAACCCACATCTGCGGAAGCCAAGTTTGTGGTCGCTGCAGATGCAGACACCGCAGCTCAACTGGCCACTGCAGCCGCTGGCCGCACGGTCACCCCATCGGACCTCCGTCAAGATGAAGACGTCCTCGATACATGGTTCAGTTCTTGGCTGTGGCCCATCAGTGTGTTTGACGGGTTCTACTCCAAGGAGGAGGTCGATTACTACTATCCCACCAACGATCTCGTCACGGCACCGGAAATCATGTTCTTCTGGGTGGCCCGCATGATCATTGCGGGATATGAATACCGCCAGGCACCCCCCTTCAAAAACGTCTACTACACAGGTATTGTGAGGGACAAGCAGGGCCGCAAAATGTCCAAGTCTCTGGGCAACTCTCCCGATCCCATTGAGCTGATGAAGCAATACGGTGCAGACGGCGTTCGGGTCGGCATGCTCCTCACTTCACCTGCGGGCAACGATCTGCCATTTGATGAGTCTCTCTGCCAACAAGGCCGCAACTTCTCCAACAAGATTTGGAACGCCTTCCGTTTGGTCAAAGGCTGGGAAGTCAGCGAAACAGCGGCACAACCCGCTCACGCTGATGCGGGTATACAGTGGTTCGAAGCCCGATCCGAAGCCGTCTTGGCCGACATCGAACAGGCGTTTGCCGAATTCCGGCTCAGTGAAGCCTTGATGACCACCTACAGGCACATCTGGGACGACTTCTGCTCCTGGTACCTCGAACTCGCCAAGCCGACCTATGGCGAACCCTGCGACCGTGCCACCTACGATGCCACAGTCCGCCTTTTTGAGCGCATGCTGTCGCTGCTCCACCCCTTCATGCCCTTCCTCACGGAAGAAGTGTACAGCCTGCTTCAGGAACGCCCTGCGGGGACCCTGTTGTGTCAGTCAACTTTCCCCACGCGTTCGGGCGAAGCCAACAACCCACAGTTGCTCGCAGACTTCGATCTGACGACCCGCATCGTGGCTGAGGTCCGGGGCATTCGTCAGAAAGGCCACATTCCAAACAAACAAGCCCTCGACCTCAAGGTCATCGTGGACGCAGAAGGAAAGCGCTACCCTGCCAACCTCGAGAGCGTGGTGTGCCACTTGTGCAACGTCACGGAAGTAGAACGGGTCACCGAGAAGATGACAGGGGCTTTTGGTTTCGTACTGGAAACCCATGAGTTTTTCATCCCCGCCGGTGATGCGGTTGACCTCGACGCAGAGAAGGCAAAAATCCGCAAGGACCTCGAATACCAGCAAGGCTTCTTGAACATCGTACGCAAGAAATTGAGCAACGAGAAATTCGTCAATGGAGCGCCCGAACAGGTCGTCTCCGCAGAGCGCGCCAAAGAGGCCGATGCCGAGGCCAAGATTGAAGTCCTTCAGGCCCAGCTTTCTGCATTGGGCTGAATCTTGCTGTAGGATAATTCTGACTTTAGGGGTATTTTAGGATGGACAACACCCGTTCATCATGTCCTTATTTCCCGCCCGTTCACCGCACAACATCCCCGTTGTGGATGGCATTCGGGCCATCGCAGTTCTGTGGGTCATCGTCTTCCATGCGTGGCTCTTCCAACTGAACACTTTTCCGGAATGGGCATCCCGCATCCTCGATTTCTGGCCCAGTGTATGGATCTCCAAAGGCGGATTGGGGGTCGACCTTTTCTTTGCCATCAGTGGGTTCCTGATCGGTGGCATCCTGTTTCGCGAATTGAACAAGGGCCAAATCGAATTCAAGCGCTTCTACATCCGGCGCTTCTTTCGGCTGATTCCAGTCTATGTCTTTGCCATACTGCTTGGCTTCGCTTTTGACACGCACGGCGACTGGAAATTGGCCTGGACCAACCTGCTGTACATCAACAACTACGTGAGGGGCTCCTTTATGCCGTGGTGCTGGTCACTGGCCATTGAAGAGCAATTCTACCTCGTCGTTCCCTTTCTCCTCAGCGCATTGGCCTGGCGGCGGAATTGGACGCTTCCGGGGCTTCTCTTGCTGGCCGCCATTCCCATCGCCTTGACCGGATGGTACCGCACTGCTGTATATACAGACCCACTGCCCCTCCAATTGGTCTTTGTCTCTGACGCCTGGCTTGACTGGTTCTGGGAGTACTACATGCTCACCCACTTCAGGTTTGGCGGCCTGGTTGCTGGTGTCATCGCCGCTTGGCTCCATGAGAATCGGGCACCCCTGCTCAAATCCCACTTTTCCCGCAATCCAAGGATGCATTCGGGCCTTGTGCTCCTTTCCATTCTGGGCATAGTGGCCATTTCATCGGTTCCGTTCGGCCAGTGGTACCCCATAGAGAACAGCGTATTCTCCGGGATTCCCGCCTCTGTGGGCGTGGCTTACGAAGTGGTACACAGGGACATTTTCTGCTACTTCGTCTCCTACCTCATTGTAGCCTGTATTCATGGAGAGATGGCCATCCTTGGCCCGCTGAGAAAAGGCCTTGGGGCTCCATGGCTTTATCCCATCGCCCAGGTTTCTTATTCGGCTTACCTCTTCCATGAAATGTGGATGATTTGGATGTACCCCAGGGTCACCGGGGCGCTTCAAGACAGCTGGCACCCCGTCTCCATCATGATGTTCAATTTCGTCGCAAGCCTGGTCATCATCTTGGTGGCAGCCTATGCGATGTACCGTTTGATCGAGCTTCCGTCCCAACGGTACAAGAACCGCCTCACTTCCGTTCCCTCTGCTCCGAAGACGGTTTGAATTAGCGCGGGCGGGTCACGCGGTGGTCCAAGCTGAACTTCCCTGCTCCCATCAAGGCCAGCACCACATACGGCACCAAAAAAAGCAAGGCGTGCTCCTTGTCGCTGATCGGGTCTCCAGCATGCGCTCCAAACGCGGCCACAGCCATGGTGATGGCCGCAGGAATGGACATCCAGCGGGTAAACAAACCCACAACGAGAAAAGCAGGAGCAACCAGTTCTCCAAAGACCGCGAGGCCCAAAGAGGCTTCTGTTCCTATGCCCATCCAATCGTAAAACCTCACCTCACCCGCGTTTAATCCATCCATAAGGCGGTTCAACTTCCCCCACCCATGGGGCACCATCAAACCACCTGCACCCAGGCGCAACAACAACAGCGAAAGGTTCTTTTTCCAAGCCATAGATGCAAAGTAGCCCCTCAGACACAAATGGTTGTAGGAGGCCGTCCGACGTTTCGAATGGCCTCCCGTAACCAAAACCTAGAAGCTGTCAGCGGCTTCTCCGCGACCGACTGACAAGATGAATCTGCAGCAAGAAGACTTCGCTCAAACACCGCATTCACAGCTGTCGGCATTCTGTTTACAAGCGTCCCAAAAAGCAGAAAGGCGCCCAAGGGCGCCTTTCCAATGTTCTTTGATTCTTGTGATTACTCGCAGACCTGACCGAAAGATCCAAGCAGGAGCAACAGATCACCTACCGCAGTAGCTCCGTCGCCATCCAAGTCCGTAGGACAAGGGTTGGCACCACTGACTTCACAGGTTCCATCATCAATGGTGGCTGCAGCGTTGTAGTTAGAAGCATCTGGGTAAGTACACCCGTATACAATCGCCGTGGCGCAACTTCCGTCGTCTTCTCCGGCAAATGGGTTGTACTCAGCGCTGAAGGGGTCTGTACAACCCGCGCATGGACCACACTCACCGTAACAAGAAGCATCCAAAGTCATTGGAGCGTTTGCAACCTCCAACATCCGCTGGGAATCGCAGTCGCCAGAGATGTTCTCCGTTGCGGCACCATTGACATAATTGAACTCGTAAGAACCCACACCCAGAATGAGTGAGGTCTCCCAAACACCGTAGCCCATCTCGGTCATGCCTGAGGCGGCAAATCCATTGAAGGAGCCGGCAACACCCATGGCACCATCAACGGTGATGTTGGTTGCATTGACACGGAACACAATCTCAAACTGGCAGCTGCCATCGTCCGTGTTGGCACCTGAGTCAAAGTTCACAGCGTCAGCGTTGGTACAGCCGTTGTAGTTACAAGTACCTGGATCCGTTGCGTTGGCATTGTAGTTGTCTGCAGACTCGTCTTGGCAACCTGCAATCTCCTGGCAGTCGAGGATTTCATCCCCGTCGGTATCCGTGTAGTCACACAGCAAGCTGATGTCACAAGGGTTTGTGAATCCACAAGCCGTTGGGTCACCACAACCTGGCGTGAAGCTGCTCAATGGAGCGGCCCAGAGGTACTGTGGACCCAGAACAGGTACAATCGTCCTCCAAACACCATTTTGCTCTGCGAGCGTCAAAACGTTGCCCGACAGGTTTACCGTGAATTGACCTCCACACATGCCCACTGGGGTGTTGCTCGCAATGGCAACAAGCTCAAAGAGCAAACCACCTGTGGGGTCGGTCACATTGGACATCACCAAAGGCCCTCCAGTTCCATCGCCGAGGAACACGCCGTTCACTGCAATGTTGGGGTTTACACCGCCGGTGACTTCACATCCACCAGCGAGGGGCTCATTGTCTGTACCAGTCAAGGTGAGACCCACCAACCAGACATTTGTAGCACCCGTAGGCAATGTCGTATCCATGTAATCACATGATCCGTCATCTTCCGTTGCAAAGCCATCATAGTTACATGCGATGACATCGGTACATCCAGGAACGATGAGTGAATTGCCGTCACAGTCAAATCCTTCGGCAGCATAATCACAAGAGCCATCGTCCGTGGTAGCCAAGGCGCTGTAGTTACAAGCTGACTCATCATTACAACCAGGTCCGAGGGCTGCAACACCGAGGCTAACCGCCAAACGGGGTGCAGTGTAGTTGGTCACCTCGTTGATCCAAAAGGCCGCTTCAGCAGGGCCCATCGTTGGGTTCAATGTCAACTGAGTCGCAGCAATGTTGGTGCCGTTTTGGCTGTCCACGAACTCCGTCGTAGCCACATCCCACCACTGCCATGGAGCACCGTCAAAAGGCTCAGTAGGCGCACCGTCAACGTAGTTGTTGAGCACAGGATAAAGACCATCCCAGCCTTGGTTGCCGTAACCAACCGCAGGGTCGGGCAATCCAATCTCTGCAAAGACGGCATTGTTATTGGTCGCAAAGCCATTGATCTCAGCGTGAACATCAAACGCTCCACTGACCTCTACTACAGGCTCGTTGGTTGTTGGAACCACCAAAACACCAGTGGTGTATGGGGCGAATTGATCGTGAGGACCGTGGAAGCTGACCATGGGAACATCACCTTCATCCAACCAGTCCAAATCTCCAAGGGCACCACCCAAGTTCATCTGAAAGTCAAAGTCTGAGCTGTAGCCAACGTGGTTGGCCAAACACAATGGGAAGCCACCAATTTCCGCAGGAGCGAAACCATTTGATGTAGCATCGGGGTTACCGTGCACGTCTTCGATGACCATTGGAATTTGTTCTCCTGAGCCTGGATCGTACCAGAACTTGGCAATGGGGACACCGGCATCATCCAAGATGATGTCATTGTAACTGGAGATGCCAGCTGAAGCCAGGGTGATGTAACCACCAGTACCCTCTCCAAACATGGCGATCTTGTTGTCGGCAACACCATAAGGGTTACCACTTTCGGCAATGCTCTTGCGGAAGAAACGCACTGCAGTACGGCTGTCCTGAACACCGCGATAAGCCGCTTGAATCAGCTGCAAAGTGCGCTCATCCTGAGTCCCTGCCAAAGCATTCCAACCCAGACGATAATCACAACTTGCGACAACGTATCCTTTCTTGGCAAATTCGGTGCACAGGGCGACCGCGCAAGAGTCAGTGCGAGTACCAACGGCACTTCCGTTTACATACTGAGGCAAGAAGTTTCCTGTGTGGAAATACAAGATCAAAGGACGGTCTGACTCGGTATCACCAACAGGCTCATAAATGTCACAAATCAAATCTTCCGCTGCAGGGGGAGCACCTTGCAATGCGGGAATCACCGTGATGTTGTTGCCGTAGACCACACCTGAAGTCACCTCTACATCGGTGAATACCTCATCAACGTAACGCACACCATTGCTGTTGATTTGACCTTCTGACAAAACACCGAGCGCCAATCCCATTCGGGGGCTGTTGTAATCCACAATCTGGTCAATCCAGAACATCGCTTCAGCCTCACCCATGGTGGGGTTCAAAGTCAATTGGGTAGCAAGTATCGTGGTGCCGTTTGCATCATCATAAGCCTGGACAGCATCCTCGTTGAACCACTGCCATGGTGAGCTGTCAAAGGGCTCAGTAGCGGCTCCATCTACATAACTGTTGAGAACGGGGAAAAGACCATCCCAACCGTTGTTGTTTTCTGAAGCGGCATCAGCGATGTCTGCGTCTGCAAACACCGCGTTGTTGTTTGTCGCGTAACCGTTGATCTCTTGGTGGACATCATAAGCACCGCTCACTTCCACAACGGGCTCATTTGTGGTGGGAACGATCAATACCGCAGTCTCATAAGGAGCGAATGGGTCGTGAGGACAATGGAAACTCACCATGGGAACATCTCCCTCATCCAACCAATTGAGGTCACCCAAGGCACCTCCAAGGTTGAATTGGAAATTGAAGTCGGAATCATAACCAACGTGGTTGGCCATGCACAATTGAATTCCACCGGATGAGGCAGGAGCATAGGCATCATTGGTAGCATCTGGATTGCCATGAATGTCCTCTACGACCATGGGGATTTGTGAACCTGTTCCTGGATCATACCAGAACTTCGGAATGGGGACACCTGTATCGTCAAGGATGATGTCATTGTAGCTGCTGATGCCAGCAGAAGCCATGGTGATGTATCCACCTGTTCCATCTCCACCCAATCCAATTTTGGTGTCGTCGATGCCGTAAGGGTTGCCGTCATCCGCAACTGACTTGCGGAAATAACGAACAGCTGTTCTGCTGTCTTGCACACCACGGTAGGCGGCTTGGATCAATTGAAGTGTCCGCTCCTCTTGGGTGCTCGCGAGTGCGTTCCAACCGACGCGGTAGTCAACACTGGCCACGACGTACCCCATTTTGGCGTAACGCGTGCACAGCTCCACAATGGCGCTGTCCGTTTTGGTTCCCTGGGCTCCACCGTTCAAATAAACAGGCAGGAAGTTTCCAGTGTGGAACATCAGCAACAGCGGACGGTCAGACTCCGTGTCACCTGTAGGCTCATACAAGTCCAGTACCAGAGGCTGCGCAGCAGGTGGTAGGCCTTGTAGGGCGGGGATGATGGTAATGTTTGTACCGTATTGAATGTTGGAGGATACAGTGACATCACTGAAAACCTCGTCGAGATACCGGGTCTGTGCACCGGCAGTAAGGCAAGCGAAAAACGCTACCAAAAGGAGACAAGTTTGCTTCATGGTTTGGTCCCAAAGTTGAGAGGGTAAGATAGGAAAGCGCGAATGAGTGTGTATGAATTACACGCTGCATTCCACGCATTCCCAATCAAGAAATTTGTAAACGCTAAAATTCAATCTTTTGTACTGACTTCATAGAGAAGGCTGATGTACGCTAAACGGCCAACCGAAGGCCCGCCATAAGCCTCTATATGCCAGTTTTTCAATACGTTAGACGCACCCGCCTTAACCGTCATATTGAGCTGGTCAATGTGAGCATTCGCCTGAATGTCCAACAAATCAAACGTGGGCACATACCCTGTGAATTGAGGTGAACCCTCAAAAACAAAGCCCTGAACCCACTTATAATTCACGCCGAACCCCCATGTACTTGCTTCACGCAACCGGAGGTCCCTGGTGCTAACGCCAAAATTGTACTTGTGCTCGGGTGTATTAAAGGCTGGAATGATGGGATCGTTTTCGTCGGTTTTGACCAAGCGGTTCCAGCTGTAGTTTCCGGATATCATCCAATTGTCCCCGACATACCAATTGGCTCCCAAAGAAGCACCTGTGGTTCTGACATCATTGATGGAGTTGGCCGCATACCGGTAAACGTCGATGCCCGTAACAGCCTCTGGAAAGGAGGGGTTCTGGAACAGGACATCGAGGCCAATGTTGTATCCAATAAAGTTGGTGTACTGGCTGTAATACCAGCTTCCATCCAAGTACAGCTTGTCCCACAGTGTGGTCCTGTATCCGACCTCAACGGACTTAACCTGTTCGGGCTGCAAGGGTGCAATATTGAAAAACTGCATGGTATCCAGGTTTCCAAATGGCAGGCCTGCCGCACTTGAAACGCTGTTCCTATAATCCACAAAACTGTCAATGGTAACCAAACTGTCACGTCCGTTCAGGTTGCCCACCAGCGTGGCTGGACCCACATCGAGATAGAGGTATTGGTCTGCCAATGTGGGATTGCGCAAAGCGCTTGAAAAACTGAGCCGGAAGTAATCCTGCTCCCGCGGCTGCCAAACCAAAGAGGCCGCCGGAGAGAATACCCAGTCGAAGTTTTGGTTCTTGTCTGCACGAATGGTCGCCGTCGTAATGACCTTGTCCTCGGCAAACCGCTTTCTCGCTCCTGCATAGAGCCCATACTCCTGATTGGTGATGACCACTCCTGCTGTATCGCTGAAGATGGTGCCATCACTGTTGGGCGTATACCGGCGGAAATTGCCGCCCACCCTGATTTCTTCGAAGCCTGTGGGCTTGAAGGTGCGCTCACCGTGCATGTGGATCAAGCTCGAACGGTCATAGAACCGGGTCCCCCCCTCTCCTTCGTTGTTCTTCAGGGCCGTGATCCGATCAAACGCCTCTTGAAATTCAGGGCTTCCGGGCTCAAGGTGCCCCAGTGGCTCGAGGGACACGTCGCTCAAGCCAGCATAACCATTGTTGGTCCAGTCCTGAACCAAGTTGTGCCAGTCCGTGAGGTTGGTCTGGTTGTTTGCAAACCAAGCAGAAATGCTATCTGGGGGAATGGTGAACGTTGGAAATGATCCAGAAGTGTCCAAAATGCCCTCCGGCCATGTGCCTCCGATCAACGGCGAGATGCTGTCCACCCAATAGCGGTAGTACACTTTGGAATAACTGTAATCGCTTCGGGTCTCCTCCTGCAGCCGCAATGCAGTCGCATACGGGTCATAACTGTTGCCCGCATCTTCACTGGTTCGGTAAGCCCTAAAAAACCACTTTCCAGGCTTGGACAATTGAATCTTGTGCTGGTAGAACTCAATGTCACGCAGCGAGAAGCGGTTGTCGCCTTGGTACACCGTTGTGCCAAAACCGCTATTGAATCCATACACCAATTCAGCGGACTCGTATGTCTTTTCGGGCTGCAGCCTCACATGAAGGGCCGTGGAAACCTTGAGGTTTTTGGTGCCGTAATCGACCAGTTCGCCCTCCTTGTATCCGGTGCGGTAAAAAGACCCCAGTCCACGGGCATTGGTGCTGTTGTCTCCACTGTAATCAAAGACCGTCTTGTACTCATCTCCATAGATGTTGACCGCATCAAATCGACCTGGGTTGGTGGCGTCTACATTGGATCCATCCACCGGATTGTAGTTGTCAGCCACCCAGTCGTCTGCGCTAAAGCGAAAGGCATTAATCTTGAATCCGAGGACAGGATTGCCTTCTGCGTTTTCGATGTAATCCGCGTAACGGAAACCCGATTCGGTCAGGTTGCGCTCACCCAACTTGGCACTGACAGCCACTCCGGGAAAACGAAAGGGGGACTTTGTTTCCATGGAGATGACCCCGTTAAATGCGCCAGGTCCATAGAATGCACTGCTGGCTCCCGCAACGATGTCCACCTTCATAACATCGAGCTCAGGTGCCCCCAAGAAGTTGCCCAACGAGAAGTTCAAGCCTGGACTTTGGTTGTCCACCCCATCAATCAA
>JBELBZ010000033.1:0-21869 GCA_042095055.1 Crocinitomicaceae bacterium | reverse complement strand
GCAGCTGTTGTAACACACCAAAGGCATCACGATTGGAGCATCCACGATGGTAAATCCTCGGTTGGCAAATCCATCTTCCGGATTGAAATCACATGCAGACCCCACGACCAGCTCTTCCTGAGCAGACCAGCCGTTGATCGTGAACTTGTATTCAGCGGATCCCGGTGCCAAAGGCAAAGTCACCGTCCAAACGCCATCAGCATCTCCGTCGGAGAGCGGATTGCATTCGCCACACCAATCGTTGAAAGTGCCGTTGACGTATACCACATCGCCAGCCTGGAGGCCAGCTTGCTCCATGTCCACTTGGAAGGTCACATTGTACATGCAGGACCCGTTGTCAGTCGTCGCGGTAGCGCTGTAATTGACCGCATCATCGTCCGTACAACCCTGGGTCGCCTCAGCTTGCTCTGCGCAAGTCAGGCAGCTGCCGTAAGTATCAGAAGTGGCGGAACCGGCTGTTGTCAGGCGGTTGGCATAGGTGGATGCGTCTGTGACTGCTGCACAAGCACTCCCCGCTTGGGCATCGTCTATGAGGTTCTCTTGGGAAGCCCAGTTGTCCACCATGTACTTGTACTCTACATCACCTTCAGGAATGCAAACGGAGACGCTGTACGTGCCATCGCCGTCTTCATCGGTCAAAGTGTTGTAGGACTCTGCACCACACCAATTGCACCAAGGGCCGGTAACATGGACAGAAGAATAGGTGGTTTCGCTGCAAGACATGTCGACGTTGAACACCGTCTCTGTTGTCAAGCAGTCTCCATTGCAATCAAAGTTGGCTTCTGCAAATTGACAAGACCCATCATCTGTAGTGGCGGTATCGTTGTAATTGCAGGCTGCGCTGTCCGTGCATCCGGAAACACCGCAAGAGACCTGGCTGAAACTAAAGTTGCTTTCAATGAGTTGGGCTTGTTCACCGTTTGGAAAGACCTGGATGTACAGTTGTCCGCTGATCTCTCCGTCTGTGGTGAGCTGTGCGAGCAAGACCTTCTGGTCATCTCCTGAAATTCCATTGGTGCTGCTGGGAAGGATGTACCAACCCCCTCCAATGGGAGAGCTGATGTCCACTCCTCCTCCTGCGCCGAAGCCCACTTCCCAAGAGGTGACATTGGGGTCAACCAAAACAGATACATCTGTTTCGCCATCCGCCAAGATGGGTTGTTGGTCAATTCCAATGGTCACCCAACTGTCATATGCCGCGTCCGGAAACGGACCATAGTACAGGGGATTAATGGATGCTGCCGTGGTTCCTCCGAGCGGGTCCTGATAAAAGGACGTGGTCGTATTGAGGTACAACGGATTGACACCGTCGCCAATGCAGGCTGAAACAAAGTCCGCAGTGCCCGGGGTGGACATGTAGACACGATAGGTTGTCATACCGCCAACGACATCAGTTGCGTGGGTTTCCACGGATAACTGAAAGCCTGCAACGTCATCAGAGACATCGAAACAAGCATTCTGGGCGGATACTGTCCCCATAAAGGCGACGAGTAAACAGGTAAGGGAGTACAGTTGAAAGCGCATGTTCATGCAGTTAAGCACCCTAAATTACACAATTTGGTCGATATAATCTCCTGTTAGTCGAATTATTTTTTCGTTTAGTCGAATATTTCTTCTGCCTGCCCCGCCCCACAAAAGAGACGAATGGGGGGACCTACCTTTGTTCTACCCATGTTCGAAAACCTAAGTGACCGCTTCGAAAAAGCCTTTCAACGCATCCGCGGCGAGGCCACCATTACTGAGGCCAATATTGGCGAAACCGCCAAAGAAATCAGGAGAGCCCTCGTTGATGCTGATGTGAATTACAGCGTTGCAAAACGCTTCGCAAACCGGGTCAAAGAGCAGGCCCTTGGAAGAGACGTGCTCACCGCGGTGAAGCCCGGTCAGCTGCTGGTCAAAATCACCCAAGAGGAATTGGCTGACTTTATGGGCAGCTCTCATTCAGAGCTGAACATCAAAGGCAAGCCGGCCGTGATTTTGATGAGTGGCCTGCAGGGATCGGGTAAAACCACGCACACCGCAAAACTGGCGTTGCATTTGCGCACCAAAATGGGCAAACGCCCCTTGCTGGTGGCCTGTGATGTGTACCGCCCTGCTGCCATCGACCAGCTCGAAGTGATGGCAAAAAGGGTCGGCGCCGATGTGTTCACTCAAAGGGACCAAAAGGATCCCGTAGAAATCGCCAATGCGGCGATGCGGCATGCCAGAAGCCACGGAAACGATGTGGTCATTGTCGACACGGCGGGCCGCCTTGCGGTCGACGAAAACATGATGGATGAAATCGCCCGGATCAAAGCCGCGGTGACGCCATCAGAGACCCTCTTTGTGGTCGATGCCATGACCGGTCAAGATGCGGTCAAGACCGCTCAGGCATTCCATGACCGCATCGCCTTTGACGGCGTCATCCTCACAAAAATGGACGGCGACACCCGCGGTGGTGCAGCCCTTTCCATTCGAGAAGAAACGGGCAAACCAGTAAAGTTCATAGGTACAGGAGAGAAGCCCGAGGCACTGGAAGCCTTTCATCCTGACCGGATGGCCCAGCGCATTCTGGGAATGGGCGACGTGGTCACCTTGGTAGAAAAGGCCCAAGAGCAATTTGACCAAGAGAGTGCAAAGAAGCTTCAGAAGAAAATCCGCAAGAACAACTTTGACTTTGAGGACTTTCTGGAGCAAGTGCAACAGGTCAAGAAAATGGGCAATGTCAAAGACCTGCTCGCCATGGTTCCGGGGATGGGCAAGGCACTCAGGGATGTGGACATCGATGATGACGCCTTCAAACACATCGAAGCCATCATCCGCTCGATGACACCAGCTGAGCGCAAAAATCCCGATGTTCTAAATGGCAGCCGCAAAGGCCGCATTGCAAGCGGAAGTGGCACCAGTGTCCAAGAAGTCAACCAACTCATCAAGCAATTCGGGGAAATGAAGAAGATGATGAAAACCATGAGCGGAGGTGGCAGGCGTGGCATGTCCGGCATGATGTCACGGCCTGGTATGAAGGGTGGAATGCGCATGCCCCGATGATCACCTCTCCTGCACCCAATTCCATGGAAACTGCTATTCTAGACGGCAAGGACCTGTCCCAAAAAATCAAAGGTGAAATTGCTGTAGCTGTCACCGAATGGGTCGCCCAAGGCCACAGGCCTCCGCACCTTGCAGCAGTATTGGTGGGCCAAGACGGCGCGAGCAGAACCTATGTAGACCACAAGGTGAAAAGCTGCGCTCAGGTTGGATTCGAGAGCACGCTCATCGAACGTCCTGCCGATATTTCTCAGAAGGAATTGCTGGAGATTGTTGCGCAGCTGAATGAGGACCCTGCCATTGACGGGTTTATCGTTCAACTCCCCCTCCCCGATCACATTGACGATCAAGCGGTCATTGAAGCCGTTTCACCATCGAAAGACGTGGATGGCTTCCACCCCTCCAACATGGGCAACCTGGCCCTTGGCTTGCCGGGTTTTGTGCCTGCAACGCCAGCTGGAATTGTGACCATGCTGGAGCGTACAGGCATTGAAACGGCGGGCAAGCATGCGGTGGTCATCGGCCGTTCCAGCATTGTGGGTACCCCGATGTCACTCCTGCTGAGCCGTTCTGGCAACCCCGGAAACTGCACGGTGACGTTGTGTCACAGCAGAACCCAAGACCTGGAGGCACATTGCCGACGTGCTGATATTTTGGTGGCTGCAGTCGGACGGCCTGGCATGATCAAAGCCAACATGGTCAAAGAAGGGGCTGTGGTGATTGATGTCGGCATTACGCGGGTTGAGGACGCCTCTGCCAAAAGAGGGTTCCGGCTCAAGGGCGATGTGGATTATGCAGATGTAGCCCCCAAGTGCAGTTGGATCACCCCCGTTCCTGGGGGCGTGGGGCCCATGACCATTGTAAGCCTGCTCAACAACACCTTGGATGCAGCCCGCCGTTCCGCGGCGGCGAGTTAAGCCATGGCCCGCACTGCCGACCAACATTGGATGCACAGGGCCCACGCTTTGGCCGAAAATGGACGTTGGAATACAGCACCCAACCCCCGGGTCGGATGCGTCATTGTGCACGAGGGAAGGGCAATTGCAGAAGGCTGGCATGCCCAATGGGGAGGCGACCATGCTGAGGTCCATGCCTTGAATCAGCTGGACCCTGCAGACGAGCGGCTGTTGGCATCTACAGCCTATGTCACCTTGGAACCTTGCAACCACCACGGGCGCACCCCCCCTTGTACAGGGCTGTTGATTGACCGCGGGATTCCTCGGATCGTGGTGGGCATGAAAGACCCTGACCCCCGTGTTTCAGGCAGTGGCATTGAACGCTTGCGGGCCGCGGGCGCCGAGGTGGTGGTGTGGGAAGACCAACCCGGTGGTCGCTGGTTGAACCGCCGGTTTCTTTCCGCCCACGAACGGGGCCGTCCATGGGTGGTGCTCAAATGTGCCATCAGTACCGATGGTTATGCAGACCCCCCGCGCAACAACCAAGAACAGGGCAGCCTGCCCATTACAGCTGACACCCTGAAAAAACTCACCCACCTGTGGCGCGCCGAAGAGCAGGCCATTTTGGTAGGTGCAGGGACCGTGGTCATGGACAATCCCCGACTCGATGTGCGCGAGGCTGCTGGTCCCCAGCCCTTCCCTGTGGTTTTGGATCCGAACGGCCGCACCTCAGCCCAGGCGCTCGTATACCAACGCGAAGGTGCCGTGGTCCTCGGAGGGCCTCAGAACCTGCCTCAACATGTGGTGCGCCTCGACGCTCCTGTCGGAGAGGCACTGCATGCTGTTCTGGCCCACCTCCACCAACAGGACTGTCGCTCGGTCTTGGTGGAGGGTGGACCAAAAACATGCCGTGGCTTCATTCAATCTGGACTGTGGGACGAAGCCCGGTGGTGCATGGGCTCAACACCGACCGGTGGAGGAATTCCCGCCCCCACATTGCCCCAAGAGGCCATCATGAGAGGTATACACCCGTTTGGAGACGACCTGGTCCGCTACTTTGTAAGCCCCAGCTCTGCAGCGTGGACCGGGCATGCGCCAGCTCCCACTTTGGCCCTTCCTTTGCCGGCATGATCGCACTGGGCCTTTGCATCTTCGTTTCTACGCTCATGTTCAGCTGTTTCAGGCTGTTCCCTCGGATGAACGTGAGGCTGGAGGATGCCATTGTGATCAACTATATGGTGGCTGCCGCATTGTCCATCGCCATGGCTGGACCCGAACACGCTGTGGAAAGACTCAGTGCCCCGAGTTCATTGGCCGGAGCCGCCATGGGGGTGATTTTTCTGTACATGTTCAGGAAAATCGGGGAGTGTACCCAGCAACTTGGTTTAGGTGTCGTCGCCATAGCGACCAAAATGTCCATGGTGCTGCCGATGTTGGTGTTCATCGCCATGGACCCCACTGACGCGTTCAACGTGTACAAAGGAGCGGCCATCGCCTTGGCATTTCCCGCGGTATGGCTGGCCAGCACCCAAAGCAAAAAGCAAGGCGATTCCGTTGCCCAGAGCGTTGGTGGCGTCAAGGCCGCGGCCAGCTGGGCACTGCCGGCCATCGTATTTGTGGGTTCAGGGGTCATAGACCTGGGCTTCGGATGGTTTTCCAGCCCCGCCCACATGTCCTGCGATGAGGACCGGCTCAGCTTCGCTGCAATCCCCTTTACCATGGCCGCCTTTATAGGGGTGTCTCGCTGGATTGTCCTTCCGCGGTGCGCCCCCCGATTGGACCGCGCTACGGTGTTGGGTGGCATCATCCTCGGTGTCATCAATGTCGGATCGCTCTTCTTCCTGCTGTCTGCTTACCAGCAAATGCCGATGTCCCGATCCGCCATTGTTCCCATGATCAATCTGGGCGTGGTCTTAGCGACATCTCT
Source organism: Crocinitomicaceae bacterium (assembly GCA_042095055.1). Taxonomy (GTDB): domain Bacteria; phylum Bacteroidota; class Bacteroidia; order Flavobacteriales_D; family Sanyastnellaceae; genus UBA8752. Next base: position 16,022 of record JBELBZ010000033.1, on the reverse strand, counting down.
TGCCGGCATGGCCTTCTTTTCTGAGCGGCCTTCGCGCAGAAACCTCCTGGGGTGGGCTTTGGCGAGCACAGCGCTCGTGCTCTTGTTGCAGTCTGATTGACGCTGATGTGCTTCCTTGCGGTATGAACTTGTCGCAAACGTTCTTGCTGTGCATTCCTGTTTTGCTGGCGGTGGCCTGCACCCCTGACGAAGATTCTTCCGGGATGCCCGACCCCGTTGTTCCTGCTTGGCCCCCTGAGCCTATCGACCCCCCTGAGGAGGAAGAAACGGCATCAGGCCCAGATACCGTGCGGTACCTCGCTTTGGGCGACAGCTACACCATCGGTGAGAGCGTGCCTTCTGAAGGCGATTGGCCCAACCAGCTCGTGGACTCATTGTCCTTGCGGCTGCCAGACACCCATTTCGAACCCGCAAGGATCATTGCCACGACGGGCTGGACCACTTCCAATTTGTCACAGGGCATGGATGCCCAGGAAATCGACACGTCTTCCTTTGACCTTGTTTCATTGCTCATCGGCGTCAACAACCAGTATCAAGGCCTTCCGCTCGAAGCCTATGAGACCGAGTTTGTGCAATTGCTCGACCGGTCCGTTGCACTCGCCGGCGGACAGCCCGACCGGGTGTTTGTGGTCAGTATTCCTGATTATGGATATACCCCTTTTGGACAGGGCAACCAAGCTTCGATTTCACAGGACCTGGCCAACTTCAATGCTGCGTGTGCCAACCTTACAGCTGAGGCGGGAATCGCCCACTACAACATCACCCCCATCAGCCAACAATGGCCCGCCGCTTCCGGCTGGGTGGCTCCTGACGGGCTGCACCCCAGTGCGCCGCAGTATGCAGCGTGGGTAGCGTCCTTTGCTGGAGAAGTGCAAGCTCAGCTCACAGAGTGATCAAGGAACGTCGGTGACCGTTCCTGTGGCTCCATCAAGGAATTGAATGTTGGCGTCTTCTGCTCCTCCATACAGATAGGTGTGGCCGGGACCGGCCACCTCCAAGTACACGTAATCCGAAGCATTGAGCCGCACTTCGCCCAAGCCTCCATGGTGGACCATGGCCTGGCGCACATCCAAATCGCGGGCGTTCAAGTCGCCAAAACCCGCCCGAAAAGCCCGGATTCGGCGGGCTGTCCCCCTCGCTTCAACATGTCCTATGCCATTGGGCATCCGGACTTGAAGGGTGTCGCCGTGAAACAAGAGGGATGCGGGACCGGACATTTCGTCGCCGGTGAACTTTAAATCACCCCCGATCAAAGTGTCGACCATCGTAAAGGTCCCTTGGCCCTCCAGGAGCCAGTCCCTGCATGCCAAGCCTTCGATCCGCAACTGCGGAATGGCATGGAGCGGACGCACCCACCTGCAGGTATTGAGGTCCTGAATCTGAAGGATGCCGTTGTTGACTTCTGAGGACATCCCCCCGATCACCCCCTCACCTGCTGTCCAAATGAGCTGGGGGCCATCAGGCCCTGGTGCAGGTGACCATTCGACATTGACCCTGTCCAAGATGTGTACGGTCTCGATGGGGGAGCCCAACGAAACCACTTGTGTCGTTGGGTCACCCAGGGACGTCCAGCACCCCGCCTCTTCCCCATTGCAGCCCGCCAAAGCAAGCAGCACACCCACACATACCGGAAGAAGCAGGCGGCCCATCGTCAGGCTTTGTCTTGGCCAAGGGCCATCTTGGCCGCATCCCAATGCCGGTCCATTTCTTCCAATGGCATCGCGGCCAGATCTCCTCCTGAGGCGGCGATGCGGCGCTCCATTTCTTCGAAGCGCGCTTTGAACCGGCGGTTGGTCCGTTCCAGCGCCTCATCGGGGTTGACATCCAAAAAGCGGGCGTAGTTGATCAAGGCAAACATCACATCGCCGAACTCGTCTGCCATGCGGTCCGACTTGGTTTCCACTTCGGCTTCCAACTCGCCCAATTCTTCCTGGACCTTTTCCCACACCTGTCCGGCATGGTCCCAATCGAAGCCCACTCCACGCACTTTTTCTTGGATGCGCTGGGCCTTGACCATAGAAGGCAAACTTGCAGGCACACCGTCCAGCACCCCTTTGGGCTTGTCCGGCGTGGCGCCTTTTTCTTTGAGTTTGATCTTCTCCCAATTGGCCTTGACCTCTTCTTCGGTGGCCGCCTCAACATCGCCATAAATGTGCGGATGGCGGTGCACGAGTTTGTCGCAAATGCCGTGGAGCACATCGGCTGCATCAAACACACCCGCCTCGGAGCCCAACCTGCTGTAAAACACCATGTGCAGCATCAAATCGCCGACTTCCTTGCCCACCTCTTCGAGGTCTTCCGACAGGATGGAATCCGCCAATTCATAGGTTTCTTCAATCGTTAAATGACGCAGCGACTCGAAGGTTTGCTTGCGGTCCCAAGGGCATCCCTCCCGCAGGTCATCCATAATGTCCAAAAGGCGGCCAAACGCAGCCAGCTTTTCTTCTCGGGTATGTCCGCCAACAGGCGAAGTCAGCGTGGGGCGTTCTATGGCTTCGGTGTTCGGCATAGGTCCAAAATTAAGCGGCACCTTTGGGCTTGTGACACGAAGGTCCCATCAAATAAGCAGCGGATTGGTTTTGGGAGTGTTCCTCTGGTTGCTCCTGCCCCATGGACGGCTGTATGGTCAAGCCATGCAGGCAGAGCCCACAGGGCAATGGACAGCCAGCATCGGCGCAGGGTTTTTGGTGCCACACCGCTCCGTCATTCGAGGGTTGATCGGCGGTCATGCCCACCGCACAGCGCTGTCTTGGACCGGCCAGGCCCGGGGCTATTGGGCTGCGCACCGACACCAGCCCCGTTGGGGTTTTACCTTGATCGCCACCAGCACGGGAGCGCCGGAGCACATCGGCGGACAAATTGCGGCATTGTCCCATGTCGATTTGGCTTTGCTCGGCAGGCTGCGTTTCAGAATGGGAGGCGGATTGGGATGGACCCAAAAGACATGGGACAGCCAAACCGCCGCAAGCCGTGAACGGGTGGTCATTGGCTCTTCCATCAACGGTGCTGCTCAAATCGGTGTTGGCCTTTTGCCAGCTCCTGCGGCGAAGGCATGGCACAGGAATTGGGGCATCAGCCTGCGTCTGGATCACCAAAGCAACGCCTCATTTAAACAACCCAACCTCGGCACCAATGTGGTCAGCCTCAATGTCAATGCCGCCCTGTTGAGCACGTCTCCCCCCCTGGTTTTAGGTGAGGGCGAAGGGGCGGTCATTGACCTGCTTCCAGCCCCCATTACTGGCAGCCTTGTGTTTGTTGGAGTTGGCCGCCGGCAACCTGCCCCGCTGGCCAATCAGGAGAACGTCATGGAATGCGGCTACGAATACCGTTTCGGTGGAAGGGCAAGGATAGGCTACGTCACGGGTGGCCTGCTGGCCGTAAGGCCGCAACACGTAGGGTCTAGTCTGCATGCCGGATTTCAATTGAGGTTCACTCGGATTCACATTGACTTGCTCCACGGCAGGTACCTGCAACGCTGGCAGCCTGAAGAAAACCAATACAACCGGGTGGTACTCAACGTCCACTTGCGCCAAGGATGGTGGTCGCGATTGGTCTTACACACCCATGGATTCAGGGCACATCATCCGGCCGTAGGCATCGCATGGACCCCGGGCAATCGCTCTCCGCTTTATCCCCTGGAATAGAGCAAAATCAGCCGCAGGACGCCCCAAAGAGGGAGAGCACTTCCAACAGGTCGTTGACTCCTGTAGTGCCATCGCCGTCGACGTCTGAGGGACAGGGACTCTCACCCGCTGGAAAGGTGCAGGTGCCATCGTCAAACAGCGCCTCAGCATTGTAGTTGGTGGCCACGGCGTATTTACAGCCACCGCAGGTCGCAACCTCACACGACCCGTCGTCTTTGTTGGCGTCCGCGTCGTAGTTGCAGGCCCAGCTGTACATGCACCCCGGGGAATCACCCGGGTAGAAAAGCCCCATCTGATCGAGGTAGGAACCCGCGAGCCAATTCTCACCGCCCGGTTCAAATGCCCCTACATAATTCACGGGATCAAAAAAGGTGCCCACCGGCTGGTGTTCAGCGGGAACTGAATCAGGTTCGGTTGGGAACACATCCAGTCCCGAGGTGATAAATCCAGCCAGCGCTTCGAACTCATCGTCAATGCCCGCATCTGAGGCCGCATTGTTGTTGGCCACAAAGTGGTTCTGAATCTGAGTGTTGCCGTTCCACACAGGACCCTCATACAGGATCATGGTATCCAAAGCCAAGCTGTCGCCGACGTTCCAAAAGCGGTTGTTGTGGATTTCGAGCTCGCCAAAGAGAAACAACTCATAGGCGTCGCAAGGGTCCTCATCCTCGAAGTCAATGCCGTAATCCCAATTCTGGAAAATGCCATTGTAGACCCGTCCTCCGGCACCATTATGCCAGCGCATGGCTCCCGCTTGTGCGTGCCCGATGTTGGTGAAATTGGCGATCTGGGGATTCGTATATGGCAGGAAACTCAGCGTGACATCTTGAAATTCGAAATCGTCTCCTTCAAAGTCAAAACCCAGGTCTCCAATTTCTTCGGGTTGGTCCAATACCGTGAAGAAGAACTGCATGTCTCCCACCCAACCTTGGTCGTATTCGATGTTGTCCTCTGAAGAAAATGCAACGGCCACATACTTCAGGTTTGCTGAACCGCCCATGATCTGTAAACCATCGTCCAAGGTGGACACCACCTCGATGTGCTCTATGGTCGTTCCTGACCCTACGCCGTTCAGGCTGAGCCCATTGGTCTCATCCCCGTTGATTTTGTTCTGGAAGTTGACGGGCGGATTCGGCATTTCACTTCCTCCGTGCCGGATTGAAATGTGGCGCATGACCCCGCTTGATTCCGCATTGTCACCTCCACCATATACATCGCGGCCCATGTTGGAAGCATCCATGATGCCCTCAGCTTGATCGTCACCGTCGTAGGTGTTCAAGATGCCGTTTCCGTTGACAATGACTCCGCCCCAGAGGCCCCTTGTATTGTAGGGTGTTGAGCCATTGAGTGGATCGTCTTGATATGTAAAGATGATGGGGCAGTCAGCCGTGCCATCGGCCATGATCTGGGCATCGCGTGCCACAATCAAACAGCTTGCCGCTGGTCCCTGACCCGGTTTGGCTTGAATCACCGTGCCCGGCTCGATGGTCAGCACATCTCCTCCATTGACATACACGAACCCTTCGAGCAGATAAATGGAATCGCACGACAAGGTTTGTGTGCCCGTTCCAGCTCCCGCATTGTCTGTCAAAACAACCGTGCTCCGCTGCTCATAGGGAAGACAGCCGCACTCTTGGGCTACAATGCTGCTTGCACTGACCAAAGACAGCAAAGCCAGCATTGTGGCACGTTGGAGAGAATGGAGAGGCATCAACAATCGCGTTGTGTCCCACGAATATACTAAATTAATCGACTAATCATCATTTATAACCGCTTAATTTGCGTTTCTGTGCCTATCAATTTCGGCACACACCCTTTGCTGCGCTGTTCATACCCTCTACCTTTGAAGCATGGGAACAAATACTGTGCTGCTGACCATCCTGCTGCTCGCCCTTGGCGTAGCAGGCATCGCCATCAAGATTCTGGTCAAAAAGGACGGAGAATTCAGCGGAACTTGCTCCAGCAACAATCCCTTGCTTCAGAATGACACGGGGAGTTGTTCCATTTGTGGCGCCCGTCCTCAGGACCAATGCCGCAAGGAAGACATCACTGAGGCCACTGCCTAAATCAGGGTCGGCTGGAGACGGCTTCGAAGCCTGGTGAGCTCCAAACATCGTATCCCCCCTCCCCGTCGTCCGACATCAACATCACGTCCAGTCCAAGTTCGGGGTACAGGTTCAGGAAACCCTTGGTTTGCTCCGCACCCAGCACCATAAATGCCGTGGCCAGGGCGTCTGCATAAGCACCCGTTGTGGCCATCACTGTGGCGCTCAATAGCCCGTTTGCGGCAGGCCAACCGGTACCAGGATCGATCGTGTGGCTGATCTTTCGGCCATCTACCTCGTGGAATTTGCGGTAACTGCCGCTGGTACAGATGGCCCTGTCTTGAACCGCCACCACCATTTCAAAAGTCCTGTCGTGTCCTGCGCTGCCTTCAATGGGCCGGTCTACGGCAATGCGCCAAGGCTGCCCTGAGGCATTCTGACCGCGGCACACCACTTCACCTCCCAACTCCACCATGGCATTGTCTATGCCACGCTTGCGCAGCTCCTCCATCAAGAGGTCTACACTGTAGCCTTGGGCGATGGCATTGAAATCCAGTGCCGCCCTTGGATCTCCCTTGCGCACCCATGTCGCCTTGTAATAACCGTCTTCCTCCTCCTCATTCATATCAAAGCGGTCCGGCTGCAACCCTGTAAATGACAGCACACTGTCCACCTGCTGGGCACCCACCTGAGCCATCTCGGAAAGACCGAATCCCCACAGCTCTACCAAGGGACTCACCGTCGGATCAAACGCGCCTTTGGTCAAGCCGTGAAGCTCTTCGGACAGCGCCCAAAGTGGGCCTATAATTTGCGTGGAATCCACAAAGCCAAACAAGGAGTCGGTGCGGTCCCAAGCATTGATTTGGTTGATGCGGCTGTCGGGACGCCACAGGCTCACCTCTCGGTCTATGGCCTCTAAAAGGTCCTCGAAAACGGCATCTTCCACCCGCTTTTCAGAAACGTATTTGATGGAATAAGTCGTGCCCTGTGCCTCCCCTACATGCTGCTGTATGGAACCAGCAACGCCGGTTTTCTGGGCCGCTTCAGATGGCGCTCCACTGCCGCAAGACGACAATAGAATGGCCGCAAAAGGGACCGCCAGCACGAGGCTGGCGGACATTCCTTGATACAAAATACCTGGGCGCATCATCCTCCGAAATCGTCAAAGGCCACGTTCTCTGGAGGAACACCCCAGTCGTCGCACATCTTGAGCACCGCTTGGTTCATCAGCGGTGGTCCGCAGAAGTAAAACTCGATGTCCTCAGGTGCATCGTGCGGCTTGAGGTGATGCTCGATCACCGCGTTGTGCACGAAACCCAAGAATCCATCTCCCTCATCATCAATGCTCTTCTTTTCGTTCCAGTTGTCATCTTCAGTGGGGTCACTGAGGACGACGTGGAAGTTGAAGTTGGGAAACTCCTCCTCGATTTTCCGGAAGTCCTCCAAGTAGAACAATTCGCGGCGCGAACGTCCACCGTAATAAAAGGTCACCTGACGCCCCGTCTTCACGGTATGGAAAAGGTGGAAGAGGTGACTGCGCATAGGGGCCATGCCGGCACCACCTCCGATGTAGACCATTTCGGCATCGGATTCCTTGATGAAGAACTCTCCATAAGGCCCGCTGATCGTGCACTTGTCACCGGGCTTGCAGCCAAAGACAAAGCTGGAACAAATGCCGGGATTCACATTCATCCATGCGTTGCGCGCACGGTCCCATGGTGGGGTAGCAATCCGGATGTTCAACATGACGATGTTGCCCTCCGCCGGGTGGTTGGCCATGGAATATGCCCGCACGATGGGCTCTTCGTTGACCATTTTGAGGTCCCACAACCCAAACTTGTCCCATTCGCTTTGGAAGGTGTTGGGGTCCTTGTGGTGGTCAGGGTGGGCCGTAACGTCCATGTCCTTGTACTCCACGGTTGTGGTGGGTACGTCCACTTGGATGTAACCGCCAGCCTCGAAATCGAGGGTTTCATTGTCTGGTAAGCGGACGACAAACTCCTTGATGAAGGAAGCCACGTTGTAGTTGGAGACCACTTCGCATTCCCACTTCTTGATGCCAAAGACTTCTTCGGGGACTTGGATTTCCATGTCCTCCTTGACCTTCACTTGGCAACCCAAGCGCCAGTTGTCGGCAATTTCCTTGCGGGAGAAGTGGGGCTCCTCCGTGGGCAGGATGGTACCGCCTCCAGCGGGCACTTGGCAGCGGCACTGAACGCAGGTTCCGCCTCCGCCGCACGCGGAGGGCAGGAATACGCCCGCATTGCCCAAGGTGGTCAGCAGCGTGCTGCCGCCATCCACTTCGAGGGTTTGTTCGCCATTGATGACGAGCTTGAGCTTGCCGCTTGGGGAAAGGCGTGCTTTTGCAAAAAGCAGCAGACTGACCAACAACAAGATGACGGCCAGGAAAAAAACAATGGTGAGTAGGATCGTGGTGGTCATGTCTTCCTCGTTCAGATTTCAATGCCCATAAAGGCCATAAACGCCATGCCCATCAGGCCGGTCAGGATAAATGTGATGCCCAACCCTTTCAGCGGAGCGGGGATGTTGCTGTAGCGGATCTTCTCGCGGATGGCGGCAATGGCCACGATGGCGAGCAGCCAACCTACACCTGAACCCAGGCCAAAGACGGTCGCTTCACCGATGCTGGGGTACTGGCGCTCTTGCATGAACAAAGCCCCTCCGAGGATGGAGCAATTCACCGCAATCAGTGGAAGGAAGATGCCCAACGCACCGTACAGAGCGGGGGCAAATTTCTCGACGATCATCTCCACAAGCTGTACCATCGATGCGATGACAGCGATGAACATGATGAAGCTCAAAAAGCTGAGGTCCACGGTGGCGTACTCTGGGCTGAGCCAGGTGAGTGCACCCTCCTGGAGGACGTAGTTCTCGAGCAAGTAGTTGATGGGGACGGTAATGCCCAGAACGAAGATCACTGCAAATCCTAGGCCGACGGCTGTCTTCACGGTCTTGGAGACGGCGAGGTACGAGCACATGCCCAAGAAATAGGCGAAGATCATGTTCTCTACAAAGATCCCCTTGACGAATAAGCTGAGGTATTCCATGGTCTAAGCTTTGATCAATTCTCCTCGATGAGGCTGGTATTGCGTGAGCGCTGGATCCAAATGATCACCCCCACGGTGATGAGCGCCATCGGAGGCAGAATCATCAGGTTGTTGTTTTCATAAAATCCACCATTGGCCATGAACCAGCTCTCTGGCAAGAACTTGACCTGACCCACTCCCGGGAAGCTGATGGCACCACTGCCGAAGACCTCGCGCACCAGGGCCACTGCCAGAAGAATCCAAGCATAGCCCATCGCGTTGCCAACGGCATCGAGCATGGCCGGTCCTGGCTTGTTGCCGAGGGCAAAGGCCTCAAGTCGGCCCATGATGATGCAGTTTGTGATGATGAGGCCCACAAAAACAGACAGCTTTTCGGAAATGTCCGGGCTGTAGGCCTTGAGTACCTCGTCCACGATGATCACCAAGGATGCGATGACCACCAATTGAACGATGATGCGGATGCGGTCGGGAATCACGTTGCGCATCATGGAAACGATCACGTTTCCACCGATCATTACAAAGAGCACAGCGAGGCTCATGATGACGGCCTGCTGCACCTGCACTGTGATGGCAAGGGCTGAGCAGATGCCGAGCACCTGCACGGTGATGGGGTTGCTGTCGTCCAGCGGATCGGTCAGGAGCTTGCGGTTCTTCTTGGAGAAGAGCGACTCCTTTTTGGGCGCTACGGCCGTGGCTGTATCGGTGCTCATCACTTCTGTGCTTTAGGAGCGGATTGGAAGTACTTCAGGTAGATGCCCATGGTCCGGTCGACCATTTCACCCACACCTTTGGAGGTGATGGTGCCGCCGGTAATGCCATCCACAGAATATTCGTTGGTCGGTGCGCCGCCTTTGACAACGGCAAAGTGTGGAGCGACCTGGTTGATCTTCTTGCCCTTGAATGGCACTTGGAAGAATCCCTCCTTGATCTCGGCGCCCAAGCCCGGGGTCTCCGTCTTGTGGTCAAATACCGCACCGTGGATGGTCTCCATGTCGGACTCGAGGGCCACGTAGCCCCAAATCGGTCCCCACAGTCCCTTGCCCACGACCGGGACAACGTAGAGGCTCTCCCCTTCTTTGTTGCACTTGAACAGCGGGAAGGCCAGTTCACTGGCGGGCGCCTTGCTGCGGTAGTCCTTCTGTACGTCGATGTTGAAGGGGTCCTCAGCATCACTGGAGTTTACCTCTCCGGTCATCGAGCTGACCTCACGGCCTTCGCTGTCGATGGAGACGCGCTCCGTGACGAACTCAGCAAAGACCGGCTTCACTGCGCCGCGTTCGCTGGGCACGCCAATGGCGCCCAAGATGTTCATCATTTTCTTTTCGGCCGCATTGGCCTTCTGCATGGGCTTGAGGGACAAGCTCGTAAAGGCGAGGATCGCGCCTACCAACACCACCATCAAAATGGCGAAGAGGAAGGTGTATCCGTTGGAGTTCTTGTTGAATGCCATGGTTCAGCTTCGTTTTAGAATCAGGCGACAGCAGCCGTGAGGCGCTTTTCGCGGCGGCGGATGTTGGCTTCGATGACGTAGTGGTCGATGGTGGGCGCCATGACGTTCATGAAGAGGATGGCCATCATCACTCCTTCGGGATAGGCGGGATTGAAGACCCGGATCATAATCGAGAAGAGTCCACCGAGGAAGCCATACACCCATTTGCCCGTGCTGGTTTGAGCAGCGCTGACTGGGTCGGTGGCCATGAAGACGGCTCCGAACATGAAGCCCCCCATCACAATCTGGTGAACGGGACCGATGGTCATGTAGGCGTTGAGGGAAAGCAGGTTGAAGATGGCCCCCATCACGAGTCCACCCACGATGAAGCTGGAGATGATGCGCCAGCTTCCGATGCCCGTCCAAATGAGAATGGCAGCGCCAACCAAGGCGGCCAGCGCACTGGTCTCAGCAACAGATCCGGGGATGGTTCCGATGAAGCAATTCATCAAAGAGAACATGCCACCGTCGGCGAACATGGACATGACGCCATTGGACACTTCTCCCTGTACAGGTTGTCCCACGGTGTTGGCCAGGTGTCCCAAAGCGGTGGCTCCAGTGTAACCATCGGCAAGCAACCCGCCGGACTTTGCAGCCATGACATCGTGAATCCAGATTTCACCCGACATCTGTTTTGGGTAGGCGAAAAACAAGAATGCCCTGCAGGTCAAGGCCACATTGAGGATGTTCATGCCCGTGCCACCAAAGACTTCCTTGGCGATCAGCACGGCAAAGGCAGTGGCTACAGCCACCATCCAGAGGGGCACATCCACAGGCATGATGAGCGGGATGAGCATTCCACTGACCAAGAATCCTTCGTTGATGGCATGGCCGTTGATTCCCGCTATCACGAACTCGATGCCGAGTCCGGTAGCGTAACTGACCACAATCAAGGGCACCACCTTGATGGCACCTACGATGATTTTATCGAGGAACATGGCCGTCCAAGGGTCGGCAGTGGTGATGTCACCCAAGCTCAAATAGTACTGGTGACCGATGTTCCAAGTGCCAAACAGCAATGCGGGAATCATGGCCACAATGACCAAGAACATGGTCCGCTTCAGGTCGATGCCGTCGCGAACGTGGACACCCTTGCTTGTGGTGTGACCAGGGGTAAACAGGAACGTCTCCAAGGCGTCGAAGACGACCCAGAAGCGCTTCAATTTTCCGTCTCCGGTAAAGTTGGGCTTGACGCGCTCCTCGATGAGTTTGTGAAGGGCCTTCATGGTTCTCTTCTTTAAATCTCTGTTGATGGATCAGGCGAATTCTTCAATCATCTGGTCCAATCCTTTGCGGACGAGGTCCTGGACGGCCAGTTTGGAAGTGCACACGTATTCGCACAAAGCGAAGTCTTCTGGCGCCACTTCATAAATGCCCAGCTTTTCCATGCGGTCGATGTCGCCGATCATGATGCTCTTCAAAAGCTGCACTGGGTAAATGTCAAATGGGAAGACCGCATCGTACTGGCCGGTGACCACGAATGCACGCTCTTCTCCATTGTTGTTGGTGTTGAGGTCGTATTCCTTCCCCTTCGGCATCAGCCAGGTGGGGAAAGCGCGTGAAGCACTGAACTTGTCCAAACCAGGTCCGAGCCACCCTTTGGTCAAGAAGAACAGGGGCTCATCCCCTTCTGGTATGCAAGTGACCTGCTGGTCGTGGAAACCCAGCGCACCTTCGTCCCCGCGCACTGTGCCCGTGAGGACATTTCCGGAGATGACCCGGGTTCCCTCCGTCATCACCCTGTCCTTGATGATGTTGGAAAGCGGAACGCCTACAGTTGTTTTGAGCAATGCAGGTTGCGAACGAGAGCCGGTCAGTGCAACTGTGCGCTTGGCCACGTATTGACCGCTCATGAGGCCTTCTCCGATGTTGGCCACGTCTTGCATGCCTACTGTCCAAACGACTTCGCCCTTGTTCATGGGGCTCACTTCGTGTATTTGAACCCCCACATTACCTGAGGGGTGAGGTCCAGCAAAAGAAGTGATGTCGGCTTCTACTGCTCCGGAAAAAGTGGTGTCGCCTTCAGCGATGCCCAATTGCACTTTGCGCCCATCTGGAAGCAAGGCATTGAGGTAAGCCAATCCAGCGCGGAATGCATCCATCCGGCCATCCAATACCATGGCAGCACTCGGCGCCAAAGGAGCCGAATCAAAACCACTCACGAAAATGTCCCGTGGAATGCTGTCCGAAGCGGGCATGACCGCAAAGGGCCGCTGTTGCAACATGGGCCAGAATCCCATGCTGAGCATGGCCGCACGCACTGCACTTCCGTCCGGTTCGGTAGGGTCAATGGTCACACCTGTGACAGATCCAGTACCTGCAGCGACAACATCGACACGCAGAATCCGCCGCTTTTCTCCGCGAACAGGCTCTTGCACCGTACCGGCTATGCCGCTGACGAACTTGACGTCGGGGTTCTTTTTGTCGGTGAAGAGAACGTCTCCCGCCTTGACCTCAGCGCCGGCCTTGACGGCCATACGGGGAACCAAACCGTGAAAATCGGTCGGATGGATGGAAAAACGGTCTGCGGCTGGAAGGTCGTGGGGTGCGCCTTGGACTCCACCTTTGAGGCGGATATCCAAGCCCTTCCTGATCTTTACGGGTGCAGGCATGTCGCTTGTTACGTGCTGATTTTGCGCGCCAAATGTACTGCTTAGAGTGCCTAATTCGTCCGCAGAATGCCCCAACCTTTTGGCATTGTCCACATCTGGGGGTGTGGAGTTGCTTACGAGGTACTTTTGGCAAGACATGTACGCCCTCTTCACACGGTCATTTCTGTTGCTCTTAGGCTGGCTCTTGAGCGGCTTTGGTTTTGGACAAAATGGGCTTACTGTGGCCTATACGGCGCCTCAAATCGGCTCCGTTCGACTGCACCCGCTGGGCGCACCGCTGGGCGGCCCTTTCATGGAATTGGGTGGCGATGCCCCTTTGGTCTTGAGGTTTGACGACCTGTCGGGGGAATGGCCCGAATATGAATGGACCCTCATCCATTGTACCGCTGATTGGAGCGCTGCTTCCGATTTGACCGAGTGGGATTACTTGGAGGGTTGGGCACCCGATGCATTGGACAACATTGAAAACAGCTTCGGAGGCCGTCTTCCGTTTGCCCACATCGCAACCACCATCCCCTCCGAAGACCTGCGCCCCACCCGAAGTGGCAACTACTTATTGGTGGTGCACGCCGAGGGAGACCCTGAGGAGGTGGCGCTCATCCGGCGCTTTGTCATCTATGAGCGCCTGGCTGAAGTGGAGGTGGAACCGCGACGGCCCTACGAAGCGGACAAGGTGTCGACACACCAGCGGATGGAGGTCGACGTGACCCTTCCTCCTGGACACAGGTGGTCGGTGCCCATGATGGACATCCGTTTAACAGCCTTGCGCAACGTGGACTGGAGTCAAGCGGGTTACGACATCGGTGCCTCCATGGTGCGGGGCAATGTGGTGTCTTTTGATCAAGACCCTCAGCTGACCTTTCCAGGGTCAGACCGGTGGCGCTCAGCCGACCTCAAATCCCTGTCCTACTTGGCTCCGGGCATCAAAAGCCTCAAGGAGCTCACAACGGACAAGGGCCCTGCATGGAAGGTCGAACTTGGTACCGACCAATCGCGGAGATTCAGACTGCAGACGAGCAGACCAGACTTAAAAGGAGCCTTCACCGTACACAACGACAGGTTTGATGACGTGGAGCTCACTTCAGAATACATGGAGGTCACGTTTTCGTTGGCGCATCCCGACTTTGGTGATGTCCCTGAAGTGTTTGTCTTTGGTGGACTGACAGGATGGTCCCTCGACCCTCGGTTTCGCATGACTTACGACGATACCGCTCAGGAGTACCGTCTAAAAACATGGCTCAAACAAGGCTGGTACGATTACCGCTATGTCACCCTGAGTGATGGCCGCACAAAGTATGCTTTCGAAGCAGATCATGCTGGCACACCCAACCTGTTTACGGTGTTTGTGCACGCCCCTGCTCCGGACGGTGCAGACCGGATTGTCGGCATGGAAACCTTGCTGATGAATTAAATTCGTCTACTATTACTTAGTTTTTGTCTACGTTTTTTACTAAATTGTAGTCATGAGCAGGACGAAGATATACCGAGCCACTACCGAAGGGATTCGCGTACACGTCCGGAGCAAATTCGAACCAGAATTCTCAAACCCATGCGAGCAGAAGTACATCTTCTCGTACAGGATCACCATTGAGAACCGGAGCCACCTCGGCATCAAGATCATCAAGAGGCGTTGGCACATTGTGGACTCCCTCGGAAAGGTCAGGGACATCGAAGGGACAGGAATCGTCGGCGTACAACCTGAAATTCTTCCAGGTCGGGTGTTCGAATACGACAGTGCCTGCGACTTGTCCAGCACGCTTGGTTCCATGTCCGGGGTTTACGAAGTATCGCCTCACCGCCGAAAAACCTCAGCCTGCTTCAACGTGACCATCCCAACATTCCAACTGGAAGTCCCTTGGGTGCTCAGCTGATTGAACGCTGCACGGTATTTTGCACCCATGGGTGCTGCCTTACGATCCTGTTCACTGTCCCTGTTGGTCGGTCTGCAATGTTCCTGTGTCTTTGCACAGGACATAGAAATCCTCAACATTGCTGAAGAACACAACCTCGCCGGTTTGAGCGTGGTCACCCGATGTGGAGGAGAAATCAGCACAGAGGCACACTTTGGTTTCCGCGACATCGGGCGCAAGCTTCCTGTTACCCCCACGACCACTTTTCGCATCGCCTCCATCAGCAAAGCTGCTGTTGCCCTGCTTGCGGCCAAGCTCGCAGAGGAAGGCACATTGGCCTATGACGCGCCGCTCTCTGTTTACCTGGATACGCCCCCACAGCATCCTGGCCACCCTTCGGTCAACATCACCGTTGAACAGTTGTTGAGCCACACCTCTGGTATCCGCGACGGCGCTGGATACGGCGACTTTTTGACGGCAACCTATGCTGCGGCTCCCGACGCCCCCTTGCTGGAGGAAGTCCTTTCGCCCAATGGAGCCTATTATTCATCGAACATGTGGGGGCCACAAGCGCCCGGTACACATTTCCAATACGCCAACCTCAACTTCGGCGTGTTGGCTACGGTCATGGAGGCGGCCACCGGATGGCGTTTCGATCAATTGTTTCAAGCTTGGCTTGCAGGGCCATATGGGCTTGATGCGGGCTTCAGGGTCCAGGACCTCTCGGACATTGACGCGCTCGCCGTTCTGTACCGACAAGAAAACGGACAGTGGACGGCGCAGGCGGATGAGTTCCTCGGGATCATGCCGGAAGGGCCAGATTGGAGCACATACTACCCTGGCACCAACGCGGTCGGGTTTGCCCCCCAAGGGGGATTGCGCATCAGCGCGCGTGACCTCGGCGTGTTGGCTCAACTCTGGACCACAGGTGCTGCACAGGGGGCAGATGGGCAACCCTTGCAGTTTTTGTCCGCCGCTGCGCTCAGCGATCTTCATGCACCGCAGTGGTCCTACAACAGCGCCGACGGCGGGAACGGAAACAACTATGGTGGGCTGTTCAACATGTGGTCGCGCGGATTGCACCTTGCCGACAGTGGACTGGGGGCCGACCAGGTGATTCCCGATGCAGGTGTGGCTCCTTTTTTGGGACATCCGGGCGAGGCCTATGGCTTGATCAGCGATGCGTACGGCACCCCTGATGGCCACTGGAACATGACCTTGGTGACCAACGGAAAGTGGGAGGGCTACTCGCCGGGAGCATCCAGTGCTTTTTACCGGGTCGAAGAGGACATTTTTGCCGCACTAAGGGACGAC
>JBELBZ010000032.1:14898-22064 GCA_042095055.1 Crocinitomicaceae bacterium | reverse complement strand
CGATTTGGGAGGCTCAAGCCTGGCCGATACGTGAGGTTGGTGAGCCCCACTGCTGCCGTGGCCTCTACGGAGTCAATGCGCGGCAAATAAAGGAGGCCGCGGTGAGGAGCTACTCTGGGACACCTGATCGGGCTGTTGAAGTTGCACGCTGAGGCGGCTACAAACAGATTCCGAGTCGTTGGATTCTCCGTTCAACTTCAACAGGACGCGGATTGCTGGTATAGAACGGGGGTTGTCTTCGAGGTGGTTGAAGATGAGTGCACTTCCTTCATCCATTTTGCCGGAGTTGAATGCATCCATAGACCGGAAGACGTCGGCATGGTTCAGCGCAATGTCTTGAGGATGCAGGCCGATGCATGTTTCTTCAAGGGGTGACCAATTCACCCTGAGGCTTCCGGGTTGCTGAAGGAATCGACCCAATGCGTTTTGTGCGACAACCCAACTGCCCAGCAACAGCAAAATGGAGGTCAAGCCGCCGAGCAACATGCGTTGCACCCCAACAGTGGGTTTGGCCTCGGATTGGGGCGGATATTTTACTTTGAAAAGCCAGCCCAGCATGGCCAGTGGCCAGAGGATTTCAGCGCGTTCAGCAGGAAATGTAAAGGCCAAAAAAGGCAAGGCAAACCACACCCATCTGCCCAAGCTTTTGCGCAAGGGCCAGCAAAGGCCGATCAAAATGAGCAAAGGGAGCCATCCAATCTCGTACGCCCATTGCAGAAATTCTGAGTGGGCCCTGTGCAAGGCCTCTCCGCAGCGGCCAACGGCCAGGTTGACCCAACCTTCGGCGTCGTTGCGCCAAGCACCGAGACCAGCACCTTGCACCTGCAGGTGGTCCCATGTCCAGGACCACAGGTTCAATCGGATGGAAGAGCTTTCGGCAGCCTTGAGGTTGTATGTGACGTCCAAGGCCTTGGCGATGTCGGGCATCTTGGCGAATTCCCGGACGCGCACTTCGGTTGGGAGCAGATTCCACACCACTTGAATGGAGGCAAAGAGGCCACATGCGATGAGAAAGCCCCGTTTGATCCACTTCGTGCCAAGGTTGGAGACCCACAATGCATAGAGCATCCATACTCCTGATCCCAGAAGCACACTGCGGACTTGGTACACCAACGCCAGAACAGTGATGAATCCCCACCACCAAAGCCACCTTTTTTTGGAAAAGTGGCCTCCAATGACAGACATCAGGAAGAGCGATTCAACAGCAATGTTGCGGTGTGCCCACGGCATCGACATTTCGTAGGATGCGCCGTGACCCCAATCCCCTTTCATCATGACGCCCATCGCATGCATCAACATCACGGATCCTATGGTCAATGCGAACAAGGGCAGGGCTTTGGCCCCTCGCCACCAGTTGAATTTATCGGAATTTGGAACGGTCCAAACCCAGGTCCAAATCCAGCCGAGCTGGGCCAAAACTTCCCATTGGCAATGCCCGCCGCGCCAGGCTTGTATGCCCAGGATTCCCAGGCCGATGGCCCAGAATTGTGGGTAAATCAGGCGAATACATCTAAAAATTGCAAGTCCAAGTGTTGCAGCGCCCAACAAGAGCCATCCCGTGGTCCAGTGTTTGTCAAGGGCATCACCGAATGTGCCAAAACTGATGGCGAGTGTGAGAAGGAAAAACAAGGCCCACTGCGGCCATTCACTGGAAAGCGCGCCGGTGCTGATGGGAAGCACATCAGCAGGAGCTTCAGATGGGGTGGCCATAGTTGAAGGTGATGTTGGAGGGAAATACCTACGTATAATATACGCCCAAAAGAAGAGAGTGGCACGAAGGCCGGCCGGAATATGATCTGAAATCAGCGGCGCTTGAAAGGACGCTGCAGGCGTTTTTTGAAACGTTCTACACGCTCTTTGGATACCACGCCCTTGGCGACAAGTACCAACAAAAGCAGCCAAAGCAGTCCTTTGATCAAAAAGAACAGAAAGCCGGCAATTCCAAGGGTCTTCAGTGTTTCCATGTGGGTAACCTCTCGGCAAAGGTGCACCTTCCAAGCTTTGTTCAGTGACCTTGCTGTCACAAACCGCACTACAGAATGACCCTTCGAATGACCCTCCTCCTCGGTTCTGCTTTCGTTTTTCTCTCGCCCGTCTTGGCGCAGAAATGGAGCCAAAAGAAGACCAAGATTGAGGTGGTGGAGTTCCCTACGGTGCCTGCTGAAAAGGTGTCTCGGATTGCATTCAATCTGTTTGCTGAAGACCATTATTTCAATCTGGAAGACTTGCGCCGGTATGGCGGGAATATGGACCTTCTGAAGTCGAGCGGAGAGCGGATCAGTGGCATGAAGTACTTCACTTTGGGGTCCAAGGCGGAGGTGGTGGATGTGGGGCCCAGCATCATGGTGGACGTGGCCATTGGACCAGAAAAACAAGGCATTCCCACGGTCTCATCAGAAATGGTCAAGTCGTCAGATGGCGAGGTGAAAACCTATTGGGCGAATGTGCCGTGCCGATTGCCCATGCGGGTCAGGATTGCATCTCCAGAGGGCGAGGTATGGGATGCATTTGAAGTTGACCGGCCACTGCAAGTGCGCTACGGCAATGAAAAAATCTCGACCAGAAGTTCGAGCAAGGGCAGTTTTTCCTATTCCAAAGGCACTTTGAAGTTTGACAGTGAAGGCGCTTTGAATGAGGGGCTGGATTCTGAAGAAGGGTCGCGGTTCTTTCGGCGCAAGGCGGTTTTGCTGCAATTGAGCCATGTGATCAATGAACTCGAGACCCGGCTCTTTTTTCTCGAAGGCAAGGTTGATTTTCTGGTCTATTCTGGTCGGGGAAAGCACGATTACAGCGAATTGGATGCGGCCCGCGAGGTGGCCATGGAGTCGCTTGAAAACGGCTATTTCGAAGGGCTTTCAAGCCCCATTAAGACTTGGCAGGAATGGGCCAAGAAGGTGGATTTTACAGATAAAAAAGCCAAGGTGACCCGTGGACTTGCCTTGGGATTGCATCTGAACCTCGCCCAGGCCCACCTCTACCGGGGGGAATTCACAGAATGTGCCCAAGCCATTTCTGATGCCCGAGCGCTGGTCCTTCCTGGAGGTGAGGAGTTTGTCATGTTGGAAGGGCTTCAAGATCGCCTCATGAAGCGCCGCCGTGCGCTGGAGGCCAACGGAGATTTCGAGATCGCGGTGGATGCCGAGCGCGAGAAGGCCCCGGACTTCAAAAATGTCATCGGCAAACGATCGGAAAACAAGGATGTCCGGATGATCCAACCTGAAGACCGCTATGAAGCCATCGGCAAGGATATGGCGGCATGGTCTGCAGTGGCTGTAGAGGGCAGTCCAGAGGATGCCGCAGCAACAGCCAGTGAGGTGACGATGGAGCAGCGATTGGGAGCCCGCCTCGAGCAAACCATCGGGGGCATGATGTTGCGTCTGAACCCGCTGACCGATCCCGATTTGGTAGGAGATGATTTCCCCGAAGAAATTCTGGCGATACCCAACTTGGTTTACCTCGACATCAGTGGGATGAAATTCGGTGCGCTCCCAGACGAAATCGACCGCTTGGCTGCGCTGCAAACTTTGGTGGCGTCGCGCAACGACCTCGAGGAATTGCCCCGGAGCTTGGGCAATCTATCCGGGCTAAAGAAGCTTTTCGTGAACAAGAACGATTTGACGGGTCTTCCCGCTTCGCTGACGCAATGCACCCAACTGAAAACGGTGGACATCAAGGGCAACCCCATCCACCCCGATGCGGTGGGGCAGTTGAAGCAGATGTTGGGAGAAGACGTCAAGGTCAAACACGATTGAGGGCGATCATTTCAAATCCGGACCATCGGTTCCTCAGGAAGGGTGGTCCGACCGCCGGTGCCGTGCAGACTTTGGCCTTCAGATGTGCGGGAAATGGTCCACTGCCCTAGGGTCTTCAACCCCTCCAGTGTGCTCGGTATCGCAGGGTTCAAACAGCAGGATCCATGCCTCTTCTTCGGTAACGGGTCTGTGCTCAACCCCCTTAGGGACAACGATGATTTCGCCAGGTCCCACCGCCACAGAGCGGTCGCGGAACTCCATGGTCATTCTGCCGCGAATCACATGGAACAGTTCGTCCTGCGCTTCGTGTGAATGCCAAACAAAGGTCCCTTTGATCTTGGCGAGTTTTACGTCTTGGCCGTTAAGCTGTGCGATGATTTTAGGGCTCCATTGGTCTTCGAACAGACTGAACTTATGTTGGAGATTGAGCGCTTTCATGGGGTCTAAAGTTGAGGAGTGCAAGATGATGATTCCAAGAGGGTTGCGAAAAAACGGTGTACACAGTACACGATTAAGTCGTTGATAACCTGTGTGTTATTGGTTAACTTGACCGAGAAATCATTCCAATACTCATGAAGAACAGGTCCCTCAATGAGCTTCGGCAGACCCGAGATGCAGTGTATGTTCCACCCCGTTCTTACGAGGAGCGGATGGAGGACCGGAAGGTGGGAAAGGGGTACATTATTTTGGATGCCGCAGGCAATCCCTGTGTGACATGTGATGACATTTCCTGTATTCTGGAGGCGCGTCCCGCATTGAATGCCGAGGAGGTCAAGGCCCATTTCCTCCAGGCAGATGAGGCATTTGAATTGCCCAATGGCGAAGTCATTCGTCCCATTTCACGCAGAAAACGACCCGCTTAAACGCCCACGCCTGCTCATGCGATGGGGTGGGTGGCGTTTTGCGCTTCGTGCCGTTGCGCGCTCAAGTTGAAGTCCGGTCTTGCCCGATAGCGGCGGGGACCCCGTCCTTTCATGCGCCGTGCAGGTGTACCTTGGCTTTTCGTGAACAAAACGGACCCCGCTCAGAGATGATTCGACGGATGGCAACCTTGCTCGGGGGCTCCGTCACGGGACAATTGGTGGCAGTCTTGTCGGCCTTTGTTCTGACCCGGTTGTACGGTCCAGAGGCATTTGCGCACCTCGAGATGTTTGCCTTGGTCACGGGCATTGCAGCAGTATTGGGAACCGGCAAGTTTGAACAGGCCTTGATGTTGCCCAAGGCTGAGGCCGAGGCCAAAGCGTTGTTTAGCGCAGGTCAACGGGCCGTGGGCGTCACCATCATGGTGGTGTTTGCGGTTTCCGTGTTGAGCGCCGGTTGGGTCGCAGAGGCTTATGGTTTGACGGGCTGGGTGCCCATGGCATACGCGCTTCCCCTATTTGCTGGTGTTGCTGCCCACACCCGACTGCTGGAATATTGGCGACACCGCCAAAAAGAAGCGGGATGGGTGGCCGCTGCCAATGCCTTGGGGCCAGCCGCGGCAGAAGGCACCAAGCTGGGCTTGTCTGGCCTTCTTTCTTCGACGGGATTGGTATGGGGATCTGGCGCCGGGTTGGTGGCGCGTTGGGCGGTCATGCGCCGAGGACTTTCCCAGTTGGTTCGCGAGACCTGGTCATCGGGTCCCAGCCGCCAGGCTGTGGTGGCTGATTACCGCGACTATCCGACCTGGGTGCTTGCTGGAAGTGCCATGAACAGGACGGCCCAATGGCTGCATGTGTTGTTGCTGGGGGTGGCATTGGGGCCTGTAT
The DNA here is from genome assembly GCA_042095055.1 of Crocinitomicaceae bacterium. GTDB lineage: Bacteria > Bacteroidota > Bacteroidia > Flavobacteriales_D > Sanyastnellaceae > UBA8752. The sequence goes on along the minus strand of JBELBZ010000032.1, from coordinate 16,564 downwards.
TGCTCGGCACCTTGGGCTTGGCCAGGCGCATGGTCATGCAGCCGCTGTCCATGTTGGCAGCCTCCGCGGCTCCCGTTTTGTTCAAGTCGGCCACAGACCTGGAAGATGGGGCGCCATTGCAGCGGTTGTTCTGGCAGGCGATGGGGGCATTCATTGCCGTCGCAGCGGTGGTCTGGAGCACCATTCAGCTGGCCCCGGACCACACGACTGCGTGGCTTTTTGGTGCGGAGTGGTTTGGTGCCATGGAGGTGGTGCGGGTCCTCGTCCCTTGGTTTGTGCTGAACTTCATTTCGGCAGGGCTCGGTTCCATGTTTCACCGCGTCCAGCGTCCCCGTTGGATTACAGCCTTGGACGCTTTGCACCTCTTGATGGTGGGAGTGGGTTGGTGGTTGGGGACCACACACCCAGCGTGGTTTGGAGGGGGTGAATGGGGGGCTTTGGTGGGCATCGTTTGGGCCAAATGTGTCTACTACTTGGTCAATGTGTCCGTTCTCATCTTTGCGGTCATGACCCACGGAAATGCGGATCGCTAACGTTGTGCTCAATGACTTTACCCGGGACAACCGGGTATTGAAAATCACAGAAAGCCTATCTGCTGAGGGCCATGAGGTCACTGTGGTGGCTTTGCACAAAGAAGGTCTGGATCGGGAGGAGCGCCGCAATGGTTGGCGCGTCAACAGGGTCAAAGTTTCCACTGCAGCTTTGCCGCGGGGCACGTTTTTCGGCATCCTCAAAATGGCAGAACTGGCCTTAAGGGTCGTCTGGAAATGGCGCGGTGCAGACGCCTGGCATTGCAATGACATCGAAGCTTTTGTCTTGGGCTGGTGCGCCCAACGCCTCAACCCACGGCTTCATTTGGTTTATGACTGCCACGAGTTTGAATCTGAGCGGAATGCTAAGTCCAAATTGGAACGCAAGCTCGTCGGCTGGTTGGAGCGCCGGATGATCCGAAGGGCTGCGGCCGTCATCACTGTGAGTCCTTCCATCGCCGCCGCTTACCAGGAACGCTACAGCACCTATGGCATGCCGAATGGGCTGCTGGTGCGCAACATACCGACCCCCTTGGTGACCGACAGTGCCCCAGCCAAGCCCAACCGTTTCAGGCAGCGTTTTGACATCCCCGAGGGCGACTTCATTGCCCTGTACCAAGGGGCTTTCAGCTACAACCGTGGATTGGAAACGGCAGTGTCAGCCATGGAGGGTTTAGAAGACCAAGGCATCCACCTGGTCTTTATGGGCTACGGACCACTTCAATCTTTGGTGGACGATGCGGCGAGCCGTCACGCGCATGTGCATGTGCATCCCGCTGTTTCGTACGAGGAGGTGCTGGACCACACCCTGAGTGCGGACCTCGGGCTCGTCTCGGTCAAGCCGACTTGCCTGTCCTACTTGTATTGCCTGCCCAACAAGCTGTTCGAGTACATCCTTGCAGGGGTTCCAGTGTTGTCCAATGACCTGCCAGATTGCCGCGCCCTCATTGAGTCTTTTGGCGTGGGAAGCATCGTTGCGCAGGATGACGCCGCAGGATGGCGCAAGGCATTGCTCGACCTTAAAGCAGACGGGACGGCCCAATTTCAACTTGGATTGACGCAGGCAGCCCAAGATTTGTCATGGGCCAATGAGGTGGTTCCATTGGTTGAGCTCTACGCAGGGCTCGAGGATGGGC
>JBELBZ010000032.1:0-14798 GCA_042095055.1 Crocinitomicaceae bacterium | reverse complement strand
TGGGCCAATGAGGTGGTTCCATTGGTTGAGCTCTACGCAGGGCTCGAGGATGGGCCTGACTGAGCTCCTTGGCCACGCCAATCTCGGTACATTCGCAGCATGCAGGCATACAGGAACACCGCAGTAAATGCGGCCATTGAAGCTGGACAGGCGATCCTTGAAATCTACCACAGTGGAAATTTTGATGTGACCGTCAAGGGGGATGACTCGCCCCTCACGCGGGCCGATTTAGCCTCGCATGACGTCATCATGCAACACCTGATTCCAACCAGCATTCCCGTGTTGTCCGAGGAAGGCCGCGACATCCCATTTGAGGAGCGCGGCGAGTGGCGCGAGTTGTGGATCGTAGACCCCATTGACGGTACCAAGGAGTTCATCAAGCGCAATGGGGAGTTTACCGTCAACATCGCATTGGTGCGCGACGGTGTTCCCGTGCTGGGCGTCATTTATGTGCCTGTTTCCGGAGAATTGTACGTCGGCACAGCGGGAGAAGGCGCCGTGAAAGCGATGTACCCGGCCGATGGCGCTCCAGATGCACAGAAGGCGATGGAAGGTGCCACATCCATTCCGGTGGCCAAAGCCGACCGTCCATATACCGCGGTGGCGAGCAGGTCCCACATGTCGGCAGAAACAGAAGAGTTCATTGCCGAACTCCGCAAGGAACACGGGGACGTGGCCCTGATCTCAAAAGGGTCATCCCTCAAGCTGTGTATGGTGGCCGAAGGAAAGGCCGATTGCTATCCCCGCTTCGCACCCACCATGGAATGGGACACGGCAGCAGGCCAGGCCATCTGCATGGCCGCTGGTTTTGATGTCACCGACCAGAACACGGGAGAAACCATGCGTTACAACCGTGAAGACCTGCTCAACGCTTGGTTCTTGGTAAAGTAAAAGCAACAAGGCCGCCCCAATGGGACGGCCTTGCCTGTGTATCGTTCAGCCCAAGGGCTGTATGCGGTTCTATTACTGCTTGATCACGGCCTTCACGGCACGCTGTCCGTCAGCTTCGATGACGACCATGTAGCGGCCGCTCTCAAAGTTGCTCATATCGAGCATTCCGCCTGGATTGGTGGTCTCGAAGCAAGTCCGGCCATTGGCATCCAATACCTGCAAGCGGTCCACTTGGACATTGCCCCAACGCAGCGCGTCAGTGGTAGGGTTTGGATACACCTCAAAGAGGCTGCCCAATTCCAATTGGTTGACGTTTGAAGGCAGGCTCAATACGGCGTCGATGACATGCACCACACCGTTGTCGGCCACCAAGTCTGCAATGATGACAGTCGCATCATTGACCATGACCATCATGCCATCGATCGTGATGGTGACGTCACCGCCTTGCAAAGTTGCAATGGTTTGTCCATCAGAAAGGTCTGTGCTCAAAGCCGCTACTCCTGCAACCACGTGGTAGGTGAGGATGTCGGTCAACGCTCCAGTGGGGTCAGCCAACAGGTCGTCGATCACACCCGCTGGCAAAGCAGCGAAAGCCTCGTCCGTAGGTGCAAAAACGGTGAAGGGACCTTCGCCTTGCAAGGCCTCGACCAATCCAGCTGCGCCAACAGCTGCTTCGAGGACGTTGTGTGAAGGGCTGTTCACGATGATGTCCACCACAGTAGCAGGCGTGGTTGGGGGAGGAAGCAAAACGGCGTCAATGACATGCACCACACCATTGGAACCGATGAGGTCTGCAAGAATGACCGTAGCGTCGTTGATCATGACCATATCACCATCGATGGTGACCGTCACGTCATCGCCAAAGAGGGTGGTGATGTTCTGTCCGTCAGAAAGGTCAGCAGAAGTCAAGCTGTCTCCTGCAACGTGGTATGTCAACACATTGGTCAGGGCAGTATTGTTGGTCAACAGTTCCAGGATGACTGTTGGGCCGAGTGCATCAAATGCAGCATCTGTTGGAGCAAACACCGTAAAGGGTCCGGTTCCAGCCAACGCTTCGTCGAGGTTGGTGCTGTCCAAAACAGCAGCAAGCACACTGTGTACTTCACTGTCCGCAATGATTTCAGCAACCGTAGGGGTCACTTCTGGGGTTGGTGGCATCAAAACAGCATCGATGACGTGCACCACACCGTTGTCGGTGGTGATGTCAGCCATGGTTACCGTAGCGTTGTTGACCATGACCGTACCGTCCATGATGGAGATGGTAACGTCGGCACCGTTGAGTGTGGTGAACATGTCGCCGTCCATGAGGTCGGTGCTGAGGGCCGTTGCGCCCACCACGTGGTAGGTCAAGATGTCGGCCAAGCCTTCGAGGGCGAGAAGGTCATCGGCGGTGATGCCGAGTTCAGTCACCAATGCGGTGATCGCGTCATCGGTAGGAGCAAACACGGTGAAGGGGCCATCTCCGGAAAGCGCATCGACGAGACCAGCAGCGCCAACGGCTGCCTCAAGCAGGGTGTGGTCCTCGCTGTTCACGATGACGTCCACGACCGTAGTGGTCTCGGGTGCTGGTGGCATCAAAACAGCATCGATGACGTGCACCACACCGTTGTCGGTGGTGATGTCAGCCATGGTTACCGTAGCGTTGTTGACCATGACCGTACCGTCCATGATGGAGATGGTAACGTCGGCACCGTTGAGTGTGGTGAACATGTCGCCGTCCATGAGGTCGGTGCTGAGGGCCGTTGCGCCCACCACGTGGTAGGTCAAGATGTCGGCAAGGTTCTCCAAGGCGAGCAGATCGTCAGCCGTGATGCCCAGCTCAGTGACAAGTGCCGTGATGGCGTCGTCGGTGGGAGCAAAAAGTGTAAAAGGACCGTCACCGGAAAGCGCACCAGCGAGGTCGGCCTCGATGACAGCGGCTTCGAGCAATGTGTGGTCTTCGCTGTTGACCACCACGTCGACCACGGTGGTCTGGGCTGAAAGGAGTGACCCGAGCAGAAGCAGGGGCAGGAAAAGAGTATGCTTGAGCATGTTTTGGATTTGTGTGATTCGAAAAAGGGAACAGGATTGGTGAGACAATGTTCGAATGGGCGCTGTGGTGGTATGAAATAAATCAAGCGGAGGCCCGAGTTCAACCTGTGCATGCCCTGACCATCAGGTTATTAACAGCATGACGAAAGTCATGGAGCAAGCAGTAAAAGTGTGCTGAAAAAAAAGGTAATTGCTTGTGACCGATTCAACAGATGAAAATTTCAATCCCCCTTTTGGCCTTCCTTCTTGGAACCGCCTCCGTTCTCAGCGCCCAAGAGCGCACATGTCATACCATGGGCAACCTCGATCGCCTGCTGGAAGAACACGAACAGTACCATCAACAGATGGAGCTGATCGAGCAGTTTACCCGCGAATTTGTGACCACCCCCCATCTGCGCAACAATGCTGCAGTTTCCATTCCGGTCGTGGTCAACGTCGTCTACAAGACGGGCGCTCAAAACGTCTCAGACGCTCAGATACAGTCTCAGATCGATGTGCTCAATGACGACTTTCGGCGCACCAACTCAGACGCAGACAATACCTGGTCCCAAGCGGCGGATACACAGATCGAATTTTGTCTGGCCAGCGTTGATCCCAATGGAAATCCGACTTCTGGCATTCGCCGCAAGTCCACAAACAAGCCTTCATGGCAAGCCAATGATGGCATGAAGGGCAACCAAGGGCTCACCCCATGGGACCCTTCATCCTACCTCAACATCTGGGTGTGCAATTTGAGTGGAGGCCTCCTCGGCTATGCGCAGTTCCCGGGAGGTCCTTCTGCCACAGATGGCGTCGTGGTGGACTACGCTTACTTCGGAACAATAGGCACGGCGACTGCACCATTTGATCTGGGACGCACCTGCACCCACGAAGTTGGTCATTACCTCAACTTACGTCACATCTGGGGCGATGGGGGCTGCAGCGTAGACGATTTCGTGAGTGATACTCCCGTGTCAGACGGACCGAATTATGGCTGTGCCCTTGGCCATGTGAGCTGTGGAACGGTGGATATGGTCCAGAATTACATGGATTACACCAATGACAATTGCATGAACCTGTTTTCGGATGGTCAGGCATCCCGCATGGCGGCGCTGTTCGAGCCCGGAGGTGCACGCTACAGCCTGACCCAGTCCAGTGCTTGCGGTGCTTCTCCATCACCGACATGCAACGATGGCATTCAGAATGGCGACGAGACGGGTGTGGATTGCGGCGGCGCCAATTGCGCACCTTGTTCGCAGCCCACCTGTGACGATGGCGTGCAGAATGGTGACGAGACTGGAGTGGATTGCGGCGGCTCAGGTTGCCCCGCTTGCCCGGCTACTTGTGACGATGGCGTTCAAAATGGCGATGAGACGGGAGTGGATTGTGGCGGATCAAGCTGCTCACCTTGCTTTTCAGGTTCTTGCGATGCGCCTACTGGGACGGCTGCTGTCAACATTAAGAGGAAGCGGGCCACGTTAACTTGGAATGCCATGCCTGGTGCCGTGAGCTATACCGCACAGTTCCGGGTTGCAGGAGCCACCAACTGGACCAGTGAAGCCAATACAGCAGAGACCAGCATCACGGCCTCTCAGCTGTCCAACAACACCACTTACGAATGGCAGGTGCGCACGAATTGCGGAGGTGAGGTGAGCGCGTATTCTCCCATTTGCAGCTTTACGGCAGGAGATTCGAACTCCAGTGCCTGTGCGGGCGAGCGCCTTGCAGTTGCTGAAGTTCAGGCCTATCCCAATCCGGCCCACGGCAGTGTCCGAATAGAAGTGGTCATGGATGGGGAAGCCCCCATTTCTTTGATGCTCTCTGATGTTTTTGGAAGGCTGATTTTACAGCGCGAAATGGAGGATGAACGGGTCTTGGATCTCGATGTTTCGGACTTGAATGCAGGCATGTACCTCGTGCGTGCGACCAATGGCGCACAGGAAGAAGTCCTGCGTCTTGTGGTAGAATAAACAGGGGCCAAGTGGACCCAGATTACTCCGGGGAAGGGGGCCAAACGGCAGTGCGCACGTGGGCTTCCTTCCCCGTTGTGGTCCATGCGAGCAGCACGCCACCATGGTCCAATCCCGTCATGGTCGGAAAGCCCCCAGCCCGTTCTGCATCTGCCGCAGTGAGCACAAGAGGAGCATCGAATTGGGGGGACCCCTGTGAATCCCAGCTTTGTCCAACCAGGACCGACACGTTCTCTTGGCGCTCCAGCCATGCCGCATAGTAGTGGCCGCGTCCATCGACAGCAGCGGCTGCTCGACCGACCGCTTCAAAGCGCTGTAGGTCGTTGGAGCTCTTCCAGCTTTCCTCGGAGTGCCAGGCGCTTCGAATCCGCGCAGAATCACCAGCAGCTGTGAACCAAACGGCCAAAGTGCGGTCCCCGGCAGAGGCCAAAGCGGCGCCATTCACCGGACATCCCGGCATGTGCCATCCATCCGGACCCAGCGTTTGAGGCATGGTGATGACCTGGGGCCTACCCAGTGTATCAATGCCAAGGCTCACTGCACTAAAATCACGTATTTCCTCTGCTGAACGGTCGCGATAGGCCAGCATATGGCCTCCGTTCAGTGCCGTTGACGACATCGGACAGCAGGTACATGCGCTGCTGTCAATGACCACCTCCTCAGACCATCCGAGCGCCGGGGTCCACGCTGCGGCACGCACCTCCATGGGCGCTTTTGCAGGCTCAGGGTGCCCATCAAAACACCGGCCATCCAGCCAGGCAAACAAGGTGCCCTGCTGTCCTGCCATCCATTGTCCAAAGCCGTGTTCGGCCACAGCAGTATCTCGGTGCGGCACATCGGGTGCAGACCAGGTGGTTCCACCGTCTGCGCTGTGGGTGGTTTGAATGCTGTAAGCGAAGTCCCCACGTGGATCCACCTGCAGCCAATGGGCATGGGCATCGTCCCCATCTCCGAAGGCCAGAGCAGGCCTGTCCGCCCAATTGACCAGAAAGTCTGTGCCTTTGGCGATGGTGACCGTATCGGACCAACGCTCACCGTCCCACGACGCCCAACGCAGGTTCACCGTGTCCCCCTTCTCTTGCACAAACAGCAATGCTGGGCCCTCCGGCCCTGCCGTTAGACCCGGAAGAGCAGTGCCAACAGGCAGCCCACAATCCGCAATCAGCGGGCGGGCTTCCATTTGTTCTGAATCTCCTTTGGGAGTCAGACAGCCGCAGAGGGCGACGCTCAAAAAGGCCGTCCAAATCGGCCTCATGTTATTCTACAACAATGCGCGATGCGGTGCCGTCGATTCCCACTGAGGCGAGGTAGACCCCAGGAGCCAGACCAGCCGTTGAGATTTGGGTCGTACCCATGGTCAATGGAGATTGCATGACCACACGTCCAGACAGGTCGCGCAACACGAGGTCTTCGGGAGCAGCTGTGCCCATCCATGCCACATTGAGGGCACCACGGGTGGGGTTGGGGTAGAGCAAGCATTGGGCATCACCCGCATGGTCTTCCACCGATTGGATCACGCCCAAAGCGATGAGGATACCCCGGAATTCCTGGTGATACAGGTTGGCGACGCGGGCGTCATGCACAATCACGGTGTTCTCGTCGTTGACGTTCTCCGCAGAAGAAGACCAGTTGTGAGAACCGGTAATGACCACAGGGTCATTGGCGGGAGAAGCGTGGTCCACAATGGCATACTTGTGGTGCAAGTCATTGCTGATGTTGTGGTGGTATACCTGCACGCCATTGGCCAGCAGGTTGTCGTACTCGCTGCCTGTGGTATTGACCTGCTCAATGCCACCGATGGGGTTCACAAAGAAGCTCTGGCCCAATGCGGCAATCGCATCACCGAGGTCGTCACGGGTAAAAGCCAGTACCGCGAACTCAAACTCGGAATCCGCAGCTTCAATCTGTTCTTTGATGGCATTGGTCGTGCCATCAGAGGGAGAGAAATACAGTTCAACCGGAGAACCACCCACGATGAAGTTGACGGGCGTATTCCACGATTTGTCGGCGCCAAATTTGGCGTTTCCAGCATCGGGTGTCATGCCGTCGGAACCCCACATCTCGTTGAATTCCATGGTATAGGCTCGGGCCAGGCTCTGGTCCTCGAAGACAATCGCGTTGTTGAGGTCCTGAACGAGGTTGCCCGTTGTCAAGTTGGTAGATCCCGTGAGTACGAATGCCTGTTCGGTGTACTCAGCATCGCCCACGATAAACTTGTTGTGCATGCCGCTTCCTTCGCCATCGGTTCGGGGGTGTGTGACCACCGATTCAGGGAGGTTGTTCAGGCCTACATTGGCATTCTGTCCTTCGTAAATCCAACGGATTTGAACCCCATTGTTCGCGGCTGTTTCAAACGCGTCCTCCAGGGTTTGGTCGTTGAAGTTGTAGGCGGCCACATCCAAAGTGTATTGCGCGGAAGTGATCCAAGCAGCCACGGTATCGTTCATGTCCGTTCCCAGAGAAAGGGCCTCTTCTTCGGTGGCCACAGAAACGTCCACGGCACCATTGAAGTAGACATGGATATCGCCTGAGGAAGCAGACACGGTGGCGTATGAACGGATGGGAGAGGCGGCACTTTCGCCGTCAGGCAAGGTGGAGATGGCCCGGGCATAATAAATCTGGCCTGCCTCGAGGTCCGTCAAGTCAGCACTGTGATCAGTGGCACCAGAAGCGCTGCTTGCGGTCATGCCCAGTGCCTCTGTCAATCCATATTCGACCACACCGTCCGAAGCGAGGTCTGTGGACCACGACAGGGTGAAGCCGGTGGTGCTCATGTTGGACTGGACCACGGGTGAGGTGTAGCAAATGCCAGAAGCGGGGATGAGGTCCACCGGTCCGCGGGGAAGCAATTGGTAACCGCCGAAGCCGTCAAAGGAGAACTGCGAAACGATGCCGATAAGGTCGACCGCGCATCCCGTCAGGATCTCACCTACAAGGCTGTTGCTGGTGCGCACATAGATCAGGCCGGACTCGCCATCCGATGTGAAATCGTAAGTGTCGTTTCCGATGATTTCTTGGCCCGCCATGGGGAAGGTCACACCATTGATGCGCACCAATTCACCTTCCAAACCTTCGTTCATGGCAGAAGCTGAGATCACCTGAGGTTCGGGCACTGTGCCGGTGCCTTCAAAGGTGACCGCTGTCAGGTCGGGTCCCACTTCGAGCAGCCCGTTGTATTCGGTGATCTCGCCTGTTACGGTCAAAGAGTCTCCGATGACGGGGTCAGCGTCCCAAGCGGACCAGTCTGCACCGGGATACAGTGCAATGCCAGCCGTGGCGTCCTGCAGATAGCGCACGGAGCCGAGATTGTCGTCACTGGTGACCACACCGGTGACCGTTACGACGTCGCCGATGTTGTAGTTCTCGCGCATGTCGAGGATGTTGTCCTGCGCAACAAGGGAAGAGGCAGAGAAGAGGCTGATCCCAGCGAGTAGGAAGAAACGGTTCATGGTCATGGTCGGTTTTGGAGCCCTTTGAGTTCGAGGACCGCGCTGACGCGGATCATACGTGGCGGGCCAACAAAGACTTCGGCTTGTCCGCTGCTCCCTTGAGGGCCATAGGGATTGGGGGCGTACTGCGAGTTGTTCCGCGCATCGGCGATGAACAGTTCGTCGAGCAGGTTGGTCACGCTCAGACGCAAGCGAAGCAAGGCATTGTTCGAGATGTCAAATGATGTTCCTGCATTGAAGTTGATCAGGTTGTATCCCGGGGTGACCCACACATCTTTGGGTTCGCCTTCGGTGATGACATCCCCAGGGGAGAAGTCGGCATAATGTTGCCAAAACCACGTGCTGCGCACAGAGAAGTAGGTTCCGCGCTTCGGGCGGTAGCTGACCGACGCACTGATTTGACGTTGCGCCGCATCCCCCACTTTCACACCGTTGAGGTTGACGAGGGTGTCTGCCCGAGCGCCATTGTCATTTCTGGTAATGAAGCCGTTGTCTGCATTGTTGATCAGATCGACGCGCTCGTTGCTGGTCCAGCGCCAATTTCCCCATGAAAAGACACCCTGAACATCGAACTTGGAACTCACGTCGTAAGCGAAGTCCCATTCGACACCGGAGTGAACGGCATCGGCGTTGAGCAGGTTGTACCCGAGGTTGCGGTCGGCCTGCTCCACAATGGTAGAGGCTTCATTGGCCCAGTCTACGTCTTCGATGAGGCGGTCGTCTTGGGCCAGAATCAGCAAATCTTGTTGGCCTGCTGTGGTCGATGTGTCAGAGTAGACGCTCAAATTGTCATCTTGCCAGAGGCCGGAAACGCTGTAGAATCGGTTGATGGCTTTGTTTTCCCAACCCGTTCTGTAGGCGTTGATGTTCGAGGCAAAACGGTCTTTGGCGTACTTCAGCCCAACTTCAACAGCCTTGACATATTGGTTTTCATAGCCCTCAATCAGGTTGTTGTTGATGTCGAACACCGAGTTGAACAGGGGCGCACGGCTCAAATAACCGAGGTTGGTGTAGGCGCTGGTCCATTCATTGATGTTGTAGTTGGCACCCGCTTTGATGGTGTAGCTGTTGAGCCGCTCCCAATCCGTGGCATAGGTGTCGAGTCCGGGGTGTTCTGCGGTCAGCACAGTGCCGTCTGCGAGGGCGCCTTCCGACCAATCGCTGTCTCCCAGCACACGCCACTCATCGGTAGACCGCACTTCATACGTGGTGCCTTCGAGGGTCACCACACGGGGCCTGAAGTAGTCGATGCCACGATACCAGCTCTGGGCACCAGACACGTTCACAAAAGCACTGTAATTGAGTTTGTCCCATTCCAGTTGGACATAGGTTCCACCCCAAGCCACTTGGCCGTCATCGGAATAGAAGTAGCGGTCACCCTCGCGCAAAGGCGCGTCGAGATCGGCATTCTGGTCGCGGCGATCGTCAGGGGCATCGTAGTAATCTGCCCCAAACATGTCGCCGATGGTGCGGTAGTGGCTTCCGGTGTAATGCCGGACGTCCACACCGGCGCTCAAGCTGAGCTCGTCTTTCAATCGCGTGGTGTAGTTGGACAGGGCGCCATACCAGCGGTGATCGTTGTGGGCCACGCGAATAAAATTCGAGCCCTTGCGCTCACCGTTTTCGTCGACATTCAACCCATTGGGCCCGAATTCAAACAGCTGATGGCTGTCCCATGTGGGTTGCAGGTCAATGGTGCCGTCGGCCAATCGGGTACCGGGCGTACTCGCCAAAGCCTCACCTCCACCGGTTCCAAAACTGGCGTAGGCCGTGGTGGTCAGGGTGCTTTTCTCCGTCATGGCCCAGACGTCGCGAACAGTGAAAATGGGCTTGAAGTAATAGTTCTGCCGAGAATTGTAACGTCGGGATGCACCATAGGTGGTGTCAATCTGTCCCGTCGCCTCATTGTAGTTGTAGTAGACCTCATCATAGTTCACCATGAACTCGTTGAAGCCGCGGCCCATGGACACCAAGTCGGTTTCTTCTGCCCCATCCAAGATGCCCTGCAATTCCTCTTGGCCCTCTGTGGTGGTGAGCTCTTGCGCGAGGTCTGCATCGAATTCATGCACCTGCATTTGATAGGAACGCTGGCCATGGCGCTGAGGGGCACCGAAGGTGGTGAAGCTCAGGTTGTGGTTGCCGATGGTCTTGCGGCCTTTGAGGTAGTACGCGTAGGCCTCGGACTCGAGTCCTGATGCGAATCCTTGGTTGGTCTTGTATGAGCCGACAAAATGCAGGAAGCCCTTCTCATTGTTGCCGAACACTCCAGCTAGGCTGTTGCGGTGGTATCCGTAGTTGCCCACCTCAGAGAGGAAGGTCAAGCTGCCGTTGCCGCGCTCATCTCCACCTGTGAGGATGTTGATCGTGCCCCCAACAGAGGGGATGGCCAGTTTGCTGGCACCGAGCCCGCGCTGGACTTGTGTGGTGCGCACGACCAGGTCAAGTCCGGCCCAGTTGCTCCAATAGACCCAACCATTTTCCATGTCGTTCATAGGGACACCGTCCACCATCACCGCGAGGTTGGTCTGGTCAAAACCCCGGATGGTGACCCGCGCATCTCCGTCTCCACCGCCTTGCTGGGTAGCGTAAACCCCAGGGGTTGAGTTGAGAATCAGGGGCAAGTCACGACCGGCCAGCTCCTCTTGGATTTGGGCCGGCAGGACATTGGTAAAGGCGACCGGGGTCTTGCGGTCAATGGCCAAGTCCGCTGCGACGACGGCTTCGGCCAATACCAAGGTCTCCAGTTTGACGTTGACCTTTAAAGTGCTGCCGCTGACCTGAACTTCCTTTTGCAGGCTTTCATAGCCGATGTAGGAGAACGTAATGGTCTGTTTGCCCTGGGGCAAGCTCAATTCATAGCGACCATCGATGTCTGTGGAGACAATGGCGTCGCCGGCTTTTACATAAGCGCCAATCAGGGCTTCTCCTGTAAAACCGTCAGTGACTGCACCAGATACGGTAGAGTTTTGGCCGAAGACAGCCGACAGCATGCCCATGCCTATGGCGAGGGCCAGTGCGAGTAAAGACTTCATGGTCGCTTAAAACTGTGGCGATCAGTGCTTCACCACCTTGCGGTGACGCACTGAACCATTGGTGAGCTGCACTTCGACGAAGTACGTGCCCTCAGCGAGATCGGTGAGGTCAAGTTCCGTGCGAACAGCGCCATTGGCGCCGATGCGGCGGACTTCCAAACCTGACATGTTCCGCACCACGAGTGCCCTCATGGGGGTGGCCATGGTGATCGAGACGTTTCCAACCGTGGGGTTCGGGAACACCTTAAATCCATCACGTCCTTCCTCGTCCACGGAAACAACACAGTCACAAACGTGCTGTCCGAGCTCGTCAAAAGTGTTGACTTCCAGTGAGTCCCACACAGCGAGAACGTCAAATTCGTCGGTTGCTGTTACGTCACCTGAGGTCACTTCTGGGCGGCGCACGAGGGTGTGGTTTTGGGTAATCTCATCCCAACCGGCAGAGCCAGGATCTTCACCAATCACACCGAAAATATCGAGGACTGCGTTGGATGAAATTTGGCGGAGTACCATGGCATCGTTGCCATTGAAATACATCGCGTTGTTTTCCTCGTACACAGGGCAAAGCCAGATGTCGGCTTTTTCGGCCAGCTCATCCCAAACCGGAGCTTCGAAGTCTACCCCATCTGGGTCTTGCTTATCGAGGACATAAACGAGCACATCGTTGGGTTGGATGGTGCCGCTGAGCACTACTTTCTGATTTTCTTGGGCAGCTGTCGCGCCGTTCGAGTAACGCTCCAAGCGAAAGTCGGACATGTCTATGGCCGAACCCGTGGGATTGTAAATCTCGATGGCTTTGTTGTTGGACCATCCCTCGATGTATTCGGAGATGAAAAGGGCATCGCACTGTGCGAACAGGGAGGCAGAAGAGGCGGCCAAGAGGGCCAAGGTGAGCAGCTTGCGCATGATGTTGGGCTAAAGTGAATCGCCGCAAAGTTATACGCGATTTGAAACCACCGAACACAAGTTGCAAGCAGGGGCACCAATTGTTGATTTCTGGTAAAATCAAATTTGGTTTTCCAGCCAATCCAACGCCCTTTCCATGCCGTGGTGATAGTCTTGAATCAGTTGTCCGGCATTGATTCGATAACCGTCGGACCGGAGTGGCTTCAGAGGCGCGATTTCTTCCCAACGGATGCGGCCTTCTCCACCTGTTTTCAGGCGGTCTACGTCAGCATTGTAACTGGTGTGCCCATGGTTGTACAAGTCCACAATAGCGGGATTGTCTCGGTACCAGTAGGTGGCAAACGTATCCAGCCAGCCTTTGGCGATGTGCTCCCCTGAAGGACGGGTTCGGATGACGAGGATGTTTTTACCTCCGCCATCGATGGCCGCTTGCAGCGGAAGGGCATCAGAAATTCCACCATCAAACATCCACTGGTCGCGGACTTTGATTTTACCCCGGGTCACCATGGGCAAAGTGGAGGAAGCCCACATGATCCTCAGCCAGTCGTCTACTTTCGGCTCCAAATACAGCGGGCGCCCGGTATCGAAATCCGTGGTCACCATGCGGACTTCTTTGCCTTTGGCGGCTGCAGCGGCCGACTGAATGTCCAAGGGGCGGTGTCGTCTGACGTGGTCGAACAGGTGAGCCAGGTTCATCAGTCCTTCCTCTTTCCATGCGCCAGTAAAACGGATGAATTCGCCATCTTCCACCATGTGGCAGGCCACATCGATAAAGTGCTTCCGCTGTCCTGAGAGGAACGAGGTCAGCGCCATCGTGCCAGCTGAAACCGCATAGTAGCGTTTGAACCGGTTGAACCTCACCACAGAAAATGTATCGAGCACACCGGCAGTAAAAGCACACCTGAGGCTGCCTCCCTCGATGACCATGGTGTCATATGTGTGCTTCATTCGCATGCATTTATTACGCAAGAACACCGCGAATGTTGCGGTTTGACAGCATTTCGAAAGGCAAAAGGCATGCAGGTCATGACGGAGGCTTGTCTTTCATGCCAAACGATGTGTAGGAACAATCTTTCATCTGAAGCGGAACATGGGAATATAGCCATATAAAAAGCTGTAAAACAACAGGTTGTATGTGGGTTCTCGCTTGTGTTGTTGAGCAGGTCAAAACATGAATTGAATCCTTCGACTTGGGTCAGAGTAACTTCACAACACTCCTTGGTTTTGAACCAAAAATTCAGCCTCACGCGATGAATGCCACTCCTGGAAATTTGCAGCTTGCAACCATTGACACTGACCACGAAGTCTATTGGAAAAAGTTCGCCATGGTCGTGGCCCATGACCTCAAAGAACCCCTGAGAAACATCAGCAGCTGTGCGCTTATGTTGGCCAGTTTAGAACCAGAGAACCAAGAAGAGCGTCAGGAAATCTGCGGGTGGCTAAAGGCCTCAGCGCACCGACTTGACGGACTGGTCCAAGGTCTTTATGACCACGCCAGATTAGGAGGAGAAAATGTCACGAAGGACTTGGACCTCGGAAGGTTGGCCTCGGAAATCCAAGATGATTTTAGATGTTTGATTCAGCGCACGGGTGCTCAAGTAAACATTGGGAACCTTCCCGTCATTGAGGCAGGCGCGCTGGGCATGCGGATTGTACTCAGCAACCTGATTGAAAATGCCATTAAGTATGGCCGGCCAGGTGTTCAGGTGCAAGTGCAGGTTCACGCAAAAAGGACCTCTGAGGGTTGGTTGTTGGTGGTGGAAGACAATGGCCGGGGCATGAGCCCGGAAGAAATGAGCACCGTTTTTCAGCCTTTCAAGAGGTTTGACCGCGCTGAAGAGGGGCTGGGAATGGGCCTGTGCCATGTGCACAGCATTGTGGAAAATCACCAAGGCAGAATCCAGCTACACTCACAGCCTGGCGTTGGGTCTCGCTTTGAGGTATTGATGCCCGGATGATGTCGTATTGCCCCTAAAAAGGAGAGGAAAAGGCGGGATTCACCGTGATGGAGGTGTCCGAAAGCGTGTGGAGGAAATCAACGAGGCCAACGCGTTCCAATTCCGACAATTCAAGGCGGTAGGGTTCTTGACCTGGTGGCCCGATGCCGTTGTCGGAAAACCGCTCGTCCAGGTAGGGGTGTTGCACAATGCCGTCGCTGTAGAAATCGACCACAGCCCTCAGGCTTGGAAACCTTCCGTCGTGCATATAGGGAGCGGTGAGCCCCACGTTGCGCAGGGACACTGTTTTGAAACGCCCGTCATCAGTGGGGCTGCCAGACAGTTCGCCAATGCCGGCGTCGCCAGCGGCACCATAGTCCATCTCGAGGCCATTGATAAAGGCTTGTGTCGAAAAGAAATTCAGTCCGCTGTGGCATTGATTGCAGCGGGTATCCCCCCTAAAGAAGACGTCTTTCCCTGTCAGTTCGCTGGAGGTGAAACTGGCAAACCCATTGGCGAGTCCTTCATCGTAGCGACTCTGGTGTGAGCGTATGGACATCAGAAATTGTACCAGCCCATCGGCGATGCGGTCAAGGCTGATGT
>JBELBZ010000031.1:0-23898 GCA_042095055.1 Crocinitomicaceae bacterium | reverse complement strand
CTCCTCGACCCCACGGTCGTCGACGGCGTCATCGCCGGCGCCGCCGAGTTCCTCGATTGACCTACCTTCAGATTATGCGATACACCTCCATTCTTGCGCTGGCTGTGCTGCCAGTTTCCCTGCTTGTATCCTGCGGCAATGACGAGTGCTGTTCTGCGCCAACCCAGGAAAATGCTGCCCATGATGGGCATGACCATGGCGACGCCGGCGACGATTACCACGTGACGGGCAATTGCGCGATCGAATTCACGGCTGCGGACAGTGCCCGACGTGAGGCCAAGTACGCCGAGCCCGGCGTCAAGATGGTAGAGCTATCGAACGGCTACCGCGTCTTCACGCAATCGGTGGGGGAGAACCCGGATGTCAAGATCTTGGCGTTGCACGGTGGTCCGGCTTGCACCCACGAATACATGAAGGCCCTTTCCAATGTACTGCCCGAGTCCCGCGGTTACGAGATCATCCTCTACGACCAGTTGGGCAGCTATTTCAGCGATCAGCCGACGGAGGACCTGTGGAACTTGGACCGCTGGTGCGATGAAGTGGAAGAGGTGCGCCAGGCACTCGGGCTGAACAAGGACAACTTCTATATCCTGGGCAACAGCTGGGGTGGCATCCTTGGGATGGAGTACGCCTTGCGTTATCAGGAGAACCTGAATGGGTTGATCATCAGTAACATGGTGACGAGCATTCCGGAATACGCCGCTTACAATGAGGAGGTTTTGCGTCCGCAGATGGACCCCAAAGTGCTGGCCAAGCTGGTGGCCTTTGAAGAAGCTGGAGACATCCAGAACGAGGAGTTCCTGCAGCTCGTGAACGACCACTTCTACGCCAAGCACATCTGCCGGCTGGAGGAGTGGCCTGAGGACATCACAGGATCTTTCGAGCGTCTTAACTACAAGCTGTACGACCTGATGCAAGGCCCCAGCGAGTTTCGCGTGGGCGGCCGCCTCATCGACTGGGACATCACAGACCGCCTCGGCGAGATCACCGTGCCCACCCTCATGGTGGGCGCAGAGCACGACACCATGGACCCCGACAAGATGACGCAGCAGGCCAACTTGGTGGCCAACGGCCGGTCACTGCATTGCTACAACGGGTCTCACCTGTGCATGTGGGACGACCAGGACGCCTTCATGGGCGGAGTGGCCAGCTTCATTGAAGACGTAGAGGCCGGTCGGCCCATGCGTTAAGCCCTGGTTTACCTGCCCGAGCAGGGCAGGTCGAGGAGGTCGAGGCCGTGTTTGCGGATGATGTGCTCCAGACGGCCATCGTAGCGCTCGGGGTCGTAGGACTTGTTGATGCGGTAGCCGGTGAAGCGGCTAAAGGTTTTGATGGCGCCCCAATAAGGAAGCTTGACGGCCTTGGCGTAGTCGTCGGCAAAATCCAGCATGCCCGGGTTTTGCCGGTCGAGAAGGTGCACCAGCAGGAAGCCCTCTTTGATGCCCAGGTCGCCATCAAAAGCCGTGTCTTGAACCATCAAACGTTGCCCATCGGCATCGAGGCTGTCCAGATCGAGATAGCCTTGCTGCGCCATGAGCGCCACCATGCAGTCGTCACCCGATAGCCGCAGGGTGTCTGGACCTTCTGTCTCTCCGCCCAGCGTCAACTCAACCGATTCGGCTTCTGAAGCCTCTGGTAATCCATCCGCTGTGGCCTCGTCGTTTTTCTCCTTGCGCTCAGCCTTGCGCTCGGCCTTGCGTTCCGCCTTTTCTGCATCGCGCTCCGATTGGATGCTTTTGCGCTGGGCACGCAAGGTATCCGAGGGCACGGCGTCGATGCCCGTAAGGAAGGTGGGACGTAGCGTATCGAGCATGACGGTCATGATCTGCACCTGTGGCCAAACCTTGAGCACCATGGCCTCGAGTTCTTGGTACTTCTTGCGGTCCTCGTCGTAGGCCTTGATGTCCATGGCACGCCAGTTGGGTCCGTTCGCCGGTGCCACGACTTCGGCGGAACCCAAAAGGTGGACATAAGGCCGAAACGAGGCGGGTACGGCCGCAGTATCCAATGTCTCTTGTGCCTGAAGGGGGCCATGTGCCCATACAGTTCCCACCAAAACCACTGCCATGAACATCTTCCGCATCTTGCAATTTACCTTTCCAGCATGGCCCATTCATTCTCCAAAGGCGACCGCGTCCGTTTCTTACACCAAGCGGGTGAAGGTTTGGTCGTGGAAGTGGAGGATGGAGGCAGCACCCTTTTGATCGAAGACAGCGACGGCTTTCCCATGCGCTTTGCGGCAAAAGAATGCTTGCCCATGCCCAATTTGGCCGAAGAGGCCAAGGCTTACGCCTCCAAGGAAATCACCAAGGGGGAGCTTCTGGAGCGCAACGTCGACGAACATGTCTTGAAAGCGTCACAAAAGGAGTTTGATGTCAAGTACCGGAATCCCGATGCGACGAACATGCGCAAGCGGGACGAGCACATGGAGGTGGACCTGCACTTTCATGCTCTGACCGGAGCCCGAGACCGGGCTACGCCGCATGAAATGCTCACGCTACAAATGGAACACTTCGACCGGATGATGCGCAGGGCGGAGGAAAAGCGCATACCCCGTGTGATTTTCATCCACGGTGTGGGGCAGGGGCGTTTGCGCCAAGAAATCAGAGAGGCGCTGGCCTCGTTTTGGCCGCATTGCAGCTGCCGGGAGGGCGACCCCCGGAAATACGGCCATGGGGCCACAGAGGTCCGGTTCGGTCAACGCTGATCAGTGGCGCTCTGCTTCGAGGCGCTGGCGCATCATGTCGGCTTCGGAGACGGGAAAAACGTAGCCTTCGAACGACACCTCTACCGGCACTTCGAGCACTTCGGATCCTTTAAATTCCAAGACCGTGCGGGGCTCGCGGCTGAATTCAGTATCAATGGACACCCACCGCATGGCCAGTCCGGCATAGGTTCCGGTCGCCAAGCTCGCGAAGCCAGGTTCGAAACGGGGCCACAGCCTTCCGATGGCCACTTCTTCCTCCGAAGCCTGGCTGTCGGCCCACAGCTCATCGATGGTGGTGCCTGCTTCGTGCCAATAGTGGGCACTCATGCGGCCATCAATTTCGCGGTCCCCGGACACCCGCGACATCTGGAGGGTATCCGATGTTGTTGCACTGAGGGATGCTTCGCTGCCGATTTTACTTTCTCCTATGGCTGTGAGGGAATACCTCATGCCGAGGTTCAAATCGCCGATGTGGCTCAGGTGGGCGTTGTCGCTGTCCATCACCCGTCCGTAGGAACCCTCACCGGGGGTGTAGTAGAGGTCCATGGACCCTTTAATTGTGCTCAAGGGTTGGCCTTCACCCCCGGAGACCCGTTGGACTATGTTGTAGTGAATGACGTGGGTAAAGCTGTATCCGACAGGCCTTTCCGGGTTCGCGCCATATACCTTGTCGAGCATGGATGATGGGGTCGCCTGGGCCTGAACCAATGCAGGGGCAAAACACATGAGGGTCAGAAGAGCCAGGGTTGTGCGGATTCGTTCCATGGTTGGAAGTTACGCAACACCAAGGTCCTCAGGGTTCATTTCCACGTCGGTTTCGCGGACGTGGGTCTGCGAATGGACGGTCGGAAGGGAGCTCCTGAATGGGGTTGGTATTGGGTTCCAACTGCCAAGGGGAATTCGATTTTTTGCCGGGGACAAACGCATCGAAGGTCATGTCGGGACCATAGTAAGCCGTGATCCCCGTCAAGTGGGGCTCGCTGGGCGCCAGGTGGTCAAACACGATGCGTTCTGAATGGCCAGCTTTGCCCTTTTTCTCTGGCTGATAGCGCAAGGAAACCTGCACCGCATCGGCATATTCCAATACCCACCTGCGGGACATGCCCATAGTGCCATTCAAGGTTGGCGCTCCAAACCGCACACCCCGACCTCTGAATTGAATGGGCTCGATCACCTTTCGGGTGACCAAAGCGTCGGCGTCGTCCCACCCCAGCAAGATCCAAGTGTCCTTGTCCACGGCATCGGGGACCATGTCGTAGTACAGTGCACCATGCCAATCCGGAGATTGGACAGCACGCTGCGGATCGGGGGCGTCGGCACTGCTCTCATCGTAGAGCGCCGTGAATTCCATCGGTGACCCCTCGTCCCTGCGAAAGGCCACCAGGCCCGCATAGGAAGAGGTCCGGTCGGCTTGTGGCCAGTTCCACGTCAACACCTTCAAACGGCCATCGGCAGAGGTCACCGCTGCGAGGAAGTCGGGCTTCACCATTTCTGAGCCTTCAGGGGCAGAATCCAGCAAGGATTCCAGCTGTTGGCCCAGGCTGTCGCTGATGGCTTTGCACGCCTCGCCTTGACAGGTGCGCAGGGCGCCATGCAGGGGCTTGAGTGCCGACAAGTCCAATGCCTGCCCGTAGGTGGCACTCCCAACCAAGACACACAACACACCGGAAATCCATCGGGCGAAGAAGCGGCGTGGCGAGGTGGGGTTGGTCATCGAGGTATATCGGGGCATCGAATATGAGGTGCCAAGGTGCAATGGTTTTGGGCGCACCTACAGCGGCACGCAAAAAAACTATGGACACCCCATCTTGAATGAAACGGATGAAAAGCCGCCCCATTGCCTTCTTGTAACAGCCCAGACAGCCGAGCGAGAATTTCGAGTCTTGGTTAGCGGAGTCGCGCTGATCGACGCTGATCGGCGCCTCAGAGGTGCATGAAGGCTTTCTTGGCCAGGAGCTGATCCTCGGATTCGCGGTGGTCGGGGTCGTCGACACAGCAATCCACGGGACAGACCGCTGCGCATTGGGGTTCGTCGTGGAAGCCCACACACTCTGTGCACTTGTCGGTGGTGATGTAATACACATCCATGCTGCCAGGTTCATGGGTGGCATCGGCATCGATGGCCCCCGCAGAAGGGTGGTTGCCTGTTCCTTTTAGGCCGGTTCCGTCGGCAAAAGTCCACTCCGCTCCCCCTTCATAGATGGCGTTGTTGGGACATTCTGGTTCGCAAGCCCCGCAGTTGATGCAGGCGTCTGTAATCATAATGGCCATGGTACTCTTCTTTCTAACGGGCGATATTGCCTGCGCAAAAATAACCGGTTACCCCCTCAGGATGTTGACCACATCTTTGCAAATCCCACAAGAATTGTCATTCATGTTAACTGAGACTTCAAAATTGGACGTGCAGCGCGCAGAGAAATTGCTGCTGGAACTGGCCAATGGCCTGCAATCCGTCAGCGATGGACAGCCTCATGATGCATGGTTGCCCTTGGCTGCGGCAGCTGATAATGCGGTCAATTTAAACGGTTGGTTTACCCCTGAGCAGGTCCGTTTTGCGCTCGAAGCGTGGGTAAAAGCGCTACAACCCGATGCGGTACGGGCGTGGTTGGGCAGCTTGCCGGCCAAAAATTCAGAGGGTGCTGTGACCTTGGGCATCGTCATGGCGGGCAACATCCCCTTTGTAGGGTTGCACGATCTGATCTGTGGGGTTGTCTCCGGTCACCGGGTTCAATTGAAGCCCAGCCGCGACGATGCGGGCCTGACCGCGGCGCTGTTGTCTTGCTGGTCTAAGGTGGCTCCAGGATTGCAAGAACAGGTGACCATTGCTGAGGCTGCATTGACTGATTTTGACGCGGTGATCGCCACAGGAAGCCGCAACAGTGGAAGGTATTTCCAGCATTACTTTGGAAAGGTGCCCCACATCATTCGCGGACAAAGGACCTCTGTGGCGGTGCTCGATGGCAGCGAATCCCACGAGGATATGGTGGCATTGGCCGGCGACATCTTCCAGTATTTCGGACTCGGTTGCCGCAACGTGACCCAGGTCTTTGTGCCGCAAGACTTTGACCTCGACCGGCTGTTTGCTGCCTTTGTCGGTTGGTCCGAAATCGCCAATCACAACCGGTATTACAACAACTACACCTACCACAAGGCCCTGTGGCTCATGGAGGCAGTGGATTTGCTCGAAAACGGATTCGTACTGCTCAAAGAAGACGCCGACTGGGTTTCGCCGGTGGGGGCCTTGCATTTTCAGCGCTATGGCGCGTTGTCTGATGTCGAAGCACGCCTCGAAGAGGGCAAGAATCAGATTCAATGCCGTGTAGGCCATGGAGGCGTGGCCTTTGGAAGCGCTCAGTTTCCGGGACTGGCAGATTATGCAGATGGCGTCGACACGATGGCGTTTCTGCTGGCGTTGGAAGCCTAACTTCGCGGCATGATTCGGATTTCATTGGGACGGTTGGGAGCGTGGTTGTTGTTGTGCTTGACCTTGGTCAATACAGGCTGCACCACCGACGTCGAACTGAATGCCCCCTACGAGGAGCGGAGTCTGGCTTTTTGTTTGCTCGATCCTGCGGCCACCGAACAATGGGTGCGGGTCAACCGCACTTGGTTGGGCGAGGGCAACAACCTGGACATCGCGCTGGTGGCCGACAGCAGCGAATATGGAGCAGGGGAGATCGATGTGACCGTGGAACAGTTTCACCCGGACGACATCGCCTTTGAAACGCCGCTGTTGACTTTTTCAGCCATGGACACCTTGCTCCAAGACAAGGATGACAACGGCATCTTTTTTGGTCCCGAATACCGGGCCTATCATTTCGGAACGCCAGATGGCCTCGATGTGTATGTGGGCAGCTCAGATGACCTCTACACTTACCGGATGACGGTAAGTTTTGCAGACGGGCGGCTTCCCCTCACAGCCGTGACGACGCTCATTGGGTCATCGCCGGGCAACATCAGCAATCCGCCGGCGGGCATTCCCGGTTTTAATTTGAATTTCGCCAGTGGTACAGCGGGTCAGGTAACCTACCCCAATGTCAATTTCAAATGGTCATCTACACCCGGAGCCAAGCGCTACGAGGCTTCTGTGGCCGTTTACTTTACAGAGCGCATTTGGGCCGATGAGGCGCACACAGTGTTGGTTTCAGAGACCGACCGCGTGGTGCGTTGGGACTTGGGAGAAGAGACGGCAGACGATGCCGAAGGAGGCGAAGAAATCAAGCTGCCCATCAATGGCGAGGCGTTCTATCAATTCTTGGCCAGCCGCTTGGATGCTGATCCGCTGATCACCCGCGAATTGGGGGAGTGGAACGACAACATCGATCGGGTTCGGGCATTTGACTTTGTGCTGAGCATTGCCAACCAAGAGCTCGACACCTATTTGGCGGTCAATGCCCCGGTCACGGGAATCATCCAGGAGCGCCCGGTATACACGAACATCGCAGGAGGGCTGGGCCTGTTGGCCAGCCGCACCCAGCAGTCGGTGGACGGATTGGGCATTTCTAAGCCTTCTGTCCAAGAGTTGGTGGAAGGCGAACACACGGCCGCACTGCAGTTCTGTCTGCCGCCTGAGACCGAGGGGGATATCGCCGAATACGCCTGTCCCTGATCAAGGAGGTAAACAACCTTCATTCTTTTGTGGATAGCAGCTTCGTCAGGGCCTTTGTCCATCTGGTCATTTGCCTGAAATTACGCCCATGTCACACGCATTCACCTACCAGGCTCCTTATGGCGTTTTCCATTTTTCGGATGGACTGCTGACGGTTGAATTGGCCGAGGATCTCATTGTGGACCTGCCGCTGATGCAGCGTGTGACCGCCCAGCGGTTGGAGCTTCTGGGAAGCAGGGAAGTGGCTGAATTGATTGTGGTGCCCAGGGCCCACCTGTTGCTGGACCGCGCGGCATTGACCTGGATGGCCCAATCGGGTGCCATGACAGGGGTTCACCACCGCGCCATTGTTGTGCCGGCCCATTTGCTGGTGTGGCGGGACCGGCTGTACCAGATGATCAGCCGGATGCGGCCCAACGTCAAGGTCTTCCGCAACCGCCGTGTGGCCAAGGGATGGCTCCAAGAGCGGACAGGAACGTTCGCGCCACTTGCCGCAGTGACCGGTTCGGAACCGCAGCCCGAAGCTGTCGCCCTTGAGCCAAGTCCTGTCGCGGTCAGCGAAGGATAAACCGCACGGGCAATTGGCCCTCTACCGCAGCGCTGTAAGCCCCCGTCTCCCATGACTCGGAGGGGAGGAAAGTGGTGCCGTTGTTCGTTTCAAGGATTCCAGAGAACACCAGGCGTCCGGCAGCGTCATGGACCCTGACAGAAACAGGGGCGTTCCCACCGTGTTGCAGCGCAATTCGGGTGCCGACAGCGGCGGGGTTGGGTGTGGCTTGGACGGCAAAAACGGTGGGCTCTGACAAGCCTGAAGGCCCTGCGGCTTCAGGTTTGAATTGCCATATCCCGGGGACGCCAACCAGCACTTGAACAGACAGCACGGGCATGCCCTCTCCAGCAGCATACCATTCGTACACCGTTCCCTCGCGCGGCAGGCTAAAGCCGAGACCCGCTGCAGGCACATTGACAGAGTCTTGGGCCACAAAAGAGCGCTTCACCCTGAGGCATTCATAGCTTCCGCTGGGCAGCAGCAAGGTGCCCCAGGCGTCGACTTCGATTTCCGCAGTTTGTGAGGTGCTGTAATACAGCAGCTCAGGGAGTTCTACTTCAAAGGCAGAGGAGCCCTCGAGGGTGGCGCCAAAAGTCAGGGGCAAAGGCAGCAGTTCCTCCTCGTCCTCATAGATGACGGGCAAATCGATGAAGTCGGTGGTGATGCCCAGTCCAATGGTTTTGTAGGCCGACCCCCCAAATTCTTGGTAGACGGTCGCACCGGAAATGGGGATCCCCGTTTCCAGTCCCAAATCGGGCAATTCAAAAGCAGTAAAGTGGTCGGCCGATGAGAAAATGAACTGGGTGGTAAAGCCCGCTTCACTCATGGGAAAGTATTCGGTTTCTTGGTCGCCTGTCGAGGCCAGATCGCTGAAGTCCCAGGTCAATCCGGCACCGCTGTCTTCCAGGCCATCCGAAAAAAGAGGGGGGACGGCCGTGGCCCGCAGATAAGTCTGCCCGCCTTGCGGCAAATCAGACGCAGTCAGAACGGGCTGGGCAAGGACAGTTTGGGCACAAGCCAACCACGCAGCGGCCAACGCGAGGGACGAATTCAAAAAAGAGGAGCGGATCATGACGGCAAATTAATGCCCGGCGTCCTGAGGACGCGCTATGGTTCTTCGCTTTTGCGCAACAAGTCCCGCAGATGGTCGAAGCGCACCTGGTATACAGCACCAAGACCATAGCGGTTGTTGCCGTTGCCTTCAAGCGCGCTTTCGGGCTTGCTGTATCCCATGAGCTCCCAGCGTCCATCGGCCGTCAATTGATAGCGCAGGTCTATCGCACCGGTGAGTTCGGAGGGGTCGATCTGGGTTCCTTCGGGGTTGCGCGCACCCAGGGTGCCAGAAATTTTCAGTCGGTCATTGAGCAGGTTGAGGCCAAGGTCCATTTCAAAAGTGTCCCCCGTATTGGCTTCGGAGGGGTCAATCAAAGTTCCAGATGCCGAAGGCAAATAGCGAAGGCCGATGTCCACATCTTCAGAGAGGCTGCTCAACAGTTCCGAAACACCTGTCGACACCAAGTCGGTGGCTTGAGCAGCAGCGGTGGCCCGGCCCAAAGCGTTGGTGTTGATTTCATTTGAGGGTATGAACTGACCTGCGGCGAGGAGGGCAAAAGCCT
This sequence comes from Crocinitomicaceae bacterium, assembly GCA_042095055.1. Taxonomy (GTDB): domain Bacteria; phylum Bacteroidota; class Bacteroidia; order Flavobacteriales_D; family Sanyastnellaceae; genus UBA8752. The sequence continues at coordinate 14,416 of JBELBZ010000031.1, read as the reverse complement.
GCCGCTGCGTTTCCTCTGGCGTGGACAGTGCTGGCTGCACCTGGGCCAACAGGTCCGGGTCGGCCTTGGCGTATGTGGGGAAGCTGATGGAGAAGTCCAACGTCGGGCTGGCCAGCTCGCCAGCGATGCTCATGCCGACCTCGACATCGGTCTTTCTGTCGGCGGTAATCAATCCGGGTACGAGCGGGGCGGGCGAGGTTCGAACAGGGGCGATGGCGAGCAGGTCGAGCTGCGCTTCGTAGGGGTTTCCATCCCAGTCGATTCTCCCACCTGGAGCGACATTGATGGTCTTGGAAAAGAGGTCGCGCAGACTAAACCTGTACTGGCCTTCTACGATCTCCAGGCCGCCTTCCATAGACAGCGATTGACTGCGGTTGCTCACAAAGGACAGGGCCCCTTGGGCGCGGCCATCCACGCGCTCCCCGGCTTGTTGATCCAGCACCAAAGAAAGCGCTGCATCGGGGGTGACTTCGATTTCCAGGTTCATGGAAAGGTCAAACGGCCGCGGAGCAGGGGCTGAGGTTGTTTCTACTGTATGGCCCCCGGTAAACCGAATTCCGCTGGGAATGCCAGGCCCCTCCATGGCGTCGAGCGGCATGGTGAATTGCGTGCCCCCCGCGCTGCGGGCATCCACATCAATGGACAGGCTTTCGGACGTTCCAGATACGTTGGCGTCACCGGTGGCCAGCACCTTGCCATAAAACAACTTGCTGCGGTCCGGTGCCAAATCCATCACTTGGAAATCCTCCGGCAATTCGAGCCCTAAGTCGTAATTCCAATCGGTAAAATTGGAATGCAGCACAGAAATGTTGAGCAGCGACGTTTGACCATTGGGGTCGGTGATGATGCCCCTGTCCATGCCGATCAATCCTGCGCTAAAACCGAGGTCTCCCTCGAGGCTGTAGGACATTCCGGTGGCAGCGATGGACACTTCTTGGGCGTCAATGGACATGTTGCCTCGGGCAGAGGAGACGGCCCCGTCAACAGGTATGCCCAGGGTCAAGCCTCCCGTGGCCGTGCCCGACAGTGCTACCCCAGCATCTACAAATAAGGGTTGCAGTTGCTCCAGCGGCCAGTCCAATAGCTCGACTTCCACAGCTTGGGAAGAGGCCATTTCAGCGCGCAAAACTTCGGATTCACCCCGGAACTGTTGGAATTTCAACCGGGGTTCCTTGCCCCAAGACCCCCCCAAGCACAGGTCGCCCAAATCAAACCCTTCGAGCTGGGCATCCTCCCACTGCGCCGCTCCTGTGACCGTCAAGGGAGACAAGACCACATCGAAAGCGGCATGAAGCAGCCCGGTACCACTGGGCAGCTCGGTTCCAAGAGGTGGCCCCAGCATGGAGAGCCAAGGGGCCAATGGCAGCCGGTCCAGTTGTACCCCGACTTGATTGGAGGACGCTCCTTCCAAGGTTTGAATGGACAACAACCCCTCGCTGCCACTCAAGCTGAAGTCATCCACCACAAGGGAGGTCCAATCGGCGTCTTGCCATTCCAAACGCGGCAGTGACAGCGGGTCCAGTTGCCATGTCGCTCCCGCAAAACTCAGGTCCAATTGTTCGGGTACAACCACGTGGGTGTTTCCGTTCTTCAGGTGGTGGACACACGCCAAGTCGGCGGGGATGGTGCCGTCCCAAGACGCGCGAAATTCTGAGCCCGAGCTGAGTTCCACGTCTGCGGAGAGGGCCACGTCTCTGAGCATCCCCCATTGGACATGGCGCAGGCTGTCCGCCCAAAGCTTCCATGCCATGGGCCCCTGACCACCACTGCCTTCCAAGATGAGGTTGTGGGCCCGGAGGTCACCCAAGTGCAAGGGCCGCAAGTCCAGCATGAATCCGACCTCACCATTGCGGTGTTGGATTTCCACGTGGGAGCCCTTGCCAATGGACCATTGGCCATGGCTGTAGCGTTCGAGCAAATCGTCCCTCCAAACGGTCAAGTTTGCCGTCCAGTCAGAAGGGACAGGTCCACCCTTGTTCGCGCCCGCTCCCCAGCGTGAAGCTGTGGTTTTGGTGATGATTTCACCAGATACCAGTACATCCAGCAAAGGGGTTTTCCATCCATCCAAGTCCTGCGGGCCGTCGATGTGCCCCTCGATGAAGTCCCCCTCCAAGTCCACTGCGAAGTGGTGCTTGTCGCCGCGTCCGCGTGCGTGAAACCGCTGCATGGAGAGCGGTGCACCTTGACGTTTTCGCCCATCAAATCCAGGCAGGGGAATAAACCGAGCCCCATCCAAGTCTACATGGCCCCACCAAGAATCGAGACCGCCTTGAGCGTTGACTTTGACCTCCCCCGAAGCGCCCCATGCGCCATAGAGTTCCAGCCCTTCGGTGAGGAGGAGGGGGGCTGTCCGTGCACGCAAGTCCCAGTGAACCTCCACGCCATTTTGAGGATCAGGAACCGCGGAGAGTTCCAATGTGCCATCCGCGGTCAAAGCGCCTGTTTGATCTCCTGGCCGGTGGGCATTCCAGGTCCCTCCAAGCTGGGCCGGTTGATTGAGTGAGTCAAAATCGATGGCGGACAAGGGAGCGTATTGCCCCTGGGCGGTCCAGACAAACATGGCCGAACTGGACCGCGGTTGCTCAGCACTGTACCAATCGCCATCACTGGAAATCCGCCCGGATTCCAAGTCCCATATCACGTTGGCCTGACAGGGGTTGCCCTGCATGGTCTGGTGGCTGTACGTCAAGGATGCGCGCCCCAAGAGACGGGTCCAATCCACGGTTTGGGGCGGACTTTCAGCATCCAATGGCATGATGAGGGGGCCTCTAAGCAACAGTTCTCCGGAGGCGGGCACTTCCTCGGGCCACAGCATGGGGTGGCGGTTGTACTGAAGTCGGGCTGTATCCAGACGAAGGCCTTGTTGGCACAAACCTGCGCGCATCTCCAGTGTGCCCCAATCGGCGAACCCCTGCAGCCGTACCGTAGAATCGGCTTTGTCCAATGTGGCGGTCCAGGTGTCGGGACATGCCGCGATCGCATCGCTGGAAGCCGGCGTTGAATCCAGCCAGAATGCGGGGTGGGTATGCACGTTCAACGCGAAAGGGGTCGCGGCGTCTTCCCATGCCATCAAGGTTGTGTCTTCTGCTCCCGAAACCTCATCCCGGCTCACGAGCTGCACCTGACCGGAAGTGCTTGCCCATTCGGGCCACGGGCCTTGCCAGTCAAAGCCTGTCATGGTGGCTTGCTCCACCAGGACTTCGTGGGACCAGCGGGAGGAAGCCAAGGTGTCGGGCAGCGCGATGCGCAGATGGCGCAGGTTGATGTCGGCAATGGAAAAGGAGGGGGAAGTGGACCGCGCTGTGGTGTCCGACGAGGCCGCACCTTGCGTAAGCCAGAGGCTGCCCGCAGCAGAAATGTCCAGGCCTTCTGCCGAAACGGTCATCCAGTGTTGGCCCGAAAGGTCCGCAGGAAGCAACACGAGTTCAGACAGCGAGACCAAGGGGGTGTGGCCACCGCTTTCCTCTCGCTGTTGAATTTTTAGGCCATCGAGCGACAAGCCCATGGGAGACCATGCGAGGTGTATTGCCGTCAACTCCACCTCGACCTGGCTGTTTGCGTCACCCCATGCTGCAGCAGCAACGCCCAATGCCTTGTGCGCCATCCAGCGCTGTCCAGAGGGGGTGAAGAGCAGAAGTGTCAGGATCAAGACAGCACCCACACCTGCCGTCAATAGCCCCAATAGCCCCATGCGGCGTGCCTTTCCGGTACGCCGCTTTGAACTTTCGGACGGAGGTGATGGGACCTTCATTTCTCTATGCGAACTTCGCCCATACAGAAATGATGCCATGATGGCTTCCGGGCAAAAACAAAACGCAGCAAACGACGGCTTGGTCTCCATGACCCATCGGATCATGTTGGGCATTGAAAGTTCATGTGATGACACCAGCATCGCTGTGCTCAAGGGGCGCGAGCTGCTCGGTCAATTTGCTGCAGTTCAACACATCCATTCGAAATACGGTGGCGTGGTGCCGGAATTCGCTTCCCGCGCACACCAGGCGCACATCGTACCTGTGCTCGAGGGGGCGTTGAAGGAAGCGGGCTGTCGCTTGGATCAAGTCGACGGCGTGGCCTACACCCGAGGCCCTGGCTTGCAGGGTTCGCTTTTGGTGGGCAGCGCTTTTGCCCGGAGTTTGGCGTGGTCACTGGGAGTCCCGATGTATCCTGTGCACCACATGAGGGCCCACGTGGTGGCCCATTGGATGGCCGATGCTGCGCTCACTCCCCGACAGCCGATGATGGCCTTGACCGTATCCGGGGGCCACACCCAGCTTTTAGAAGTGCGGTCGCCGACAGAAATGGAGGTGATTGGCACCACCATGGACGATGCTGCAGGCGAGGCCTTTGACAAGGTGGCCAAGATGCTCGGGCTGCCTTATCCGGGAGGACCTGAAGTAGACCGCTTGGCCGCATTGGGTGATCCTGAAGCGTTTCGTTTCACCGCGCCCAAGATGGACGGGCACCATTTCAGCTTCAGTGGAGTCAAGACCTCTGTGCTGCGTGTTTTGGAGAAAACCCTATCCGGTGGAGTTGAGGTGTCCGATGCGCTGATTCAAGATGTCTGCGCCTCAGTTCAATCCACGATTGTGGCCATCTTGATTGGGAAGTTGGAGTCGGCTGCTCTGGAAAGGGGCATGAAGGCCATCGCCATCCAAGGAGGGGTAAGTGCCAATTCCGGTCTGCGAAAAGCCGTCCAAGAACTGGGGCAGAAGCACCAATGGGACGTGCACATCCCTCCGTTCCGCTATTGCACAGACAACGGGGCCATGATCGCTTTGTCAGGCCAATTTGCTGCGGAGAAATCGTTGGAAGGCCGCCTCAATGAGGCGCCTCTCGCGAGGTGGCAGATGACTTAGGGTCAGGCAGGTACAGCCTCCTCGCTAAAGTGCTCAGCAAGCAGAGCCCAATAGTTGCGGTTCCAAGATTCTGTCATCCAACCTGCGTCCACAGCGGGTACGCTGAGGTGGTTCAAAATCAACGTGGTGCCACCTGTGGCGTTCTTGCTCAACCTGAGGTCCACCGTCGTGAAATGTCCCGCAGGGAATTTCTTGTGTGTCCAAGCGCAAACAACCCGCTTGTTTTGGACGAGGTGCGTGAAGTAACCCGTGTGGTTTTGATTGCACAGGGAAAACGAGCCTCCTTCATGAGGTTGGATAAAGGCCTCTTTTCCAGTGAATGCAACGTGTGCGTCCTGATCAAGCAAAGCCTCGAAGACTTTGGCAGGGGCAGCAGCCAATTCAATGACCTGATAAATGTTCTCCGTTTGGAGTTTCATGGTGCAACGATGTTGCGCTAAAAGTAACGGGTTGATCTCAAAAACAAAGGGTGAAAGGCCACAAGTAATTCACCGTTTTGTGGTGCACGGCACAATCAAGCTGACCTCCGTATGGTCAGGGGCGGTGACCATGTTGAGGCCGCTTTTTCCTGAGCGGTCCAACAGGTTGAGGCGCTGTCGAATAAGGTCCGATGCATGGCGGCGACGGGGAATTTGATCATCGGGCCGCACAGGCTCAGTCTCCATGGCATGCGCGGCATTGGGTGAATTGCACACTTGAATGGTCACATGCTCTTGCCCGGTTTTTACTGCCCGCAGAGAGAGCTTCCCTGGCCCTGACACAGAGGTCCCTCCCAATCCATGCCACAGGGCATTTTCCACAAGCGGCTGAACCAACAATGCGGGAATGTGCTGCCCTTGAAGGTCTTCTGTCAACGGGGTCAACTCCCATTCGATGGGGCGGTCGAGCCTGCGTACCTCGAGTTCAATGTAGTCCTGTAATGTGGTCCATTCATCGGGCATGGAACGCCAGCCATCGTGACCGGCTTGGATTTGGTGTTTGGCCAGACGGTTAAAGGCTTTGAGGTGCCGGAGGGCACGGTCCCAGTCGAGGACCATCATGTCGTGCATGATGCCATTGAGCGCATTGAAAATGAAATGCGGATCCATGAGCCTTCGCAATGACATGGCCTGCACGCGGTCCAGTTCTTTGCTGCGCAGTGCCGCTTGGTGGGCCAGCCTTTGTTCGACCGGTTTGCGCACCTTCCAATGTTCCATTTCCACGGACCTTTTGTGGGCTTCATTCACGATAAACCCTTGAATGCTGCGGTCGAGCATCCACGCGGTGGTGCAGCCCAACAACAGCGTCAAGGTGATGAAGCGGGGTGCGTGGGTCGAAATCCCCCAAAACATGGCCAAGAGAAACAACAGTGGACCTGCTATGAAGGCGGTTTGATGCCAGGCCCTTGACAGTCCCATGCGCCACCATTTGCGCCGCGCGGAGCGGTCCAACCGGTACAAGGCAGCCCCCTCAAAAGCCAGCACGCCGGCGGCCGCTCCAGCAGCGCCGACTTCGAATAAGGTCTGAGGAAAAGGAGTCACAACGCAAGCTTGATGTCCATGCCCATGGAACAACAAAAGCGGGAATCAGGGGGATTTTGGGGCCACAATTTTGTGACCGTAGGGGAAGGCTTTGTATTCGAATCAATCCTCGAAAGCGAGGCGAATCAGCTGCTTCATTTTCCGCTGGTACTCATCCATGAGCCATTGGCGGTAATTGTCCGTGGTCTTTGAGATGCACTTGGTGTAGTCCCGGATGCGCTGCTCGATGTCCCCCTCAAGGTGTTCCGAAAGCTCTATGGCATGGAATTCATCCTCTGAGACAGCCACCAGAATTTTGACGTGGTGGTCCAAGCTCGCCTCAATGGCTGCTTTTGGCCGCTTGCCCTTGCGCGTCGCCTCGATGTACGCATCCTTCATGTTGAAAGGAGGGTGGTCGTCGAGTTGAAACAGAACCTGCAGGTTCTTCGGCATTTCATAGACGAAAGTCTCTTCGATCTCATCGTCCGTATACAGGCCTTCGAGATAGGCGTTGGGGGAACGGAAGATGTCGGGCCAGTTCACGTGCGCATCCCACAGACCGAAACGCCGGGCGTTGTTGCCCAAGTCGATGACGGTGAATTCCTTTTTGTTTTTGAAAGTTCTCGAGCCCCGGCCAATCATCTGGTGGTAGAGGGTCAAAGACTTGGTGGCCCGGTTGAGGATGATGGTCTCCACAGAAGGGGCGTCAAACCCTGTGGTCAGAATGCTCACCGAAGTCAAAATGGCATCGGGTTTCTCGTGGAACCAGGTCAATATGTCCTGCCTTTCCTTTTCGCTGTGCGTATTGTCGAGGTGGCGGATTTCATAGCCTTCCTCTTCGAACAGCTGGGCCACCTGCAGGGAGGTGTGAATGCCGTTGTTGAAGATGAGCGTCTTGGTTCCTTTGGCCTTCTCCTCATAAGCGTAGAGCAACTTCTCCTGCATGAAGTAGTTGCCGTACAGCCGCTCAGAACTGGAAACGGTGTAGTCCCCATTGATGCCCACTTTCAGGGATTTGAGGTTGACGTCGTAGCTGTAGGTTTTGGCCCGGGCCAAAAATCCATCATCGACCAACTTGGAGATGGATTCGCCTACAATCAGTTCTTGGTAGTTGTCCTTGAGGGGAAGCTTGATGTTGCTGGAGAGGGGCGTGGCCGTCACACCCAGCAACACTTGGTTCTCAAAGTGCTTGAACAGCTTACGGAAACTGTTGTAGTGGGCCTCGTCGATGACCACCAGCCCCAATTGGTCAAACACAATGTGCTCGTCATTGAGTCGGTTGTTGAGGGTTTCCACCATCGCGACAAAGCACCAGTGCTGCTTGTCTTCCTCGAGCACTTTGACTTTGGAGTCAATGATTTTATTGTCGACACCAATGTCGGTGAGCATCCGACTGGTTTGGCCCAGCAGTTCGATTCTGTGGGTAAGGATCAATACCTTCTTGCCGGTCTCGATGATAAAACGCTTGGCCAACTCACTAAAGATGACCGTCTTGCCTCCACCAGTAGGCAGCTGATACAGCAAATTGTACTGGTCAGGGAACTGGCGCATGCGCCCCATGATCTCATCAATGGCGTGGGCCTGATAGCCATACAGCTTCTTGCCTTCGGTCGATTCCAGTTTCTCCTTGAGCGTTTCCAACATCATCAGACAGAAGGCAAAAGTACCGAGGGAATTCACGAACACCATCCCTCAGTGCCTTGTATTTTAGGAGGTTTCACACATGCTTGCGTTTGAGGACGAAATATCAGCAGCTTTCGAGGCCGCTTTGGGCATTCCAGGTTGGAAAGAAGCCTTGGTAAATGCCATTCCCTCAGGGTTTTCCGAGGCATTGTCTGCAGCTTACGCCCAGAACGTGTGCCACCCAAAACCCGCGCGGTGGTTCAGGGCCCTGCGCACAGTGGGGCACCCAAAACAAGTCAGGGTGGTGATTTTGGGTCAGGATCCCTACCATGGCCGCGGCCAAGCCGATGGTTTGGCATTCTCTGTACCCATGGGCCATCCGCTTCCACCATCGCTCCGCAACATCTACAAGGAGATCGCAGCATCATGTGGAGGCATCCCGCCCGCCTCGGGTGACCTCACGGCATGGGCGGAACAGGGGGTGTTGTTGCTCAATGACGTGCTCAGTGTAGAACACGGCGAGCCCCGATCTCACCGCAACTTGGGCTGGCAGGGCGTCACGTCAGCCCTTGTGTCGGCTTGTGTTGAGCGGCCAGCGGTCTTTTTGCTGTGGGGGAAACATGCCCAGCAACATGCCGATGCCATCCGGGCATTGCCACAAGAACACCTCATTTTGGAGGCGCCCCACCCGAGTCCTTTGAGCGCGCACCGGGGTTTTCTCGGCTGCGGCCATTTCAAAAAAGTCAACGATTGGCTCGAATCCCGGGGTGAACCTCCCATCCGCTGGTGGCCTGAGGGCTTCACCTGATCCATTGAGCACCCAAACCGGTGATGCAGGAATACCTTTGTCGCGATGTCTTCGCATACTCCATATGGTCCAAAAGCGGGAGAAAACGCAGCTCCAAAGCCGCGCCTGTTGCAGACATTGGAAGGCCATCAAGGAGCGGTGTACGACCTCGAATTGAACGCCGAGGGTGACCTCTTGAGTGCGGGGGGCGATGGACTGCTTGTGCAGTGGGCCAAGGCAGACGGTCTGTGGGAAGCGCGCGGAAAGGCGGTGGCCAAAGCCGCAGCCCCATTGTTCGCGGCGTGTTCCCATGGCAATGGGGTGTTGGCTGGAACTGGGGATGGGGGCGTACTCAGCGTGTCAAAAGAGGGCCAATGGGAGATCACTCCGGCCCATCCGGGAGGAACCTATGTCGTGACCCCCGCTGGAACGGGTGGGGCAGATGGGCGTTGGCTGACATGGCCGGGAGGCCAAGAATTCGCCAAAGTGCAGGGCAGAATCAGGTGCAGCTTGGTCCATGATCAAAACGTTTTTTTGGGGACGTCTGAAGGCGCCATCCACAACCTCAGCAGCGGCGGTACGTCCACAGTGGCCCACGAAGGCGCTGTGCGTGCGCTCATGGTGTGGCCGGGCAAGTCGGCATTGGCCAGTGTTGGAGCGGATGGGCGGCTCCGCATTTGGAAGATGGAAGCCGGCGGTGAATTGACCGCCGTATTGTCTGTAGATGCCCACAAGGGGGCCGTTTACCGCATGGCCGTCTCACCGGACCAACGGTGGGTAGCGACGTGTTCAAGGGACAAGAGCATTGCACTGTGGCAGGCCGACTCCCTGGCTTTGGGCGTGCGCATTGCCCGTCCACATTGGCAGGGGCATACACGCTCCATCAATGCCATGGTGTGGAACGAAAACGGAGCCTTGGCTACTGCAGGTGATGATGGACGCATCTTGATTTGGGGCTTTGACCTTGAATGAAGCCCCCTCGGCCTTGTAACTTTGGCCACGCAGCATGAGCAAACCCAGCATTCCCAAAGGCACCCGCGACTTCACCCCTCAGGTGATGGCCCGCCGACAGTGGATTTTCTCCACCCTTCGTTCCGCCTTTGAGGGGCGCGGCTTCCAGCCCATTGAGACCCCGGCCATGGAGGCCCTGACCACCTTGACCGGAAAGTATGGAGAGGAGGGCGACCAGCTGATTTTCAAAATCCTGAACAATGGAGACTTTTTGGGCAAGGCCCAGGATGCCACCTTGGAAGCTCGGGACAGCAAAGCGTTGGGCTTCCAGATCAGCAAAAAGGCACTGCGGTATGATTTGACGGTGCCCTTTGCCCGTTTTGTCACCATGCACCGCAACGAGATTCCGATGCCCTTCAAGCGGTATCAGATGCAGACGGTGTGGCGGGGAGACCGACCCGGAAAAGGACGGTACCAGGAGTTTGTGCAATGCGATGCGGACATCATTGGCTCGACAGGCGTCTTGTGCGAATTGGAGTTGGTGTGCTTGTTTTACGAGGCATTGTCCGCACTCCAAGTGCCGCACTTTAGGATTTTGGTCAACGACCGCCGGATTCTTTCGGGCATGGCGGACCATTTGGGCATCGGCGAGCGGCTCACAGAGTGGACCGTGGCCGTGGACAAAGCCGACAAAATTGGGGTTGACGGGGTGTGCAAGGAATTGGGTGAGCGCGGTTTTAGTGTCGCCGTTCAAGAGGGTACGCGGGCACTTTTTGCGGAGCGGCCATCGGGCATCGCGGGCATGGAGGCGTTGGCCGAACAATTTCCTGCACCTGCGGTCCAGGAGGGGGTTGCGGCGCTGGCTTCACTGTGGGACCTCGCCCAATCAGAGGGCGTTCAAGAGCCGGAATTGGTGTTTGCTCCAGGCTTGGCCCGGGGACTCGACTACTATACAGGGGCGATTTTTGAAGTGCAGGTGGTCGATGGTCCTGTGGGCAGCATTTGCGGTGGCGGACGATACGATGACCTCACGGGGATTTTCGGAATGCCAGATGTGAGCGGTGTGGGCATCAGTTTCGGTGCAGACCGCATCTATGACGTGCTCGAACATTTTGGAGCTTTCCCCACCGGTTTGGATGTCGGGTTGGATGTGCTGTTGTTGCACATGGGAGAGGAAACCTTGCCCCAAGTCCTGGCAGCTGCGGCGCTGTGCCGGCGTCACGGCCTGCGCACAGAGGTCTATCCGGACGCGGCGAAGTTGAAGCGGCAATTCAAATACGCCGACGACCGCAAGGTGCCCCATGTGGTTGTGATCGGCAGCGATGAGGCTGCCGCTGGAAATGTAACCTTGCGCAACATGGGCACGGGTGCCCAAGCATCCGTGTCATTGGACGACCTCCCCAGCCGCTTGATGGCCTGATTGAGGCCGGGGCAAGAGGGGGAGTTCAAAGGACCAAGCGCCCCCTGCATGGGCCAGTCCACCATGCCGCAACATGAATGCGGCATCCCAATCTCGGAGTTCAGGACCGCCAAGCTGCAAAGGCGCTCCCCCTGTGGCTTCAAGGCGAACGGTATGCTTTCCAATTGACCAGTGCCAGTGCATATGTTCAGACGAGGGATTTTGCAAGGCGGCCACCCCAAGGCGCTCGGTCGCCCCGAGCATCAGCAATGCGGGGATGCGCAGCTTGCCCTCATCAGCATCGGGTGCGGGTACACCTGAAATGCAAATGTTGGCCGTCCCCAGTTTTTCCAGCACCTGCGCCCACCGCCCAACATGCTTGCAGGCTTCTCCAAGGGGAATGTCATCGACGTCCGATTCAATGAAGACGTGCCGCAAATGGGCCGCAAACCCACCCACCACATCTGCCGCATCCATAGCGTCATCGTGCATGCCCGCCACCTGTTCTTCGAGTGAATGAAACAGCTGTGACAGGTCGTTTCCGCCCCTCCTTGTCAGCATCAAAGTGGCCTGGCAACGGCGCAGCCGGCGTTCCATGGCCTCGCGCTCACAGGCCCGCATGATTTGGTCTTGTACGCTGCCCCGTTGGTGGACAATCCACGTCATCTCTTTGATTTCCTGCGCTTGATACAGCATCTTGCCCCGCTGTCCTGCGCTCCAGGTCAAGCCGCACAGTGCTGCCGCCGAGGCCAGAGAGCAAGCCCCAGCCCAAGGCATCGAGTAGACCATCCAAGCGCCGCATGCGTTGCCCCAAACAAAGACCGCTGCTGAGGTCGCGAGCGACCAACGGCTGCTGGGAATGGGAGCGATGGGAAGGTGCCAAGCAGAGTTCCCTTCCATGGCCAGCCCGATTTCATGGCGCAAGGCCAGGCCAAAGGCCAAGGCCACAGCGCACAGCAAAAGGGCAGTAAAAGTGAGCAGCACAGCAGGAGGTTAAAGGGAGGCGCTCCCTGAATTCTCCCTTCAATCTAATTTTTTTAGCAAGAGCCTGACCTGTTCGGTCGGTAAGATTTGTGAGCGCAAGGCATCGGCTTGCAACCGTTCCCATAGGGAGGGGAACTGAGGATGGTTTCTCACCTGACGCAAGGCCTCAGCTGCGAGCAAAGCTTCGGCGCTGTCCCGCCATTGTCGGGCCCGCCTCGCGGCGAGGTTTCCGTTGGATTTGGCCTCATCCAGGCGGACTTCCAGCACATCCACAAGCGCGTGGACCTGCGCAGCATCCAATGCCGACCCTGTGCCAAACAGGGGAGGAGCACCATCTTCAGGGGCGGCCAGCAAAGACAGGGCCCCCTGATACACCGACAGGGCAGATTGCGCTGCGGCAAGGCGTTCGGGACCACCGTCGGCCTTGTTGACCCAAACAGCATCGGCCCATTCCAAGATGCCCCTTTTGATGCCTTGAATCCCGTCGCCACCACCGGGAATCAACAGCAGGACGAACACATCGGTCATGTGACGGACTTCCGTCTCGCTTTGGCCCACACCCACCGTCTCGATGAGGATGCGGTCAAATCCTGCCGATTCACACAGCAGGGCGACCTCTGCAGTGGCTTCGGCTACGCCGCCAAGCGTGCGACCCGAAGGCGAAGGGCGCACAAAGGCGTCGGCGTGCAAAGAGAGGTCGGACATCCGTGTCTTGTCCCCGAGCAGGCTGCCACCGGTGCGGTGGCTGCTGGGGTCCACGGCCAATACCGCCACTTTATGGCCACGGGCAATCAGGTCCATGCCTGCTGCTTCGATCCACGTACTTTTTCCAGCCCCTGGCACGCCGGTGATGCCATAGCGCAGGGCGTGACCGGCTTTTTCAGCAGCCAGCTTGAGCAGGGCTTCAGCGGTGATGCGGTCTTGCGCTTTGGCACTTTCCACCAAGCTGATGGCCCGCGCCAATGCGGTCCGGTCCCCTGCGGCGATGAGGTCCATCCATTCTTGGACACCCTGCGGTTGCTGGGTCCGCGCTTCGCGAATCCTACTCAAGGCCCGCTGGCGGGCTTCATTTTCAAGGTCTTTGGCCATCCCGTGGGCAAGTTATGCGGTAGTTTGGCTCCATGGAGAACCGTTCATTTTTCCTGCAGGTTTTCGCATGGATCCTCGTGTTGACCATGGGGTGCGAAGGAGCTGGCATCTGGGCACAAGGGGTTGAGCTTGGTTCAGCGGGAGAGGAGAAAGTGAAATTGAACGGAGAGGTTCTGGGTCCCGATGGCCGTGGGCTGCCGGGCTGTATGATCGTGAACAGGAGCACTGGTGAAGGCCGGTTTGGCAGTGCCAGCGGGCGCTTTGCCTTCCTTGCGACACCGGGTGATACGCTGCAGTTTGCTGCCATTGGCTACCGCACGGTGTCCCGCTCTGTGCCTGCATCTGAAACGCCGCCCTCGGGGTGGTCTTGGTCGGTGCACCTGGTGCCCATTTCGGTGCAAGTGGCTGCGGCAGAAATCATCGCTCCCCGCGATTTGGGCGACATCGTGCGCGACATCAAGGCGCTCGGCTACGATGAAAAGGAGTACCGCACCAGTGGAATCGATGCCCTGAGCAGCCCCATCACCTTCTTGTACGAACAGTTCAATAGGTTGGAACGCAGCAAGCGCGAAGTCGCCCGCCTCGAAAATGAAGACCAACGCAGGGCGCTGTTGCGCGAGCTGCTCGGCAAGTATGTGGACTACGACATCGTCAGCCTAGAAGAGGGAGAGTTCGATGCCTTTTTGGATTTTGTCGATCCGGGCGAGGCGGTCCTCAAGGCGCTGACACAATACGAATTCATCCTGTGGACCCGAGAGCGGTTCACCGCATTTAAGTCCCGGCCTGAGCGGCTGGAGGATGTGGACTTCGAGTATCAATGGGACGATTGATCCCCGATAAAAAGCTCACTCCAAATACGCTGAGTCGAGGTAGAAGGCAAAGGCCTTGAAGACCAATCCAGCCATGCAAATGCCAATGGTGGCCACCCGGGCGTTTCGACGTCGGTTCTCGTAGGCATCAAACCGAACAATCATGTCCACGAAGATGGAGAAGGCCGCGATGGCCTCGAACAAGGTGACCCAACCCCGGCGCTCGTCTATAAAGGCCATGAATACTGCCGCCCACCGGCCCATGCCTGCGCCCTCAAAAATGACATCCAGAAGGAACAAGCCGTTGTAGACGGCCAGAAGCACGAGGCTGCCGTCCAGCAGCCATTGGTCTTGTCCTTTGTCCTCTTGTCCTTTCATGGTTCGAAACTACGGGTGGAAAAACAACCACAAACCTCCTT
>JBELBZ010000030.1:0-27110 GCA_042095055.1 Crocinitomicaceae bacterium | reverse complement strand
GCGGGGCTTTTTGTTGTTGTGAATGGTGGGGAAGCGCTTACATCATGCCGCCCATGCCGCCGGCACCGGCAGCAGCAGCAGCGGCAGCAGCCGCTTCGGCAGGATCCTCCACGTCGGCGATCACGCACTCGGTGGTCAGGACCATACCGCTGATGGAAATGGCGTTCTCCAAGGCCACACGCGTCACCTTGGTGGGGTCGATGACACCTGCATCGTGCAGGTCCTCGAACACCTCAGTGCGGGCGTTGTAGCCGAAGTCGCCTTTGCCCTCGCGGACCGCATTGACCACTACCGCGCCTTCGCCACCGGCGTTGGCCACAATCTGGCGCAATGGCTCCTCGATGGAACGCATCACGATCTGTACGCCGGTCTCCTCGTCGTCATTGACGGTATCAACTCCAGCGAGCGCCGAGGAGGCGCGGATCAGAGCGGTACCGCCTCCGGGCACGATGCCCTCCTCGACAGCCGCACGGGTAGCGTGCAAAGCGTCGTCGACGCGGTCCTTCTTCTCCTTCATCTCGACTTCCGTAGCGGCGCCCACATAGAGGACAGCCACACCGCCGGCGAGCTTCGCCAAACGCTCCTGGAGCTTCTCCTTGTCGTAGTCGCTGGTGGTGGACTCGATCTGCGCCTTGATCTGGCCGATGCGGGCCTCGATCGCGTCCTTCTCACCCACGCCGTTAACGACAGTGGTGTTGTCCTTGTCGATGGTCACCTTTTCGGCAGAACCGAGGTCGGCGAGCGTCGCATTCTCAAGGGTCAATCCGGTCTCCTCAGAAATCACAGTGCCTCCGGTGAGGATGGCGATGTCCTGGAGCATGGCCTTGCGGCGGTCTCCGAAACCTGGGGCCTTCACTGCGGCCACTTTCAAAGCGCCGCGGATCTTGTTGACCACGAGTGTAGCGAGGGCTTCTCCATCGACGTCTTCGGCGATGATGAGCAGCGGACGGCCTGTCTGCGCGCTCTTTTCGAGCACGGGCAACAGGTCCTTCATGTTGCTGATCTTCTTCTCGAAGATGAGGATGTTGGGCGTCTCCAACTCGGCCTCCATCTTGTCAGGGTTGGTGACGAAGTAGGGGCTCAAGTAGCCGCGGTCGAACTGCATGCCCTCCACGGTCTTGACTTCCGTCTCGGTGCCTTTGGCCTCCTCTACGGTGATCACGCCCTCGTTGCCGACTTTCTCCATGGCCCGGGCGATGAGCGCACCGATGGTGCTGTCGTTGTTGGCAGACACAGTGGCGACCTGCTCGATCTTGGCGGTATCGCTGCCGACCTCACGGGAGATCTTGCGCAACTCGGCCACCAAAGCGGTCGTGGCCTTGTCCATGCCCCGCTTGAGGTCCATGGGGTTGGCACCAGCGGCCACATTGCGGAGGCCAGCGCGGATCATCGCTTGAGCGAGGACCGTCGCTGTAGTGGTGCCGTCTCCGGCCACGTCAGCGGTCTTGGAGGCGACCTCCTTGACCATTTGGGCACCCATATTCTGAATGGGGTCCTTCAGTTCGATTTCCTTGGCGACAGAGACGCCGTCCTTGGTGACAGTCGGTGCACCGAACTTCTTGTCGATGACCACGTTGCGGCCCTTGGGACCGAGCGTGACCTTTACGGCGTTGGCGAGCGCGTCGACGCCGGCCTGCAGCTCCTTCCGGGCTGCTGTATCAAAGGTGATTTCCTTCGGCATGTTGAATGATGTGTAAGGTTGAATTCAAATGAGATCAGAGCACGGCGAGAATGTCACTCTCGCGCATGATCATGTAATCCTGGTCTTCGAGAGAGAGCTCGGTGCCGGAGTACTTTCCGTACAACACGGTATCACCGACCTTGACGGTCATGGGCTCGTCCTTCTTGCCATCACCGACGGCGACGACCTTGCCTTTCTGGGGCTTCTCTTTGGCAGTATCCGGGATGATGATTCCGCTGGCGGTGGTTTCCTCCGCTGCGGCGGGCTCGACCACAACGCGGTCGGCCAATGGCTTGATGTTTACAGACATGATGTGAACGGTTAATGATGAATGTGATGCTTTGCCTGTGGCGCAAAGCCTAAAGCCAATCCCGTGCCACTTCTGAATTGAAAGGATAGACCTGACAAAAATTCACAGGGACACCCCCTTTTGGCAGACAGGGGCAAAAAAAAATGTCAGCCCGACTGACAGGCTGACATTTTTGCGAGGAAGACCTCGGATCAGTTGGCTGGAGCCTCCTGCATGGGCGCTGGGGCTTCCGTTGGAGCTGGAGCCACAAATTCGTCCTCTTCGAAGCCACCAGTATCGGTAGATCCTCCTGAGAATGCACCGGTCGCACCAATGCACAAAACGAAGAGGGCAATGGTCAAATACCAAGTGGCCTTTTCCAAGAAATCGGTGGTGCGCTGGACGCCTCCAATCTTTCCTGCTGACTCAAATCCGGAGGCAAGTCCCGTGCCCTTGGGGTTCTGTACGAGGATCACCGCGCCCAACAAAATGGCGATAATCAGGATAAGAACGAGAAGAATGTAGCCCATAATGTGGTGTTCAATTGAAGTCTAAATCCGCTGTTAACTCAGCAATGACTGGGTTTTTCAGTCATCGGCTGCCTTGCGGCCGAGCTTTTTGGATTGGGCTGCAAAATAAACGCTTTTCTCCGGGTATTTCAAGGCCAGCAGTTTGTAGGCACGCCGCGCCCGTCCAATCTGTCCCTGACCGGCATAAATCCGGGCCATGGTTTCGGTGATGAGAGAGGCGTCTTCCACCAAACTCTCCTTGGCCAGTTCCTTGACACTGCGGTGCTCTTCCTCCTGACGGATCGGTCCAATGGTCGGTTCGTTGCGGATGAACAAATCAATCAATGCAGCCTGTTGACCCAACTCTTCTTGCCCTTCGTCAACCGACCCTTCATCTTGGGCACTGGCGTCCATGACCGCCTCGATTTTCTGCGCCGCAGCCTTGAGCGCCTCCGAAGGCGTCCTTGCCTCCGAGGCCTCCACAAAGCCCGTCGCCATGCTCCGCTGATAGGCCCAACGCGCCAAAGGAGACAGGCCCTCAACGTCAACCGGCTCGCCCGGAACAGGTGCGGGAGACAGCGGCGACATCGCAGGGATTTCCCGATCCGATGGCGGCGCAGCTTCAGCTTCAGCCGCCCGCTCCTCTTCCGACAGCTCTCGGATTTCCTTCTCGATGCTCCGCTCTATGGCGCCCAAGACGACCTCTCGGGCCAGTGTGCCTGGCTCCGGCACGACCACGTCCACCGGAGGCTCGGATGCTTCCTCGGTTTCAGCTTCGACAGCGTCGCCTTGAGCCACTGTTTCAACGCTGGGCGGCTCAACTACAGGTGCCGAATCCACCTCCTTTGAAGGATTCCAGCGCAAGCGCATGGCGTCCTCCACTTCGGGTTCCAACGCTTCCACAGCACGCGCAAAAGAGGCGATCTCCGCCTCGATGCCCGCGCGGAACAACAAATCAAACAGGCGGCCGGGCTCGGTCGAAAACACCGCCGCTTCCGTCAAGCGCTCTGCGGCAGCCAACGAACGCGTCTCCCGCGCCGTCTTGGCGCGCAACATGCGGCCGGCACCAAAGGCAGGATAGGCCTCTACCCACCGGTCCAAGGTCTTGGCCCATTCGTCCCAATTCACTTCGCTTCCCAGCCCCTCTCCGCCGCGCACAGCGTCGAGCAAGGTGATCAGCTCTGAATCTTCCGTCTTGTCCATCATCGTTGCGCAATATGCGAAGTCCCGTCACCAATTGCCGAGGCTCGCATTGAAGACTTCCTGAGTCAGCTGTTCGTTGATCTCTTCCACAAGCTCTTGCTCGACATCAAACAGATCGCTGGTGGCGGGAAAATCCGCAAACCGGCTGAAGGTCCGCTCGAAGGCCAAGTCCTGCTCCAACACATGGACATACTGCACCTGAACCTGCATGGTCAGCCTGTTCTGAGAGGCCACCTCCTGACCTCCGGCCACAGCACTGGTGGACACTTCGTATCCCACGATGCGGCCACTGTATTGAATGTCTCCCCCATCGGCCACCCACCGGAGCGTGCTTTGCCGTTGGATCAAATCCTTGAGGGCTTCGGTAAACTGCTGGCCCACTTCCGGACCTGCCAACGGCGCAATGGGCGTGAAATAATCCACCGAAAACGTCTTGGCACCCGCGGTCTGGGCCCCGTAAGGCGTGTAAACCCCACAGCTGCATAAGGCCGCCATACAGAGGACCAGAAGTCCGCGCGAAACACTGTGGATCAACGCGCTCATTTGAGGCTGAATTCTTTGATTTTGCGGTACAGGGTGCGCTCGGAAATGCCCAATTCAGCCGCTGCTTGCTTGCGCCGGTGCCCGTGTTTGTTGAGCGCCCTTTGAATCAACTCGCGCTCGCTGTCAAGCAGGGAAAGCGACTCCTCGACCTCCGTCGTCTCCGAGAAACCCTCTTCGACACTGCCCGGTTCTGATGGCGGCGTCCAACCCGCATCTCCGCCTGCGCGCTCTGGCAACCGCAACAGATCTGTACCCTCTTGCTCCCCAAACACCCGGTTGACCAAAGACTGGTCCTCACTTGAACCCGCATCAATCCGGCCCTCCTGTATCATTTTGAGCACCAATGACTTCAAGTCATGGAGGTCCGACTTCATCTCGAACAGCAACTTGTAGAGGATTTCCCTTTCGTTGAGGCCAGGACCAGCACCGTTTTTCTCTTCCTCGGGAATGGTGGCCAAATCGCGGCGCGGCAGTTCAGGGAGATAATCCAACAGCCTGTCCGCATCCACAGACCGTTCCGTTTCAATGGCGCTGATCTGTTCGGCGATGTTCTTGAGCTGGCGCACATTGCCCGGCCATGGATAGCGCTTCAAAAGCTCCACCGCCTCTGGGCCCAATCGAATGGGGGGCATGTGGTGGCGCTCACTGAAGTCCCCTGTGAACTTGCGAAACAAGAGGTGGATGTCGTCGCCCCGGTCGCGCAGAGGGGGCAACATCAGGGGCACCTGGTTCAAACGGTAATAGAGGTCCTCACGAAATTTTCCGTTGACCATGGCCTGCTCGAAGTCAAGGTTGGTCGCTGCCACCACCCTGACATCCGTCTTGCGCACCTTGGACGATCCTACCCGCAGGTATTCGCCGGTTTCAAGGACCCGCAGCAATCGGGCTTGGGTCGCCAGGGGCAACTCCCCCACCTCGTCCAAAAACACCGTACCGCCATCGGCCTCCTCGAAGTAGCCCTTGCGCGCCTCATGGGCTCCTGTAAAGCTTCCTTTTTCGTGACCGAACAGTTCTGAATCAATGGTGCCTTCGGGAATGGCTCCGCAGTTCACCGCGATGTAAGCGCCGTGCTTTCGCGCGCTGTTGTGGTGGATGATTTTGGGCAACGCCTCTTTTCCAGTACCCGACTCTCCGCGCACCAAAACGGTGATATCAGCGGGGGCCACACGCACTGCTGTCGCCAGGGCCCGCTCCAATCCAGAGCTGTTCCCTACGATGCCGAAACGGGTCTTGACGCTTTGCAGGTTCATGCGATGTATCCGACCTCTTGGGCTTCTTGTTCTGAAATCAACTCCCCACGCAGGGTCACGGCCATGCATTTGGTGGTGCGCACATACACGTACTGCCCCACCTGCGCATCGCCCTTGGGAAAGACCACGACACCGTTGTAGGTGTTGCGGCCCTGGTACTCTTCGTCACTTTTCTTTGAAGGGCCCTCCACCAGTACGCGGTACACCGGGCCGCATTGGGCCGCCATGCGCTCACGGCTGTGCACCCGCTGCAAATCGATGATCTCAGCCAGACGACGGCCTTTCTCGTCTTCGGGCACATCGTCCTCAAACTTGCGCTCGGCCAAGGTGCGCGGACGCTCGCTGTATTTAAACATGTAGGCCATCTCATAGCGGACCTCCTTCATGAGCGACAAGGTGGCCTCGTGCTCCTCCAAGGTCTCGCCGCAAAAGCCCGCGATCACATCGGTACTGATCGCACAATCGGGCATGATCCTGCGGATGGCCGCAATCCGATCCAAATACCATTCGCGGGTGTAGCCCCGGTTCATCCGCTTCAACACACCGCTGTCTCCAGACTGCACTGGAAGGTGGATGTACTTGCAGAGGTTGTCTTTTCGGGCCATCACCTCCAACACCTCATCGGTCATGTCCTTGGGATGAGAGGTCGAGAAGCGCACGCGCAAATCGGGATTCACATCGGACACCAAATCCATCAACTGTGCAAACCGCACCACAGGCTGGTCCTCGTCCTTGACGTTGCCCTTGGCATCCACGTTCCATTTATAGGAGTCCACATTTTGTCCCAACAGCGTGACCTCGCGGTAGCCTTTGTTGTAGAGGTCGAGTGCCTCAGCCACAATGCTCTTCGGGTCCCTGCTGCGCTCGCGTCCCCGGGTAAACGGCACGACACAAAAGCTGCACATGTTGTCGCAGCCCCGCATGATGGAAATGAATCCCGTGACCCCCTTGTCGTCCAGGCGCACGGGCTGGATCTCCGCGTACGTCTCTTCCCGGCTCAGCAGCGTATTGACCGCTTTTTGTCCCCCCTCCACTTCGTCCACGAGGCGGGGCAAATCGCGGTAGGCATCTGGCCCCACCACCATGTCGACCAGCTTCTCCTCCTCCAACAATTGATCGCGCAGACGCTCGGCCATGCACCCCAGGATGCCCACTTTGAGCTTTGGATTCTTTCGCTTCCCCCCTTTCAGGTGCTGCAATCGGTGGCGGATGCGTTGCTCAGCGTTGTCCCGAATAGAACAGGTATTGAGCAAAATCAAATCGGCTTCCTCCTCGCGCTGCGTGGTCGAAAAACCCGCTTCAGCGAGGATGCTGGCCACAATTTCGCTGTCGCTAAAGTTCATTTGACAACCGTAGCTCTCGAGGTAGAGTTTGCGACCACCTTCCTTGCCTGTACGGGGGCCCAAGGCCTCGCCTTGGCGCTCCTCATCAATCGTTTGGTTGCCGGGTCTCATGTAGAAAATTCAATGCGTGGAAGACAAAACTACCTTAAACCTGACAACGTGTCAGTATCCACAACGCCAAAATTCTCTGCGCCTACGGCGGGACGGACTGAAACTTTTCCGTCTCATGACAAGTAGACCTCTCTCCGCACAGATTACCCAAGTTTGTCGTTTCCTTTGTGCCCCGAACCATTTCAACAATGAGCAAAAATCTCGTCATCGTGGAGTCTCCGGCCAAGGCCAAGACCATCGAGGGCTACCTCGGTGCAGACTATGTAGTGAGGTCCAGCTATGGCCACATCAGGGATTTGCCCGGCGGCCAACTCGCAGTTGACGTCGAAAATGGCTTCATGCCCACTTACGAGATCACGGCCGACAAAGGCCGTTTCAGTGAGCTCAAAAAACTCTCCAAGTCAGCACATACTGTATGGCTCGCAACGGATGAGGACCGCGAAGGAGAAGCCATCAGTTGGCACCTGCAGGAAGCTTTGCAGCTGCCTGACCAAAAGACCAAGCGCATTGTTTTTAGCGAGATCACCAAGAATGCGATCCTCAAGGCGATAGAGAAACCCCGCGAAGTCAACATGCCCTTGGTCATGGCACAACAAGCCCGCCGGGTGTTGGACAGGCTTGTGGGCTACGAGCTCTCTCCAGTCTTGTGGAAGAAGGTGCGGCCCTCACTGTCCGCAGGCCGGGTCCAGAGTGTCACCGTCCGCCTCATCGTAGACCGCGAACGCGAGATCCTCTCCTTCCAGCCAGAAGGCTACTATAAGGTCACGGCTTTGCTCGAAACTGCAGGGTCTGGCTTCAAAGCCGACCTCAACAAGCGCATCGGCAATCCCGCTGCGGCAGAGGACATCCTCAAGGCCGCCCACGGCGCTGACCTCAAAGCAGACCGCGTAGAGCGCAAACCGACGAAGCGCAAGCCGACCGCACCATTTACCACGTCTACCCTGCAACAAGAGTCCGCCCGGAAACTTGGGTTTAGCGTGAGCCGCACCATGCAGGTGGCACAGAAGCTCTACGAAAGCGGTCTCATCACTTACATGAGAACGGATTCGACCAACCTGTCGGATGTGGCACTCGATGGTGCCAAGGACCACATCATCGGGACCTATGGCGAGAACTACCACGAGCTGCGCACGTTCAAGACCAACAAGGCTGGCGCCCAAGAAGCACACGAGGCGATTCGCCCCACCGAAATGTCCCGGACCGATGTTTCCGGAGAATCGGACCAGCAGCGCCTGTACCAACTGATTTTTAAGCGGACGCTTGCGAGTCAAATGGCCGACGCGGTCATTGAGAAAACCACCGTAGACATTCACATCCCCGGCAGAGAGGAGATGCTGGTGGCCCGCGGACAAGCCATTCAGTTCGATGGCTTCATGAAGATTTACCTCGAAGGGTCGGACGACGACAAAGAAGAGAGTGGTTTGCTGCCCCGCATGGAGCAGGGTGCCTCCCTTGACCTCAAGGAGATGAAGGCCACAGAGCGCTTCACCAAGGCCACAGCAAGGTTCAGCGAAGCCGCCCTGGTCAAAAAGCTCGAAGAATTGCAGATTGGCCGCCCGTCGACCTACGCCAGCACCATCGCCACCATCCAAAAACGGGGCTATGTGGTGAAAGAGGACCGCGAGGGAAAAGAGCGCGACTTCAATTCGCTCACCCTCCAAGCTGACGGCTCGGTGCGCTCCGAAACCGAAAAGGAGATGGCGGGATCAGAACGCAACAAGATGTTCCCGACAGACATCGGCAATGTGGTCACCGATTTCCTCCAGGAGCACTTCCCCACCATCATGGACTTCCAGTTCACGGCCAAGGTGGAGCAGGAGTTTGACGACATCGCTGCGGGCAAAGACGATTGGCAGCGCATGGTGAAAGCCTTCTACAAGCCTTTCAACGAGCAGATCGAAGAAACCACCGAGAACGCAGAGCGCGCCAGCGGAGAACGTGAATTGGGCGTAGACCCCGCGTCGGGCAAAATGGTCCTCGTGCGGATTGGCCGCTATGGCCCCTTGGCCCAAATCGGAGCGCCAGACGACGAAGAAAAGCAGTTCGCATCGCTGCTCAAAGGGCAGACCCTCGAAGGCATCACCATCGAAGAAGCCCTCAAGCTGTTTGAATTGCCGCGTGACCTCGGCACGTTTGAAGACAAGAAGGTGGTGGCCGCCATCGGACGCTTCGGCCCTTATGTGCGCCACGATGGGAAATTCGTGAGCATTCCCAAGGACAGCGAATGCACCCCCTACGACATCGATTTGAGCTACGCCATTGAATTGGTAAAGGCCAAGCGCGAAGCCGACGCGAAAGCACTGCTCAAGACTTTTGATGAAGATCCGGACACCCGCATTATCATGGGACGCTGGGGGCCTTACATCAAGGCGGGCAAGGACAATGTGAAGATCCCCAAGGGTGAGGACGTCGACAACATCGACTGGGCCCGCGTGGAACAGCTCAAGGCCGGCGTGATCAAGGCGTTTGCTGAAGACGACAAGTGGACCATCCGATTGAAAGGGCGGCAGTACTACCTCGTAGCCGACAAAAAGTCCGTGCGCATTCCCGTGGGAGAGAAGATCTTGGAGATGGATTGGGCGCGTGCTCAGGAAATCATCAAGGGAACGGCGAAAAAGTCCACGAAGGCCAAGAAAAAGTCCTGACGGCGGCGAGTAGCTTGCCTCTATGGAATCCATCTTTGATTGGGTTGAGCCCACTGAGGCCGGACTGTTCGATATTTCCGACGGAGTAGACAGGATGCGTGATGTTCTGCGCATTCACCGCGCAGGAGAACGCCCCGATTTGGAAGGTTGTTCCGCAGCCATCGTCGGCGTCATGGACCGCCGGGGAAGCGCCGATGGCGCAGAAACTGACCGTGCACCCGAGTGGGTCCGTGGCAAGCTGTACAATTTGACGGTCATGGACCGCTGGGCTCCGGTGGCCGATCTGGGCAACATCACGGCGGGTCAAACACCCGAAGACACCATGGCAGCGCTCGACGTCGTTTGCCAAGAGTTGATGATGCGCGGCATCGTTCCTCTGGTCATCGGCGGTTCGCAGGTGCAGACGTTCCCGATGTACCGTGCCTACGCCAGCCAAGACCGCCCCATCAATGTTACTGTCGTTGACGCCGCAGTCGACTTTGGCGGCGATCCCCAGGTCACCGATGGCAACAACTGGCTCAATCAGCTGATTTTACCCGAAGGAGCCCACCTGTTTGACCTTAACACCCTCGGTCACCAGCGCTACCTGGTGGATGGCGACAGCCTCCAACTGATGGACCGCATGCACTTTGACAATGTGCGCCTGGGAAGGTTGCGCTCAGACATCTCCATCGCCGAGCCGATCTTGAGGGATTCCGACCTTGTTTCATTCGACATGGGCGCCGTGCGAACAGCAGACCACCCTGCCTCCGGTGTTGCACGACCGAACGGCCTCAACGGAGAAGAGTTGTGTCAACTCGCACGCTATGCCGGATACAGCGACCGACTTTCCGCTGTGGGTTTCTTTGAGCACGACCCTTCCAAAGACGGCGACGGACGTGGAGGGCAATTGGTGGCAGAAGCCGTGTGGTGTTTTCTCGAGGGGGTCATGCACCGGATGGGAGACCACCCCCGTGGCACCACCGACGACTACCTGCAGTACCGGGTTGTTCTCGAAGGCGAGGATCATGAAGTGGTGTTTTACAAGAGTCCCCGCAGCGACCGCTGGTGGATGGACATCCCTACACCCGGAGCTGGCAACCGCAAAGGACGGGTCCTGCTGGTGCCCTGCACCTATGCCGACTATCAATCCGCGGCTGGAGGCCAACTTCCAGACCGATGGTGGCGCACCCAGCAGAAGCTGTCATAAAACCCCAAGTTCATTCTTGGCCCGATTCCCAGCGGCAACGCGCAGGCACTGCGGCATTTGCAATCAAGCCATTCCTATGGAAACCACGACGAGGCATGGATAATGGAGTTTGCAGGCGTAAACCTTGTTCATTTTCGGTATATTAGCCGACCACCCTCGGGTGTATTTTGCAAGGAACCGTTTGAAAATCAGCTGATTGGAATGAATCGCCTACTGTTCGTATTGTCTGCCGTCTTGTTCAGCCTCACTTCTGTGGCCCAACAGGACCCGCAACTCACGCAATTCTACCAGGACAGACTGTCCTTTAACCCTGCCTTCGCGGGCGCAGAGCGCTTACAGTATGTAAGTGCCTTCTACCGCAACCAATGGAGCGGTTTGGAAACCAACCCTCAGACCACCCTGGTCCAATACAATGGAAAGCCCGGGTTTATTCCTGGCGGCATTGGACTGAGCTTCTTCCAAGACAAATTGGGTCAGGAAGAAAACACCGTTGTCAAGTTGGCCTACGCCTACCACATGGAGCCCGACGCCAATGGCGGCATCCTCAGCCTCGGCCTCGCAGCGAACTATATGGGCAAGACCCTCGGCAATGAGTGGATCTACATCGATGACGGCGACGCTGTCATTCCGCAGAGCGAAAAGAGCGGCACTACAGTAGATGCAGACCTCGGGGTGATGTACCGCGTTCCAGGCAGCTATTATGCCGGCATCAGCACCACGCGCTTGGCCGCCACCGACCTCAAGGACCTCAACATTTCAAGCGTACGCCACCTCTACGTTCAGGCAGGCTATGAGCAGGCCCTCGGGGACGGTTCATTGCGCCTCCGCTCCCACTTGTTGGCCAAGACCGACTTGAACGCCACCAGCGTTGACCTCCATGCCAACGTCTTGTGGAATGAACTCCTTTATGGAGGTGTATCATTCCGCCCAGGAGACGCCATTGCACCCGTACTCGGTTTTGAATACGGAACGACCAAAAACGAAAAGCTGACGAGGTCTGAACAGGTTTTCCGATTTGGCTACAGCTATGATGCTACAGTCAGCGAGCTGACGAATTACAGCAGTGGCTCCCACGAAATTTTCGTCTCTTACATGTTCAACTTCGAACGCATTCCGATGCAAACCCGTCACGTGAATCCACGCTTTCTATAAGCTGAATACACGAAAAGACGTAACCTGACCGTTGTCTTCTTCGTAGCCTCAGGACCTGCAACCTGTGAATACGGAACGGAACACGTTCGACTAAAGGATAGAAACCATGAGAAACGCTGCGATCATCGCCTTTTGTGCTGTGACATTTGCTGGCTGCTACGGCGGCCCTGCAGGTGAGCTGGTAGGCGTGTACCCTCGGGAGGATTGGGTGCAAGTGAATCCCTACGGGATGAACTACATCCACTATGGCTCCTTCACCATGGGTCCAAGTGACCAGGACGTGCCTTACGCCCTGACCGCTCGGTCCAAGACGGTGACCATACCCGCTTTTTACATCGACATCCACGAAATCTCGAACAACGAGTACCGTCAATTCGTGAACTACGTGCGCGACAGCCTGTTCCGGGACGTGCTCCAAGAAAACGATTTCGAAGAGTACTTCGCCACCGAAGACGATGCTGGTCGAGAGCTGGATCGCTTCATCAACAAGGGCTACGTCCTGAAATGGGAAGAACCCATCGATTGGGAGAACGAGGACATCTTCGACGCACTCTACGACGAATTCTACTTCCAAGGATCGGACCGTTTCTATGATCAGAAGCAACTCGACACCCGGAAACTGAACTTCAAATACTTCTGGCTCAACCTTCAGGCTGCTGCCAGCAAAGGTGGACTTGACTTTGAAATCAACGAGCCCAACCAGCTGGGTCAACTGCACAGTGTGCGGGGTCACAGTGACCGGGCACAGTTCGTGATTGAAGAGAACACCAACGTCTATCCCGACACACTGTGTTGGATGCGTGACTTCACATATGGCTACAATGAGCCGTTGACCGAGACTTATTTCTGGCACCCTGCCTATGACGACTATCCCGTTGTAGGGGTGACTTGGGGTCAAGCCCGGGCCTTCAATGCTTGGAGGACCCAGTTGCTCGCCACTTGGAAGCAGCAAAATGGCGAAACCATGGTGCAGAAATTCCGCTTGCCGTCAGAGGCTGAATGGGAATTTGCAGCGCGGGGTGGCATTGACCTCGCCCCATTCCCATGGGGAGGTCCCTATATCCGCAACATCTATGGATGTCCATTGGCCAACTTCAAGCCTATGCGCGGTGACTACGTCGAGGACGCGGGCTGCCACACTGTGCCCATCGAGAGCTACAGCCCGAACGACTACGGCCTGTACCAAATGGCCGGAAACGTTTCAGAGTGGACAAACACCGCCTTTGACGAGACTGTGTACGACTTCAGCCACGACATGAGCCCCGAGTATGAATACCATGCCAAGGCAGATGACCCTCCAAGCTTGAAGCGCAAGGTCATCCGCGGTGGCAGCTGGAAGGACATTGGATACTACTGCCAGACCGGCACGAGGTCCTTTGAATTCCAGGACACGGCCAAAGCATACATCGGTTTCCGCAGTGCCATGAGCTACCTCGGAAGAGGAAAGAACGTGGACCCGGAAGACTTCAATTAATCTTATTTTCAGGCGGCTGCCAGAGCGCATGAAACCCGCTCCCGCCTTTCAGAATCCAAAACCTGCAACATTATGGCAAAGAAGACCAACACGAAAAAGAAGAAGAAGAGCGGTGGCATCGGCGGAAAGGCCTGGAAGTCATTTATGTCCAAGCTCTATGGATGGGGTGCTGCGATCGTGATTGTAGGCGCACTGTTCAAGATTGAACACTGGGAAGGAGCTTCCGAGATGCTGATCATTGGCCTTGGAACAGAGGCCTTCATCTTTTTCATGTCTGCTTTTGAGCCTCCTCACAAGGATCCAAAGTGGGAACTGGTCTACCCTGAACTTGCCGATGATGATGCTGAAGCCGGTCCTAAGAAACCCGTTGATCAGCTCGATGACATGCTCAAAGACGTGGGCATTGACAACACGGTACTGACCCGATTGGGAGATGGCATGCGCCATTTGGGGGACCAAGCCAATTCACTGAGTGAAGTCACCGACGCTGCGGCCGCCACATCCGATTACGGAAGTGCCTTGCGCACCGCTACCGAGAAAGTGAGCGGCTTGACCGACACTTATTCTCAGGTCAGCGAGTCCTTGACCGGGCTGTCCGACAACAAGGAAATGGGCGCCGCTGCCGGAGAACAGCTGCAGAAGATGAATGAAAACCTCGGCAGCCTGAACGGCATGTACGAGGCCCAGCTTCAGCAAATGGAGACCAGCCGTCAATTGTTTGACGGCATGGGTTCTTTGGTGCAAAACCTCAACGACAGCGTCGAAGACACCAAGAAGTACAAAGAGAACATTGCAGAATTGTCTACAAATCTGGAGGCCTTGAATACGGTGTACGCCAACATGCTCAACGCTATGGGCAATTCGCGTAGCTGATCCTATCCTGAACCACTGAACAAATATCATGGCAGGAGCGAAGGAAACGCCGCGTCAGAAGATGATTGGGATGATGTACCTCGTCCTCACAGCACTTCTGGCACTCAACATCTCCAAGGAGATTCTCAACGGATTTGTCAAGGTTGAAAATGGTCTGCGACAGACCAATCAAACCGTACAAGGCAAAGCGAGGGAAACCATGCTCGACTTTGAGGCCAAATACCTCCAAGACCAGCAAAAGGTCAAGCCCTACTACGACGCCGCTCAGGATGTCGAAAAACAAGCTGACGAGCTTTACGACCACATTACCCAACTCAAGGCCAACATCTTGGCTGTGGCGAGTGGCCAGCGGGAAACCGTAGAAGCCGGTGGAGATTTGTCTGCTTTCATAGCCCAAGACAAACTGACCCGTCGGGATACGGTTTTGAGCATCGCTCACTTTGAAAAGAAGGACGAGTATCAGGAAATCACGTCCTACCTGGTGGGAGGTGAACCCAGTTCTCCAAAAACAGGTGCTTTTACAGCATCTGAACTCAAGGAGAAGCTGGAAGGCTTCCGAGACAACTTAAAGGATGTCCAGTTCACGGACTTTGTAGGAAACAATTTCGAAGTATCCCCCGGCCTCAAGGCTTCATTCGACCAGACCTTCAAGTACGAGAAGGAAATGGAAGATGGAAAGGAAGTGCTGTGGGAGGCTGCCAACTTCTTTGACGTTCCCCTCGCTGCCGTCATCCCCATTCTGTCCAAGCTCCAAATTGACATCGCCAACGCGAAGTCCAACATGATGTCCGAGCTGATTGCAGGAATTGAAGGGAAGAGCTACAAGTTCACCAACTTGATGCCTCTCGTCGTTCCAGAAAGCAACTACATCCTCAGGGGCGACAGCTTCAGGGCCGATGTGTTGCTCGCTGCGTTTGACGCGACGAACAGCCCCAACATCTACGTCGACAACAGCGAGTTCAACGGCCGTGACAGCAGCCTTCTCGCCTACAACGACAAGGATCCTCTCCGCATCGAAGGAGGCCTCGGAAAAATCCGCATCGCCACCCGTGGAATGTCCCTCGGAGAGCGCAATTACAAAGGCCTGATTCGCTTTCAGGGACCCGATGGCAGCGTAGGCGATTACCCCTTCTACACGCCTGAATTCACGGTAGCTGAACCGGCTCTGGTGGTCAGCCCCACCAAGATGAACGTGTTCTACCGCGGTGTACCAAACCCTGTAGAAATATCAGTTCCGGGCGTGAGCAGCGACAAGTTGGATGTGCGGATCACTGGAGGTCACAGCATCAAGCCCGACGGAGATACCTTCATTGTGAACCCCGGGGCCGGAGCTGACGCTTCCATCGAAGTCACTGCTACCCTTCCCGACGGTTCAAAGAAGTCGCTTCCCGGCCGGGAATTCCGCGTTAAGCGCATTCCAGACCCCTCTCCTCGCTTTGCAGGAAAGAGTCCTTCAGACAAGACCATCACCAAAGTTCTGCTCGAAAACGCACCTTCCGTTGGCGCACTCATGGAGAGCTTCGACTTTGACGTAGAAGTCAGAGTAAAGCGGTTCAATGTAACCGTAACCAAGGGTGGCACGTTTGTAGAACAAAGCAGCAGCTCAAACATGGTGACCGCCAACATGAAAGAACTCTTCCGCTCCGTCGGCAGAGGCTCTGTCGTGTACATTGAGGACATCGTGGTTTCCATGCCTGACGGCACGGAGCGCGCGCTGCCTACCATGAAACTCAAAGTGATCTAATCATGATGAAGACCGTTCGAAATATCACCGTGGCCGTGCTGACCTTTTTGGTCTGCTCCCCCACGAACGCCCAGGTCCAAACCGTTTTGGATGGTGCCTATGTCAAGGAAACCAACCTGACAAAGCGCGTTGTACCCTATCCCCACCTCAGGGAAGCAGATGTGATGTACGTGCGGCGCATCTGGCAGGACATCGACCTGCGTCAAAAAATCAACCAAATGTTCTACTTCCCGGTGGACCCCATCGAGGACAGGAAGAACCTTTTTGATGTGATCCGTTACGCACTGGAAGTCGAGGGTTCGTTGACCGCCTATGGAACAGGACCTGCTGGTAAAGACGACGAATTCAGGTATCCCTTGAGCGCAAGCCAAGTGGACTCCATGTTGAACCCTACCGTCATCATCCCTCAGTTTGATGCTGTTACGGGTGAGGTCATTGGCTCTATGGAAGCCAAGACCAGCATCAACAGCCAGGACATCGTACGTTACCGACTCAAGGAGGACTGGGTGTGGGACCGCCAAAGGAGCCAACGTCACATCCGCATCATCGGCATTGCACCGATCATTGAGAAGAAGGACGACGAAGGCAACTCACAAGGACTCGCTCCTTTGTTCTGGCTCTACTACCCCGAGTGCCGTTATGTGTTCGCCAATGCGGAGTGCTACAACTACGCCAACGATGCACAGCGCCGCACCTTTGAGGAAATTTTCCAAAAGAGGTACTTCTCCAGCTACATCATCAAGGAGACCAACGTCTTTGACCGTTCCATCAACGACTACGCCCAAGGCCTCGATGCCTTGCTGGAATCGCAGCGCATCAAGGATGAGCTCTTCACGATTGAACACGACCTGTGGCATTATTGACCCACAGATAAAAATTACCCCTCGAAAACGCCCACCTTTGTGGGCGTTTTTGTTGCACTGAATCCATGCTCAACCTCAATCAGATCGGCGTCCACTTCGGAGAGCGCACCCTGTTCGAAAACATCTCCCTCGCCGTTGGGACCAAGGACCGGGTGGGCCTCGTCGGTCGCAATGGCGCCGGCAAATCCACGTTGCTCAAAATCGTAGCGGGCGTTCAAAACCCCAGCGAAGGCAACGTCAACACACCCAAGGACTACCGCATCGGATACCTCGCTCAGGAAATGGAGCACAACGAAGAAGCTACTGTCCTAGAAGAAGCCCAAAGCGCCTTTGCCGTTTACCAAGAATTGGAGGCCGAAATCGAGCAGATCTCCAATGACATCTCCACACGTACGGATTATGAAAGCGATGCCTACTCCCGCTTGATTGACCGGTTGGGCGAAGCCAACGACCAGCTCGCCCTCATGGGCACAGGCTCCAAAGAAGAGCAAACCCAGCGCGTCTTGCAAGGTTTGGGGTTCAGGCCCACCGACATGGACCGGAAGATGAACGAGTTCAGCGGCGGATGGAAAATGCGCGTGGAACTGGGCAAACTGCTGCTGGTGGCTCCCGATCTCTTGCTGCTTGACGAGCCGACCAACCACCTCGACATTGAGTCCATCGAATGGCTCGAGAATTTCCTGAAGTTCTATCCGGGCTCCATGGTGTTGATCTCTCACGACCGCACCTTTCTGGACAATGTGACGGACCGCACGGTGGAGATCACCTCGACCAGGGTCCACGACCACAAAGCTTCCTACAGCAAATACATGGCTTGGCGCGAAGAAGAATTCGCCCGCCAAGAGTCCGCCGCTAAACAGCAACAGAAAGACATTGCACATACCGAGGAGCTCATCAACAAGTTCCGCGCGAAAAAGAACAAGGCCGCCTTTGCCCAAAGCCTCATCAAGAAGCTCGACAAAATGGAGCGCATCGAGGTGGACCAATTCGAAAACGCCGCCATGCGGTTCCGCTTCCCCCCTGCTCCGCGGGCGGGCAAGGTGGTCGTAGAAGCCCAAAGGTTGGCCAAACGCTTCGATGACCTCGAAGTCTTCAAGGATGTGGACCTCATGATCGCCCGCCAAGACAAGGTGGCGTTGGTCGGCAAAAATGGAGCGGGCAAAACGACGCTGACGCGCATCCTGCTCGGCGAGCTCGAAGGCGACGGCACCTGTGGGCTCGGCCACAACGTTGACGTCGGGTATTACGCCCAGAACCAAAGCGATGAACTCGATGGTGAGTTGACCGTCTTTGAGACCATCGACAACGAAGCCACGGGCGAAGTGCGCAAACGCGTGCGGGCCCTGCTCGGCTCCTTCCTTTTCAGCGGCGAAGACGTCGACAAGAAAGTCAAGGTCCTCTCAGGGGGT
This sequence comes from Crocinitomicaceae bacterium, assembly GCA_042095055.1. Classification (GTDB taxonomy): domain Bacteria; phylum Bacteroidota; class Bacteroidia; order Flavobacteriales_D; family Sanyastnellaceae; genus UBA8752. The sequence continues at coordinate 8,832 of JBELBZ010000030.1, read as the reverse complement.
GAAAAGGCACGATTGGCCCTGTGCAAGTTGCTGTTGCACCCCTACAATTTGTTGGTGCTCGACGAGCCCACCAACCACTTGGATATGAAGGCCAAGGATGTACTCAAGCAAGCCTTGATGCATTACGACGGCACCCTCATCGTCGTCTCCCACGACCGGGATTTCCTCACAGGCCTGACCGAATTGGTCTACGAAGTCACCCCCACCGGTCTCCGCCAATACATCGGCGACATCCAGCAATTCTTGGTCGAAAAAAGGTCCGACACCATCGCCGCTTATGAGGCAGGTAGAACAGATGGCCCCAAGGGCAATCCCGGAGGCAAGGACACCAAGGGAAACCAAAAAGCGAAGACCAAGGCAACCTCAAAAGAAGACGGCAAACAGGCCTACGAAAACCAGAAACTCGTCAAAAAGCTGAAAAACAAAATCAGCAAACGAGAGAAGGAAATCGCAGAACTGGAGGCTCAGGAAGTCGCCCTTAACGAGGAGATGATCAACTTGGATCCTGAAAACCGCATGGCTACTGTAGCCAAAGCCCAAGAATACGAGCAACTTCAAACAGCCTTGCAAAAGGCACTCGACGACTGGGAAGCTGCAACAAATCAGCTAGAAACCCTCGAGGGATAATCCACCCTTCAAGGCTGCTGGGTCGCGCCCAAGTATCGGCGCCAGCGGGCGAGGACCGTGGTCATGTCCTCGGGGAGGTCGCTTTCGAATTGCATGAACTCACCGGTTCCTGGATGGGTGAACCCCAACGACTTGGCGTGCAGCGCCTGTCGCGGTAAAATGTCAAAGCTGTTTTGGACAAACTGATTGTACTTGCCGCTGGGCAAGCCTTTGACAATCTGCGCACCTCCATAGGTCTTGTCGCCAAACAACGGGTGCCCGATGTACTGCATGTGCACGCGGATCTGGTGTGTCCTGCCGGTTTCGAGCTTACACTCAACCAACGTCACTGGCCCGAGACGCTCCAACACTCTGTAGTGGGTCACCGCGTGTTTCCCCTCTTCTCCGTCAGGAAAAACAGCCTGAACCTTGCGGTCCTTGTAGGACCGGCCAATGTGGCCTTCCACCTTCCCGCCATCTTCCACTTCCCCCCAAACCAAGGCGTGGTAACGGCGCTCTGTGGTGCGTTCAAAGAACTGCTCGCTCAAGCTTACCATGGCCTGCTCGGTTTTACCAATCACCATGAGGCCCGTGGTGTCTTTGTCCAACCTGTGCACCAGACCGGGGCGGGGGGCGGGTTGGCCCTCTGAAGACGGCAGCTGCGCAAAATGGTGCAGCAGTCCGTTGACCAAGGTTCCATTATAGTTCCCTATCCCGGGGTGCACAACCAAGCCGGCAGGCTTGTGAATCAGCGCGACCTCCGAGTCTTCGTATCGGATGTCCAGTGGGATGTCTTCTGCAATCAACGAGAATTCCCGCATGGGTTGCGGCAACTCCAGCGTCACGATGTCCGCCGGGCGGACCTTATAATTGCTCTTGACCGCAGCACCATTGACCCGAACATACCCCGCCTTGGCTGCCATCTGAAGTCGGCTGCGTGAGGTTTTGGGCAACAGGTTGAACAGGAACTTGTCGACCCTCAAAAGGGCCTGGCCTTTGTCGGCCACAATGCGGTGGTGCTCGAACAGCTCGCCGTCTTGTTGCTCCTCTTCTTGAGGATCAGGAGTCAAATCAGATGCCACTGGGGGTCAATTGAGCAATACACGCTGTACGCGGACGACGCCGCGCTCGTCCTCGACCATCACGAGGTAGGGGCCACGGGGTTGATCCGCCACACCGAAGGTCATTTGCTCCCTGCCGCGCATCCAAGCTACCTCGGATACGGTACGGCCCATCATGTCCACCATGCGCAACCACCGGGGTTGCGTTTCACCACTCGTCATCACCGTCAAGCGGTCTGCTGCAGGATTGGGCCACAACTTGACCTCACCCTCGGCCACGGGAGCTTCCCCGATCCAAGTGAAGACCTCCTCCACACCGGCTTGCAAGACCGGGCGGATCATGACAGAGCCTTCAATCGTTGACGTTGTCCATTCTGCGCCCAACCCCAACTGGTAGTGGACCCGCGAAAAATTGTAATCCGTGTTCTTGTCCAATCCTATGTTGAGTGAAAAATCGTCCTCCTGTACGATGCCCACGTGCACCGTTCCCTCCACCGGGATGGGGTCGTCGTATTCGTAATAAGCGAAGACATCATGCCCATCGGTGAAGTACGCGGGCTGGTGAAACAAGTAGTTCTCCCCCAGCTCTTCACCGGGGACCCCGCCATCGTCCGCCCATGCGCGCATCAGAAAATTGAGGTTGGTCTGCTGGTTGAAATACGGCGTGAAATGAATGGCAAGGCCATGCAAGGTGTCTGCCACCGCGAGGTCATAGCGCACCGCGAGCTTGCCCCCTCCCGTCGTCAAGCCATATGCTTTTTCGGCAGTGCCGTCGTCATAAGCGTATTCATTTCTGAATGGCTGAACAAACACAATGCTGTCGTTGTCCGGCACCCCCACACGCTCCTGCTCCAGAATTCCGATGGCGTCCTCATACAGGCTGACCTCAAACACCGCAGCGGTATCGTTGCCAGGATCGGCGAAAGCAAAGCCACTGGGCACCACACCGTTTGCACCGGTCTGCACGTAAAACGGCGTTTGGAACTCCTCAAAAGGCGCCACAAAAGTGTTGGAGAAGGGATTCAAGAAATCTTGCTCTTCCCCGGTGACCGCATTGCGAACCTTCAAACCGCACGTGACATTGTCCGCCTGGAAGCCGCTCATGTTGCGGTGCTCGGTCTGCATGCTGTCCCGCATGTACACCGCAGGATCGCTGAGAAAATGCGACCACGGCATGATGCTATATGGCTCGGTGAGTGCATAGCGGGGTTCTGTAAACGCCACTTCGAAAAAGCCGAAATTCTCGGGGTCGATGTTGTCGTCAAGGAGCACGTAATCAATGTGCCAGAGGTCTACGTTGCCCCCAAGGGCACCGTGGTTCCTAAAACGAAAACGGAAACCGTCTTGCAAGTGGATCAATTGGTTGACCGGAACTGCTGCAACCGCAAAAGTGTCCATCTCAGCACCGATGGCCGACCACACCTGGCTCCATCCCAAATCACCGCCATCCGGTGCAAGGAATTCCACCACCAAACTGTCGTTGTCATCAGGGGCATTGCCTCGGCCACCTCCTTGATAGAAGAACGTGAGGTAAATGTTGTCGTTGGGGGTACTTCCCGCGAGGTTGATCGCCACAGAAGTCAAGGTGTCTGCCCATCCCGTAGACTCTTCGTTGAAAGCATAGGGAAACCCGTCTGCCCGCAAACCGTCTAAAGTCGCCTGACCCACCGTGGGCGCATTCAACGCAAATGTGGCCGTCCGCCGGGCGGAAGCATCCGTCCAACGCACCAGTTCAGCAGGGCCATCTTCGGCGGAAAATGTGGGCGATGCAAAATCGTCGAAGAAGGGCAAAGTGAAATTGCCTCCCCCCCTGCGGGCATCAGGTGACGACAGCGCCGACGCTGAGGTCGGGACACATTGTAAATCGCGCTCGACTTCCTGGCTGCACAACGCACTGGATATTGCAATCAATACAACGAGTGCGGCACTGTGAAGGCTAAAAGAGAAATGCGGATTCATTCAGTTGGAGATTGGTCCCTCTGCGGAACATCGTTTGCGGCAACCGGCTGCTCAAAGGTGAGGTCAATGGCCGTTCCAGCATTGATTTGCCTCCCTGGCGTATACGCCGGCACCTGTGATGAAATTACGGCTTCGTTAGAATCTGGACCGGTCAACGGTTCAAAGCCCCACCGGCAGAAACCCGCGGACAAGCCAGCTTTTTTCAATGCCACCATGCCTTGCTGTCGTGTCATGCCCACCAATTCTGGAAGGGCCACTTGTTGGGAGGAGACCTGTCCAATGACAAGCACCAAAGGCGCCCCCTTGGGCAACCTGTCATCCGGCTTTTTGAGGTTCCCCTTGCTGTCCTCGATGCGCATGACCAAACCCGACAATTCAGCCGAGGGCTCGTAGCGCTCCCTAAATGGAAATCCCTTGACATCCAACAAGATGCGGGCCACACCGGCGTCCATACCCTCCTCGACCTCCAGACGCTCACTCGGTGGCGTCGTGCGGTACACCGTCAAATACACATTGCGTGTACCCTTGACTTCTACGCCTGCCGCGGGGTCCTGCTCGACCACGCTCCCTGCATCGCCTTTGGCGGAATACAAACTGTCCATGACCACAGGCTTCAAGCCCGCTGCTTCAAGGGCCATTTCGGCCTCGTTCATATGGACCCCCACCACCGATGGCACGGCAATCCTCTCGCTGTGGCGGGTAAAGGCCCTCAGAAACACATTGAGCGCTACAAACCCCACCACAGCCAACACCACAACCACGCCCAATTGGACCCAGAATGTGCGGCTGATGAGAAAGCGAAGCAGGCGCATGCGGTTGGAACGTCGGTTCGTTGTTTTTATTGGGCCATGGCTTCGGGAATCGCCGTCTCCATGGCTTGGTGGTATTCACCAATAAATCCATAGTGTTGGCCATCCACAACGCACTTGCCCTTGGTGGTGTGTCCCAGCAAGGTCACAGGGATGCCCACCTCTCCGAGGACATCGAGAAAATCTTCTTGATCAGACTCTGTAGTCGTCACCACGATGCGGCCCTGGGACTCTCCAAACAAAAACGCGTCCAAGCGCACTTCACTGTCGCTCTCCACATCAAAACCGAAGCCGCGGGGCGAGCCCATCTCCACCAGCGCGGTGAACAAGCCACCATCGCTGACATCGTGGGCGCATGCCACCAATCGGCGGTCAATCAGCATGCGCACCGCCTCGTGCAACTTCACTTCAAAGTCGAGGTCGAAGTGGGGCGCGGGGCTGTATCGCACGCCGTGCATCGCCACGAGGTATTCTGAACAACCGAGGTCGTTGTGCGCCTCTCCCAACAAGAAAATCAACTCCCCTTTTTCCTTGAAGTCGAGGGTCATCTGACGGCTGGCGTCCTCCAAAAGCCCCAACATGCCAATGGTCGGCGTCGGGTACACCGGCTTTGCGGTTCCGTCGGCATCGACCGTTTGGTTGTAGAAGCTGACGTTTCCTCCCGTAACAGGGGCATTGAACGCGCGGCAGGCGTCTCCCATGCCCTCGATGGCTCCGACAAACTGCCAGTACACCTCAGGGTTGTAGGGGTTACCGAAGTTGAGGCAGTTGGTGATGGCGCTGGGGGTACCTCCCACACAGGCGATGTTGCGGGCGGCTTCAGCCACAGCGATGGCGCATCCTTTGCGGGGATCAGCTTCGACATACCGGCCATTGCAATCCACACTCAGGGCGAGGCCTTTTGTAGACCCCTTGACCTGCACCACAGCAGCGTCGCCAGGACGGTTTGTAGAACGGTTCACCGTCCCCACCATGCTGTCATACTGCTCGTAGACCCAGCGCTTGGAGGCGAGGTTGGGGCGTGAAACCAAGGCCTTGGCCGTAGCCACATAGTCCTCCGGTTCAGGGACCTCATTGAGGTCAAACTTCTCAATCTCTTTGACGTAAGCCGGCTCGCTGTATTCGCGCTCGTAGACCGGGGCGCCTCCGCCCAAAATCAAGCTGTCCGCGGGCACTTCACCAATCAACTCCTCCCCATCGAAATAACGCAGGGTGTTGCCTTCGGTCACCACACCAATGTTGACCGCGTGGAGGTCCCACTTCTCAAAAATGGCCTCGATCTCGGATTCTTGGCCCTTGTTGACGACCACCAGCATGCGCTCTTGGCTCTCGCTGAGCAAAATCTCAAACGGCTCCATGTCGGCCTGTCGTTTGGGCACGAGGTCCAATCGGATGTCCATACCGACGCCACCGCCACCGCTCATTTCTGAGGTGGAACAGGTGATGCCTGCAGCACCCATGTCCTGCATGCCGACCACAGCATCGCTGCCGGCCAGCTCCAATGAAGCCTCGAGCAACAGCTTTTCCTGAAACGGATCGCCCACCTGCACTGCGGGGAGGTCTTCTGCACTGTCCTCAGTGATGTCCTTGGAGGCAAACGAAGCGCCCTGGATGCCGTCCTTTCCTGTAGCAGAGCCGACGATGTACACCGGGTTACCGGGACCGCCAGCCTTGGCGCTGATGATTTTGTCGCTGTCGAGCAAGCCGACGCTCATGGCATTGACGAGCGGATTGACCTGGTACACGGGATCGAAATACACTTCGCCTCCGACGATGGGCACACCAAAACTGTTGCCGTAATCGCCAATGCCGCGCACCACGCCGTCGAGCAACCACTTGGTCTTAGGATGGTCGAGGTCACCAAAGCGCAGCGAATTCAGCTGGGCAATGGGGCGCGCGCCCATGGTAAAGATGTCCCGGTTGATGCCACCAACACCGGTCGCAGCGCCCTGGTATGGCTCGAGGGCACTTGGGTGGTTGTGGCTCTCAATCTTAAAGGCACAACCGATGCCATCACCGATGTCCACAATACCGGCATTTTCCTCGCCTGCCTTGACCAACAAATGGGGACCATCCTTGGGCAAGGTCTTGAGCCATTTGATGGAATTCTTGTAGCTGCAGTGCTCGGACCACATCACCGAGTAGATGCACATCTCGGTGAAGTTGGGCGTGCGGCCGAGGATCTCGGCAATCTGGTCAAATTCCTCTGGACGCAGACCCATGTCTTGGGCTTGCTGAAGGGTGGCAGGGGCGGTGGATGCGCGTTGGGCCATGTTGCGAACGTATGAAGGTGCGAAAGCGTGCAGCGAAGGTAGGAACGGGTTCGTCCGTAAAGCCTATGTTCACGTCACAAGGATGCAAGACGTTGTACACGTTTGCCCTGATTTTTTCTGACATGTCACAGGAGGAACCCCAAGCAACCGAAACGACCGGCCACAATGGCAAGGAGGGCACAACAGGCTCGAGCACGCCTCCCCCGTCAATTTTGCACCGCATCATGGCCTTGCTCAGGCCTTTGGCCATAGAACGCTTCCGCATCATTGACTTGGCGGACGCAGAGCAGACCATCAATGGCATCAAAAAGGACATTGAATTCCGAGGTTTCAACCTGTGGATTTTGGTGTTCAGCATCATCATCTGCTCGATTGGCCTCAACGTCAATTCCACCGCTGTGGTCATTGGCGCCATGCTCGTCAGCCCCCTCATGGGTCCTATCATGGGCATCGGTCTGGGCCTGGGCACCAACGATGCATCGACGTTCAAAACCGCCATGGCCAACCTCGGCATTGCGGTGGGCATTTCCATCCTGACCAGTGCGCTTTATTTCGTCTTCTCTCCGATCAATGAAGCGTCGAGTGAACTGCTCTCGCGGACCCAACCCACCTTGCTCGATGTGGTGGTGGCCCTCTTTGGCGGTCTCGCGGGCATCTTGGCTGGCTCGCGAAAAGAAAAATCCAATGTGATTCCAGGTGTGGCCATCGCCACCGCACTGATGCCACCCTTGTGCACGGCAGGCTATGGATTGGCCAACGGTGAATGGAATTTTCTTGCCGGCGGGTTTTACCTGTTTCTCATCAATACCGCCCTGATTGCGCTGTCCACTTGGTTGGTTGTGCGGTACTTGAGGTTTCCCATTCTGCACTATGTAGAGCCTGCCCTAGAACGCAGGTACAAGCGCCTCTCTGCCCTCCTCTTCCTCGCACTTCTCGGCCCTTCTGGCTACATTTTTTACAACATCGTTCAAGAGAGCAGGGAAAACGCCGCATTGCAACTGTTTGTCCAAGACAACATGGAGATTCCCGGCAACACGGTTGATTTGGAGATCAACCGCGATGTGGCTCCGCCGGAACTCGAGGTTTCGATCTACGGCTCAATGGTCACGGCCGAACAAGAAGAACAATGGAAGCAGCAACTGGCCGCCGCCCATCCCAAATTCAACCTCAACCTCATCAACAACGGCATCAATGAAGCTGACATTGAGGAGATCCGAGAGCAGATGGAGTTTATGATGAACAGCTTCTCAGATCTGACGGCCAAAGACCGAGAGATCCAACAGCTGAATGCTGAATTGACCCTAACCAGTGGCCGTCTGCGGCAGTTGGAGTCCAAACTGCTGCCTGCCGGCATTGGCAACGAGCTCTATACCATTTGCCCCAATGCGACCCGGGTGCGTTGGGGACGCATCAATGAGCAAGGAAAAAACGCCCAAGTACCTGAGACTTTCATGGCGCAGCTTGAAATCACCTTGGATGCTCCATTCCCAGAACCTCAAATGGAGGATTCTCTTCGCAATCTGCTGAATCAATGGCTGCAAGCCCGGCTTGAGTCAAACCACCGCATGGAGGTGTCCATTCAATACGAGACCGCACTGCCTTGAGAAGGTTCCTCAGAATTGGCCTCCAGGGCTTGCGCTGGCCCTTGGGACTGGTGACTTTATTGGGGCTGCCCGCCGCATTGCGTGTCATATGGGCCGAAATCCATCCCCTGATGCGCACTGACGAATGGCCTTTTTGGGCGGGGTTTGCTGGCATTCTCATCCTATGGGCCCTGTGGTGGCGGCACATCCGATGGGCGCGGTTCATCACCACCATTGAGCACGAATCGCTGCACGCCATCGTGGGCATGCTCACCCTCATCCCTGTCCGCGAACTCAAGGTGAGAGAGGATGGAAGTGGCCATGTACTCTTCGAACCTCCCGGACATTGGTTGCTCTATTTGTCCCCGTATTTCATTCCCCTCCTGTTGCTGATTGAAATAGGACTGACTGGGTTAATGGGGCTTCCTGAATGGGCTGAACGCGGACTGCTCGGCGCCCTGCTGGGACTCTCATTGGTCGGACACTTGCGGCAAATCCATCCGCGCCAAACCGATTTCCGGCACGCAGGAAGGGCCTTCAC
>JBELBZ010000029.1:0-31216 GCA_042095055.1 Crocinitomicaceae bacterium | reverse complement strand
ACGTCGCTCAACGCGTGGACTTGCCGCAGCATTTTCTTGGGTTTGTTGTGGTGCTGGGCGACCCAGTTCAGTGCCCAAACTGACATTCCCGCTTGGGGCCCAGTTTTTTTGCAGGATGAGGTGGCGACGGTGGTCATCACCATGGATGCCGACAGCGCTGAGGCGATGCTGTTTGGGGATGTAGAATACGCATCGACCAATCCTTTCCCTGCGACCGTAGGCTATCAATCTGCAGTGCTGGATACCCTCATCGATACGGTGGCGGTCCGCCTGAGGGGCAATACCTCCTTGTTTGCTCCAAAGAAGAGTTTCAAGGTGGACCTCAACGCCTTCATCCCTGGCCAGAAATGGGCCGACTTGGAAAAGTTGAACCTCAACGCCAACCAAAACGACCCTTCCGTGCTCCGTGCCGCATTGAGCTGGAACATCCTTCGCAAAATGGGCCTAGCGGGTTCCCGCACGAGCATGGTCAAGGTGATGCTGAACGGCGAATACATGGGGGTCTACGTCAACACCGAGCACATGGACGAGGAGTTTGTCGAGGAGTATTACGACAAGGATGGCGGCAATTTCTACAAGTGCCTGTGGCCCGCCACCCTCGAATACGTGGGGCCTTATCCAGATGATTACAAGTTTGAAGTCAATGGGCGGAGGGCTTACGAGCTGAAGACCAACACCGAGGAGGATGACTACAGCGACATCGCGGAATTCATCGATGTCCTGAACAACACGCCAGAAGCCGACTTCAAATGTGCCATTGAAGAGGTGTTCAATGTCGCGGACTTCCTAAAAGTGATGGCCTTGGATGTGGTGAGTGGCAATTGGGATGGGTACACTGGCAACAAGAACAACTTCTACCTCTATCACAACCCTCAAACCGGCCTTTTCGACTACATCCCTTACGACCTCGACAACACTTGGGGCATCGATTGGGTGGACGGCGATTGGGAGTCACGCAACCCTTACGCGTGGTCCACAGAGTACCGGCCGCTGTATGATCGGCTCATGGAAGACCCGGAATACCGAGACTGGTACACCTACTATCTGCGCCAGGTCTCCAATGTTTATGCGCACCCCGATACGGTGATGGCGTTTCTGGAGCCGCGCCTTGAAATGCTCGCGCCGCACATCGCCTCTGACGGGTATTACCCTCAATCGTTTGGGTTCGAGCCTTCTGATTTTGAAGCCTCGATCGAAGAGGCATGGGGTGGACATGTCGAGTACGGGATTGCGCCGTGGCTCACGAACCGCTCATATTCACTCTACAACCAGCTCGATGATGAGAATCCGGTGCTCATTGTCCACGAATTGGAGGACAACGCTCCGGTGTTGGATTCGCTCCGCGTCAGGGCCATTGTCGATGGCGGGGTGGACGATGTAGAGGTGACATGTTGGGTCGATCCAGGCAGCGGTCCTCAATCGTTCACCATGTACGATGACGGCGAACACGGCGACCGCAAGGCCGGGGACGGCACTTGGGGCGTGAAGGTTCCAATCCAATGGAATTGGACCACGGTGGATTACCAGGTGGAAGTCGGCAGCTCTGCTGGCTTGGAGCGTTGGCTCCCTTGTGAGCCCGTCACCGCCACAGTGGGGCTGTCTCCATCAAATTTGGTGGTCAACGAGCTCATGAGTTCCAACGCCAACAACGTATCGGACGCCTTTGGCGAGTTTGACGACTGGGTTGAGCTGTTCAATGCAGGGTCTTCTCCCATCGAGTTGGGCGGAAAATACCTGACCGACAACCTGAGCGTGCCAAACAAATACGCCCTGCCTGAGGGGACGCTTGAACCTGGTGACTGGGCATTTTATTGGGCCGATAACGATCCCGAGCAGGGCGAATACCATGCGCCTTTTACCCTCTCATCCAGCGGCGATGAGATCGCGTTGTTTGATTGGAATGAGGCGGAAGAGGTATGGGTCTTGCTCGATTTTTTTGCCTTTGGTCCATCGGAGCTGGACGCTTCATTGGGACGCTATCCAGACGGGGCCGACTACTGGGTCTGGTTCGCCACACCAACGGCCGCATCCACCAACAACTACGCCATCATTCTGGATGACGGCGGGACGGTAGGCCGCGCGGCCCGGACTTTGGGCCCCAACCCTTCTTCAGCTTGTGTACGTTGGGACGGCATGCCTGCGTCAGGCACCCTTATGGATACGCAAGGGCGGTTGCGCCAGCGTTTTAACCAGGCCAATGGGGTGTGCCGTGATGGCCTTGAATCAGGGGTGTACCTGCTGACCTTAGAAGACGGAAGCCGGTGGCGTTGGGTCGTCGTCGACTGAACCTGCTCTCCCCGTTATTTGCAACATGGAGGCTGCCAAAGGCATTCGCATCAACAAGTACCTCAGCGAAGTGGGGCACTGCTCTCGCCGCGCAGCAGACAAGCTGTTGGAGCTGGGACGCATCACCCTCAATGGTGTTGTTCCCGAATTGGGGACCAAGGTGATGCCGGGTGACATTGTCGAAGTCGATGGTCAAGCGGTCGGACAGCCTACCAAGGCGGAAGACCACGTGTACATTGTCTATCACAAGCCTGTGGGCATCGTATGCACGACGGACCAGAAAAGGGAGCGTGACAACATCATTGACGCCATCGACCACCCCCGCAGGATCTTTCCTGTGGGCCGTTTGGACAAGCCCAGTGAGGGGCTGATTTTTCTGACCTCGGATGGAGATGTGGTCAATAAAATCCTGAGGGCACGGAACCACCACGAAAAAGAGTACCTGGTTGTGGTGGACCGACCCATCCGGGACGGGTTCATCGAGGACATGGCCGGGGGTGTTCCCATTCTGGATACCGTGACACGGCGTTGTGAGGTCGAACAAACGGGCCCCCGCCATTTTCGGATTGTCTTGACCCAGGGGCTCAACCGTCAGATCCGCAGGATGTGTGAGCACTTGGGGTACGAAGTGGTGCGGCTCAAGCGGGTGCGGATCATGCACATGCATTTGGATTTGCCCCTCGGTGAATGGCGTGACTTTACCGCAGAAGAGTTGTTGGAGTTGCAGCGGTTGGTGTCCGATTCGGGCAAAACAGCGCCCACTGCACCCCCTTCATTGGATTGACCCATCACCATGCAATACGACAAAGGACCGGTCGTTATCGGCGGAGGCGCTGCAGGGTTGGCCGCCTGTCTCGCACTGGAAAAGGCGGGATTCAGTCCCCTCCTGATCGAAGCATCAGACCGGCTCGGTGGCAGACTTCGCACTGAAAGTTTGCCCGATGGCACTCCCGTCGACCGCGGTTTCCAAGTATTGCAAGCAGGGTATCCCGAACTGCAGCGCTGGGTGGATTTTGAGGCCCTTGAGTGTGCCGCGTTTGTGCCTGGGGCCAAGGTTTTTTCACGTGGAAAATGGCGCACGCTTGCCGATCCACGAAGGGCTTTGGGGTGGCTTCCGGCAACATTGGTAAGCGGCATTGGCAGTTGGTCTGACCGGGTAAAAGTCTTGCGCCTTCTCATCCAACTGCGGCGTTGCCCTGCTTTGGACATTCAAAATGGCCATTTCAATTCACCCCAAAACCGCGCCGCACCTGTTGTCGAATTGGGGCCTTGGTCACACAAGAGCACGTCAACGTTCTTGCAAGAGTGGGGTTTTTCTGACGCCTTCGTGCAGGAGTTTCTCCTTCCTTTTTTCTCGGGAATCTTTTTGGAAGGGGCACTCCAGACACCTGCAGCTCAATTTCAATTCACCTTTAAAATGTTGGCTGAGGGAAAGGTGCTGCGGCCCAAAAGAGGCGTGGAGGCCCTCGCACATCAGCTGGCCGATCAGCTGGTCCGAACGGAAGTCAAATTGGGGCGCAAGGTGGTGTCATGCTCACGGGAAACCCTGCACTTGGAGGGGGAGTCAATTCCGGTTGAGCGGGGAGCCATCATAGCCGTTCCCGGGCTGCATCCGAACTACCCCAGTGGGAATTGGAATGGATGCGTCAATGCGGTGTTTCGGTCCCGCACACCTCGGTTTGGAAAAGCGGTGATTGGATTGATTCCCGGCGCCAAGAAAGTGACCAACCTGCACTTCATGGAAGACCTAGAGGGCACTCAAGGAGCAGGACGGGTTAATGTCACAGGCTTGCGAGATCCCAAAGAATCGGTGGAGGAGGCACTTGAGGCCATGCGCAAAGAACTGCATGATGCGGGAGTAGAATGCACAGAGGTCGAATGGAGTGTTGCGATTGATCGGGCCTTGCCCCGAAACAGACCGGTTGGTAACCGCCCCCGAGGTCCCGAGCTGGAGACAGGCGTGTTTGGAGCAGGGGACGCTTTTTTGGCACCTTCTCTTGAAGGGGCCATGCGTTCAGGCAGAAAGGCCGCTGAGGCTTGGGTGTCCTGGCAACGAGAAGCCCAGCACTCATCTTGATGGAAAAAAAAAGAAAACGCTGGGAAGCGTGGTGGAAAGGGGGGCGCAAAGGCGCGATGACGTATCCAGACTACGTGAAAGCGGTGCAGCAATGGTCGGAATCAAGGACGCACAGTGGTCCAAAACCTTCTGAAGCATTGTCCGAGTATACCCGCCTGAATGCCTTTCGAATGCACCGGATAGGGAAAACGGCAGACTGGTCACCGGACCTCGATGCATTGCTCACCAGTGGAGTGCTGCGAGACCAACATTGGGTTGTCATCACCGAAAGTTGGTGTGGAGACGCTGCCCAAACTGTTCCTTTAATTGGGGCTTTGGCTGAGCGTGCCCATGTTCCTTTGGATGTGGTTTTGCGGGATGCACCTTCGCAGATCATCGAAGATTTTCTTACGAATGGCGGCCGGGCAATTCCGCTGTGGATCGTGGCCGATTCAAAGGGAGAGGTATTGATGCAGTGGGGACCCCGGCCTCAGGAAGCTCAGGAGATGGTGGCTGATTTTCGGTTGGCCCCGGAGCCGAAACCGGAATACCGTGTTTTTGCGGCGGAAGTTCAAAAGTGGTACGCCAGAGACAAGGGTGCTTCTTTTTACCGCGAGGCCATGCAGCTTATCTCCCAGGGTTCACCGTTCAATTAGATAAGCCCACCAGTATTTGGGTATTAACTTTCGCCCACACAAAACATTCACACCATGAAAAAATTGATTTTTCTCGGGGCCTTGGCCCTGTTCACTTGCTTGGATTCTGCCGCTCAGGAGTACAAGATTGTAACCGTAGTAGAGAGCATTGTTCCTGGCGGTGTTGGCCGTTCACGTATCATCGAAACGACTTCTGAAGCAGACAGCGAAGCAGCGACCACCGAGCGCATCGATGGCAAAAAGAGCGATCAAGGAAATGTGAAGCGTGGAGATTTGAAGGTGGATAATTTCAAGGAAACCAAGCTGGTCAACTTCTTCAGTGCTGCAGGAATCAACTTCCAGAACATTGCTTCCAACGACGCTTTGATCTCCGACAAGGTCAACAACATGGTGGCCGCAGGATGGAGCCTCGAATTTGTTGTGAGCGGTGTCGAGTCCGACGCCGGAAAGCCAGATGGACAGGGGTTGTACATTACCCGCTTCATTTTCAAGAAGTAAAGCATAAAGGGAGGTGATAACGTGTTTTCACATATGAAGACCAGGTCTTATCTTCGCCTCAGCTATCGTTAGAAATGGCGATTGGCAAGTAGATTGTTAGGAAGGAAGGGCGCGAAGGCGCCCTTCTCTCTTTTACAAACTTTCTTCCGAAATTGAAGGCATGAAATCCAACCACATTCAATGGTCCCTGGCAATCTTGGCGCTGTGCTTAATTTTTCCAGGGTGTAAAGAGCCTGAGCCAATTACGAGGTGCGTGATCGACAGGGTTGAGGTGCTGGTGACAGATCCGAATTATTTTGAAGACACCGTGGATGAAGGTCCCCCGGACCTTTACGTGGAACTGCGCATCGCTTCCTCACAAACAGTGCTCTTCACAACCGGAACAGCCCAAGACGCGTCGTTGCCTGTAGACTTGGATTTTGTTGCCGTCAACATTGAGCTGGAAGATTTCAATACCGAATTTGAGTTCACTGTGTTCGATGCAGATGTGGCTACAACGCAGGATTTCATTGCCTTGGGATTGCCATTCAAGGTGCAGGATCACCTCGACTCTGAGCGCACTGAAACCGACATTACGGACGGCGCAACAACCATTCGGGTGCACTTGATTTGGTACTAAGTCGTTTCGCATGGAGCAGTTGACTATATTTGCCCCCCCAAAACGCAAGCATGGCGAACCATAAATCAGCCCTCAAGCGCATCCGCTCCAACGAGGCCAAGCGTCTCAGCAACCGCTATTACCACAAAACAATGCGGAATGCTTTGCGGAAGTATCGCGCCACCACCGATGCCAAAGAGCTCGAAGACCAGCTCCCCAAGGTTGCATCGTTGATTGACCGACTCGCCAAGAAGAACGTCATTCACAAAAACAAAGCAGGCAACCTCAAAAGCAGCCTTGTCCGCCACTTGGACACTGTAAAAGGTTAACCATTTTGGCCTCATGAAGGCCATTCAAGATTTTTTTAAGGGAGGCTTTGGCCTCCCTTTTTTTTGGGGTTTACCTCGCTTCTATCATGGCTTAACCTCGAAGGGGTAATGCGTCCGCGCGAACGGGTCATGGTCCATGGTGTGGGTGCATTGAGCGATGAGGAGTTGGTGGCCATCCTGGTGGGCAGCGGCACGCGGGGAGAGGATGCCATTGCGGTAGCACGCCGCATCTTGTCGGAGGTCGATGGCGATTTGCATGCTTTGGGGCGATGTGACCTGCTGAGGCTGCGGGCGATGCGGGGCATTGGGGATGCACGTGCCACGCTGATTGGAGCCGCTATGGAGCTAGGGCGCAGGCGAATGGTCAGAGAAGAGGCGCCACTTTTACGGATCTCTTGCGCCCAAGACATTGTCTCGAGGTTTAGGCCCAGGCTCTTGGATTTGGAGGTTGAAGAATTCTGGGCGCTGGCACTTTCGCGCGCCAATGCGCCGATCGCCGATTTACTGATTTCTCGGGGTGGGCAATCGGGTACTGTGGTTGATCCCAAGGTGGTGTTTCGCAAAGCCCTTACAGTCCGGGCAGCGGCTGTGGTGCTCGTTCACAACCATCCCAGCGGGAATCCCAATCCCAGCGCAGCGGATCGGAAATTGACAAGCGACCTTTGTACTTCTGGAAAGTCCTTGGATATGCCTATACTCGATCACATCATCATTGCTGGCATGGGACATTTTAGCTTTGCAGACAATCGCCTCATTTGATGTCGCCCAACCCCTCCTCATCCAAAGACTTGCTAACGGTGGTGGGCGCCCGTCCCCAATTCATCAAGTCAGCAGCCCTTACCCGCGCTCTATCAAAGGCAGGGTTAAGCCAATGGTTGGTGCATACAGGGCAGCATTCCGACGATCACATGGGGCTGGATTTTTTGGTTGAATTGGGCGTACCTGCGCCTGATGCCAGAATCAACCCCGCTCAAAGCGGTCGAAGCGCACGGTTGTCGGATATGATCAGCGGCGTAGCGCAGCAAATTGATCAGGTCAAGCCCCGCGCGGTTCTGGTCTATGGGGATACAGACAGCACACTGGCAGGAGCGCTGGCAGCGCACCATGCGGGTGTGACCTTGGTGCATGTGGAAGCAGGGCTGCGCAGCGGTGACCGTGCCATGCCAGAAGAACACAACCGCATCATGACGGACCAGCTGTCGGACTTGTTGTGCACCACGGGTCCAACTGCGACGGAGCAATTGCGCCGTGAGGGAGTGGCTCCAGATCGGATCATCGAGGTGGGGGATGTGATGTTGGACTTGGCCTTGGCCGCCCGCGAGACTGCTGCGCATCTCAGTGTTCAAGGCTGGCCAGCGGGAAAGGCACCGGTGTTGGTGGCGACCCTGCACCGCCCGTCCACGGTGGACCACCCAGAGCTGCTGCAAGGGGCCCTGGATGCCATGGAACAATGGGTGGAAGCCACGGACGGTAGCGTGGTGTTTCCCATTCACCCGAGGACGCTCAAGGTCATGGAGTCGCATCACATGAAACTGCCTTCCCGGCTGGTCAATCCCGGTCCATTGGGTTATTTGGAAATGCAGGCTGCCTTGTGCAAAGCAGATGTTGTCCTCACCGATTCTGGGGGGCTCCAAAAGGAAGCCTGGTACCAGGGCACTCCCGCTGTCATACTTCGGGACACCACCGAATGGCGGGAACTGATCGACATCGGGGCTTCGGTTTTGTTTGATCCCGCGCAATTGACTTCCCCTTCCGGGCGTTCTGCCTTGGCAGATCATCTGTGCCATGCCCCTGCTGTATCACCAGTAGAAGGTTCGGGATTGTTCGGAGAAGGTCGGGCCGCCCTTGGCCTATTGAATGGGCTGTTGAAACGAATTTGAATGACGCCTCGGTTTCCCAGCCTGCCGCAAGTATGGGTGTACGCTCCCCAGTTGCCCTCCCGGCTGGAGGCGGCATTGCAATGGTCTTTGACTGCCGTCTTGGGCCTCGCTTGGCGTCATGAGCCGGATGTCACATCCTTTGAACAGGCCCAACAAGTATGGAAGCTGCAGTATGGCGGGGAAGTTCAGGTAGAGGGGGCATTCAGAATCGAGCCTGAGGGACTGCTCGATGGGGGCTTGCGGACGTCCATTCCACCCACTTCGGGTCATCTTGGTCAAGACCTGCTGTCCTTGATTTTTTGGATGGGCAGCAGGATGGAGGAATGGGTCGAGAATGCCCCACGTGATTTACACGGAAGGTTTGACCCCGTGGATTCCGTCCCCATGAAAAAGGGATGGTTGTCGTTCCCCATCTGCGAGCAATGGGCATTTGAACTCGGGGCACATGTTTTAGGAGAGGCTTGGCCTGAGCACGAGGTCCGCTTGAAGGCAGAGTACAACGTTCAGCCCACTTTAGATGTGGACAGCGCTTATGCGTTTGTGGGCAAGGGAGCTTGGAGGACAGGTGGAGCTTGGACCCGAGATGTCGTGCGGGGAAATTGGAACTTGGCGGGCCGACGTTGGCGCGTTTGTCGGGGTGCTGCTGCCGACCCTTACGACACTTACGCGCAAGCCCATGCGTGGCACCGTGAGTTTGGGATGACCCCCAAGTGGTTTTTTCTGCTGGCCCGCTTTGGAACGCACGACAAGGGTTTGCCGGCCAAGAGTCATAAACTCAAGGCGCTCATGCAGGGCTTGGAATCGTCCAGTCCGGGGTCAGTGCAATGGCATCCAGGTTATGCTTCTGCATTGGATCAACGTGCATTAGAGCGCGAATTCCACAGCTTCTCGGAGATCATGGGCCGCCCTCCCACCGCCGCGCGACAGCATTATCTGCGGATGGAGCCGGGGACCACACGTCGCCACTTGCTTGCATTGGGCATTGCAGAAGACCATACTGAGGGGCATGCGGTGTGCACAGGGTTTCGAGGTGGTTTTACCCGCCCCAGACAGTGGTATGACCTTCAGGCTGAGGCTTTGACACCGCTTATGTTGCACCCCTTTGCTGCGATGGACGCCACTTTGAGCAGGTATCAGAGGATGGACCCATCCACGGTGACCGCGCACTTGTCTGAGCTCGCCGACGGTGTGCGGCCATTCGGGGGAACCCTTCGCTTGTTGTGGCACAACGAAAGCCTTGCGCCAGAGGGAGAGTGGGCAGGATGGGGCAGGGTATATCCCAACGTTCTCCAAGCAGTGGGTTGAAACACCCCGAACCGCTTTCCTTTGTCTTCCATGGAGTGGTCCAATTTTTTTGAAGCTGGCGGTTGGATGGTCTTCAGCTTCATCAAGTTTATCGTCATGCCATCCACGGCTATTGCGGCGGGCCTCAATCCATGGAGGGTGTTCGCATATTCGGCCGGTGGTGCGGCCGTCGGACTGCTGGCCCTGCAGCCCGTGGTGCGTTCGCTCTTTGTGTGGCGCGCCCAGGTGCGCCGCCGCAAGGGCAAGCCCGCTTTCACGCCCAACCGAAGAAGAATTGTGAGGGTCAAACAGAATTTCGGCTTGCTGGGAATCGCTTTCTTGGGCGGTCTCGTGGGGGTTCCGGTAGGGGCCCTGCTGGCTTTCAAATATTTTGAGAACCGCTCCGACACTTTGCCGGTTATGATTTTGGCCTATGCGGCATGGAGCGCATTCTTGACCACATTGTCTGTGCAGGCCTTGATTTAAACTTCGATGTCAGCCCGTACCGTCCTTTTTTTTGATCTTGACCGCACCCTATGGGACTTTGAGAGGAATTCATTGGAGACCCTCAAAGGCCTGTTCGCCGACTTCTCCCTGGCCGAAAGGGGAGGAGGTGATTTTGATGCATTCAACGCCGTTTATCAGAGAGAAAATGCGCAATGCTGGGCCGATTATCGGCAGGGCAAGATGCAGAAAGAGGTGCTGCGTTCTGAGAGGTTCAAGCGGGCCCTCAAAGGATTCGGGGTCGATGACCTGGCGTTGGCGGAGAAGCTGGGATGGCAATATGTCGAAAGAGGGCCCCATCAAAAGCACCTGATTCCCGGTACCCTCGAGGTTCTGGAAGCCTTGCGAAACAGGGGGCATGAAATTCACATCTTGACCAACGGGTTCAGTGAAGTTCAGCACATCAAAGTCACCAATACAGGCATTTCAAAGTGGATCGACCACCTGTTAACCAGTGAAGAACTCGGTCACCTCAAACCTGCTCAGGCGTGCTTCGAGGCCGCCCTTCAATTCACGGGAACCCGCAAAGAGGAGGCTTGGATGATCGGGGATGACCACGGGGCCGACATCGTGGGGGGGCACGATGCTGGCTGGAAGACTGTGTTTTTCGATCCGGATGGACAGTCACCACCAGATTCTCCAGCTTCGGCCCAAGTCAGCGCCCTGCAGGAATTATTGGCGGTGCTGCCTTAAGGCCCTCGAAGCTCTGGGTTAACTTGCGTTCATGAGTGAGGAAAACCAAGGGAAGAAGCCCAAATTGAACATCGAACTGCCCGAAGATGTGGCACCCGGTGTATACTCTAACCTCGCGGTGGTGACCCACAGCCAGACAGAATTCATCTTGGATTTCATTCAAGTGATGCCCGGCACGCCCAAGGCCAAAGTGCGCTCGCGTGTGGTGCTGTCACCTCAGCACGCCAAGCGGGTCATGAAAATGCTGGTGGACAACATCAGCAAGTTTGAAGGGCAGCACGGCAGAATTGAGATGACAACCCAGCCCGAGCCTTCGTTTCCTGTGAATTTCGGGGGCCCGACAGGCGAGGCCTAAGGGTCTGGCTGCAGTCAGTTCCAGTGGCTGCCACGTGGGGTCACCACACCGATGACCTGTCCCATCAAGTTTTCAGTATCCCCGGTATAGAGGGTGTTGGGGGCCTTTGACTCCGATTGCGGAATGCCCGTGGCGGTGGTGGAGAATACTGTGAACTCTGCGGGCCCTCCTTCTTCCAGTCCCATCTCGGATCCAGAAGCGGCAAAAACTTTTCGAGGTCCGGCCACCATCACGTTGTACAACGCGTTTATGGACGCTTCCGGGGACGCACCGTGGTCGGTAAGAGCACCAAGCAGCGCTGGACCGACGGCGTGCACCGCTGCAATCCCAGGCTTGACCACCAAAAAGTCAACGTCGTGTTCCTCGGGGGTGCGCGGACGGTGATCGGAGACCACCAGGTCTACAGCGCCATCCAACACTGCGGTGCGCAAGGCGGCGCGGTCCTCTGCAGATCGCAAAGGGGGAGACAGTTTCATGTCGCTGTTGAAACCGTCGAGGTCAGCATCGGTCCAACAGAGGTGGTGCACGGTGGTTCCACAGGTCACGTGGTGTCCTTGCTGTTTTGCGGCCTTGATGGCCTCAATCCCAGCGGCGGTTGTGACCACAGGGAAGTGGAGGTGCCCTCCGGAGTATGACAGGATGTCCAACTCTCTTCCGATGCGCAGCAATTCGGACTCTCCCGAATTGCCTGGCAAGCCCAAGGCAGTGCTCATGGCACCTTCGTGCATGACGCCGTCTGGCTGGAAATGAGGGTCGAGTGCAGCTGAGAAAACGGGCAGTCCTGTCGACTGGTGATACTCCAGTGCACGCCGCAGCAATTCGGGGCGTTCGATGGGTGCATCGTCAGAGAAAGCCCTTGCTCCAGCGCGTTTGAGGGCGTAGGCTTCAGTCAGTTGCTCTCCCTTGCGTTCAACGCTCAGGGCAGCCAAGGGCAGCACCCCACAAACGGACCCGGATGCCCTGTGCAAGAGGGCGAGAATTTCCGAGGGTTGGTCCCGACAAGGCCGGGTCGAGGCCACTGGCGCTACCCTGGTGAAACCACCTTGTGCAGCTGCCTTGAGGCCTTGAACAAGCCCTTCGGCCCTTTCTGTGCCAGGGTCGCGAAAGTCCACTTGCCCGTCCCACCATCCGGGCGAAATCCAACACTCTGACAGGAGGTGGTCACCTGTATTCTTCGATCCGGATGAGGCGGCTCCAATGGAGACAATGCGGCCATCTTCAACAGCCACATCCACAGGTTGTCCGTGCAGGGGATGTCCAGGTTGCAAGAGTCTGGGGGCGCGGTATCGGGTCATGTCGGGATCGGGATGGAGGTGACTTGAGTGTTTTTAGGGCGCAGCGGTTTCCTGTGCTTGACGCAGCGCAGATTTGCGCTTCAACAAGATCATTTCAATGAGGAGAAACAGCAAGGCGAGGGTGACGAGACTGAGCCACAGGGGTTGTCCAGCTTCGAGGACTTCCACCTCTTCAATCAGGTCTTCTACATCTGAAGAGATGACATCGCTGCGCCGCCACCCTTCTGTGGTCAAAGCTTGTTTCCAGTCCTCTGGATCCCATATGGACAAGTCGCTCTCACCTCGGGCAGGATTGATGCCCAAGGCCATCACCACTGAAACGCTGTCGCCGCTGCCTGCCATTGCAGATGTAGATTCAATGAAATACGGTCCGGGGACAGCATCACGCAGTGGTAAATACACCTCTACCCCGCCGGGGACGGTTCCGGATTCCAAGAGCAATTGCTCCGCAACGCCCCCTGAAGCGGGCCGCAGCGAGAGGCTTGCACCGGCAGCGCGGTCCAAACCTTGAAGCAGGACGGCCACATCGCTGCCAGCCGTGAACTGCTGAAGGCCTGTGGCCCGGCTCGTTTCTGCCATTCTGAGCGCAGTGGGCACCAGAAGGGCATGCTGGGCCAGGTTGGACCATTTGGGGTCAAAGGGAGCGGCGCAAAAGTGGTAACGCCCCAAACCTTGCAGCCCCGTTGTCAAAAACGGCCTGCCGTCGGCGAATGAGATCAAATGGCGCTCCAGCGATCCGGTTTGGCTGCGCGCGTGCCAGCCGCGGACTGTAGGAAGGTCCACCCGCCGCGGTGCACGGGCGAAGACTCCTGCAAACAGAGGGTGGTCATGGTGCAGCTTGCCCAAGCGAACCGGCTCTTCGGATGTCATCCATTCAGCCACGCCATGGGCGCCAAGCCCGACGAGCAATTCATCCCAACCGGCCCCAAGGGCCTCAGCAGGGGGCAGCATCATCAGGCTCTTGCCCGAGGAAACGTTGCGCAACAGTGCCGCAACCAATCCATTGGAGGGGTCGCGAACACCTTGGAGGACTATGAGGTCTGCAGCATCCAAGCCTGCGTAGTCCAAAGACGCCACTTCCATGGATTGCACTTCATGCAACGCAGCATCACCAAACAGCCTCCCCAAAGCGACTTGCTCAGCTGGCGTCGATGCGCGGCCTTGCAGCAACACCACCTTGACGTTCTCAGCGACGTTGTATCCCACATGCAGGGCATCGTCAAACGTGACAGGGGCGTCCGTCGTCGAGATCATGGCGTGCACGGGGCCGCTTTCTTCATGCCTAAAGCGCAAGACAGTATCCGTTGCCAAACCGGGAACGATGCGGTACGAACCAATGGCCGCTTTGCGTCCGTTGATGCTCAGGCTCAGGGGCAAATCGTCGACAGGGCGCTGGGCGTCGTGGGAAATGCGCACGTTCAAGACCTCACTGCGTCCAACCAGCCTCATGGGGGCATCGAACCACGCTGAATCCACCCGGATGTTGACCTTGGGTTGGGCCGCTTGCGTCACAAACCGCACCAACAGCGTGGAGTCGACCATGCCAGCAGTCTCGCCCGTCAGGGTATGGCTGGATTGTTGAAGGTCAGTAAAGAGGTAGGCCAGCCGCTGCTCTCCTTGGGTATCGCTGAGAAATTCTTGTTGGTGGAACAACACGTCCCGAATGTTGGGAGCGGCATGGCCAGGCTGCACCGATGCCATCCGTTCGAGGGCTTCCTCTTTGTTGAGCCAGCGTCGGTCCGAAGGATCAAATGAAGAGGACACCACGTGGAACCGGTCTGTGGCTGCGTGAGATTCAATCAGGGCCAAAGCGCCATTTTTGGCAGCTTCCAGCATGGGGCCGTTGCGGCCTTCCAGCTCCATGGACGGGCTCGTATCCATGTATATGGACACACGCTTCTGGCTGCCGTTTTCTTCCCCGTCTTCTGTGGGCCACATAGGCTCTGCAAAAGCGAGAATAAGACACGCCATCGCAGCGAGACGCATGAGGAGCACCAACCAGTTCCGAATGCGGTTGCGGGACCGCGACTCCATTCTTACCTCCTTGAGAAAGGCGGTTTGAGAGAAAGAAACCTTGCGGTGCCGGCGGAAGCTAAACAGGTGGACCAGCACCGGAATGGTCAGCGCCGTTAGCGCCCAAAGGACCTCGGGGTGGACAAACTGCATCTATATGCGAATTTAGTGCCCAACCGTGCCCGAATCATCTTCTTCCCCAACTGGTCGCCCACGCCGTCCGCAGAATAACAGGCGGAGGCCTTCAAAAGCCAGGCTCGATGAATGGAAAACGCTGCTGGATGAGGCGGCAGACCGCTATGAGCAGCCCGACTTTTTGGATGCCGATCCGCTGGGCATCCCACACCGTTTTGGTGCTCCGGATGACATCGCGATCGCGGGATTTTTTGCAGCCACCCTCGCCTGGGGCAACCGAAAGAGCATCCTGCGCTCCTGCGATGAGCTGTTGGACAGGATGGATGGTGCGCCGGCGGACTTTGTGCGGTCGGCCACAGCAAAGGATTTGGCTGTGCTCGATGGTTTTGTGCACCGCACTTTTCAAGCAGAAGATGCCAAGCGCTTCGTGCGTTGTCTCCAATCGCTGGAGCGCGACAGGGGGTTGGAAGGGGCTTTTGCAGACGCATTTGCGGCCGCTCCAACTCTGGCAGGAGGTGGGGGTGTGAGCGATATGGGGGCGGCCCTGCACCTCTTCAAGTTGCGTTTCTTTCAAGACGAACCGGCGGGTCGTACGGTCAAGCATGTGGCCGATCCCGCCAAGGGCAGCGCGGCAAAAAGGCTGTGCATGTACCTGCGTTGGATGGTCCGTTCCCCGCACCGCGGTGTGGATTTTGGGTTGTGGACTTCGGTTGCCACTTCTGATCTGCGGTTGCCCTTGGATGTGCATACTGCTGGGGTTTCCCGGGCGATGGGCTTGCTCCAACGCAAAGCCAATGACTGGCGCGCGGTCGAAGAGGTGACCCATGCCTTGAGGTGGATGGACCATGAGGACCCCGTGCGCTACGACTTCGCGCTCTTTGGAATGGGGGTCAATGGTGCCTTAAATCACCCTGCGTGACGTCCCCAATGGGCCGTCAGGGCCTTCCAGGCTTCTCGGTCTGTGGCAAACGACAGGGATTCGGGGTCGAAGTCTGAGGCAGTCTCCCACCGAAAGGACTGGTTTGATGACCCTTGGAAGTCAAAGGGTTTCTGTGCGACCCGGAAAGCAGGAGCATCCTGCAAACGGGCCAGGTAGTAGTGGCACAAGACCTGTTCGGTCGGCCGCCAAGCCGAGCGAACACAGCTGCCTGTGGCGTGCACGAGGTCTCCGAGTTCAATGGGTTGTCCCAATTCCTCCACCGCTTCTCGGCGGGCACAATCTTTGGGGCCTTCACCAAATTCTAGTCCACCGCCAGGCCATTTGGTGCAGCGGCGTCCGGCGATCAACTCATCACTCACCAAGATCTGGTCGCCCGGGGCCAGCGATGTGGCTTCACCAGTTCCCGCCATCAAAAAAAAGTACACCCTGACATTGAACCGCTGCATGGGCAGGTCCTCCGGCTTGGGACGTGTGGCCCGCAACATTTCCCGCTTGCCCGGTGGGCCTGGCAGGCGTTCCACCGCAAATCCAGCAGACTCCATGGCCCGACGCACGGCACCTTTGGCGCAATAAGTGACCAATACACCCCCTTCGTTCAGCAAATCATGGGCCTCCTGAAACCGTGCCTCGGTCCACAATTCGGGTTGGCTGTCCGGTGCAAAAGCATCGAAATAGATGAGGTCAAAAGTGGGAGGGCCCTCTGCTGCAAAGTGCTGCCAGGTGCGCTTAATTCGGGTAAAACTCGCTTCTGGGGCCCACCGAACCTGATGGTGCTCGGATCCTTCACGGGCATGCAAGGCTTCGGATTCAGCGCGGTCCACACCGGCATCTGCTGCAGGGTCGATTTGCGCGAGCACAGCACCTGGGATGGGCAGCGGTTCTAATGCGCAATATTCAAGTTTGGGCCGGCGTCCCAAGGGGTGTTCACGCCAGATGCGCAGGGTGAGCAGGGCATTGAGCCCCGTCCCCAAACCCAGTTCAAGCACCCGAAGTGTGGCGGGGAGCGGTCCTGTTGTGAGCCTGTGGTTGAAGCCGGCCTCGATAAAAACGTGCTGGGACTCTGTGCGCGCTCCGTGACGGCTGTGGTAGGCTTGTCCGAAGCGGCTGGACTCGATGGTCATCGAGCCGTCCTCCGTTTGCGCAGGCGCAAGGTGACCCGCATCTGGGGTGGGGGGAGTGGCATCGTGTGCATCGTTGCGGCTCGACATTTTTCGAAGTTAACTGCAGCTTCATGTTCGGGTTGAGGAAATCCACGTTCACCCGCGTAATTTCGAAGCATGGAATTGATGCGAATGGCCGCCATTGCGGTGCTGATCTCGACTTTGGCGGGATGTGGAGGAACACCAGAGCAGAGCGGCGCTGCAAACAATAAGGAGATGTCAAACCAAGACGTGTGGGCACCGTTGGCGCGGTACATCGGTGACAGAGAGGCTGAGTTCAAGGACATTCCGCTGGAGCGGGCTACAGAGCTCGAGGCTCTGGCCGAATTTGTGAAGTCTGCGCAGGACACCGGTGTGGCCAAGCTCAATTTCATTTGCACCCACAACAGCCGCAGAAGCCACTTTGGGCAAGTCTGGGCTCAGGTCGCAGCCCACCATTTTGGATTGGACTCGCTGGTTCAAACGTACAGCGGAGGCACCGAGTCTACGGCTTTTAATGAGCGTGCAGTCGGTGCACTTCGGCGCGCGGGTTTGGACATTCACCCCGCGGCCATCAGCGACAATCCCAAGTATGCCGTGCACTACGCTGCAGATCGGGATCCCATGATCTGCTTCTCCAAGAAATACAGCGATGAGGATACCAATCCGACCTCTGGCTTTGCGGCGGTCATGACCTGCGCACAGGCCGATAAAGGGTGTCCCGTTGTCTTCGGCTCTTCCATGCGGTTCTCCACGCCTTATGTGGACCCCAAAGTCAGCGATGGAACGCCAGAAGAACAGGCGACCTATGATGAGCGTTGCGCTCAGATTGCCCGGGAGATGTTGTACGTGATGTCGAAGGCGGCAGTCTGACCACCTCGCATTAGCCGACTTGCCCGATGCGGTGCATCACACAATCGTCGATGCGCCTATAGAGTTGGGGAGGACTAAAGGTGCGCCAACCCATTTCTTGCAGTTCCCCGCCCATTACAAAATATTGGTCGAGGTCAGCGTCAGCGAGCTCTTCTGTAACATGCTCCCGAAAGTTGAGCAATGCAATCCAGCCATCTGAATCGGTGACTTCATCGAACCACTCTTCGTAGTAGCAGTCGTCCCCGGAGTGAAAGTTGAGGATGTTCTCCCCAATCAGAATGAAGCGCTGAATGCCCTCGCCCTGAAGGGTTTCAATCACGTTGCGTTTGAGGTTCATCACATCGTTGAAAAGGACGTCGTTCCATTCGCCGATAAACTCAATGATGGTGAACCCTTCTTCGTAATCGGCGAAGAGGATTTTGGCAAAGAGGGTTGAGCTGCCGATGTTGTCCCACTGCGGATGAATGAAGTGGTTGTAAATCCGCTCTGTATAGTGCGTTTCGCTGTATTGACGGTCGTAAAAAGGAGAACGCTCATCGTCACTGGCCACATAGAAGTTCCGCCAATTGTAGAAGGGTTCGATGTCGTGCATGACCAGCGTTAATCCTGAGGGTTAAAATTATCGATGGCTTTCCTGACGGAGCCGAATTCGGTCAGCAGTTGCAGGGCGCGGTCCATGGGGATGTCCAGCGCTTCCGCCACCATTCTTCCTCCGCGGTCTACGAGTTTCTCGTTGGCCAGTTTCATGTCTACCATCCTGTTGCCTTGGACATGGCCGCATTGGATCATGATCCCGGTGGAGAATTGGTTCAAGATGAGTTTTTGTGCCGTGCCAGCTTTGAGGCGGGTGCTCCCGGTTACAAATTCTGGACCTGTGCTGGCGACAAGGGGAATGGATACGGAGCCCGCCAAGGCGCCATCGGGATTCGACGTGATGCCAATGGTCGTGATGCCGCGTTCGGATGCCCACTTCATGGCTCCGACCACATAAGGTGTTCTGCCACTGGCAGCAATTCCCACCACCACATCTCCTGCGTTTGCACCATGCCGCTCCAAATCCCGGACGCCTCCTTCCGCATCGTCCTCGGCCCCTTCAACGGCTTTTCGAATGGCGCCGTCTCCTCCCGCAATCAACCCGATAAAGACGCCTTCTACGCCAAATGTGGGCGGGATTTCGCTGGCGTCAAGTACGCCCAAACGTCCGCTGGTGCCCGCACCGAGATAGAAGACACGCCCGCCCTTGGCGACCAGGCCTGAAGCACGGCCTATGGCGCCGCCAATTTCCGCAGACAGTGCCTCCACGGCTACCGCGGCTTCCCTGTCACAGGCCGACATGGCGGCAGCGATTTCCACAGCCGTCATGGTTTCCAACTGGTCCCAAGGTCCAGGCTGTTCTGTGGGGGAGAGGGGCGCTTTCATGGAGGGGAAATTCGCAACCCGGGGCGAATAAAGCGCTATTCCGAATCGGAAATGCGGACTTTCTCTGGTCCAAACCTGCGGTGACCCGACTGCAGCCCCGCTTGAAGCAGCAGCAGCAGCAAGGCCAGCAATGCCGCCAAGACCTCATGCGCCACGGCCCCCCAGCCATCCATGCCAAAGGACAACCTCAAAATGATGGTGGATACCACAAAGCCCGAGTTCCTCAAAATGAGGCCGTAGTTGGAGAGGTAGCGCAGGGAGGTGACCAACAAGATGACATCCACAAAAATCAACACCGTAAAGAAGTCGTGGTAGAAGATGGCGTTGGGGTCAAGAAGGGCTCCCGTTCCGCCCTGTGCGTGCTGCACCATGTCGAGGCACCATTGACCGAAACTCCACAAGGCAATCACAGCCAATGCCACCCCCAACAGGGCCGCCACATGACGTTTGAACCTGATAAAGCGCATCAAGTCACTCTCTTCGAGCCGCGCCATGCGCCGGGGCAAAATCCGATAGAACGCCACCAGAGAAGCTCCAAGCAATACGGCACCCACAATGTGGGGAAAGAAGGGGTCGTTCCACGGCCAAATCACCACCGTTCCATCGGCTTCTTGGAGTACCGACAGGTCCTTGAAAACCGATCGAATTTCTATGAGGGAGACAATCTCAAGTTGCTTGCCCATCGACCGTGCAAAAGAGGAGGGGAGGTGGTAGACCAGCAAGTAAACCTCCGCCACCAGAATGGCTGAGAA
Source organism: Crocinitomicaceae bacterium (assembly GCA_042095055.1). Taxonomy (GTDB): domain Bacteria; phylum Bacteroidota; class Bacteroidia; order Flavobacteriales_D; family Sanyastnellaceae; genus UBA8752. Next base: position 11,511 of record JBELBZ010000029.1, on the reverse strand, counting down.
AGGCGTGTAAAGCACATGCAGCGGATGCCCGAACAGGCTTTCAGGCATGGGGAAAGGAAGCCAGCCTGCCTCGTGAATGCCAAAGATCAGCAGGTGCAAAAAGAACAAGCCCAGCGCAATGTGCACCAGGGTGTACTCCACCACCTTTTTAGAAGCTGGGCTGAGGATGATGTCCGCGAGCCGGTCAAGGCGATGCTGTAGTGCGCTCAATGTGGGATGCTTCGGCCTCCCATATATCCCAAGAGGCCTCTGCTTGGAGTTTCAACATCGAAAGGCCTCCTAATGTTCTGGCTCCTAATAAAGAAGCCTGTTCCAACAAACGGGTGCGCGCGGGATTGTACACCAAGTCGATGACCAAGTGGTCTGGGCCGATGGCTCCCAGGGCACCCTCGGACAAGGGCGGCAGATGGTCCACTTTTGGGTGCATGCCAACCGGGGTGCAGTTGACCACAAGCGGGGTGGCCTTCAAGCCCTCTGCAGTGATGTCTTCATAGTGCACCATTTTCGGTCCACTGGGCTTGCGGCTCGCGTGAAAGACGTCGAGCCCAATGTTCTCTAAGACGTGGCGCACAGCTGCTGCAGAACCTCCTGTCCCGAGAATGAGGGCCCTCTGGTGGTGGCCTTCTAGAAAAGGGGCGATGGAGCGTTTGAAGCCCACCGCATCGGTGTTATGGCCAATGCGTCCTTGCGGGGTAAAGGCGACCGTATTGACAGCCCCAATGGCTTCGGCTTCAGGCGACAATCCATCCAAAAAAGGAAGAATGGACTTCTTGTAAGGAAGGGTCACATTCATTCCAGCCCATCCTGGCTTTTGCCACAGGGCTTCAATCTCTCCGACCGATGCCAAATCATAGAGCCCGTATTCACAATTGTCAATGCCTTGGGCCGTCCACTTTTCTTGGAAATACCGCGCGGACCAGCTGTGCTCGACCGGGTGCCCAATCAATCCAAACCGCCGGCGTATTTCAGTCATGTCCAACGGGGGATGCGGGGTCTTGGGCGGGGGTTCCTCGGCGGGAAAGCGCACCGAGGCCGGTCACCATGAGGGCGCCCGCAGCCATAGACACCAAGGCAAACATCCACTGAGGGTCTGCATGGTTTCCGGGTGAAATGTTGGCCTGCAAATATTCAATCCGGCCATCCGAATGCGTGAACAGCGCTTGAAGGTTTTCCTTCCAAGGCCACAGCTTGCGAAGAGAGCCAATCAGGAAGCCGCTGAGCAAAGCCATGGCGAGTTCCCTGTGGCGGCGAAAGATCCATCCGAGTCCTTTGCTGAAGCCCAAAAGCCCAGTGAGTGCGCCCGTTGCGAATGCAATGATGCGCACGATATCCAGCGATTTAAGGGCGCCGATCACCGATGAGTAAGCCCCAAGGATGACCAGTATGAACGAACCGCTAATGCCCGGCAAGATCATCGCGCAAATTGCGATGGCCCCAGAACCAAAGAGGAAGGCGGGGTGGTTGCCCTGCATCAATGGCGGCAGCCCGGTGAGCCACCAGGCGATGCCTGCGCCAGCAGCGAGCATGGCCAACACAGGCCCGGTAAATGCTTTTCGGGGGATGTCGCGCAGCATGAAGGGCACACTTGCCGCTACAAGTCCAAAGAAAAAGGACCACAGTAAAACAGGGTGGTGTGCGAGCAAGTGGTGGAGTGCACCTGCGAGGAGCACAACCGATAAGCCTATGCCGCCGACAAGGGCTGCCAGAAACCCGAGGTTGTAGCGCTTCCAAGTGACCGAAGGGCCTTCTTTGAACAGATCCCGCAAGGTGCCCAAGCCCAAACCGCCCAAGGTGTCGAGCAGCTCTTCGTAAATGCCCGCTATGAATGCGACGGTTCCTCCGCTGACGCCGGGCACCAAGTCAGCAGCGCCCATGGCCATGCCCCGCAAACCCAAGCGGAGCCAAGCTCTAACATCGCGTTGGCTGCTCATCTCTAGGCGACCTCTACGGTGCCATCTACCTCATCGGACCAAGCTTGCGCGCCCCCTTTCAGGTTGTAGAGGTTGTCCATCTGAAAATGGTCTTCCAAGGCAGACAAGAGTGCGGCTGATCGGCCACCCGACCGGCATTGAAGCACGACAGGAATGTCGCGTCGCAATTCAGTTTGACGCCCAAGCACTTCTCCCATGGGGATGTGCTCACCACCGAGGTTGCCGGCTTCGTACTCGTAGGCCTCGCGGATATCCACGAGTTGATGGGCCGTATTGTTGTCGCGCCAGGACTTGAGTTCCAGAACGTCGATTTCTTTCATCACGACTCTTCGACTTCCTGTTGGAGGACATCTTGCTTGAGTTCGTCAGGCAAGAAATGAAAGAAGGTGTCGCCTCGCAATCCCACCCGAAGGCACTCGAGCGGAATTAAATCAGCAGGACCAATATTGCCGAGGTTCACGTTGGAGCCAAACTGCTTGATGAACCACACTTGTTGGGTCTTCTGTGGTGCTTCCCACAAGATGTCTTTGAGGTCCACCTTTGAAAGAATTTTCCGGATGAGCTGCGTGTGCGCAGACCCATTGGGGCGGTAGATTCCAACAGTGCCACTTTCTCGGGCTTCGGCAATAACCTTGAAAGATCCTGCATCCAATTCGTTCCGCATCATACGGATCCACTTGGCTGGAGAGATGAGGATGCCCTCTTCTTTGGATCCCACCTCGGAAAGGACTTTGAAGTCCTTCTTTAACCGGTGGATCAACTCACACTTGTAATCGTGGTCGATGACCATGGAACCGTCACTGATTTCGAGACAGCCAATCCCGTTTTGATCAATGAACTTGAGGTAGTCATCCAAGGTGTTTCGGACCAAGAACGCTTCGAATAAAGTACCGCCGCAATACACGTCCATCCCTGCATCTCTGTAGAGCTTGACTTTCTCCTTGAGGTGGGGGGTAAACATGCTGGTGCCAAAGCCCAACTTGAGGAAGTCCACCTTGTCTGCAGAGACGGCAATCAGGTCTTCGGCTTCACGCAAACTCAGGCCCTTGTCCATGACCATGGTGATGCCATGTGCCCGAGGACGTGTCGTACGCTCAGGCATATGGGGAAGAGGGAAGTTCATTGGTTTTTTGGGGCATTCAAGACACGGAGGCTGAATTCTGCATCTTGGGCGATGCTGGGAAACAATTCAACAAGCGTGTTGCAAAGGTCAGGTGTCTTTTCCAGCGAGAGGTCGAGCAAGCTGTATGCGTGCTTTGTCTGACCAATGCTGTACAGGCTCACAAACCTACGGCAAACGACCAGAGGGTCGCGGCTGGAAGTCACGGGCACACCGTCTAACAAAGCGAGGGCCTCGTCATGGCGTTCGTCTTTCTGCAGGTTATCTGCGGCTTCGAGAAAGACCTCAAGGTTGTCGGGCTCCAACAGCAAAGCGTTGGCATAAATGAGCCCTGCTTCATCGTGCATTCCGATTTTTCGGAGGATGCCGCCAAGCAGGATGTGGTACTCTACGTTTTCTGGCTCTAAGGCCATTGCTTTTTCAAAGTGCTTCAGGCTGGACGTCCAATCTTTCCGCATCTCAGAGACCACACCCAATCCGACGTGTGCATCTGCGAATTCGGCGTCCAAATCCAAGGCGCAGTAATAGTACTCCTCCGCCTCTGAGAGGCTATCCAAGCGCTCCTTGCATTCCCCCATCAAGGTATAGATGTTGGCTTGGGGAGCATCCATCAACATGGATTCGCGGTAGCATTCAATGGCTTGGAGGTAGTCCTCCATCATGGTCAGTGCCGCTGCTTTTTGGAGCAATGCAGGACTAAACCCCTCATCGATGACCAGGGCATATTCATAAGCTTCGATGGCCCGTGGGTATTTGCCCGTCCGTTGGAAGACATTTCCCAGGTTGTACCAGCCAGGGCAGCTGTACGGATGGCGGTCCACAAAAGACTGGAAGACGCCGATGGCCTCCTCGCTCATGCCCATGGATTCAAAACAGAAGCCCAACTCGTGCAAGGCCGTTTCATTCTTAGGGTTGTCCAAGAGGGCTTCATTGAGCACTTCAACCGCATGGTTCCAGTGGCCGATGTTCTCGTATTCGAGTGCAATGTCGATGTAGAGGTCGCTGCGGTAGGTCGCATCACCGAGGTCCAAGGCCTGCCTGTAGTGGTGAATGGCCTCCTGATGCTTGGACATCTGAGAATAGAGGGTCGCCAGCGTGAGGTGGATCTCGTCGTTGGTGGGTTCGAAGGCCAATAGCTGTCGCAGCTGGGGAATGGCCCTTTGAAAATTGCCCGATCCCGCCATCAATTGGGCTTCCCTCAACTTGAGGTTGAGGCTTTCGGGATACAGGCCTTTGGCAAACTTCAGCACATGCTGTGCGCTGCGGCTCTTGCCGACATTCAAATAGTGCTCAATCAAAGACTCGAGCTCCACTAAATCGAAAAAAACAGAAGCGTCAGCAGCGAGCATGGCCTCGTATCGGGCCACGATACTGGCCATTTCCCGCGAGTCGTGTTCGTTGAGTTCTTCGTCGTGCATCAATCTCCCCTAAAACTAAGCTTCTGTTCTCGTGCGGGACCCTCCTTTGGCTCGTGTGTTTTTAACATCTGAGGCTGTTTCCTTCACGAGATGCTCAAAGATGTGGAATCGCAGCGGCTAATCCGTGGGAAGGGCCTGTTAATTCGTATTCGTTGGCGCCTGACAGGGTTACTTTTGCAGCATGACTTTTATCCGCAGCATCTCGGGATTTCGCGGCACCATTGGCGGTCCGGAAGAAGACAACCTCACACCGCCGGACATTGTGCGGGCCACACAGGGTTATGGAAGCTGGATCCTCAGTGCTTTCGGTTCAAACACAAAGAGGCCCAAAGTGGTTGTGGGACGGGATGCCCGCCCATCCGGTGACATGGTGCAGCGTCTGGTTACCGGGACCCTCATGGGCATGGGAATAGATGTGATCGACCTTGGATTGTCTACCACCCCCACCGTAGAAATGGCCGTTATCGGCGAAGGTGCTGACGGGGGAATCATCCTCACAGCTTCGCACAACCCCGTCCAGTGGAATGCCCTCAAGCTGTTGGATGCCCGAGGAGCCTTTATTTCTGCTGATGCAGGGGCCGAAGTCATTCGGAGGTCGTCCCAGCCGCATTCATTCGCGGCGGTCGAGGAATTGGGCCAAGTGTCTGCGCACGATGGTTGGATTGACGCGCACATTCAGGCCATTTTGGACCTCGAGCTGGTCGATCGGGACGCCATTGCAAAGGCGGGCTTCAAGGTGGCGGTGGATGCAGTCAACAGCACTGGTGGAATCGCCGTCCCCAAATTGCTTCATGCCTTGGGCGTAGAGGAGGTCATTGAATTGTACTGCGAACCCCATGGTCGTTTTCCTCACAATCCGGAACCCCGCCCCGAGCACCTCACAGCGTTGTCAGGTGCGGTGGTGGAGCACCGCTGTCATCTGGGCATCACGGTGGACCCCGACGTGGACCGATTGGCCTTTGTATCCGAGGACGGCAGCATGTTTGGGGAAGAGTACACGCTGGTAGCCGTGGCGGACTACATCCTCTCTCATACCCCGGGATCGGTGGTGAGCAACTTGAGCTCCACCCGTGCTTTGAGGGATGTCGCGGCAACCCACGGCCAGTCCTACACAGCGAGTGCAGTGGGGGAGGTCAATGTGGTCAATGCCATGACAGAAACCGATGCCATCATTGGCGGAGAGGGCAATGGGGGGGTGATTTATCCCACCCTTCACGCTGGTCGAGATGCGCTGGTCGGCATTGCCCTGTTTTTGTCGCACCTCGCCCACCGAGGCGGGTCGGTTTCTGAGATGAGGTCGGGATACCCGCACTATGAAATGGTCAAGGCCAAAATCGACCTCGATCCAGCGTGGGATGTGGACAGTCTGCTGGCCAATTTTGCCCAGGAAGTCGCCGACCTCTCGCCATCCACCATCGATGGGGTGAAGCTCGATTTGCCCGAAGGATGGGTCCACCTGAGGAAGTCCAATACTGAACCCATTGTGCGGGTCTACGCAGAGGCAGGCACTCCAGAAGCGGCGATGGACCTCGTCAATACATACAAGGACAAGCTTTTATCCTGCGCCTAATCTGCTCGTGGTGACAACAGACCGCGTCGCGTGAACTATTTTTGGAGACTGTAACCGAACAAGTAGACCACGCAATGAACGTGTACCTTGACAATGCTGCCACGACTCCCATGCTTCCAGAAGTGGTCGAGGCCATGCTCCCTTACATGAGGGACCATTTCGGAAATCCATCGTCGACGCACCAGTTTGGGCGGCGCACGAAGACCGCCATAGAGCAGTCGCGCAGACAGATCGCGGGGCAGCTCGGCGTGGAACCCAGAACGGTTTGTTTTACCAGTGGCGGGACCGAATCCGACAACATGGCGCTGCATGCCAGTGTCGATCAATTGGGCTGCAAACGGATTTTGACCTGTGCCACAGAGCACAGCGCCGTCCTCAAAACGGCCGAGCATTTGGGCAAAAGGGACGACGTCACCTGCGGTTTACTCCAACTCGATGCCGCGGGAAAAGTCGACTTGCATCACCTCGCCATCACGCTGTCGGATGGGATCCCCACCGTGGTGTCGGTCATGCATGGCAACAACGAAGTCGGCATCCTTCAAGACATAGAAGCCATCGGCCAATGCTGCTGGGACCACAATGCCCTCTTTCATTCGGATACCGTTCAGACCATGGGGCATTACCCTATGGATTTGGGCAACATGCCGATTGATTTTGCAGCCTGCAGCGCACACAAGCTCCACGGTCCCAAAGGCGCAGGGTTTCTGTACGTCAAAGACGGCCACCGCATTGGAGCCCAAATCATGGGGGGCAGCCAAGAGCGGGCCATGCGCGGTGGCACCGAAAACCTCATCGGCATCATTGGACTGGCCAAGGCGTTTGAACTGGCCATGTCCAACATGGAGTCGCACGCGGCGCACATTCAAGGCCTGAAGTCTGAACTGGTGGAGGGTTTGAGCGCGTCTGTTCCAGGGATCCGGTTCAATGCGGGTTCGGATAGAAGTGACAGCCTGTACACCGTGCTCAATGCGAATTTCCCAGCCCACGAAAAGAACGGCATGATGCTGTTCCTCCTGGATTTGGAGGGCGTTGCCTGTTCTGGGGGAAGTGCCTGCTCCAGCGGGAGCACCCAGCCTTCCCATGTGTTGTCCTCCTTGGGGCTGCATGAAGAAGGCCGTACCTCCATTCGTTTTTCGTTCAGCCGGATGACCACTTCAGCTTGCATCCAGCATGCCCTCCATGCGGTCAAGCGGATTCGAACTGCTGCTGTGTTGGTCTAACCAACGCAGCCCCAAAAGAAAAGGGGCGGAAACGCTTCAGCCGTGTTGACCTCAAACGTCCGCCCCTCTGAAAGGTGGATAAGAAGCGCCATTACTCGCCCATTAGAATGTCCATCTCGTTGGGAACCACCTTGGTGGTGGCCATCGCCACACAGCCCAATGGGACATATGCGCTGCTGGGTTGCTCCGATTGAATGTGAACGATGATGTCACTGTGGGCTTCTACTGCAATAGGCAGCCGGGCAATGCTCCCACGCGAAGACCCTGAGGCCAGAGATTGGCCTTGGGTCGTCACCACACTGTAGTGGACCTCACCAAGGTTGGGATGGGTGCTGATGATGAGGTCGACCTCACCGGTTGTTTCTACCTCAATCAAGGCTGCGGCACTTTCACCGCGGCCGAGGGTGCCCGCTGTGATCTGGTCAATGTTGTGCGCGCCGTCAATGGCACTGATCACGCGTTTTTTCGAGAATTTCTTGCACTGTGCAGAGGTCGAGCTTGTGGCGAGCAAGGCCAGCGAAGCCAAGAGGAGGGAAGGCAATTTGATGTTCATGTCAAGGGGGTTTTTAGGGGTTCATTGCATGGGTCAAACTTGAACCTGATTGGACGTTGGATTCAGGAGCCCGGTCAGGGTGGACAATGACATTTGTCATCAGCGGATCGCGGATCAGAGGCACAAGCAAAAACGCCGCCCCTGGGAGGGGGCGGCGCAGTAGAACCAAAGGTGCAGAAGGTCAGTGCCTCACGATGTCCAAGCTGATGATCCGGACAGGTACGCCGATATCGCTGATGATATCGCGCATCCGGGACAGGGCTGCAGCCTTCGTTGGCGCCGCCGTTCGGAATGCGCGTTTCGTGTTGCCGCGCAGGTCCTGGGTCAACGGCATGACCACTGCCGTGGCGACGTATTGGGCCTGATGGTACCTCCTTTCGGTGATCAAGGCATCCGCAGATGCGGCCAAGCCGACCTGAGTTTGTCCCATGTGGGAGCCCATGGTGGTTCGGGAAACAGAAGCGGACCTGGAGTTGCTGGATACCGTTGAGCCGACGGTGCCCTGTCCGTGGTTGACCGGGGTGAAGCCAGAGTAGGCTGTGCGGGGTTGAGCGAAGCCTACTGTGGCGACGAGGGTCAAGGCAGTGGCGAAAGCGGGGGAAAGAAACTTGTTCATGTTGATGGGGGTGTTGGGGTGATTGACATGTCAAACATCTTCCCAGTCTCGCCTCCACAACATGACCGCCATCGGCTGAGCGGTTGACTTTTGTCAATCCAAGGCCCAACGGACTGTACCGCTCGCGGCTCCCCGCAGAAAGTACAGACCCGCACCGATGTTCAGTTGCATGGGGCCTGCAGGGGCATGGCCTTGGCTGAGGATGCGGCCGTCCAAGCCGCACAAAGTCCAAGCCTCTCCCGCCTCTAGGCCTTCCACGGTTACGCCTCCGTCAACAGGGCGCCATGTCAGGAGAGGCTGCTCCATGCGTTCCACGCTGTTCGGTGCGCAGAGGTCCGCTTGGTCGTTGATCCAAACCGTTCCTCCAAGGATGGCCAGCAGGGCGCATCCACCATGATCAAGGGGGCCGCCATTGACTGTGGTCAACGTTGTGGCGCCATTTGCGTCCATCCAAGCCTCGGCTACCAGGGCATTCTCAAAGAAGACCTGCTCGTCCAAAGTGCAGTAGTACATCTGGACGGGGCTTTCTGGGATCCACTGATACAGGTCGTTGTCCTGTGCAGCAGCCAAAAAAGGGTGGCCCTCTGACATGAGGCCTTCGAGTGCTCCCGGTTGGACGATGTCCACCGTGGGTCCCGAGAGGTAAGCGTTGATCACGTCGACAGGAGTCTCCCCATCAAACATGGCGGGAAGGCCACTGGCATAGGGTTCCTGAAATATTTCTCCGAGGCCGACGTAGAGGTTGCCGTAGGTCTGCTGCCATGCAAACAAGGTGTAAGCCAAATAGGCTGGATTGGAGTACTGCTCTTGAGCCATGCCCATGGGCAACTGGGTCCCGGACATGTCGTACGGCCCGCTCATGGGCGCGGCGGCAGCCAACGGGAAGCCCGCACCGACATCTTCTTGCATCCGCTGGGCCATGGCCATCGCAGCATGCCCCCCTTGGGAGTATCCACTGACGAAGTGCTGCCCGTTCATGCTGATGCCCAACCCGTCTTGAAGTGCTGAAACCGCCTCCAGCAATGCCATTCCAGACTCAGCCTCGGATGCCGCATGAACGTAAGGGTGCAAGACATCTTCACTTCCCCCCAGCCCGATGTAGTCCGGCATCAGTGCCAGCGCCCCGCCTGTTGCCATCAGGAATCCGAGTTCGCCTTCGAAGCCATTGTAGGAGGGGGCATCCTCCCGGACGAAAATGGTGCCGTGCATGTAAGTGTGCGTGGGCAATGCGCATGTCAGGGCATTGCCCTCATCATCCACAGGCAAAAACAGTGCGCCCGTCGCATTGTAAGTCACACCGAGGTAATCCATGGGGTAAGTCACCCTGTATTTGGCCACCCCAAAGTCCAACGGAAGCACGCCGTTGGGAATGCTCAGGTTGCTTGCCAGACCTTGAATTTGGGACAGGCTCCTGACAGAGATTAAATCTGCTGTTTGCGCACCGATCCAAGAAATGGGCAACAAGGTGAAAGCCAAGAGCAGGGCAGAGCGTAGGTTCAATTCTAGCATGAACGCCCAAAGTAGGACAAACCTTCTATGACTTGGGCGGGAAGTATACGAGGGCGCTCAGGCGGTCGGGGTCGAGGACCTCGTTGGCCACCTCCAGCACGTCGTCGTCGGTGACCGATTCGATGGCGTGGAACGCCTCCTCCAGTGGCCGGACCCGGTCGTACAGCATGATGCTCTTGCCCATGGTCGACATCCAGCCCGCTCCGCTGTCCGCACCCAGCCCGATCTGGCCGATGAGTTGTTGCTTGGCCTGCTTCAGCGTCACCACGCCGAGTCGCTTTTCACGGGCGTCCCGCAGCTCCTTCATCACCAACCGCTCCGCGCGGGCAAACGTCTTGACGTCGGTCCCGAAGTACACGGTGAACTCGCCGGTGTCAGCGTAGGGGAAGTAGCTGCTCTCGATGTTGTAGCAGATGCCATACCGTTCCCGGATGTTGAGGCTGAGCCGCGCGTTCATGCCCGGTCCGCCCAGGTGGTTGGACAGCAGCATCAGCGCCGTCCGCTTGGGGTCACCCATCCCGTACCCGGGCGCCCCGATCACCGCGTGCACTTGGTGGACAGCATTCTCTGATTCGATGCGCTGAGGAACATAGCCTTGAGGGGCAATGCGCTCGAGTTCTGACGATGCGGTCTGTCGGGCAGACAGGTATTTTTCGGTGAGCCGCTTGACCTTCTTTGCCGGCATGGGGCCCACGGAGCTGAAGACCAGACGGTCGTTGCGGTATTGACGCTCGATGAAGCGCAACACATCCCCTCGTCCGAATCCACCCACCGATTTCTCATCGCCGAGGATGTTGGCACCCAGCGCATGGCCCGGGTAGAGGATGGACTGGAACTCGTCGAAAATGGCGTCGCCGGGGTTGTCTCGCCAGGCGTGGATCTCGTCGATGATGACGTCGCGCTCCTTGGCGATTTCCTTTTCCGGAAAAGTCGAGTTGAAGGCGATATCGGCAATCAATTCCACCGACCGTTCGAGGTGTTCCGACAGAAAGGACGCCGTGATCCACGTTTCCTCCTTTGAAGTGTAGGCGTTGAGCTCGGCCCCGACGCTGTCGAGCCGGTTCAGGATGTGGAAGGTCCGCCGTTTGGTCGTCCCCTTGAACAGCGAATGCTCAATGAAGTGCGCCAGCCCATTCTCACCCTTCAATTCATCGCGCGACCCCGCTTCGATCAGCAGTCCGCAGTGCCCCACATTCCGACCGTCTTCGAGGTGCACACAACGCAGCCCATTGGGCAGTGTCCAAGTGTGAAAGGTCGACGGGTCTGGAGACATGGCCCGCGAAGGTACGGCTGAGGGTGCCGTGAAGGTTTAGCCGAATATGCGCTTGCATTTGCACAGAAGGCATTGGCCGCAGCTTTTCTTGGCCTTGGCCATTTTTCGGGATTTGGGGGCGGTGGTGTTGGCCGCAGTGCTGGGTTCGAATGCGATGAATGCGCCAGATATGGAGGCGAAAATGACGGTGTTGGAGTCGTTCATGGCGATTGGATTTGAGGGGTTGATCAATGCATGTCGCATAGTTAAACCCCGCTCTCGCCGGCCCCGATGACATCCGTTAGCTGCTCCGATGACTTCA
>JBELBZ010000028.1:0-31660 GCA_042095055.1 Crocinitomicaceae bacterium | reverse complement strand
GTACCCGGAGCGGGACTTGAACCCGCACGGCCCTACGGGCCAACGGATTTTAAGTCCGTCGTGTCTACCAATTCCACCATCCGGGCAGGACGGCGAAGTTCTGAAATGAAGATGGAACAGCGGTGACGAAGTGGGCAGATTGCGAATAAAAGTCACTCCAGGTGGCTGGAGACCCAACGCATTCCCGTCCACACCATCTCCGCAAAACGGCCATTGGTGTCATACTGCCGGGCAATGGTCAACCAATTGCCCTCTGTGTCTTGAAGGTAGACCTGCTGGTCGTCCATGTCAGGTTGCTTCTCGACGGCCAGCTTGAAACACTGCCCGGGGTATTCGCCATCGGGCACCGTCACATAGAGGTACGGGAAAGTGAAGTTCTCGGCGATGTACAGGTCATAGCCCAAAGGGAGCACGCCGACGGTATCGGGATCGAAGTGGAGAATGGAGGGCGCCGGTGGCGACAATTCAAAAGGCAGGCCATAGACCGCCAGCACCGCGATGACATCACCCGCACCCACGGCACCATCGTTGTTGGCATCGGGATTAAAGGCTTGGGCTTGGGCAGGGACCCCCATAGAAAGTGCACACAAGACAACGGCCACACGGAGGTGGAAAAGACAATAAGGCGGCATTTTGGTTGATCTAACTCAATATACTTCATTTTTGTCGAATAATTATACACTATAGCTTCCCTTGAGCATCTGATTTGGTGTATACCGAAAGTCCCCAGCCAATCAGATCGAACCGTGTGGCGCCTGCACGGCTATCTTCGCGACAACGAACCCGCTATGCCACAGGACGCGCCACTCCACATGGTGGACCTCAAGGGCCAATACGCCCACATTCAGGAAGACATCGACCAAGCCGTATTGGATGTCATTCGCTCGGGAGCTTTTATACAAGGTCCTGCCGTCAAAGACTTCAGCCACGCCCTCTCCACCTGGTTGGGCTCCACGGAGGCAGACCCCGTGCATGTCGTGCCGTGTGCCAATGGCACCGATGCTTTGCAAGCGGCCTTCATGGCATTGGGATTGCAGCCTGGGGACGAGGTCATCACCCCCTCCTTTACTTATATCGCCACTGTTGAAGTCATACAACTGCTCCGTCTGACCCCTGTGATGGTGGACGTTGATCCGCACACTTTTACGATGGACCCAGCAGCGGTTGAAGCTGCCATTACGCCCCGCACGAAAGCCATTCTCCCTGTGCACCTGTATGGCCAATGTGCCGATATGACCGCATTGAACCAGTTGGCTGAGGCGCATGGGCTCTATGTGGTAGAAGACACCGCCCAAGCCATTGGCTCGACCTGGAAGATGCAGGAGAACGATGCGGAAGGGGCGATGGCAGGTACCATGGGCACCATTGGTACAACCAGCTTCTTTCCGTCAAAAAACCTCGGTGCATATGGCGACGGCGGTGCTTGCTTTACCCGTGATGCCGACCTCGCAGAGCGGCTCAGGATGATTTGCAACCACGGTTCGCGGAAGCGTTATGAGCATGAGACGATCGGCATGAACAGCCGACTGGACAGCATACAAGCTGCGATTCTGAATGTCAAGCTGCCCCACCTGCACGGCTACAATGCAGCACGCAGATCCGCCGCGGAGCGTTACGATGCCCTGTTTGAAGATGAAGCTTTGGTCACAACGCCGATGCGCCACCCGCGCTCACACCATGTATTTCACCAGTACACCCTCATTTTAGGAGCGGAAGGAGACAGTTCCGAGCGGCGGGATGCCGTCGCCGAACACCTCAAGCGCTCAGAAATTCCATTTGGCATCTATTATCCCAAGCCCATTCATGAACAAGGTGCGTTCATGGGCTTAGGCCTCGCCAAGCCTCATCTTCCGGTCACCGAAGACTTGACGCGTCGCGTGATCAGCTTGCCCATGCATACCGAGCTGACGGACGCTCACACACTCAAGATTGCAAAAACGGTTCAAGAGGCCCTGATTTCGTAACTTTGCGCTTCTATTATTATACCACATTGCTATGAAGATTGCTGTAGTCGGAACGGGTTATGTCGGCCTTGTATCCGGTACTTGTTTCGCCGAAACTGGAAACGATGTCATTTGCGTCGACATCGATGCGGCCAAAGTGGAACGCATGCGCAATGGAGAGGTTCCCATTTACGAGCCGCACTTGGATGTGCTGTTCGAACGGAACATCAAAGCCGGCAGGCTCACCTTTACCACAGATTTGGCGGAGGCCATTGAGCCCGCTGAGGTCATTTTCTTGGCCCTGCCCACCCCGCCCGATGAAGATGGCAGCGCCGACTTGAGTTATGTCTTGGGTGTGGCAGATCAACTGGGCCGGATGATGACCGAGTACAAGGTTATCGTGGACAAGAGCACCGTGCCCGTGGGCACTGCCGAAAAAGTCACAGCAGCAGTTGCAGCGCACGCCAGCGTAGAATTCGATGTGGTATCCAACCCTGAATTTCTGAGGGAAGGCTACGCCGTGGATGATTTCCTCAAGCCAGACCGCGTGGTCATTGGCGTAGGCAGCAAACGCGCCGAGGAGGTGATGACCCGGTTGTACAAGCCGTTTATTCGCCAAGGCAACCCCTTGATTGTGATGGACGAGCGGAGTGCCGAGTTGACCAAGTATGCCGCCAACTCCTTCTTGGCCACCAAGATCACCTTCATGAATGAAATCGCGAACTTCTGCGAGAAGGTGGGGGCCGACGTGGACAAGGTGAGAAGGGGCATTGGAACGGACACCCGCATCGGGCCGCGCTTTCTGTTTCCCGGAATCGGATACGGTGGAAGCTGTTTCCCCAAAGACGTCCAAGCCCTTCACCGCAGTGGGGGTGAAGTCGGATTCGAATTTGAGATCTTGACCAGCGTCATGGAGGTGAACGAAGCACAGAAAACGGTGCTGTTCGACCCCATTCTCCAGCGGTTTAATGGCGACCTGAGCGGTGTACACATCGCCCTGTGGGGTCTGGCGTTTAAACCAGAAACGGATGACATCCGCGAAGCGCCGGCCCTTTACATGATCGAGAAGTTGCTCGATGCAGGTGCTTCTGTGACGGCATTCGATCCAGAGGCCATGGACAATGTCCGCGGTCGTATTGGAGACCGCATTCAATACGCGTCCAGCATGTACGAAGCCACCGAAGGAGCCGATGCCCTGCTCATTTGTACCGAGTGGCAGGTCTTCAGGACACCGGACTTTGACAAGGTGAAGGACGGGCTCAACAACCCCTGTATTTTCGATGGCCGGAACCTCTATGATGTCCACGAAATGGCAGAACACGGTTGGGAGTACACCTCGATAGGCCGCAGGGCCACCCAAAACCCAGGATGAAGCGCGTCCTCATCACAGGAGCCGCGGGCTTTTTGGGGTCGCACCTCTGCGACCGTTTCATGGCCGAAGGGTACCATGTCATCGGGATGGACAACCTGATTACAGGTGACCTTCGCAACATCGAGCACCTTACCGGACTCGACCGCTTCGAGTTTCACCACCACGATGTGAGCCAATTCATCCACATCAAAGGTGACCTCGACTACATCCTGCACTTTGCCTCTCCGGCCAGTCCAATCGACTATCTCAAAATCCCCATTCAAACCTTGAAGGTGGGTTCGTTGGGGGTGCACAATTGCCTGGGCCTCGCCCGTGCCAAGGGCGCACGCATGCTCATCGCCAGCACCAGTGAAGTCTATGGCGACCCCGAAGTTCACCCCCAGCATGAGGAGTACTGGGGCCATGTGAATCCAGTGGGGCCGCGCGGCGTGTATGACGAGGCCAAGCGCTTCCAAGAGGCCATGACCATGGCCTATCACACCTACCACGGCTTGGAGACGCGCATTGTGCGCATTTTCAATACTTACGGTCCTCGAATGCGCCTCAACGATGGACGGGTGCTGCCCGCCTTTATCGGACAGGCATTGCGCGGAGAGGACCTGACCGTCTTTGGTGACGGCAGCCAAACCCGGAGTTTTTGCTATGTCAACGACCTCGTAGAAGGCATTTACCGGTTGCTCTTGTCAGACGAAAGTCGGCCCGTGAACGTCGGCAACCCCGACGAAATCACGATTGGCGATTTTGCGGAGGAGATCATTGCATTGACAGGGACCGATCAAAAGGTCATTTACAAGCCCCTTCCCACCGACGACCCCAAGCAGCGCCGGCCTGACATCAGCCGGGCCAAGGAAATCTTAGGCTGGACGCCAAAGGTGGACCGGAAAGAAGGCCTTGCGATTACCTATGATTACTTCCGGGGGCTCTCAGAAGAGGACCTGCGCAAGACCGAACACAAGGACTTCACGAAGTACAGCTCATGAATCCAGAGGAAGCATGGTTTGCCCACGACACGGCGGTCATCGATGAAGGATGCACCATAGGAGCAGGTAGCAAAGTGTGGCATTTCAGCCACATCATGCCTGGCGCAGTGCTGGGTGAAGGCTGCAACATTGGACAGAATGTGGTCATCAGCCCCGATGTGGTGCTGGGCCGCAACTGCAAGGTTCAAAACAACGTGAGCCTCTACACAGGTGTGACCTGTGCCGATGATGTCTTCCTGGGCCCCTCTTGCGTATTTACCAACATCACCAACCCGCGCAGTGCCGTGGTGCGGAGGGGGCAATACGCCAAAACCCATGTGGGGGAAGGCGCCAGCATAGGGGCCAATGCGACCATCGTGTGTGGCCATGACATCGGCGCATATGCCTTTATAGGAGCGGGTGCTGTAGTGACCAAAAACATCCCCGCATTTGCTTTGGTGGTGGGAAACCCCGCCCGTCAAACCGGCTGGATGAGTGCCTTTGGACACCGCCTCGAATTCGATGCGTCGGGAAGGGCCACCTGCCCAGAATCCGGCCACACTTATCTGCTTGAAAATGGCGCAGTGCGCCCCGAAAAAACAGCACCATGAAAGACATGCACCAGCGGCTGCTTGACAAAGAAGCCACCCTCGCCGTCATTGGCTTGGGCTATGTCGGTCTGCCCATTGCTTTGGCTTTTGCCCGTCACATTCGCGTCATCGGATTTGACATCCATGCCGGACGGGTGGAGCAGATGAAGCAGGGCATCGACCCCAGCGAGGAGCTCGAGAAATCCGCCTTCGAAGGATGTGACATCACCTTTACAGCGGACCAAGAAGACCTCAAGGCGGCCCAGTTTTTTGTGGTGGCCGTCCCCACTCCGATCAACGCCACCAATCAGCCGGACTTGACGCCGCTGATTTCGGCCTCGAAAACGGTCGGCCGAGCGCTGTCAGAGGGCGACTATGTGGTCTATGAGTCCACGGTCTACCCCGGTTGCACCGAGGAAGACTGCATCCCTGTTTTGGAGGAACACAGCGGGTTGACCTTTGGAAAAGACTTCAAGGCAGGCTATAGCCCAGAGCGTATCAATCCGGGTGACAAGGTCAACACCATCGAAACCATCGTCAAGGTGGTCAGTGGCAGCGATGAGGAAAGCCTGGACGTCATTGCGCGCACCTATGACCTCGTGGTCAAGGCAGGGACGCACCGCGCCTCCAGCATCAAGGTGGCCGAGGCCTCCAAGATCATTGAAAACACCCAACGCGATGTCAACATCGCCCTCATCAATGAGCTGAGCATCATCTTCAACCGGGTGGGCATCAACACATATGAAGTCCTCGAGGCTGCAGGCACCAAGTGGAACTTCCTGAAGTTCACTCCTGGTCTTGTGGGGGGGCACTGCATTGGTGTAGACCCCTATTACCTGACCTGGCGCGCGGAGAAACTGGGCTACCATGCCAAGGTCATCAATTCCGGCCGCTATGTCAACGACAGCATGGGCTATTACGCCGGGAAACAGGTGGTGAAGCGCTTGTTGGAAAAAGGCGTCAACCCCTTGGAAGCCAAGGTTCTCGTCATGGGGGTCACGTTTAAAGAGAACGTGTCGGACATCCGGAACTCCAAGGTGTTTGATGTGATCCGGGAGCTGCGGTCGTTTAATGTGGAGACCGACGTGGTCGACCCTTACGCCGCGTTTGACCAGGTCGAGCGGGAATATGGGGTCAGCCTGCAAGAGGCCCCCGGAGAAGTGGGTTACGATGCCGTGATCGTTGCGGTCAATCACGAAGAATATGTGGGCTACGACGCCGGTTCTTTCAACCGACTGTTCAAGGATCCTGACCGGGGTTTCTTGGTGGACATCAAGGGCATCTACCGCCACCTGTCTGACGACTTGAACTACTGGAGCTTCTAAGCATGGCCGATCAAACCCACCATCCCAAGGTCCTTCTCATCACCGGTGGAGCCGGGTTCATCGGCTCTCATGTGGTGCGCCGTTGGGTCACCCGTTACCCGCACGTCCGCGTGATCAACCTCGACGCCCTGACCTACGCGGGAAATTTGGCCAACCTCAAAGACATCGAGGGCGCCCCGAACCACCGCTTTGTCAAAATGGACATTGGCGATACCGAAGCGCTGACCCAACTGCTCCGCGAAGAGCAAGTGGATACGGTCATGCACTTGGCCGCCGAAAGCCATGTTGACCGCAGCATTTCTGGCCCCATGGCCTTTCTCGAGACCAACATCATGGGGACGGCATCGCTCCTCTCTGCCTGCCGCACGGTCTGGATGGAGCAAGGGGGCTTTGAAGGGAAGCGCTTTCACCACGTCTCCACCGACGAGGTGTACGGTTCCCTCGGCGAGGAGGGGTTCTTTACTGAGGACACCGCCTACGATCCACGCAGCCCTTACAGCGCTTCAAAAGCGGCGAGCGACCATATCGTTCGCGCTTGGCACCACACCTATGGCCTGCCCATCGTGTTGTCGAACTGCTCCAACAATTACGGCTCCTTCCAGTTCCCGGAAAAGCTGATCCCCTTGTTTATCCGCAACGCCGTGCACAAGAAACCCCTTCCCGTCTATGGACAGGGGGTCAATGTGCGCGATTGGCTGTGGGTGGAAGACCACGCCTCCGCTTTGGAGGTGATCATCACCTGCGGTGCCGATGGACGGACCTACAACATTGGAGGGGAGAACGAGTGGAAGAACATCGACCTCATCCGCCTCATGTGCCGCCAGCTCGATGGCAAATTGGGCCGTACCGAAGGAGAAACCGAGCAGCTCATCACCTACGTGCAAGACCGGGCTGGTCACGACATGCGTTATGCCATCGATGCAGCACGCCTGCGCGATGAACTCGGATGGAGACCGTCCATCACGTTTGAGGAAGGGCTAGACCGCACGATTGATTGGTACTTGTCCAATGAGGATTGGCTCAACGAAGTCACCAGTGGGGCTTACCGCGACTATTACGACGACCAATACGGAGACCGCTAATGGGGCTGTGGTCTCGGATTTTTGGCACGGCCAAAGGCAAAGAGGCAGAGCCTGACCGCGAAGCCATTGACCTTGGGGTCTTTGCAGTCGACTACCACAGCCATTTGGTGCCTGGCGTCGATGACGGAGCCGCCGATTTGGCAGCGTCATTGGAAATGGTCGATGCCTTGGTCTCGCTCGGATACCGCGGAGCGGTGACAACGCCGCACGTGATGGCAGGGATGTACCCCAACACGCCCGAGACCTTGCGTCCGCCCTTTGAGATGCTGCAGCGTGCTGTAGCGGAGCGGCACCCGGACTTCAAGTTGGCGTTGGGTGCTGAATATTTCTTGGATGCCAGCTTGCTGGACACCGTTCAAAAGGGAGGCGAATTGTTGGCCCCTGGCGGCCGTCTGTTGTTCGAGCTCGCCTTTGCTGCCCCGCCGGATTCAGGCTTGCTGCAAGAGTTTTTGTTTGAGGCTCAAGTCAAAGGCCTAAAGCCTGTCATGGCGCACATTGAGCGTTACCCTTATTGGCACAACAACCTGAATCAATTTGAAGAACTCCACGAGCAGGGTGTGGTCCTTCAGGTCAATGCCGCCTCCTTGGCTGGCGCATATGGCCCTGAGATTCAAAAAGCCGCAGAACAGTGCATCGACAGGGGTTGGGTGCGCATCCTCGGCACTGATGCCCATGGCATCCGACACATCGATGCCTTGCACGCCTCGCGGTTCAGGCCCGCTGTGCACCGGCTTGCAGAAGTGGCGTTGAATTCCTCCCTTCTTTGATTCCAAGCCCTCACAGGGCGTTCAATGCGCTGGCGAAGGCGCTGTTTAGCCCACCGGCGCCAGGCGGATGACCATCCCATCCAGCGCATCTGCGAGCTGGATTTGGCAACCGAGCCGGCTCTCTTCCTTGACGTGGAAGGCCTCATCGAGCATGTCCTCCTCAGCATCAGACTTCTCAGGCATTGTCTCGGTGTGCGCACTCTCTACGTAGCAATGGCAACTGGCGCACATGGCCATGCCACCGCATGTCCCTTCCACTGGCAACTCCGCGCTTTTGCAGAGCTCCATGACGTTCATGTTCATGTCGGTGGGCGCCTCCAACTCGTGGGAGGTGCCTTCTTGATCGATAACCGTAACGCGAATGGTGGACATGTTTAGAATCCGTTGACCCCGTTGACCGTGGTGTACTTGAGCACGAGGTTCTTGTCAGGGTAAATGCGCTTGAAGGCACTCTGCACCATCAGTGTGGCTTCGTGGAAACCACAGAGGATGAGCTTGAGCTTGCCCGGGTAGGTGTTGATGTCGCCTATAGCATACACGCCTTCGACATTGGTGCTGTAGTCGAAAGTATCGACCTCAATGGCATTCTTGGTGATGTTGAGGTTCCAATCGGCGATGGGACCGAGCTTCGGACTGAGTCCAAAAAGTGGCACCCAATGGTCGGTCTCCAAAGTGATGTCGCCCTCGGTTTTGTGTTTGACGGTCACCGCATCGAGGTGCTCTTCGCCGGCCACACCCACAACCTCACCGTTGGTGAGCAAGCGAATTTTTCCTGCGGCCGCAAGATCTAGCACCTTTTGGACGCTGTCGGGGTGTCCTCTGAATCCATCGCGGCGGTGCACCAAAGTCACTTCAGAGGCCACGCCATCGGCCAGGAAATTCGTCCAGTCCAGGGCGCTGTCTCCCCCACCGCTAATGACCACTTTCTTGCCGCGGTAGAACTCGGGATCCTTGATGATGTACTCGACGCCGCGGTCCTCGTATTCCGACAGGCGGTCCACAGGTGGCTTGCGGGGCTCGAAGCAACCCAACCCTCCTGCAATGGCGATGATGGGCGCCCTGTGCACCGTGCCCCGATTGGTGGTCACGATGAACTGGTCCTCTTCGTCCTTGACAATAGACTCTGCGCGCTCGCCCAAGGTGAATCCAGGTTGGAAAGGCTTGGCCTGTTCCATGAGCTGGTCTACCAGGTCACCCGCGAGAATCTCCGGATAGGCCGGAATGTCGTAGATGGGCTTCTTGGGATAGATTTCCGCGCATTGGCCCCCCGCTTGAGGCAGGGCATCAATGAGGTGACAACGCAGCTTAAGCAAGCCTGCTTCGAAGACGGTGAAGAGCCCACACGGGCCGGCACCGATGATGAGGATGTCCGTTTGGATCATGATCGATTGCGCGGCGAAGGTAGTTTCTAAGCCGGCTGACAACGCAACAACGGCAAAGCGTTCGTGTTCATCCCATCGCCGAACTCGGCATGTTGATGGCCACCACCTCCGTGACCTCTGGTACCACGCGACGCACGGCCTCCTCCACACCTGCCCGCATCGTCATCGCCGCTTGAGCACAATGGGCACAGGCTCCTTGAAGCTCGACCTCCACCACGAGGTTGTCGCGCACCCCGATAACCTTGATGTCTCCGCCGTCAGAACGCAAAAAAGGCCGCAACTCTTCCAAAGCGCGGTCAATGCGCTCGGTCAATGCTTGGGCGTCAGAGGCAGGATCCATGGTGTGAATTTAAACCTCAGATGCCGGTGCCGGCTTTGGCGCGGGCAAGTCTGCCAGTACGTCCAGCATTCTGTCGGTCAGGCCGGAGATGGCTTTTGCCGATTCCGTGCCCTCCTGGAGCGCTGCCGGCCTGCCGGCATCACCCGCTTCACGTATGGCCTGCACCAAGGGCAGCTCCCCCAAGAACGGGGTGCCGGAAGCCTCTGCATAGCGCTTCACCCCATCGCGTCCAAACAGGTGATACTTGCGCTCGGGCATGTCTGGTGGAGAGAAATAAGCCATGTTTTCGACCAATCCGAGCACCGGCACATTGATGCTCTCCAATTGAAACATCGAGACCCCCTTGCGCGCGTCTGCGAGGGCAATGTCTTGAGGGGTGCTGACCACCACTACGCCGCTCAATGGCACCAATTGAACCAGTGAAAGGTGCACATCGCCAGTACCTGGAGGCAAGTCAATCAACATGTAGTCAAGTTCCCCCCAATCTCCATCGGTAAACAACTGCCCCAGGGCCTTTGAGGCCATGGGGCCGCGCCAGACGATGGCCTGATCAGGATCTGCAAAAAAGCCGATGCTCAGCATCTTCACTCCATGGGCCTCCACCGGGCCAATCATGGACTTGCCCCCTTTTTCAACGGGCTGGGGCTTCTCTCGGACCACGTCGAACATGGTAGGCATGCTCGGCCCGTGGATGTCCGCGTCGACCAGTCCGACTTTGTGTCCGCGGCGCGCCAGCTCCACAGCGATGTTGGCCGTGACGGTGCTCTTTCCGACCCCACCCTTGCCGCTGGCAATCGCGATGATGTGACGCACCCCTGGGAGCACCTTGCGCGTATCTAAACTGCGCTCGTTCGAACCCAGCGGCACCACCTCAACCTCTGCGACAATGGTGACTTCTAAGGAGGAGCCCAGCTTCTCGAGGGCAAACTCCACCGCCTCTCGCATGCGCTGGCGGGCGTGCATCGCTGGGCTTGAAGACTTGATGCGCAGCCGGGCTTTCCATTGCCCTTCTGCCTCCTCAAGGGACAGGACCTCCGCAAGGTCCAGTGCCACGATGTCTTTCCCAAGTTCTGGTTCGATGACCCCACCCAGGGCGCCGATGATATGCTCTACGGTCAATGTTGACATGGTTCAAAGTTCGGTCGAAGGGTCCCAGTATCGCTCAGTAAAGTCCACCACCTGTTGGCCGTCTACTGCAACCCCCTCTTCCCGGAGCCGGTCGGCCATGGTTTCGGGCGTCGGAAAATGCAGCCGTCCGGTCAGCAGGCCTTGCCGGTTCACCACACGGTGGGCAGGCACATTCGCGCCCTTTCCTTCGAGCGCGCGGTTCATGGCCCAGCCGACCATACGGCTGGATCGCGCAGCACCGAGGTACCGTGCAATGGCGCCGTAACTCGTCACCCTTCCCTCGGGAATGAGCCGGGCCACTGCATGGACATCTTGCTCAAAATCTCCTGTTCCCGGTCGGGAGGTGGGCTCGGTATGGGCACCGGAAGAACTCATACGCGTGTCCTCAAATAATGGATGTTCTTGCCCTCTTCCAACCAGCGCTGCTCGTAATAAGTCCGGATGTTCAAGACATCGGCAAACTCCGAAGGCACCCTCGGGACGAGGTCTGCATAAACATCCTGGGAATCCTCAAGAATCGGGAAACCGGCTTCCGCCCAGCCTTCTTTGGACAATGCATACAGAAGCGGGCTGTCGCTCTTGACATGGACGAGCCCCCCAGGCACCATGAATTGGCGATAGCGCTTGAGAAAGACCTCTGATGTGATGCGTTTTGTGCCTTTTTCGTCCTTGGGTTGTGGGTCTGAAAAGGTGAGCCAGATTTCGCTGACCTCGCCTTTGGCAAAAAAGTTCTGGACGAATTCAATTTTGGTCCTCAGGAAGGCCACGTTCTTGAGCCCTTCTTCTTGGCTGGTCTTGGCGCCACGCCAAAAGCGGTGTCCCTTGATGTCCACCCCGATGAAGTTGCGTTCTGGGTGGCGCCTGGCGAGCCCCACAGTGTATTCGCCTTTGCCACAACCCAGCTCGAGGGTGATCGGATGGTCGTTGCCAAACACCTCTTGCGCCCACCCCCCTTTATGTAAACCTGCCCCATCCACTATGGACTTGAGGTTTGGCTCGAACACGTGGGAAAATGTCGTGTTCTCCTTCCATTTACGGAGCTTGTCCTTGCCCATGAAGTGCGAAATTACGCTTCATGAGCGGTGGAATTCACTCCAAGGAGCCAACAGCAACAAAGCGGCACGTTTTGTTTGCCATACTCGACTGGGGAATGGGGCATGCCACGCGCACATGGCCATTGATTGTAGCTGCCCGAAAGTCAGGCATCGAGGTAACCGTCGCGTCGCGCGGTGCCGCCGCCGCATGGCTGCAAGACAAGATGCACGAATTGCAGGCGGAGGAACGCCTGACCGGAGCCGGTCCAGGGACGCCTTGGGAATGCTTGGAAAAACCGGGGACCAACATTCGCTACGCCAAAGGAAACTTGACGCTGCTGCAAATCGCCCTTCAAATGCCCTCCTTTCTGAAGAGCATCGCCCAAGAACGAAGGTGGCTGCGAACCCTGTTGGCACAGGCCGACATTACGCATGTTGTGAGCGACAACTGTTATGGGGTTCACCCCGCGCAGCGCAGCATACCGTCTGCGTTGATCACCCATCAAGTGGTTCCACCCACCCCTCGCGTGCTTCGGCCCATTGCCACACTGCGGGTCCGAAAATGGGCCACCGCCTTTGATGAAGTGTGGATTCCTGACACCGGAAAATGCGAACTCGCCGGGGCGCTCTCCGACCCTCCGATGGCCAACCACAGGTTTGTTGGACCGCTCAGCCGATTCGCGTTGGAGGATGCCAGCCGCCCAGCCAACGCCGCAGCTGCCGATCTCGTCTCCCCTCCTTTGGTGGGCATGGTGAGTGGTCCAGAGCCCCAGCGTCAGCTGATGGAAGAAGCCCTCGTCAGCTGCTTCTCCCGGGACGGTCGCACCGCTGTGGTTTTTTCTGGATCACCCCATGGAACCGAGCGAAGGGTCGGGAATGTCCGCATCCTTCCCCATGCCCAAGACCGCCAAATCCGCCATGCCTTGCTCCACGCGGACTGCATCGTTTGCAGAAGCGGGTATACCAGCCTGATGGACCTGGCCACTTTGCAAATCAGTGCTGTGCTGGTCCCCACCCCCGGCCAACCTGAACAAGAATACTTGGCCCGGCATTGGGAAGAACGTTGGGGTTGGACCAGTGTCCAACAAGATCAATTGGCGGCTTTTCAACCCCGCCAGCTTGAACCACACCCTGTTCCTCTGCCTGTTCCAGCAGGTGGAAAGTGGTCTTGGTTTGAAGACTGGCTGCGCCAAGCTCCGCGCCCTTAACCAGATGCGCATCCGCTTTGGCATTCGCGCTCCATCCCTACGTTGTGTTGGGCCTGAATCAACCGCTCCCGCCGCAGTAAATTGCCGGTATGACGGATGACGAGCGGTACATGCGGCAGGCCCTCGACCAAGCGCAACGCGCAGCCGAAATGGGAGAGGTTCCCGTTGGCGCAGTGATTGTGGCAGGAGGGCGGACCATTGCCCGGGCCCACAATTTGTGCGAACGGCTTCACGATTTTACTGCACACGCTGAGATGCAAGCCTTTACATCGGCCAGCGAATACCTCGGAGGTAAGTTTTTGGATCAATGCACCCTCTATGTCACTTTGGAGCCCTGTCCCATGTGCGCGGGCGCTGCATTCTGGACCCGGATCGGACGTGTGGTCTACGGCGCAAAAGATGAAAAACGCGGCGGCCTCGATTTCGCTGGGAAGCGGGATGAAGGCCTTTTGCATCCCAGAACTGAGCTGGTAGGAGGCGTTCTCGAATCGGAGTGTGCGGAACTCCTGACCACGTTCTTCGCCAAACGCAGAAAAACCTGAGCTGCCCGCGCCTACTTTTGAACGGTGGAGGAATTGACCCGCGCATACCTCGATGCCCTCATTGGGGACATTGCCAGCAAAAAGGCTGACCTTTTGCAGGCCCAATTGGCGGAATTGCACCCCGCCGATATCGCGGAAATTCTGGACAAGCTCGAAGACGAAGAGGTGCAATACCTCTGGAACCTGATCGAAACCGAAGAACGCGGGGACGTCTTGGTCGAATTGGAAGAAGACGTGAGGTTGAACTTGCTCGGCCAGCTGTCCAACCGCGAAATCGCCGAAGAAGTCCTGGAGCACATTGATTCGGACGATGCGGCGGATGTGGTGTCCGAGCTTCCCGAAGAAAGGGCAGCAGAGGTCATTCAACAGCTGGACTCAGAGGACCGCGAGGACCTCCTGAGCTTGTTGCGTTACCCCGAAGGATCTGCTGGTGCATTGATGGGCACGGAATTGATCCGGGTAGAACTCGACTGGACGGTTTCGCACGCGATTCGAGAGATGCGGAGGCAGGCTGAGGATGTGGAAACCGTGCACAGCGTATACGTGGTCAATGCCGCTGGCCAATTGTTGGGCAGGCTTTCGCTCAAAAGGCTCTTGCTCACGGCCACGAGCACACGCAGCACCATCGGCGACCTCTTCGAAGAAGACGATACCCGCACCGTCAAAGTCACTGAGCCCGACGAGAAGGTCGTGCAACTGATGAAAAAGTATGACCTCGTGGCATTGCCCGTGGTCGACGACCACAACCGGCTGCTCGGAAGGATCACCATCGACGATGTGGTGGACCTGATGGAGGAAGAGGCCGAAAAAGACTATCAACTCGCCAGCGGTTTGAGTGATGAAGTCGAAAGCGACGACTCACTGTGGGACATGACGCGCGCCAGGCTGCCTTGGCTGCTCATCGGTCTGTTCGGTGGGCTTGCCGGTGCCTATGTCATCGGTGCCTTTGACATTGAACGCTTTCCGTCCATGGCGCTCTTTATCCCCTTGATTGCAGCCATGGGTGGCAATGTGGGGGTTCAATCTGCTGCCATTGTGGTCCAAGGACTGGCTGCGGGACGCAACCCCCGTGAGGCCCGCCTCATGCCGCGGTTGTTGAAGGAATTTTCGGTTGCCCTGCTCAATGGCACCATTTGTTCCGTGGTCATCCTCGGGGCCAGCCTCGCTTTGGGCTACGGCTGGAACCTCAGTGTTACCGTCAGCCTCGCATTGATCGCCGTCATCATCTTCGCCGCCTTGTTTGGCACCTTCGTTCCTCTGACATTGGACAGGTTCAAGATTGACCCTGCGCTGGCCACAGGGCCGTTTATCACCACCGCCAACGACATCATTGGCCTGATCATTTACTTCGGCATTGGCGTCATGATGTCTGCTTGAAATGATGAAGGTCCTGTTCTTGGATGCTGTGCACCCCATTCTCTCTGAGCGGCTCACTGCCGCTGGAATGGTCTGCGTGGATGGAACATCACACACCGCGCTGGAGGCTGTCTCGTCCCATGGTGACGCTGCAGGCATCGTATTGCGCAGTAAGATTCGCGTCGACTCTGCATTGCTTGACCGCCTGCCCGCACTGCGGTTTATCTGCCGCTCGGGCGCGGGCCTCGAAAACATCGATGTTGCATCCGCCTTTGCACGCGGGATCCAGGTCTTCAACAGCCCCGAAGGCAACCGGGACGCAGTGGGGGAGCACGCCCTCGGCATGCTTTTGTCCCTGATGAACCTGTTGCGTGAAGCCGATGCTTCGGTCAAGGAGGGTCAATGGGACCGCGAAGGGCACCGGGGGACCGAACTTGCCCAACGCACAGTGGGTATTTTGGGCTACGGCCACATGGGCAGGGCTTTCGCCGAAAAATTGACCGGAATCGGATGCCGGATTCTGGCCTGCGACCCCTACCGCGACGACGTCGATGGCGACCATCAAGGCAAAGTGCACCAAGTCGAGCTCGCCACGTTAAAGCGCGAGGCCGATGTACTCAGCATCCACTGCAACCTTACACCTGAGACCAAGGGCATGGTCGACCGTGAATTTCTGTATGGCTTCTCCAAGCCCATCGTTCTGATCAACACGGCACGGGGCCCTATTGTAAGCTCTTCCGGCCTCCTTGACGCCCTTCAAACGGGCCATGTGGTGGCGGCCGCCCTTGACGTTTTTGAGAGGGAAACCAGCAGCTTTGAAACCGTCGCCAACGAAGGTGATGCTGTCTGGATGCGGCTGATGTCACATCCCCGGATACAAGTCAGCCCGCACGTGGCGGGCTGGACTGAAGAAAGTTATGTCAAGCTATCGGCAGTATTGGCCGATAAGGTGCTCTCCGAATTCGGCTGAATCAGTTGGTGCGCTCGCGGGAGGCCGCTGAGTACAACACCTTTAGGGCTGAAGCCTTGCGCAGCTCCTGTTTGACGTCGGTGACGACCCCCATTTTGGTGTCTTGGTCCACCTTCATGGACACCCACATTTTGGTCTGCTCCGCTTCGGCCAGTGTGAGGCGCTCGTTCTCGACCCAATCCCGAATCTGAGCCACGTCGGCGAACTGATCGTTCAACTGGATCACAGGCTCGGTGCCGTACCTCTTGTCCTGAGGCGGGCCAATGTTGATGTACCGAATCAGGTGCTTCTTCTCGATTTTATAAATCTCAGAAGCTTCTGGACGGACCACCTTGACCATCTCTTCTTCTGTACGCAACACGGTCGCGACCATGAAGAAAAAGAGCAGCATGAAGACGATGTCGGGAAGGGAAGCGGTTGAAATCGCCCCAGACTCGCGCTTTTTGTTTTTCTTGAACTTGCTCATCAGTAGTAGCCTTGGCTTGCGTCTCGGGGCTCGGCCTCTGAGATCCGCTGGGGATACACCAGACGAATGGACTTGATCTTTTCGAGCAAGCTGGCCTCTTTCGTTCGGCTGTAGCGCTCTTCAAGCGCAGCGTAAGATTCGTTGAACTTGGACAAAGACAATTCGTCCCTCAACTCATTGACCGCAGCTTCAAGCTCGTTTTGCACCTGCAAGTAGAGGTCGTACGAGGTGCTTCGGTCCGTTTGCAGGCTGATCAATGCCGATCCAGGAAGTTCCTTGTAGTCGCCTCCGAACAGCTCGATCGCGGTCAACTTTTCGCGGATGCGCTCGGCAGCCTTGGGTTGTCCCGCTGCCAAGTAACTCTGCTCCAAAGGAATCAACTCGGCCTTCCGCACCCATTGGCGCTCAGGGTACTTCATGTTGTCATCGCCCAAGGTCACATTGGGACGCTCCGGGTGGAGCAAACCCGTGCCAGTGGCAACCAAGAAATCCTTGGCGCCGTCCTTGAGTTGGTTGATGGACATGACTTCCTTCTCGACCAGCAACTCATCGCGGAAATTCGTCCGGACGTTGTAGACATCACCGTCTTTGACCTCTTGCTGCTCCATGTCCGGTGGGACGGGAGGAGGAAGTTGACGCTTGACGCCTTCATCGCTGTCAATGGTGGTGGTCACCAACCAGAAAATCAACAGCAAGAAGGCGATGTCAGCCATCGACCCCGCATTGATTTCCGGTATTTCCCTGCGTGCCATGAGCGCTTAGAGCCAGTTCTTGAGGATGGACTTGCCTTCCACCGCGAGGATGGAAACCAGCGCCAACAGCCCCAGGATGTAAATGAATTGAATGCTCGCGTCAGCGATTTTGACGTCTTGCTCGGTGACCGTGGCACCTCCAGCCAACATGGTAGAGGTTACCGTGGTATCCGCCAAGCTCCAGGCGATGAAGCCTGCAACGAAGAAGACCACAAAACCGATCAAGGCGCCCATGGCACGCTTGGGTTGGGTGGCCAACTTCTGAACGAAGTGGTAAATGCCAAAACCCAAGATGGCCACTACACAAACGATACCGGTGTAGAGGTTGAGGCTGACGAGACTTTCGACGGGACCGGTGGGATCGTCGCTGTTGATGGCGGACACCACCCAAATGCAACCCAATGCGATGATCAGGATGCGGAGGGCGATGAGGGCCGTACGGATGACGTTGGCTTGCATGGTACTGCTGTTTTGCGACCGCAGAACCGATCAGCCGTTCAACTTCTTGCGATACACGAGGTCCACGAGGTCCATGGACGCCTCCTCCATATCAAAGACGATGCCGTCAATCTTGGAGAGGATGTAGTTGTAAAAGATCTGGAGGATGATGGCCACCACAAGACCGGATACGGTCGTGATCAACGCCACCTTAATACCACCAGCAACAATGGATGCATTGATCGTGTTGGCTTGAGCGATTTTGTCAAACGCTTCAATCATTCCGATCACAGTTCCCATAAATCCAAGCATGGGAGCCAAGGCGATAAACAAGCTGATCCAGCTCAATCCCCGCTCGAGCTTCGTGCTTTCCAAGCTGCCGTAGTCCTCTACGGCTTTGGCGAGCTCTTCGTAGCTGCCTCCACTGCGGTCAAGTCCCTGGTGGAAGATGGCGGCGACTGGGCCACGCTCGTTGGCGCACACCTCCTTGGCTGCGTCCACTCCTCCGCTGTTCATGGCGTTTTCCACCTTGGTCAAAAGACCTTTGGTGTTGGTGGTCGCCATGTTGAGGTAGATGATGCGCTCGATGGCCAAAGCCAATCCGAAGATCAAGCAGAGTACAACGAAGCTCATAAAGAGCACGCCGCCCTCGATGATGCGCAGCTTGATCTGCTGGCGGGCTCCGGTGACCTCTACGGTCTCCTCCGGCATCGCTGGGGCTTCCTCAGCGACGGGCATGGGCGCTGGTGCAGCAGCACTGTCCATCATGGCAGAATCGGCCATGGCACTGTCAGGGGCCATGGCGGTCATGGAGTCGCCTGACATTAAAATGGTGTCTCCTTCCTGAGCGATGACAGGAGCGGTAAACATGAGGGCCACTACTATGAGGGCGAACAACTTCTTCATGGTGAAGGGATGAATCGTGGTTGTGTCGTTGTAAGCGAACATTCGGTTCGCGAGGGCGAATTTAGGCAATCGAATTCCACCCCGACAACAGGTCTGGCAACATGGAGAAGATTTCCATGAATTCAACCGGTCACAACTCCCCCATTCTGCCCGCCTGGTAGTCGGCGATGCACCGCTGAATTTGACTGCGGTTGTTCATGACAAAGGGGCCGTAAGAGACCACAGGTTCTTCCAAAGGCCGGCCTCCCAACACCAAAAATTCTGCGCCTTCTCCGCTGTAAAACCTACATACATCGCCTCCTCTGTGGTACAAGGCCAGCTGTTGCTTCGTCAATTGCCTCTGCCCTTCAACCTCCAATTTCCCGTCGATCATGTGGAGAAAAGCATTGTGCTCGGGTTCCACCGGAAGGTCCAAACGGCCACCAGGTTGTAAGTGAACGTGGTGATAAAATGCCGGGCTGTGCAATTCAGTGGGCGACACCGCTCCAAAAACTTCGCCCATGATCACCTTGATGCGGTAATCCTCGGTCTCGACAATGGGAAAAGCCCCTTTTTCGCGCAGGGTGGTGATCGGCGTGCTGAATTTGTGCGCCGCAGGAAGGTTGAGCCAAATCTGGAACCCGTGTACGATGCCCCCATCGCGGCGGATTTCCATGCTGCTGACTTCCTCATGTACCGCACCTCGGCCAGAACTGAATACCATGAATTGACCCTCGCGGTAAATCAAATCATTGTCCAAACTGTCCGTATGTCGACCGCTGCCCGAAAGCAAATAAGTGGTCGGTGCCACCCCGGCATGCGGATGCGCCTTGATGTCCATGCCCAGTGTACCGGGATCAATCTGCAAAGGCCCAAATTCATCGAGCATGACAAAGGGCGACACCAAATCCGTATGGTCACCTGCAAACCCTCTGAGCACAGGCACGTTCTGTACCATGGTGCGTTTGCAGGCCAACACCTGTGCCACTTTTCGCTCACCGCCCTCGCCCCACATTCCAGAGGACGCCCGCAACCAACTGGGCGTTACAGCGGCAGCCCCTACAATGGCTGAGCCCTTGATGAATCGTCTGCGCAACATGACTTAAAGATAAGGAGGGTTGGATGCCACATTCGTTCGCTTGGATGAAGAAGGCCGCAATGGATGGGATGGCCGCTTGAAAGACTGTGAGCGGGGCACGAAAAAGCCGGCGTTTGCACGCCGGCTGCTTCTGTTGCGGAGAGACGGGGATTCGAACCCCGGATACCCTTTTGGAGTATACACGCTTTCCAAGCGTGCGCCTTAAGCCACTCGGCCACCTCTCCTGATCAGCTTGATTCTTCTCACTGAATGGGCGCGCAAGTTACCCCATAATCCAACGCGATGTGCAACCCTGCGGGGCAGGGAAATCAAGGGGAGTCTCAACGTATGGTGTCTGCCGGGGTCTGCTCTCCGGCGAGGTCCATTTTAAAGGCAGCCCTCAGGGATTCGCGGTCGGGATGTATGGCAGCCAACACCATCAATTTGGTGACCGCAGCCTCCAGCGTGATGTCCAAGCTCGGCTCCACCCCGATGCGCGTGAGGCCCGCGCCTGTGACGTAGCGGTTGGCGTCGACTGACCCCACTGCACATTGGGTCACATTGACCAAAAAAATGCCCCTCTCCTGCGCAGCAGTGAGGATGCCCAGAAACAATGGGTCGCGCGGCGCGTTGCCCGAACCATAGGTCCGCAATACCGCCGCCCGAAGCCCGGGAATGCACAATTGATGAGAAAGCGCCTCTGGTGTCATCCCCGGGATCAAATGCACCACCGTGACCCCTGAATCCAGTGCCTCCAACAAACGCGCTTCACCCCTTGGTCGGAGCAACAGATCACGCCGGAACCGGACGTGGACCCCGACCTCGCCCAAGGCGGGGAAGTTGGGGCTGACCAAGGCTTGAAAGCCCTCCGCGTCTTGTTTGTGTGAGCGGTTGCCCCTCATGAGCTCGTCGCCGAAATAGATGACGACTTCCCGGACGAGTGGACCGCGCTGCGGATCAGAACTGTCCCATGTACCCGCAATTTCAATGGCGGTGAGGAGGTTTTCCTTGCCGTCGGTGCGCACCACCCCAATGGGCAGCTGACTTCCTGTGAGCACAATGGGTTTCCCGAAATTCGGCAGCATGAAGCTCAATGCACTTGCCGAATAAGCCATGGTATCTGTCCCGTGCAAGACCACAAATCCATCGTATCGGTCCCTCCGGTGAAACAACAGGCGGGCCAATTCCCCCCACCGCTCTACCGACATGTCGCTGCTGTCGATGGGTGCCATGGGCTCGAAATCCAAGTCCACCTCGAGCGCGTCGATCTCGGGCACCCGAGACCTCAAATGGTCAAAGTCAAAGGGACGCAATGCCCCCGTTTCCGGATCCTCGAACGAACCGATGGTGCCGCCAGTGTATACCAGAAGGATGCGGGCTGGTGTCATGAGGCCAGTGGATTGTAATCGGGCAACCTGAACAAGCGCTCCGCATTTGAAGTAGACAAAGCCGCAACCTCGGCAAGCGGTCGCTCCAGCACATCGGCCACCCTTTGCCCCACAAGTGTGGTGTATGCGGGTTCATTCCGCTTGCCGCGGTGGGGAACTGGGGCCAGGTACGGGCTGTCCGTCTCGAGGATGATGCGGTCTTCGGGAATGTGTGGAATCACGCTTTCCATGCCGGCTTTTCTGAAGGTGGTCACACCGCCCAATCCAAAGCAAAAGGACCCGTAGTCCGCGATTTTCTCGACTTCAGCCTGTCCTCCTGTGAAACAATGAAACACCCCACGAAGCGCCGAATCGGTGTATTGATCCAACACCGAAAAAGTGTCTTCAAAGGCCTCGCGCACGTGCAAGACGACGGGAAGGTCCCGCTCAAGTGCCCAACCGATTTGACGGTGAAAGGCGTCCAACTGTGCCAGACGGGTCTTCTTTCCTCTAAAAAGATCCATGCCAATTTCACCCACTGCGATGCACGGTTCGGCATCGAGCGCCTTCAAGATGGGGACGCATTCGGTTTGCCAACCCTCCTCCACGTGGCATGGGTGCAACCCCATCATGGGGAAACATCGGCCTGGATGCGCGGCGACGAGATCCAACAGTGGCCCTATGCTCGCCGCATCAATGTTGGGCAACAAGATGCGCCCTACGCCAGCTTCAAACGCGCGCTGCACGGCCGCTTCGCGGTCCTCCTCAAAAGCAGCCGCGTACACATGGCAATGCGTATCGATCCAGTTGAGGTTGGTGGCAACTTCCATGGCGGCAAAATTAAGCCCCGTCTCCAGCCTTCCTGCGGCTGCGCGCTTTTTGGTACCGCTTGATGGCCAGGGTGAGCAATACCGCCAGCCCCAAAATGCCGCCGACGCCCCATACCCAGCCTACCGCATCGCGCAGGACAATCAGAAAGACCACTGCAATCAAAATGACGGTGGGCAGCTCATTGAGAAAGCGCAGCCGCATGGAACTGGCTGTCAGCGTCCCATTTTGGCATTGGGCCAACAACTTTGCCCCCAGCAACATATATGCCCAAAGCAATGCCACAAAACCCAACTTGACCCACATGAAAGGCATCGACAACCACACGGGATTCCACACAATCAGCGCGGTTCCGAATCCTGTCGCAAGGATGCCACTGGGCAAGGTGATGGCAGCCCACAACCTCCGCTCCATAATGCGGAACTGGGGCACCAAGACATCGCGCTCGGCAGCAGGTTTGTCCAACGCCTCCCGGTGGTATATGAAAAGGCGGAACAGGTAAAACAAACCGGCAAACCAGGTCACAACGAAAATGATATGTAGGGCCTTGAGGACGTCGTACGTCATGGTGCAAAGGTGAAGGAGTGTTGTCGTTTTCTGAGCATGCCGATTACAGGCCGACATTTGCAGTGCATTTAGCGCACATCATGGCTCCACAAACACGCCTTGCAAAGGACTCCTTCGCCACGACCACCCACATTGTATTGCCCAACGACACCAACGTTTTGGGCAACCTGATGGGTGGACAACTCCTCAATTGGATGGACATCGCTTCGGCCATCAGTGCGAACCGCCATTGCCGCAGGGTGGTGGTCACAGCTGCGGTCAACAACGTATCCTTTGACCGGCCCATTCGGTTGGGAGATACCGTGACCATTGAAGCCAAGGTCAGCCGCGCATTTAGCAGCTCCATGGAGGTGTTTATGGAAGTGTTTGTAGAAGACAATGTCACGGGCGAGCGCTCCAAATCAAACGAAGCCATGTACACATTTGTCGCTGTGGACCAGCTGGGAGCACCCATTGGCATTCCTGAACTGATTCCAGAAACTGCCGAAGAACAGCGCCGGTTCGAAGGCGCCTTACGCCGCCGCCAGCTGCGCTTGATCCTCGCCGGGAAGATGCCCCCTCAAGAGGCCACTGAGCTCAAGGCGTTGTTCGTTTGAGGACTGCATCGATGGTGGTAACCACCCGCTGAGGGGAAACCCGCTCAGGGCAGCGAACCTTGTGCCGACATCGGTCGCCCAAACGGCTGCAAGGCCGCATTCGCTCAGGCCCTTCAGGTTCAAGTTGCACGGTATGGGGATGGGGCATCCAAGGCCCCATGCCCAAAGCTGGCGACGTACACCCCCACACGACCACCATCGGCACCTGAAGTGCAGCCCCTGCGTGCATGGCCCCGGTATCGCCGGTGACCAACAGCGCCCCTTGCCCGATGATGGAGAAGGTCTCCGACCAGGTCGCAGCGCCGCAGTGGTTGAGGACATCAGCCCCCTCAAAAGATGCGGCCAGCTCTGCAGCGAGGGCCGCCTCATCAGGGCCACCGATGAGATCTACGGGTGTTTGCTGGCTTGCCAAATGCGCCACAATCTCCTGCCAATGTCCGGCTGGAATGGCCTTGCCAACATGCGCTGCACCCAAAGCGAGCACCACCCGGCCGCCATCCACATGCCCCCCAGCAGATTTCTCTTTGGAGGCCGGTTCTGGAAGTGCAAGCGACCCGTCATCTCCCAATTTCCCCAGCGCCGAAAGCGCTTCACCAAATGGAGACAGGACCTCCAGATAGCGTTCCACCACATGTTGGCCCTTGAGGCGGTCCATCCCAAACCTGACAAGCAGGATTTTCTCAAGGCTCTTTTTGTCTACCGTAAAGTCCAATGTTCCCTTGTTGCGAAGGGCCCTTTTGATGAAGCCCGAGCGGGCATTGGAGTGAAGGTCTATGATGTAGTGAAACCCCACCTCAAGGAGGGGCCCCTCCACTTCTGCGGTCGACTTGTGTATGGTCCACACCCGGTGGAGGTTGGGCAGCCCTGTCAAGGCATCTGCAAAAGCCGCCTTGGTGAGATAATGCACTTCTACCTCTCCCTCGAGCATGGCGTGCAAGGCGCGCACAACCGGAGACGTGAGGATCACATCTCCCATGCTGGAGAACCGAATGACAAGGATGCGTGTAGGGCCTGCCTGAGACATCGGCGGGAAAGGTAGGCCCGGAAAAGCAGGAAGCCGCCCCCATTCGGGAGCGGCTTCCGCCTCAAGGAGTTTGGTTCAACGCCTTCCTCTAGTCTGGAATCACTCTGAAACCAAGAGCTTCTTGACCACGATGTAGTCGGAACTGGACAGGCGTACCTGGTACATTCCGCTGGACAACGTGTTCGCGTCAATGTCGAGCACATACTGAACATCCTCAGAGGCATTGCCGTCAAACAACTCCTGAACGAACTGCCCACCCATGGTGTACAGGTCAATGCGCAGGCGCATGTTGTTGGTCACTACGAATCCGAGCGTGCTGTAGTCGTTTGTGGGGTTAGGCTGCAATCCTGTAATGCGGATGGGATCCTTCAAGCTGCTCACACCTCCGGTGATGTCGATGGGGGTGTGTCCACTCTGACCACCACTCACCGTCACGTTGTCGAGGTTGTCAAACTCACCCGTTCCGAGGTCGGTGTAATCGAACTCCGTGGTGTTGCCACAATCATCGGTAATGGTGTAGCTGTAATCGATCTGCCATCCGAGGCAGCAGTCCATGTCGAAGAAGATGTCACCGCTGGAAGACAACGCGCCCTGGCTGATGCCGTCTACGATGAGCTCACCGCTGTAGAAGAACCAAGCGCTACCACCGTAGTTCTCGTTCTTGTTGTTGGCACCTTCACCGATCTGGAGGCCGTAGTAGGCGTTCAACGGCTGGTGCTGGAGGTCGAAGCTAGACCCGGCATATGAACCGGTTCCAGTCATCGTGCCACCTGAACCCATCACGTAGTAGACCCACTCGGTCCAGATTTCGATGCCTGGGAAGATGTCGGCACAGTCCTTCTTGTAGTTGTGCATGCCAGGCTCAGCCAGCCACTCATTCCAGTCGTGTCCGCCTTCATAGATGGCGTCGAAGATGAATCCGTCTCCGTTGACGTCTTCCACCTCGAGCACGATGTGCATGGTGCTGTCAGGAGCGATCTCGATGATGCTGCTGCCTCCATTCACAATGGTGAAGGACTCAGCGCCTGGGAAGTTGAACAAACGCACAGCTTCAGGGGCGCGGTCGTCGCAAGTCTCACCGTTGTCGATGGCTTCAACCGTGGCAGGCATACAGAAGTTGGCGATGTCCTCCGTTGGGAGGTAACCGCTTTCCACGGAGGAGAACTCCAACGTGACTTCGCTGTCGCAGTTGTCCGCGTATTGGACGTCACAAGCTGCAGGAATCTCAGTGAAATCGAAGATGTCATTCAATCCGTTCTGGTTGTCATCGCCACAAGCGTACTCCACCACTTCATCGTTGCTGATGTCGCAGGTAGAAATGAACTGTGGGGCCATCTCGTCGAGGACGGTGATGTCCTGGCTGGTGGTCACCGTGTTCTCGTTGCCACAGTCATCGGTGGCAACGCTGGTCCACGTGCGTGTAAAGGTGTAGCTGCCCTCGTCGGCGCTGTCTCCATCGCTGCAAGTCTGGACGTTTGGAGTATCCATGAACGTCAACACATTGGCAACGTCACTGTCACAGTTGTCATCCGTCGTGATGGCGGGGACTCCTGTAGCGGCATCGCTGCGGTCCGTGGCGCAATCACCGTCGAGGTAGAGCGTGACAGGGTCAAGCGTCTCGATGGTCTGTGAAGGATTCACATTGTCCTGAACCGTGATCAACTGGTCAACACTCGTAGAGGTGCTGTTGCCACAGTCGTCGGTTGCCGTGAAGTTGAACGTACGTGTGAACACATAGCTTCCGTCCAATTGGCCGTCATCCCCAGCGCAGGTATACTCTGGAGCGCCGTCTGTGAAGTCTGTCTCGATGGTCACATCGCTGTCGCAAGCATCACTCGTTGTATGCGTGGCATAACCGAGGGTGCCTGTCGTCAGGTCTGTGTTGCAATCGGCATCCAACTGAACCACTTGGTCAGCAGGGGCCATGGCACTCAAGAGCGGAGCTGTCACGTCGGTCACCGTAATGGTCTGGATGTGAATTTCAGTGTCTGTATTGCCACAGTCATCCGTAGCCACTGCCGTCCAAGTGCGGGTGAAGACGTAAGAGCCCTCAGCCAGTCCATCCGCATCGCTGCAGGTGTAGGTCGTATCGGTATCGGCATACGTGATGCTGATGCTCACATCAGAGTCGCAGTTGTCTGTCGCGGTGGCTGTCGCTTGACCCGCAGCAGCAGGTGAAGTGTCAGCCGTGCAGTCAGCAGCGAGATCCGTCGCATAAGTATCGGGACAGCTGATGTCGACAACAGGATTGATCTCGTCGTTCACGGTGAACAACTGATCGTGGGTCTGAACGTCTTCGTTTCCGCTGTCGTCCGTTGCCACTGCAGTCCATGTTCGCGTGAAGGTGTAGTTTCCTTCTGCAGCAGCGTCGCCCGTGCAGCTGTAGATCGGAGCTGAATCGCTGTGAGAGATGGCGATGGTCACGTTGCCGTCACAATTGTCCGTAGCCGTGGCCGTGACCATGTCGAGGCTCAGATCAGCTTCACAAGCCGCATTGAGCTCCTCTACACGATCCGCTGGCCAGTTCACAGACATGGCAGGAGCGGTGGCATCGGTCACCGTAATGATGTGCTCACAGTAGCTGCCAGACTTCCAGTTCTCGTTTTCACAGGCATCCTCCGCAGAGAACACACGTGTGAACTGGTAGCTGCCGTTGTGCGTGTCATCCTCATCGTCATAGATGTAGTCTGCACCATCGGTATCAGCGGCGGCAGGCAGGTCCATGAACATGATGTCCTCATAGGTGACATCTGGATTGGCGTCGCAGTTGTCTGTCACCGTGGCCATACCTGTGGCGTCCGTGCTCAAGTCTGTGCTGCAGTTCTCGTCGAGGAAGACCTCGATGTTGTCTGGACAGAAGTCAAACTCTGGCGCCAAGGTGTCGACCGTAGCTACATACTGGATGGCGGACTCAGATTCGTTTCCGCTGTCGTCGGTCACGTACCAAATGCGGACATAGGTACCTGGGCAAGACCCTGAAGTCAAGAAGGCCATGGAGATCTCGTAGTCCAGTTCACTGTCACCGTTGTCCGTTGCATGCAATGGCAACACACTGGTGTCATAGGGGTCGGGCATGTCACCACAAGTGATGGGCGCTGGGTACAGGTCGTCGGGATTGCCGTCAAACTCTGGCGCCTCCTCATCCGTGAACGTCAACACCTGCATGCATTCGAGTACCGTAGCATTGCCACAGTTATCCGTAGCTGTGACCGTAAAGGTGCGCTCCAGCTCGTAGTCGCCTTGGTTGTCGGAATCCGTATCGGGATCAAGCGCGATGGCAACATCCACGTAGGTGTACTCTACCGTAACGGCTCCGTCGCAATCGTCACTGTCCGTCCACGTGGGCTCGCCATTGGTCGCAATGGACAAGTCACCTTGGGCAAATGGCACATTGCTGTAGAGAATGTCATCAGGGCATTGGATGCTCAGCATAGGCGCTTGAGTATCCTGCACCTCAATGGTCTGAGACTGCAAGTGAACATTACCGGCGCAGTCCGAAGTCTGCCATGTGCGGGTCAATGTATACGTATCATCACACGCGCCGTCGGTGCGAATTTCCTCCACGAAAGCAATTGCTGGACCGCTGTCGCAGTTGTCCGAAGCTTCCAACGATCCCAGTGACGCAATGGCAGGAACGGCATCGCATTCTACTGTTTCGTCCGCAGGGAAAGCCGTGAACTCAGGCGCGGTAGTATCCTCAATCGTGATGTACTGGATGTGCTCCGCATAGTTGTCAGAGCAATCGGTGGTGGAATACGTGCGCTTGATGGTGTACTCCTGCGTGCATGGGGTGGTCAGGATCAAGTCCTCATAGCTGACCTCCGCCTCAGCGTCGCAGTTGTCCATGGCCTCAGCATGCATGCCATCACCAGGAGTGAACTCCGGCACGGCGTAGAAGTGGCCCAATTCGTGCTGCACGAAACCAGTGAGGCTCGCGTCGTCGCACTGCAAGGTGTAATCTGCAGAGGCCAACGTCCATTCAGCGGGTGTGCGGTCGGTCAC
Source organism: Crocinitomicaceae bacterium (assembly GCA_042095055.1). Taxonomy (GTDB): domain Bacteria; phylum Bacteroidota; class Bacteroidia; order Flavobacteriales_D; family Sanyastnellaceae; genus UBA8752. The sequence goes on along the minus strand of JBELBZ010000028.1, from coordinate 3,659 downwards.
CACCACGATCTGCTGGAACGTTGAGACGTTTCCACACATGTCGGTGGCTGTGTAGTCGATGATGTAATCGTCCCAGCAACCTGCTGAGAGTGGGGTGCAATCCACATCCACATGGCTCAACTCGCAGTTGTCCATGACGGTCATCAGACCCACACTGTTCAGGTACGCATAAGAGCAGTCCTGCCAGAGGTCGCACTCGAGTGTGTCGACACCGTTGGCAAGGAATGAAGGCGCGATGGCATCCTCAATGTCAATGCGCTGGTCGTCTGTTTCGACCGTGGCATTTCCACAGCTGTCCGTTGCCATGGCCGTCCATGTCCGGATGATGCTGTAGCAACCTGTGCTGATGCTGTCCACCACTTCATCGCTGTAATCCAGTCCGGTATCGGCCAGGTCACAGTTGTCAGAATATGCTGTAGTCGCCACACCCGTATTGGAGGGGTCGAGGTCTACGTAACACAGACCATTGACGTTGAGCGTCAATCCTGAAGGCGCTGTCACCGTCACTTCTGGAACCGTAGTGTCTTCGATGGTGATCGCCTGAACATGATAGGTCTGGTTGCCGAAGCAATCCGTGGCTACCCAAGTGCGGTTCAATACGCGGCAGCTGCTGGCGGTGTACGAAGCCGTGGTCTGTCCGACCAATTCAACGCACACATACACGGTGTTGCCGTCGGCAAACCCACTTGTATTCGGATCAAATCCTGCGGCACATCCATACTCGCTGTCGTCACAGTTGTCGGTGAACAGCACCACTTCGTCCGAAGCAGGGTTGTCGATCAACCACTGCTCGCTTTCATCGCAAGTCAAGGTGAGGTCTTCTCCACCAGAAACATAGGTAGGAGCTGTGATGTCATTGCGGGTCACCGTCTGGACAATTTCAGTCGCCACGTTACACTGGTCGTCGAACGCGATATAGTGGAACTCCACGTACTCACCCTCCATGCAATTCGTAGGCAAATCACAGCTAGGCTCGAGGGTCGCAATGACGTCACCAGCGAAGCCGGCGGCATCTTCTCCAGCGATCGATCCAGACCAGCTGAACCAACCGGAGAATCCGTTGTCCTCGCAATTGTGGTTGTTGGCACCATCGCCCAATTGGAAACCGAAGTATTCACTGGCAGGCTGGTGGTTGAAGTGAATCAATGTCCCAAAGTCCCAAGCACCTGGTCCGCCCTCGGCATAGGAGGCCTCGTTGTTCAAGGTGTACATGGTCCAGAGATCCGTATTCACTGCACAACCGTAATCGTTCTTGAATCCGCCAGCCCAGTCTGCGCCGACCGCACGGCCTTCGAAGAAGAGGTGGATCTCCAAGCGGAGGTTGTTGTCGTTCTTGTCCATAACGGTACCCTGCATGAGGGCGGTTCCGTTTTCGAACTGCTCGAAGGACACCCCACCGTTGGCAGCGTCTTCGATGAAGTAATGTCCAGCGCTCATGTCGCCGTTCATGTCGTAGAACTGCAGCAAGGCATCGGGACCGTTGTTGAAGTTGGCATCGTCACCCGCCGTAATGGCGTTCCACGCCTGCGTGGTTCCGCCACCGGTGCAGATCTGGTTCCGTCCATCTGTGCGGTTCTTCACCGTGACCACATTGTCCAGTTCGAGGTCGTTACAGGCAAATCCTGTGGCGGCAGCAGCAGTAGCCGCAACCAAGTCTCCCTCGCATTCAACCTCATAATCAGCCAAGTCACCGTCAATGGTCAAATTGGCACAGCCCAAGCAAGGGTCGGCGCTCTCCAAGGGAATGACCCTGTCGATGGCATACAAGTAACTGTTGCTGTTGAACTGGTAAGCACCGTTCTCGATGACATAAGCATCCCCATTGGCACTGACCAATCGGGCATCGCCTTCTGCTTCAGTGTAGGTGAACTCCTCGCCATAATAGTTGCTGTATACCGCGCCTTCGCTCATGAGCTCACAGAGGCCTGGAAATATGTGGCCCGCAATGAGGTCACCGAGCACTTCTTGTGAAAGGGCATTCAGGTTGTAACCTGCATCGTCCCACGCAGCGTCTACTGGCAAGAAAATGGATCCGCAATCCTCTTCCATATTGGCGGGAACCAACACGTCTCCGTTTCCTGAAAGGATCAGACTTTCAACGAGGAAATCGGAAGGATTGTCCAAAGCATCAATCAACAGGGCCACGCTGCTGTCGATGGGTGCACCATCGCTCAAAGCGACTTCTATTGCTCCACCGGTCACCGCAAGGGCTTCGTCCTCGTTGCAAATCTCATCGCCATCGAGGTCGTTCAAACAACCGCCATCACAATCAACGTAGTCCAGACCATAGAGGTCGACAGGGTACTCACATGGAGCAGCGTCTGTTGCGGCTGGGTCATAATTACAAGCTCCTTCTTCCTGGCAGCCTGCCACCTCGAAGGGGTCACATACAGAATCTCCATCGGTGTCTTCCAAGCAGTTTCCATCACAGTCGTATCCGGAATCAGCATATGTACAAGAGCCATCGTTGTCGGTAGCATCGGACGAGAAGTTGCACGCCGTTTCGTCGTCACAACCACCTACCTCTTCCTCGTCACACACCAAGTCTGCATCGGCATCGTTGATGCAGTTTCCGTCGCAGTCGACAATGTTAGAAGGATATCCGTCAGGATATGTGCAGAGGCTGTCGTCTGTATCGCTGAAGTCACCTGTGTTGCATGCTTCAGGATCGGTGCAGCCAGCAAGCTCCTCTTCATCACAGATCTGGTCTCCATCTTCGTCGTTCAAGCAGCCGCCATCACAGTCGACATAGTCCAAGCCATAAATGTCGACGGGGTATTGACAAGAACCATCGTCATCGGTTGCAGGGGCATCGTAGTTACATGCAGCATCATCGGTACATCCGGGAACCTCATTCTCATCGCACACTTGGTCATTATCAGCATCGTTCAGGCAGTTGCCGTCGCAGTCTACAATGTTGGAAGGGTATCCGTCAGGATAGGTGCAAAGGCTGTTGTCCACATCAGTAAAGACACCTGTATTACAGGCCTCAGGATCTGTACAACCCGCCGTCTCATTGGCATCGCAGATGCCGTCGTCGTCCGCATCGTTGTCCACAACAATCCCGTCCTCACAACTGTCGCAAATGCCATCAACGAACGTACACCCACCGTCATCGATGGTCGCGCTGCTGTCATAGTTACAAGCTGATGCGTCTGTACAACCCGCACAAGAAGTGTACTCGCAGGATCCATCATCATCGGTAGCTGTTCCTGAGTAGTTACATGCCCCCTCATCGGTACAACCGTCAACTTCGTCTTCGTCGCACACCTGGTCGTTGTCGGCGTCGTTCAAGCAATTGCCGTCACAGTCGAGATTTGTACCAGCATACGTACAAGTGCCGTCGTCTTCAGTGGCCAGGTCGCTGTAGTTACATGCTGTTTCGTCTGTACAACCGTCAACCTCGTCTTCATCACAGACACCATCAATGTCCGCATCGTTCAGGCAGTTGCCGTCGCAGTCCAAGTTTGCAGCGGCAGGAAAGGTGCAGCTCTCATCGTCATCTGTAGCAGCTTCTGAGTAGTTGCATGCGGTCTCATCTGTACAACCAGGCACTTCGTCCTCGTCGCACACCTGGTCGCCATCGGTGTCATTGAGGCAGTTTCCGTCGCAGTCCACATTGGCGCTGCCATAGAGGTCCAGCGGGAACTCACACGTGC
>JBELBZ010000027.1:0-32843 GCA_042095055.1 Crocinitomicaceae bacterium | reverse complement strand
GCTCTCCCGCCACCGTCACCGTCCCCAGCAGCGTCCCCGCCGCATTGGTGGGCACCGGCACCCACTCCGCCGGCTGCGCGAGGGCTAGAATTGGGAGCGCGATTCCCAGAAGAACAAGGGCCCTTCTCAAATTCAGTTTGGGCATTTCAATTGCAAATGGTGCCAAAGTTCGCGAGGATTTCCAGAATGTCTCCTACGCCAACGGCATCATCGCCGTCGATGTCGCCAAAGCAAGTCATTACAAATCCAAAAACACATGTGCCATCGTCCTCGGTTGAGGCAGGATGAAAGTTTATAGCATCCAAAGATGTGCAGCCTGGAACCTCAAAAGCATCGCAGGTCCCGTCTCCATCCGTATCGACGATGCAGTTTCCCGCACAGTCGTAACCGCAGGCTGCAAAGAAGCAAGATCCGTCATCTAGCGTGGAGAGGGAGTCGAAATTGCAGGCGAGGTCGTAGGTACATCCTGCTGTTTCTAGAGGGTCACAAATGCCATTCCCATCCGCGTCTGCCTCGCAGTCGCCGCCACAAACGCCAATGGCATCAGCTTGGTTGCCATCACAGTCGCAGTCGCCTTCGGGAATGTCTGAACAGCCGCAATCGTAAATCGCTCCAGGCCCACCGCAAACCCCGCATGCATCCAGGTAGTCACAACCATAATTCAAGTCCGCACATGCATCGTAGTTACAGGCCGTCTCATCCATGCAGCCTAAGACAGGCTGGCACGAACCGTTGTCAATCGTTGCAGAAGCATCATAGTTCCCAGAGCATGGATTCGTGCAACCAAGACAGCTGTAATCACAGCCCACATTGATCAAGGCTGTTGAATCATAATTGCATGCTGCACCGTCGGTACACCCCGCGCAAGACAGGTATTCACAGCTTCCATCATCATCCGTCGCTACAGCGTCATAATTGCAAGCAGGGGGTGAACCATCCGTCCCTACACCATCGGTGCAACCATACCAGATGCAGCAATCATCGCCTGTTTCGCACCCCACGATATTTTCGCTCGAATCGTAGTTGTCCGCGGTCGGCTGGATACAACCGAAATACAGGCAGCCAATGTTTCCCTCATCGGCAAAACTCATAGAAGTGATGTCTGTGCAGTTATCAATGTCATCACAGATGCCATCAGCGTCTAAATCCACCCCTGTTCCGCCACACACTCCACAGGCGTCCAGCACATTGCCATTGCAGTCGCAGTCGCCTTCGGCAATGCCCGCACCTCCACACACTCCGCATTCATCCAACACGTTGCCATTGCAGTCGCAGTCCCCCGCGGGTATACCTGTTCCTCCGCACACCCCGCATTCGTCCAACACATTGCCATCGCAGTCACAGTCGCCCGCTGGGATATCCGCGCAGCCGCATTCATAGATGGCACCCGGACCGTCGCAGATCCCGCACGCATCCGGCAGATAACAACTGCCGTCATCATAATCTGCACTTGAATCATAATTGCACGCATTCACATCGGTGCATCCGCATGCATTCCCTGGCTCAAAGGCCAAAGTGACCAGATCTTGATCGGCACCGACGCCATTGGGAAAGACTTGGCAGTACAACTGCCCCGACAAATCACCATCTGTCGTGACTTGGGCAATCAACACTCTTAAGTCACTCCCCGCCAAGCCATTGGTATGTCCATTCAGGGCATACCACGAACCCCCAACAACATCATCAATCACTATGCTTGAACCTAGTGCACCATCACCGGGGTCAAAATTGGTGACCCACGGATTTCCGGTGTCTTGAAATGTGGCAACAGCATTCTCTCCAGCTGCCGCATCCGGCTGCTGGTCCAAACCAATCGTCACCCATGAATCAAATGGCAACGCCGGGGATGAGGAATACAAAGTTGGATTGATACCGTTCGGTGTTGCTGCACCCAATTCATTGTGATAAAAGCCTGTCGTCGTGCTCAAATGTGCAGGATTTGTTAGGTCCCCGCTCACCGAGCTCATAAAGTCATCCGGATTGGGCATGGTGACATAGAGGCGGTAGGTGGAGTAGCCTGTGAGGTCTGTGCCATCAGAGAGGATGCCAATGTTGGTAACAACCGTGTCGATTTCGAGGCCGTAAAGCGGGTTGTCGGAGGTGATGTGATCTTCTGCACAGCCGCAGTAGTAGCAGCTTCCATCTTCTTCCGTCACTGCGGCGCTGAAATTGCAGGCCAAGGTATCCGTGCACCCTTCGATTTCGTCCGCATCGCAGATGCCATCGCCGTCCGCGTCGTTGCCGGCAATCGTTCCATCGGCGTTACACGACTCACAGCCCGTGGCGAAATCACACACTGCATCCACTTGTTCCGTAGCCAAAGGTGTGAAGTTGCAAGCACTCTCGGTCATGCACCCGTCCACATAGCACAAGCCCTGAGCAGTCCAAGTCAGGAACTCGTAATCGGCAGGAGAAGTCTGTAAATCACCGTTCTGAATCGTGACGGTCCAGTCCCCAATTCCGGCAAGCGTGGAACTGGACAAGTCAACCGTTGCTGAATATGAACCCGCCACATTTGTGTTCCACGATTCAGGCCACACCCCTGGCAGCTGTTCACAGCCAAACCAATTGGAAGGAAGTTCTGTGTAGTCATTGCCACCGAACCACAGGCAGTTTCCAGCAGGGTCCTCGAAAATGACCACGATATCGGAAGCCCAATTCCTGTTGCTGCCGGTCGGAGAAAAGTCCATGGACAAATCAAAAAGCCCCAATCCGTCGACCGAGCTGGCCGTTATAATCCACTCATAGGACTGATTGCCTGCCAAATCTATCGGCTCCCCAACCGTATAGGAACAACAGCCTACAATGGGGTCATAGGAAGTGTCGCATGAACCGTCATCGAACAGGGCGGTCTCATCGTAATTGCAAGCCATAGGGTCTGTGCATCCGCCATCGCCACAACTCGAATTGTCACCTCCACAAACACCACACAAGTCAGCAGTCAAACACCCCCCATCGTCCAGAGTAGCGTCCGGATTGTAGTTGCAGGCTTGGTCGTCCAAACAGCCCGAAATCTCACCCCCAGCGCAAATCCCGAGCAAGTTGACACTCGCGTCGTAGGAAATTGCAGCACTGGCATCATAGCCATTGATGAGTTGAATGGACCAATCTCCCGAACCATAGAGTCCGACGGAGGAAAGGTCCAACGTAGCGACGTAAGACCCATTGCTGGAGCTGATCCATGAAGTCGGCCACTGGTTGTTGACCAGTATGGGATCACAGCCCGCAGTGATGGAAGATGTGTAACCCCCAAATTCGATGCAGTCACCCGAAGGCGACGTCACAGAAAGCAGCAAATCAGCCGGCCAGCTGTCCCCCTCACCGACATAGCCGAGCAGGACCTCTACATATCCCAGACTACCTGTGCCCGTGGCGGTCACCGTACTTCCCGATGCACCACCCACCAGTGTTTCAGTGCTGGTGAGGTTCAAAGCACAGCTGCAATCACCGTTGGGCGCATAGCTGCATGTCCCGTCATTGATCACCGCTTCTGCACTGTAATTGCAGGCATTCACATCAGTACAGCCCGGCGTATCCTCACAGAGCTCGGCAATCCCGATACTGACCGAGTACATCACCTCGCCAGAACCTGAGTATCCATTGGCCAAATACAGGGTCCATTCCCCCTCACCAGATAGGCCGAAAGCACTGAAGTCGAGCGTGGCAGAAAATGACCCAGCCGAATTGGCGGCAACATTCCAAGAGGAAGGCCACACCAGGCTCGGGTCGGAAGCATAACCAGCGCCATATGTGGTGACGTCGTCTCCACCCCACTCAACGCCATTGCCGCTGGGGTCTACCAACGCCACCAGCAAATCGCTCGCCCAATTCAATGACCCTCCACCTTGGGCAGAAAGGGAGATTTCCAATGCAGATACTGAGCTCAGTGAAGCTGCAGAAATGCTAAAATCTTGATAGAATCCACCTCCCAATGTAGATGTGGATACATCCCAAGAGAGCCCATTGCCATTGCACACACCACAGGCGTCTTCCACCCCAACGCAATCGTCGATATCATCACAGATGCCATCGTCGTCTGCATCAGCAATACAGCCACCGCCGCAATTGCCGAGCACATCATTTTGGTTTCCATCGCAGTCGCAGTCACCGACAGGAATGTCAGCACAACCGCAGTCGTAAATCTCTCCGGGGCCACCACATACGCCGCACGCATCGATCACCGCACAGGTACCGTCGTCCTCCGTTGCAGCAGCATCGTAATTGCATGCTGTTGAATCCATACACCCCAACAATTCTGCATCGTCGCAAATGCCGTTCCCGTTCACATCTGCCGAACACCCACCCCCACAAACTCCGAGGGCATCAAGCTGATTGCCATTACAATCGCAGTCACCTGCGGGAATACCCGATCCACCGCAGGTCCCGCATTCGTCAAGCACACTGCCATTGCAATCGCAGTCCCCTTCGGGAATACCCGGTCCACCGCAGACACCACATTCATCCGAGACGAGACAGGACCCGTCATCTGTGGTAGCAGCAGAATTGAAATTACAAGCAGTCACATCTGTACAACCCGGCACCTCAGCAATTCCGGTGACCACGACATCATCGAGTTTAAAAGCTTTCTCTTTCAATGAATAGGACAATTCGACAACGATGACAATTTCTGTAACTCCCACCTCTGGGATGATGTCGTACTGCTGGGCAGATCCTGATTGAGGCAGAGCTGCAACAGGTCCGCCATTTATCGACCCTCCTTGGACCGATATTTCCGCTGTCCAAATTGAATTGGAATTTTGCACTTCAGCATCGCCGTATGCACTGACTTTTATTGTGTTAAATCCCGAAACACCGATAGCACCGCTTTGCCAAATACAAGCGTAATCTCCATTTTGAATCGTCCCTGTCTGAAATTGAAAGTGGAAATCATTTTGGACACCCGACCATTCTTCAACCGAAAGTATCCCCCCATTGCTACCTGTTACGGCAGCAGTCCATGCGTCTGGGCTTGCACCGGTAGTGCCGGAAGAGCTGGAATCGGCATCGAAATTGGCTTCGTAGAGGACCGTTTGGGATTGGGAAGAAAGGTTCGGGAGCCATACCACACAAAACGCCAGCAATAGGCGCATTGAAAAGGCATAGAAAAAGCTCCGGAGGTCCATGGAGGGCAAACAATAAGAGAACCTTCAAAATTAGGTTCAGCCCTCACATTATCAGCTTCTTTTAGACGGCACTAAAAGACTTTCCACGGTCGATTACACAAGCAAATCGTATAACATGTAAAACAGGCGCGATAATTCGATGGACTTGTTCATCGCCCGTTGTTTATATCCGTCTGCAGTTCAAAGAGGCTGCTGTACTTGCCTTTCATCGATAACAACTCTGCGTGTCCACCTGTCTCGACAATGAGGCCCGAATCCATGACCATGATCCGGTCTGCATCTTGTATTGTCGAGAGCCGGTGGGCGACCAAAACACTTGTTCGGTTTTCCGTCAATTTGGCGGTGGCAGCTTGGATCATCTCCTCACTTTCAGGGTCGATGGAGCTCGTGGCCTCGTCCAAGACCAAAATGCCAGGTTGCTGCGCATAGGCGCGAACAAATGCAATCAACTGTCGCTGACCAGTGGAAAGCATGACTCCGCGCTCTTTCACATCGTACTCGAGACCACCAGGTAAGCGAGCAATCAATTCCGTGACACCCACTGCTTGAACAGCCTCATCGACCACCTCACGCCCTATGGTAGGGTCAAACAACCTGATGTTGTCCATCAGCGATCCTGTAAACAGGAAAACGTCCTGGAGCACAACGCCAACAGAACTCCGCAAGACATCCAAAGGAATGGTCCTCAAATCATGGCCATCAATGGTGATGGACCCTTTTTGGTACTCGTAAAAACGACACAAGAGGTTGATGATGCTGGACTTTCCCGCCCCTGTTGCCCCCACAAAAGCCACCCGTTCGCCGGCCTTCACCTCAAAGCTGACGCCTTTGAGCACCCAATCCTCATCACGGTATGCAAACCACACATCCTCGAAGACAATGTGCCCCTCCAAAGTAGAGACATCAACCCTCTGATTTTCTGGGAGTTCCGGTAAAGACTCATCGGTGTCCAAAAGGTGAAACACCCGGCTCGCATTGACGATGCCCATTTGCAGCACATTGAACCGATCGGCCAACTGCCGAATGGGCCGGTACAGCATGAAGACATACAAGATGAATTGAAGGACCAAGCCCAAAGTCAAGTCGCCTTGGGCCACACCGTCAACTCCAAACCACAAAAGCAAGGCAACACTCGTAGCAGAAAGCATTTCCACCACAGGAAAAAAGATGGAGAATGCCCAAATCGAACGGATGTTGGCATCCCTGTGGGCTGCATTGTGGACTGCAAATTTCTTCCGCTCCGCATCCTCCCTGCCAAAGGCTTGAATGATCCCCATGCCCGTGACATGCTCTTGCACAAAGACGTTGATCTTGGCCACCTCATTTCGCACGCTCACAAAAGCCTTTTTGATCGCTTTTTGGAAAATTCTGGTCGCCAGGAGCAGGACAGGAATGGGCAACAAAACCACCACCGTCAGCTGAACATCCACCCACAGCATAGCGGCAATCACAACCGCCAATTTGAGCAGGTCGCCCACCGCATTCAACAGCCCGTTGGAAAACACATCTGCGATGCCATCAACATCACCAATGTGCCTCGTAACAAGCTGTCCTACAGGCGTTTTGTCAAAGTACTTCAAGCGGAACTTCACCACGTGTCGGTAGAGCTCCGAGCGCAAATCCAAGGTCACACTCTGTGCCACCCAATTGGCCCAATAGGTTTGCCAAAATTGAAGCAGCGCCTCGACCATAATCAAGCCCACGACAACCAAGAAAATGAAGAGCAGTCCCTCTCGATCGCCCACAGCGATGTGCTCGTCCATGGCCACCCGAATGAGGTAAGGCCGAACCCAACTCATGCCCGCCAAAAGCGCCACCATGAGGCCCGTCAAAATGAACCTCCGGCGGTAGGGCTGAACACGCCTCAGGATGCGCTTCAATACCTGAGCGTCAAAAATCTTACCCGTGGTCTCAGGGGCGCTCATGAATTCAGAAAAGGATACTCCACACGAGAAAGGTACAGGCCACAAGCCGAGGCTGACATGCCCGCATTGGAGCGGTCACAGGAGGCCGCGATTTCCTTGACATCTTCTGGATTTAGCCTACCCCGCCCCACATCGAGCAAGGTCCCTGCGATGGCCCGAACCATGTTGCGCAGAAAACGGTCAGCAGCGATGTCAAAACGGTAACGGTGTGGATCCGTTTGGGTCCATTGGGCACTCCTCAAATCGCAAATTGTCGTCTTCTGCCCACTCCCAGTCTTACAGAAAGCCGCAAAGTCACCTTTGTAAATGAGATGCTGAACACCTGCGTTCATGGCATCTAGATCCAACGTTTGGTACACCCTGGCACTCCGATTCTCGAGGAATGGATCTTTGTGGGTATGGACGTGATACGTATAGCCCCGTTCGGTCGCATCGAACCGGGCGTGATCGCGGGGGCCGACCTCAAAAATCCGCCGCACCCCTATGTCAGGGGGCAGCATGCCGTTCAACTTCCAAGCGGCCTGACCCCAATCCTTGAACCGTGTCCCAAAAGGACCCTCCCATTCAAAATGGGCATAAAATGAAGAAGCGTGAACACCTGTATCGGTGCGACCGCAGCCGACCACAATGGTGGGGGCTCCCAGCAGTTCAGAAAGCGTGTCCTCCATGACCTCTTGAACCGAAATGGACTCCGGCTGGCGCTGCCAACCATGGTACTCGGTCCCCACATAGGACAGGTCAATGAAACACCGCACCAGCTGCGTTCATCAGGGCCTCAAGCCCAATCCACGATGCCCTCGTGCTGGTATTCACCAGCTGCCAAACGGTCCTTCACCTTTTTGAAGGTGTCAATGGTGTATTGGACATCCTCCAATGTGTGCACCGCTGTTGGAATCAAACGCAGCATGATCACGTCTTTCGGCACCACCGGGTACACCACGATGGAACAGAAGATGCCGTGATTTTCGCGGAGATCCAAGGTCAAATTGGTGGCCTCTCCCAACCCCCCTTGCAGGAAGACAGGGGTAACACAGCTGTTGGTATCTCCAATGTTAAACCCAGCCTCACTCAGGCCGGACTGCAATGCAGAAGCCACCGTCCATAGGCGCTCTTTGTGCTCAGGCTGCGTCGCCATCATCTCTAGCCGCTTCAGCGCTCCAATCACAATGGGCATGGGCAGCGACTTCGCGAAAGTCTGAGAACGCATGTTGTAGCGCAGGAAATCAACAACATCCTTAGGGCCAGTCACAAATGCACCGATGGTGGCCATGGCTTTTGCGAACGTACCGAAATAGACATCAATTTCCTCGTGACAGCCTTGCTCATCACCCGCTCCCCTGCCATTTTCTCCTACAGTACCAAAGCCGTGGGCATCGTCCACAAACAAGCGGAATCCGTATTGGGCTTTGTACCCGACGATTTCTTTGAGCTTGCCTTGGTCTCCTGCCATTCCGAAGACACCTTCAGTAACGACGAGGATGCCGCCGCCGGTCTGATCGGTGATGTTTTTGGCGCGGTCGAGCTGCTTCACAAAGCTCTCCATGTCATTGTGCTGGAATACAAACCGCTTTCCCTGGTGAAGGCGCACACCATCTACCATACAAGCGTGGCTTTCGCTGTCGTAGACGATCACATCGTGACGGCTCACCAAAGCCTCAATGGCGCTTTGACATCCCTGGTAACCGAAGTTCAAAAGGAACGCATCTTCCTTCTGCATGAAACTGGCAAGGTTCTCCTCAAGCTCCTCATGGAACTTGGTTTGCCCGCTCATCATGCGCGCCCCCATGGGGTAGCCCATTCCCCACTCTTTGGCTGCGTCGGCGTCCGCTTTGCGAACGTCCGGGTGATTGGCCAAGCCGAGGTAATTGTTAATGCTCCAAACAAGCACTTCTTTACCTCTAAACATCATCCGGTTGGAGATGTCCCCCTCAAGCTTGGGGAAGGTGAAGTACCCGTGGGTGTTCTTGGCATGCTGGCCAAGTGGTCCGCGGTCATTGCGGATGCGGTCGAAAATGTCCAAAACGTCTTGTTCTGTTGAGAAATCGAAGCGGTGAAGGTACTGCACCCAAATGGGAACCGAACCGATTGTGCAACAAGTGTTGGCATATCCTCCGTTGAAAAAGGATGCAGAACCATACAGTTCCGGCTATTTTCGCCGCCATGCGCGGACCAGCCCATTTGCTTCTGTTGCCCTTGACAGTCCTGTTTATAGGGGTTCAGGGCTGTGGTGACTACCAAAAGGTACTCAAGAGCACAGACCCTGAGTTCAAATGGGAGAAGGCCCAAGAATATTTCGCAGATGACCGTTGCGTTCAAAGTCTGCCCCTGCTGCAAGAACTGATTGGCCTTTTTAGGGGTACAGAACGCATGGAAGATGTGTACTTCATGTACGCCGAAGCACATTTATGTGCGCAAGACTGGTTTATGGGACGCTATTCCATGCGGAATTTTGCCAAGACCTTTCCCAATACTAAGCGTGCGGAGGAAGCTGAATTCAGAGCTGCACTGTGCAGTTACAGACTTTCTCCAGGGCCTGAACTCGACCAAAGTGAGACACAGGTAGCCATGGATGAACTGCAGTTGTTCCTCGATCGGTACCCCAACACGGCACTCAAGGACAGCTGCAACAACATGATCTTCCAACTCCGTGGCAAGCTTGAAACCAAAGCATGGAAGAGCGCGGAGTTGTACTACACCACGAGCAGGTTCCAAAGTGCAGCCAAAGCGCTGCAGCAGTTCATGGACGATTGGCCCAGCAGCCGCTATGCCGAAGAAGCCCAGTTTCTGGTCTTAAAAAGCCAATTCCTTTACGCCGAGCAGAGTACCTCGAGAAGGCAGGAAGAACGTTATGCGGATGCCATTGAATCCTACTTTACCTTTGCGGCCCGCTTTCCTGACAGTGCACGATTGAATGAAGCTGAACAGTTTCACCGCAAGAGCCGCACAGGACTGGAGAAGGCATCTACGGAACAACGATAGTCGACAAGCATCAATGAGCGCCAACAAGACCCAACAGGCTTCCCGGAATACCATTACTCGGGACACCCACTCCATCGACCAACAGGTCAACGGCAACCTGTTCGAAGCCATCGTGGTCCTCTCCAAACGCAGCACGCAACTGGGGCAGGAGATCAAGGAGGAGCTCAATTCCAAGTTGGAAGAGTTCATCACGGTGTCCGATAGCCTCGAAGAGGTGTTCGAGAACCGGGAGCAGATTGAAATCTCTAAGCACTACGAGCGCCAGCCCAAGGCACACAGCGTAGCCATCAAGGAGTTGGAGGAAGGAAAAGTGTACTTCCGCATGCCCACGGAAGAGGAGTTGGCTGCAGAAGCTGCCAAGCAAGAGGAAATTCGCCGTGAGCGCGAGGAGCGCCGGAACCGACGCTTCCAGCAAAGGGACAACTGATCCCCCAGATGGCTTCCCTGTCGGGCCGCCGCATTGTCCTGGGCGTCACCGGGAGCATCGCAGCATACAAATCCGCGCTGGTCGTCCGCGAACTGGTAAAAGCTGGTGCGGAGGTCCGCGTGGTGATGACACCCGGGGCCAAAGAATTTATTACGCCACTTACACTGGGTACGCTGAGTGGAAATGCTGTTCACAGCGAACTGACCAACGACCGAGAAGCCGGAACTTGGACCGACCATGTGGAACTTGGCCTTTGGGGCGATGTCGTTTTGGTGGCTCCTGCGACTGCACACACGGTTTCAGGCATGGTCGAAGGGCGTGGAGACAGCTTGCTGCTGACCGTATTGCTCAGTGCCAAGTGCCCAGTGGTGATTGCCCCCGCGATGGACAGGGACATGTTTACCCATCCTGCGACTACAGAAAACCTCAACACCCTGCGCCAAAGGGGCGTGCACATCATAGACCCCGATACAGGGGAACTCGCCAGCGGGTTGTCCGGTAAAGGCCGGATGGCGGAACCCGATAGGATCCGTCAAGAATTGACCGCTTGGTTCAAGCAGCAAGCCCCATTGATGGGTTTCCGTGCCCTGATCACTTCCGGTCCAACCCGTGAACCCATCGACGCGGTGCGGTTCATCGGCAACCGCTCATCGGGACGACAAGGGGCCGCCATTGCACTGGAATTGGCACGCCGAGGCATGTTGGTCGACTTCATCAGTGGCCCTTCTGACATTCCCACGGACCACCCAGGCATTCGAAGGGTTGACGTTGAAACCGCCTTGGAAATGAAGGCGGCTGCTGAAGCTGCTTTGAACCAAGCTATGCCAGATGTCATTGTGGGGGCCGCCGCAGTTGCCGACGTCCGACCAGCTGAGACGCTCTCTGGAAAGGTGGGGAAAGTAGACCTCCCCGATTCCATCGCCATGGTGCCCAACCCCGACATATTGGCGGGAATCAATGCCCTGGCCGCTCCTCATTGTTTCAAAGTGGGGTTTGCCTTGGCACATGGCAATGGCCGAGACGAGGCCCTGCGCAAGTTGCGGTCCAAAAACTGCGACATGATGGTGTTGAATTCCATCACAGACAAAGGAGCGGGCTTCGAACACACGACAAACCGTGTTGACTTCGTTCATGGTCCAGAAAGGATTGATAGTTTTGATTTGAAGACCAAGGAAGCTGTCGCCGCGGACCTCGCCCATGAGGTCCAACTTCAGTTGTTGCAACGCACACCGTCCGAACAGTCAGGTAGATGAACACCCCCATGCCCAGAACCTTGAACCTCCTGCGCGCCTCCAAGGCCACAATGATTGCGGGCTTATTGCTGTGCTTCATCGGTGCAAGCCCCGACGCACATGCCCAAGAACTGGACTGTCAGGTGAGCGTAATTGCACCGACCATCAACAATGTGGAGGCTTCTGTTTTCGAACAGCTCGAAACGGCCATCACTGAATTCATGAGTGGCAGGCGCTGGACACAAGACGAATTCACATTGGCGGAGCGGATCACCTGCACGATGCAAATCACCATCAACAAGGCGAACTCCCAAACCAACTTCCAAGGCACCATTCAGGTGCAGAGCAGCAGGCCCATCTTCAACAGCGATTACAACGCACCTGTGCTCATGGTCAATGACAATGACTTTGACTTCACCTATGCGCCGGGAACCCTCTTGCAATACAGCCAGGACCAGTTTCGGGACAACCTGACCAGCGTCCTCGCTTTCTATGCTTACATGATCCTGGCGATGGATTACGACACCTTCTCTTTGGAAGGGGGCACCAACCTGTATACCCAAGCTCAAACCGTGGTCACCAATGCACAGGGCCTCTCCTCCCCGCCCGCCGGATGGAGCGCGTCAGACGGGAAACAGTCCCGTTACGCCCTGATCGACAACATCTTGAGCCAAACATTTAGGCCATTGCGCCGGTGCTACTACGAGTACCACAGGCTTGGGATGGACCTCGCTTTTGACGATCCCGCCGCCGCCCGTCAAACCATGTCCAATGCCTTGATTGCCCTCAGAAACGTGCACAGAATTCGCCCAGCCAACTACAACCTCCAGACCTTTTTTCAGGCCAAAAAAGACGAGGTCGTCAAAATGTTTGGTCCCGCAGAAGCAGGAGAGCGCGCCCGGTTGCTGCCCGTGCTCAAACTCATTGACCCGGGTAACATCCCCGTCTACGACCAAGGTCTCGGCTGATGCTCCGCCGACTCACGATTCAGAATTACGCCCTCATAGATCACATTGAGTGGCACTGTCAGGAAGGCTGGACGGTACTCACAGGGGAAACCGGAAGCGGCAAGTCCATCCTTTTGGGGGCTTTGGGCCTCGTTCTCGGGGACCGTGCGGAAAGCATGGCGATGCTGACGTCCGAAAAGTGCATCGTTGAGGCTGAGTTCACCCCCAGTCCCGCCGCTCAAGCGCTATTGGGCACCCTGCACGAAGGAGAACACTGTATTGTGCGCCGGAGCATCGCTCCCGGAGGACGTTCAAGGGCATACGTCAACGATGAACCCGTCAAGTTGCAGTTCCTCAAAAGGCTGGCGCCTTTTCTCGTAGACCTTCACGGACAACAGGACGGCCAAAGGCTGCATGCGTCAGAAGGTCTGCTGCATGCCATAGACGGCTTCTCAACAGAGGCACGCTCCCTCGCCCAAGAATGGCGCGGGCACCACGAGACCTGGGCACACACCCAACGCGCATTGGATGCATTGACGCTCCAAGGCGGCCTTCCTGACGCCGATGCAGACTACATCCGCTTCCAACTGGAGGAGCTGGAGACCCTTGATTTTGAAGACCCCGACTTGCGCAACATCGATGCGCGGCTGGACAGTTTGGCACATGCCCAAGACATTCGCCACGCACTGGATTCAACTTCAAATGCGCTGCAAGGCGACGGGCAAGACCTCATCGGTCGGTTGCGCAGCGTCGAACAAGTCCTCGAGAAAATCACCCCCGTCCACAGCGGAGCCAAAACACTGTTAGACCGCATCAAGTCCTGCCGGATTGAGTTGGACGATGCCGCACAAGAAGCCGAACAACAGGCTGAGTCTGTCGACTTGGACCCCGCAGCGCTCTCGAAGGCTGAAGCCGACAAAGACCGCATCAACCGCCTGCTCGAAAAACACCGGGTGGCCAACCTTGACGGTCTGTCTGAGCGTCTTGAGGCGATGCGATCGCAACTGCTGGATGCCCAGAATCGAGAACAAAGGCTCACCGAATTGCAAAAGGCCGTCAACGTGGCCCGCCATGATTTGGACCAGACGGGAATGGAATTGCACCGGTGCCGCCAAGAAGCGGGAGCGGCCCTGGCTACGGCCATAACAGCCCACCTGCAGCACCTCAAATTGTCTGCTGCCAAAATCGGATTCGAATGGACCAGCACCACTGCGCCCGAGGCCTCTGGCCCCTATCGCGTGAGCATGTCCTTTGCAGCCAATCCAGGACAACCCCTGCAACCGCTGACCAAAGTCGCCTCTGGCGGAGAACGGAGCCGCGTCATGCTCTCCCTCAAAGCGGCCCTGGCTGCCCATTTGGAGGTGCCGACCCTGATCCTCGACGAAATTGACGCGGGCGTCAGTGGCGATGTGGCCGCACGCATGGCCGATCTCATCGCCACCATCTCCAAAGCTGCACAAGTGATTACCATCAGCCACCTGCCACAAGTGGCGGGCAAGGCCGACCAACACTTTCGCGTCTACAAGGAAACCCGAAATGGAAAGGCACAAACGGCACTCGTGCCGCTGGACCAAGAAGCAAGGATCGAGGAATTGGCCGCCATGCTCAGCGGAGAAACCATTGGAGATGCAGCCCGGGCGCAAGCCCGAGCATTGATGGCCTGAAGCCTTAGAACTTCATGTCCACCCCTACAGAAGGCAAGAAGGGCAGCTGATCTACCCGCTCTCCCGTCACCCGGTTGATGTAAAAGATGTTCGCTCGGGAATAGACGTTGGTGATCGAGGCGTTGGCATCCAGCTCAATGCGCTCACCCAGCTTCCAAGTGCGCCTCACGCTCAGGTCGAGGCGGTGGTAAACTGGCAAACGTCCAGCGTTCAAGTCGGCGTACACAATGCCCAACTCTATGGGGTTGCCATTGACGTAATTGTCATCGATTCCACTGGAAATGCCCACCGGCTGATAGTATCCTTGGGTTTGGGTAAAGGGCAATCCTGACCCCAAGTTCCACCGCGCCGACACTTCGGTCTTGGCCTTGGCACCAAACTTTCTCGAGGCGAGCAAGTTGATGTTGTGCCTGCGGTCAAACACGGGGTCGTACCATCGGAAACCATCCCATCGGTCCACATTTCCCAGGGAATACACCAACCACAGGTAGTTCAACTTGTCCTCATACTTGACCACAACATCCACGCCTTCGGCACGTCCCGTTTCCACAATGAAATCCTTTCGCTGGCTCTCAGGCACCGAAGCAAACTCGTAGGTGTCCGGGAACAGTTTGTTGCGGTTGGAGTTGGTGAGCTGCGTAAACCACTTGGTGTAGGCCTCGATGTTGATGTTGATCCGCTCTGTCAGGTCGTATTCAAATCCACCTACCGCGTGGGCGGCAGTCTGCAGGCTGTGCCTCACCTCCTGGATGTCACCATCGGGACCAATGAGCTCATCCTGTAGGTTGGAAGGGCCAGACAAGAAACCGTAGAACAGGTTGACCACATCCCGGTCTGAATTGGCAGAAATCAAATTCTGGCTGTACAGTCCGCCGGCCGCTTTGAGGCGCAGGCGATCAGACGCCTTGAACTTCACTCCAAGCCTGGGCTCAGGACTGAACTTGGCCAGTGAACTGTAGTATTGAATCCGCATGGAAGGGTTCAAGATCCAAGGTCCGCGTTGGAGCTTGTAATCGAAATAACCCGCCAATTCAGTGGTGTTTTCTGTTTGCTCAACAGTCACACCCAAGGCGTTGAATGTCCGGAAATCCGTGCGCAGGCCAACGGCCTGAATGCCATACCGGGCTTCATCATCGCCCAACACGTATTTGAAGTTGAGGCCAAAGTTGAAACCATTGACCTGACTGTAACGGTCTGGAACACCATCTTCCTGAAGATCAATCCTGTAACGCGAACTGGCAAAGTTGCCCTTGATCAAAACCGCACTGCCCGTGGGCACCACGAGGAATTGTCCTCCCCCACCCACATTGGTCCAATCCAAGTTGCTCAAGGCCTGGTAGCTGACATCGTCACTGAATGAAAACCCAAAGAGGCTCAGTCGGCTTCCCGCCCCTCCAGCAAACGTGACCTTGCCGTAGAGGTCCGTGAAGTTGAAGGGCAACCCTTCTTCGTCGATGTAACTGTAGAGCAACTTCGAACTCTGCTCCAAATAACTGCGCTTGCCCGAGAGCAAAAATGACGTTCCACCGCCGCGCGCATTGCGCTTGCCCAAAGGCCCTTCGATGAGCAGTTTAGATCCAAATGGACTGGCACCAATGCGACCGCTCAGCCCCGCCAAACTCCCATCTCGGGTAGAAACGTCCATGATGGAACTGATCCGACCCCCATAACGGCCGCTGAAACCTCCGGTGTAGATGTCGGCATTGGAAATGATGTCCGTATCAAACACACTGAACAGTCCAATGCTGTGGAACGCATTGTAAATGATCATCCCGTCCAAGAGGACCTTGTTCTGGACTGGAGAACCACCACGGATGTAAAGTTGACCTCCTTGGTCTCCCGTGGAAACGAATCCAGGCAAGGTTTGGAGGACCTGCACGAGGTCAGGCGTCCCTCCCAAACTGGGAATCCTCTTGATGTCGGCGGGCTGAATGGACTCCACGGACATCCGAACGGTGTTGAGCTGCTCTCCGCGCTCCGTTGAAACCACAGCGCTTTCGAGCTCAATAAGGCCCGCATCCAAGGAGATGTTTTGGGTCAAAACGCGATCATCACGCACCTCAACTTCAGTCCGAAAAGGCTTGTATTCCACGCTGGACACCACCAAGGTGTATGTCCCTGCAGGGATTTTTGACAAGCTGTAATATCCCTGGATATCGGTAGAAACACCGTACGTCGTGCCTTCCAACACGACCGCAGCGAAAAGAACGGGAGCACCATCATCCTGAGCGCGAACAAACCCCTTCACGGTGCCTTGCGCCCATGTCACCGCCGCAAAAGCGATAAAAATCACAGACAGAATCACCCCTTTCCTAATCGGAGAGTCCCGATAGAAATCACATCCTTGCATGGGTGCAAGTTAGGGCGCAAGATTGGTCACCCTTTGGCCCGGGTCATGCGTTGAATTCGAGCCTCAAGTGCTTCACTGGAAAGGTTGGAACGCAACCGGTCCACCAAAATCGGAAACGAGAACGGCGTGGGTGCTTCCGGATGCGTGATCACCCATTTTCCTTGGTTCAACCGGTCCAAAACATGGCGCAAACGGTCCATTTCAATCAGATGGTGGGTCATTTCATCAAAAGCCTGCCGGTACAACAGGTTCACAGGATCATGGTCCGCCAGCACATCAAACAACAATGCACTTGACCCCTGAAGATGTCGGTCAGGCACCGGCTGGCCCGGAAAGCCCCGAAACACCAAACCTGCGATCACCGCAATATCCCGGAACTGTCTCCGCGCAAGTTCGGCACCGTTGACCGTAGCCTCCAGGTCATCCATGAGGTGCTCGGTGCTAAAAAGATCGCTGTCAAACGCCTCAGTTATCGGAATTGGCTGATCACTCAGAAGCTCAAAACCATAGTCGTTGTAGGCCATGGAAAAGGTCATGGGCTGCAGCAGGCTCATCCTATATGCCATGAGGGAAGCCACTCCTTCATGCACGAGCCTTCCCTCCATCGGGTAAACAAACAAATGATGCCCTTCCTTCGTCTCCATCACCTCCATGAGCACCTCCCCTGACACAGGAAGGTGGCTCCTTTCGGCCTGCAATTCAAGCATGGGGGCCAAACGTTCCAATTCTGGCGCCGTGGACCTGCCGTGGGCATAATCGTCTATCGTTCGGCGCAAGGTTTGGCTGACCATTGAAGTCCACGGCAATCTGCCGCCTTGCCATGTTGGAATTCTGCCCTTGGGCGACTTGGAGGGTTTGACCGTGGCAATAAAACCTTTGACGCGGATCAATTCCAAACACCGACCGCTAAACCAAAAGACATCGCCGGGCGACATCCCTCCCACAAAGTACTCTTCGACATGACCGATCAAGCCACCACCGCGCCATTTTACTGCGATCATGGTATCGCCCACAATGGTCCCTATGGACATGCGTTGCCGCCGCGCTGCTCTTCGATCCACGATCCGAAACACCCCTTCTTCGTCCTTGACCACCCTTCGGAATTCGTCATAGGCTGCAAACGCCCTGCCCCCAGTGGTCACCATGGCCAGCACATCCTCCCACTCTTCCGCGTTCATCTCGGCAAAAGCATGGGTGGAGCAGACCAACGCATGCAACTCATCCTTGCGAAAACCATCGCCGACAGCGAGGGTGCACAGAAATTGAACAAGGACATCAAAAGTGCGCACCATGGGCCTGCGCGGCTCAATTTCTCCCTCCTCAATGGCACTCCTCAAAGCCGCTGCTTCCAGCAACTCCAATCCAAAAGTGGGCAAGAAATGAATCTCGCTCTCCGCGCCCGGCTGGTGTCCGCTGCGGCCTGCACGTTGCACAAACCTGGCCACCCCTTTTGGGCCACCAATTTGTACAATCGCTTCCACAGGCCGGAAGTCAACACCAAGGTCCAGAGAGCTTGTACAGATCACCGCCTTGAGCTTGCCTTCGTGTAAGGCGTCTTCTACCCAAAACCTCGATTCCTTGCTAATGCTCCCGTGATGCAAGGCAATCGCTCCCGCGAGATCCGGGTGTGCAGCCAAGATTTTTTGATACCAAATCTCACTCTGCGCCCGCGTGTTTGTAAAAACCAATGTGCTGGCATTCTGCCGGATAACATCCACCACTTGGTCTAACAGCTGAACTCCGAGATGTCCCGCCCAAGGAAGCTTCTCAAACGCCTTGGGCATCACACTCTCGATGCGAATCTTCTTTTCGAGATCAGCACGGACAATCCGTGCATGGGCCTTCCGGTCCTGCCCCATCAGCACGTGCATCGCCTCTTCAAGGTTGCCTATGGTCGCCGAAATCCCCCAAATCCTCATGTTTGGAGCATGGGCCTTCAATACCGATGCCGCCAATTCCATCTGAACCCCGCGCTTGTTGCCCAGCAAATCGTGCCATTCGTCCACCACCAAGGCCTCCACCCCTCCAAAACGCTTGGCCGCTCCTTTCTTGGCCAACATCACATGGAGGCTCTCTGGCGTCGTGACCAAGATTTCAGGCAATCGCCTGTCCTGCTTTTGCTTTTCCGACGAGGGCGTATCCCCGGTTCTGATGCCGCACCTCCAGTCCACATCACTGTGGGCCAGCAACCGAGAAGCCGAACCGTGAATTTCCTTTGCCAGCGCTCTGATGGGCGTAATCCACAGCACCCTCAGTCCCCCAGATTCGCCTCCACTCAGCACAGCAGGCACCAATACGCTGTAGGTTTTGCCACTGCCCGTTGGGGCATTCACCAGGCCATCCCCTCCCCGTATATACCAGTCCCACGATGACTTCTGAAAGGGAAATGGTGTCCAACCCAGCTCCTTGAAAAACGCAATTCCAGGGGTATACACCCCGTATTCATCACGCTTTGAGCATCCTGTCGTTGGAAATTTTGGCTGGTCTTCCACACTGCAATAATCCCTTGAATCCCCCTTGTGTTCCTACCTTCGGAGAACATGAGAGGAAAAGTTCAATTCACAGGGCTCCTTGCCCTGCTCTGCGCCATGTTGTTTTCTGTTCCAAACGGACAGGCCCAAGACCCCAAATACAACCGCATGTTGGAAGATTTGGTGGATGGGAAATATGAGCGGGTTTTATTCCGTGCCATCGGGTTCACCGAGAAAGAAGCGACCAAAAAGCACCCCGAGCCATACGCCTACATGGCGCGCGCATATCTGCTCATCCACCAAAGTGATGACCCTGCCCTCAAAGAGAGCTATCCCAAAGCGCTGAAGGAGAGCTTGAAATACTGCACGAAATTCATCAAGAAAGACAAGGAAGGCGAGTATGTGCCAGACCTTTTGGACTTCATCGAAGACCTCAGGGCAGAAACCATCGCCGCAGCCGATACGGAAATGGACGCGGAGAAATACACCCGCGCAAAGAGCCTCTACTCGTACCTCTCCAAGTTGGACAAAACAGACCCATCCGCTTATGTCATGCTCGGAATGGCGAACTACTATGCCCGCTCCACGCGAGACGCAGCAGAACATTGGGGCACAGCAATGCAATTGATGGGCAGCATGACGGGCCGCATTTCCGCTTCCGAGGAAACCGAGGTCTATCGCGACGAACCCTTGACAGAGTCGATGCGGGCTTTGCTCAAAACAGGTCTTATTCGGGCATCCGAACAACTGGACGCGGATGGACAGCGCACACAAGCCATTGAGCTCTTAGAAAACGGCCTCCCAATTTTTGAGGGTGACCGCAGCTTCATGGTCACATATGGCGCCATCGTTGGATGACGCCATACATCGGGCCTGACCCCAGCCAGAAGGTTGAAGGAAACCCGCTTCTCGACCCTGAGAGTCTTGAGCCCCTTAAAATCCTCCACCTCGAGGACAACGATTTAGATGCCGCCATATTCAAAGCGGCATCACTGCGCTGCTCCAGAGATCTGGTGGTCCAACGGGCAGCTTCCATTGGTGAGTTTACAGCTGCATTGGAAACCTACCATCCTCACTTAATCTGCGCAGACCACCTGCTTCCGGACGGGTCGGCGCAGGACGCCATTGAAGTGGCCGCAAACCAATGTCCAGATGTGCCCTTCATGGTCATCACAGGCGCAGGGGAAGAAGAGCTCGCGGTTGACTACCTGAAATCTGGTGCAGCCCACTATCTGTCCAAAAGGAAACTGGATTTGTTTCCTGAAGTGCTCGATACCGTCTTGGAAACATTCCGGGCCAAAACGCTGCATGCGTGGTCAGAAATTGAACGCCAACGCCTGACCGAGGAGCTGCTCGCTCTCATCCGCAAGGTTGCTGAAGACCAAGACGAAGAAAAAAGAAGCCTTTCGAGGGACATTCACGACCAATTGGGTCAAGAATTAACCGCCCTTAAATTGGGTTTATACTGGATTGACAATCAAATCCGAAAGGATCCTTCAACGTCCTCTAAGTCTGATGTTCTCGAGAAAATCGAGCAGCTCATCACCCTCAACACCTCAATTATTGGTGAAGTCAGAAACATCGCACATGCTCTGCGTCCCGTTGTTTTAGATCAAGTCGGCCTTTCAGCAGGGTTAGAAACGCTGGTTCAAGATTTCAACCGCAGAGAAAAAACCTTTTGTGGGCTCAACCTCGACCCGTTGCCCAAACTCACAGAAAATCTGAGGACCGACATATTCCGAATTGTCCAAGAGGCCCTGACCAACATCTCCAGACACGCTGAAGCAAATTTGGCCTACATATCCCTCAAGGTTAGTGCCGAAAAAATCACCTTGGAAATAGGAGACGATGGTGTTGGACTGCCTCAATCCAGCCAATTGAAGTCTGCGCGCGGATTGGGGATGGTCGGCATGCGCGAACGGGCACGTAACCACGGCGCTGACTTTAACGTTACATCAAAGGAACAGATGGGGACCTCCATCGTCATTGAGTTCCAAAACTCATCTTCTTTGTAGATTACCAACATGGACAAAAAGACAGTCGTTCTGTGCGACGACCACAACATTGTTAGGGCAGGCCTCCGACAGATTGTAGAAAGCTTCGGCGACTTCGAAGTCTTGGATGATGTATCCTCGGGAGAAGCTTTGTTTCCCCTTTTCATGAAACAGGTGCCCGATGTTCTGCTTCTGGACATCAGCCTTCCTGGCCGCAGTGGACTCGAGGTGTTGAAGCAGATTCAGTCGATGTACCCCCAAATTGCAGTGCTCGCATTGAGCATGTATCCCGAAGATCAATTTGCCATCCGCATGGTCAAAGCTGGTGCACGGGGCTACCTGCACAAAGACAGTGCACCGCATGTCTTGGAAGATGCCATGCGCACAATCGTATCCGGAAAACAATACATCAGCGCAGAACTGACGCGATTGATGATTGAGGAAATGGCCAAGGATGACAACGACCTACCCCATAAAAACCTATCAGACAGAGAGTACGAAGTGCTTCTGTTTATCGGAGAAGGCAAGTCCATGACGGACATCGCAGCACAATTGAGCTTGAGCATCAAAACTGTGAGTACATACAGGAGCCGCATCCTCGAGAAAATGAGGCTCAAAAGCAATTCTGACCTGGTCAAGTACATCCTCTTACACGACCTTTCCCCTGGAGGTGCTGACCCTGCACAATCAGGAAGCTGACACCCGCGCCGGACAAATCCCACCAACGGCTTAGAGTATAGGATGACACAGTAACAGCATGTCCTGTGTCATCTTTGAGACATGCGCTCGCCCCATTGGACCCCTGTTTTTGCCGGTCACTCGATACGATCAAAAGCCGACCACCATCAAGCCATTTCTAGAGGTTTGGGGCGGCCTATCGATGAGGCAGTCCCTGTCAATCAAACCCCTGCATTTAAATTCATGATTTCTGAGGGTGACAATGGTGCTGAAGGTGTCGTTCTGCTGAGGGCAAATGGGTCCTTAGAAGAAACGAAAGCGGAGCTGACGGGCCTGGCCCAAAGCCACCCTGGGACCCCTGTCATCCTCATTCTCAATACCAATCGTCCTGAAATTGAGGAGTTCCTCTCTCTTCCAGTTGCTGACTTTCACGATGCCCAAAGCGGCGAAGCCCTTCTTCAGAGAAGAGTAGCCGACCTTTCGAAGCAACCCACACAGACACAAAGTCCTCCGCTCCCCGCACTGATCGTGGAGGAGGAAATGAAACTGTGGCGGTCCATTTTTGAAAAGGCGGGTGCAGGTATGCTCACTGGTAAAGCAATGGACATCACCCGCCCAAAAAGCACCGTTTCCGAGCGCCCTCTCACTCAAGATGAGCTGGGTCAGTTGACCTTGGGAGATACCGTTCTCAAAGAAATTCAGTGGGAACTGAACAACAAGGAGGCCACCGCCTTGCTCAACCTCAAGGAGCCCGTCCTGCTTTCGAACAGTTTCCTGACGAAGCTCAAACCATCCAATCCGCAGATATTTCTGGAAGCACTCGAACAGCTCGGAAGGACTTTGGATGTGATCCACCATGACGTGAGCTACACGACCGATGATGGCACTCGGTGTCACCTTTCGATGGGCATCAGCATTACCTCCGAAAAGGACAACCTCGTGCTGGTCACCATCCTTGACATTACCCCTCGAAAAAGGCTTGAAAAACAGCTTCGCGACAACTTAAGGTTGCTCGAAGAGCGCGTCACATCACGCACAAAAGATATTGCGGTCAGCAACCAACAACTGGCCCATGAAAGCACCCAAAGAAAGCGCCTTACCGGCCAGTTGAGGGAGAGCTTTGCCCTCCTTACCCAAAGCATGATCGGTGCGAAGCACATCATGGAAGTGGCTTTGCCAAGCAAGGAGGAATTGAACTCAATTTTTCCGAATTCCATCCTGATCAACCGTCCACGTGACATCATGGGAGGAGACTTTCTGTTTACCGGAGTCAAACAAGGCAAAAAGACACTCGCATTGATTGACAGCACAGGACATGGAATTCCCGGTGCCATGGTTTCCCTCATGGGGTCATCATTGATCAACAAGGCATTCACCGTTTTGGGGACTTCCAGCCCTTCGGACATCTTGACCCATTTTCAGAAAGAGTTTGACCTGCGCATGCAAGTCAATCAAGGCACACCCCAGATGTACGGGTTCGATGCTGCCATTTTAACCGTTGATGCCCAAACCAAAACGATTGAATTTGCAGGTGCAAGAGGAGATCTTTTTCTGGTCAGAGACGGCGTGACACACACCTTCAGGGGCTCGAGGGCGAGCATTGACCTGATGCCGCGAGACGCCAGAAAAACAACAAAAACCCCTTACGAGCGCCACGTCATAGACTATCTCCCTGGAGACCAATTCTACATGATCTCTGATGGCATTCGTGATCAATTCGGCGGAGAACGCAACAGAAAGATGGGCCGGAAAAGGCTGTGTGATATCCTCGCAAAAAACAGTGCACTAAAAACGGTCGACCGTGAGAAGGCCATTCAGAAGGACCTGCTGATTTGGAAGGGTGCCAACGCCAAAGTGGATGATGCCACCTTGGTGGGCATTCAATGCTGACCCTGCTCCTCCAATTTCAAGGCCAATTAGCGGCCAAATGAAGCATTGATGCCCCGGTCACCAGCCTCATAAATGCGCTCAATGATGTCCACGACCTTCAAGCCTTCGAGTGCATTGGTGGAAATTTGAGCATCCCCGCGCAAGGTCTCGAACACATTCTCAAAAACATATCCGTGATTCGCTGCACTTCCTTTGTAGTGCCCGTAATCATTGGCTGGATTGGACGGTGGCAACTCTGGCATCTCGTAATCCCGAATGTTGCAGTATTCCACTTCATTCATGTATTGCCCCCCCACCTTGACGGTTCCATGCTCTGCCACAATGGTCAAGGAACTTTCGAAGTTGGAATCGGCCACCGCAGTCGAGAACTGCAGTGTTCCCATCCCACCTTTCAGGAATTCAAACATTACAAAGCCAGAATCTTCGAACGCCGTGTTGTGCGCGTGGGTGAAATCGGCAAAACGCGCATTGAAATTGGTCATGTCGCCAAACAGCCAATACACGACGTCAATGAAATGGGAGAATTGGGTGAACAACGTTCCACCGTCCAAATCAAGGGTTCCCTTCCACGGTATTTTCCCGTAATACCGGTCATCACGGTTCCAAAAACAGTTGACTTGGACCATTTGAATCTTTCCCAAAATCCCTGATTCAACTGTGTCTTTAAGCCAAATGCTTGGTGGACTGTACCGGTTCTGCATCACGCAAAAAACCTGCCTGCCGACCTCGAGTGCTTTGTGCAGCACACGTTCTCCTTCTGCCCGATTCAATGCCATGGGTTTTTCGATCACCACATGGTGGCGGGCATCCAAGGCCATCTCAGCTTGTGCAGCGTGCAGTCCATTCGGGGTACAGATGCAGACCACGTCAACCTCCGGATGCTTGGACAGCATTTCCGAGATGTCGTGGTAAAACGCAAAATCGTCCGCTACACCCAACTCCTCTTTCGGGCGGATATCACAACCAGCGACGAATTCACATCCAGCCTGTCGCCGGGCCATTTCAGCATGCCGCTTGCCAATGTGGCCCAAACCGACCACTGCGAACTTCAAAGGCGTTGTCATATCCACTTAGAGCAGTTGGACAGCTTTGGCGCCATCCCGAGGCAAAAGTCGGGAAAACCCCCCATTCAACCCCCAAAAACAGCACCCGCTAAATAAGAGGGAACGTGAACCATGCGGCTTCCATACCAACTGAACATCTCACCGTCCACCAAATGTCCGCGAAGGCCTGCGCATTCTTCAAGATGGACTTCCTTGAAGGGGAACGGTTCTGAAGGCAACAACACACCTTCGACTCCCGCATTTATGATTTCTGCCATGTCACCTTCGGGGTACCTCGGCAGTTCAGGCCAAGGCAACCATCCCCACCAGCGCAGCACATCTTGGATGTAAGCATCCGTGCCCGCCCACATCCAAGGGTCTCGCCACACAGCATAGGCCACTTTCTTGAAAGGCGGCGAAAATGTCGCTTGTCCTGCCTTCCATGAGGCCCGAACATCACGTGACATTTCTTGGCCCGCTTGATCACATCCGACCAACTGCCCCAAGTCGGCCAGCAACTGAAAGGCCCGCTCAACGGATCGCACGTCACATACCCAACATGGAATCCCTGCTATTTCCAAGGCCATGACGTCCTGGGCGTCATTTTCTTCCAAGTTCGCCAGCACCAAATCCGGTTGCAGGTCCATGATGGCCCCAAGATTGACCCCTTTGGTTCCTCCAATTCTCGTCCGCTCTCTGCGCAAATGGTCAGGGCGGACACAAAACTTAGTGAGTCCGACGATGCGATCCTCAGCACCCAAATCCACCAACGTTTCCGTCAAAGAGGGCACCAAGGAGACAATCCTCTGTGGAGTCCCCTCCATTGTGAGGGGAATTCCCCTGTCATCCACTGCCACCATGAAGTGACAAAGATGCACCCTCTGCCTTCGGTTTTGCGACAAACCTGTCAGGCTGTGCCACAGACTGCGACAACATGTCAGTCTCTTGGACTTCTGCGAGGGTTGGCACTGCATTTGACTATACCCCGGCGAGCCGAAAGGCCACCCAGAAGCGAAAACCCTACAAATTCCTCATATGAGCAAAATCATCGGTATCGACCTCGGCACAACCAATTCTTGTGTTGCCGTAATGGAAGGCAACGAGCCTGTGGTCATCAACAACAGCGAAGGCAAGCGAACCACACCATCTATGGTGGCCTTCGTAGCAGACGGCGAACGCAAAGTCGGAGACCCCGCCAAGCGTCAGGCCATCACCAACCCCACCAAGACCATCTCTTCCGTGAAGCGTTTCATGGGCCAGATGTACAGTGAGGCCAGCAAGGAGTCCGGAAGGGTTCCTTACGAGGTGGTGGAGGCCGACGGCGGCACCGCGCGCATCAAAATTGACGACCGCAATTACAGCCCGCAGGAGATCAGCGCAATGATCTTGCAGAAAATGAAGAAGACCGCCGAGGATTACCTCGGCACGGAAGTGACCGGAGCGGTCATCACCGTACCGGCTTACTTCAACGACAGCCAGCGTCAAGCCACCAAAGAGGCGGGTGAAATCGCTGGACTGGAGGTCAAGCGCATCATCAACGAGCCCACCGCAGCTGCACTTGCTTACGGTTTGGACAAGAAGTCCATCGACCAGAAGATTGTGGTCTTTGACCTGGGTGGTGGTACGCACGACGTCAGCATTTTGGAACTCGGCGACGGCGTCTTCGAAGTGTTGTCCACGGACGGAGACACCCACCTCGGTGGCGATGACTTCGACCAGATCATCATCGATTGGCTCGTCTCTGAATTCAAAGACGAGAATGGCGGATTGGATCTGAGCAAGGATCCCATGGCGTTGCAGCGCTTAAAAGAGGCCGCAGAAAAGGCCAAAATTGAGCTGAGCAGCACCAACAACACGGAGATCAACCTCCCTTACATCATGCCGGTCGACGGCGTGCCCAAGCACCTCGTGCGTTCATTGAGCCGGGCGAAGTTTGAGCAACTGGCTGACAGCCTCATCAAGCGCACAATCGAACCTTGTCGCACAGCGATGAAGGCTGCAGGACTGGACAACAGCGACATTGACGAGGTGATTCTAGTTGGAGGTTCAACCCGAATCCCATCCGTTCAAGATGCGGTCAAGGCCTTCTTCGGAAAGGAGCCTTCTAAAGGCGTCAACCCCGATGAGGTGGTGGCCGTTGGTGCTGCCATCCAAGGCGGTGTCCTCAGTGGAGATGTCAAAGACGTGCTCCTGTTGGATGTCACTCCCCTCTCCCTCGGTATCGAGACCATGGGCGGCGTGATGACCAAATTGATCGAGGCCAACACCACGATTCCGACCAAGAAGAGCGAGACGTTCTCTACGGCCAGTGACAACCAGCCCAGCGTGGACATCAACGTGCTCCAAGGTGAGCGTTCCATGGCCAACGACAACCGCTCTATCGGACGGTTCCAGTTGTCCGACATTCCCCCTGCTCCGCGCGGTGTGCCCCAAATTGAGGTCTCATTTGACATTGACGCCAACGGCATCATCAACGTGAGTGCCAAAGACAAGGCCACAGGCAAAGAACAGCGCATCCGCATCGAGGCCTCCAGCGGACTCAGCGATGAGGAAATCCAACGCATGAAGGATGAAGCTGCAGCCAATGCAGATTCAGACAAAGAAGCCAAGGAGCGCGTGGAAGTGCTCAATCAGGCCGACAGCTTGGTGTTCCAAACCGAGAAGCAGTTGGGTGAGTTTGGCGACAAATTGCCCGAGGACAAGAAAGGCCCCATCGAAGCTGCCATCGCAGAATTGAAGGAGGCCCATGGCGCACAGGACATCGACCGTTGTAAGGCTGGAATCGAAGGCCTCAACCAGGCCTTTTCCGCAGCAAGTGAAGAGATGTACAAGGCCAGCCAAGAGGCCGGAGGTGCTGAAGGTGCTGGCGACGCTGGTGCCACTGCCGATGCAGGCAGCACTGACGAAGAGGTGACCGACGTCGATTTCGAAGAAGTCAGCGAAGAGAAGTAACCCTTTGTGACATACACATGCGAAAAAGGCAGGCCAAAATGGTCTGCCTTTTTCATGGAATACAGAACCCTTCTGCCTCCAAGGTGTTCCATTGCTTGTGTTCCCATCAAAGGCCACTGCTCCACTGTCGTGAAATCAACGCCCCAACACCCTGTGTCCGCAGACCCACAGCTTCAGCAGGCCGCACTCTGGCGCCGGCGCGCCGGGTGGATCTTGGTCCTCATCGGAGTACTGACCCTGTTGTCCGGATGGCGGGCCACGGAACTCGGCTTCAATTATGATTTCGAAAGCTTCTTCCCTGAGGACCAACCTGAGACCGCATTTTACCTTCAATTCAGAGACGCCTTTACCACCGACAACGACTTCATTCTGGTGGGCCTCGAACGGAAAGAGGGCGTGTTTGACGGTGAATTCCTTCAAGCGGTTCACGCACTCTCTGAAACACTGGACACCCTCTCCGGTGTCACGGGTGTGATCAGCCCTTTGAGCATGACCCTCCCTGTGAGGGATCCCGCATTGGGTATGATTTTCCAACGGCCCCTGCTGCGCTGGGACCAACCCGAGAAGTTCAGTGCGGACAGCGCTGGGATTTGGAACCGTGAAGGCTTTGTAGGCTCCGCGTTCAGTGAAGATGGACGTTGCTTAGCCCTGACCTTGACACAGACTCCTATGCTGTCCAAGCAGGGCTGTGACGACATCGCCCTAGGTACAGACGCCGTGTTGAAGGATTGGACGGAGCAATGCAGGCGCGAAGGCCTCGACATCGAAGTTCACCGCGCAGGCAGGGCACACGCCCAAGTACATTACGTGAGCGTCATGGAGCGCGAAGTCGCGCTGTTTGTCGGACTCGGCCTGCTCCTGCTGATCGCCTTTCTCTATTTGGCGTTTCGCACCTGGTGGGGCATCGTCATCCCATTGGCCGTCATCCTCCTGAGTGGACTGGGCACCCTGGCTTTTATGGAGTTGACCGGCAAGGAAATCGACATCATGACCATCGTCCTGCCCACCATCATTTTCGTGGTAGGCATGAGCGATGTGGTGCACATCATCACCCGTTATTTGGATGAATTGCGCGCAGGCCTCCCCCCTTTCCCCGCCCTGCGCAAAGCTTTCCGAGAAGTGGGGATGGCCACTTTCCTGACCTCCTTGACCACCGCCATAGGATTCCTGACACTGCTGAGCTCATCCATCGGGCCGATCCGAGAATTTGGCGCCTACACCGCCGCCGGAGTCTTTATCGCATTTGGACTCGCCTTTACGTTGTTGCCCTCGGTGCTGTTGCGCAGCAAGGCTCCCCTCAAGTCCACACACGATCCAGAGCAGACTTCACCGTGGAGCGGCCCATTGAATGCCCTTTTCATCGTGGTCGTTCGCCGGCGCAAGGTCATCTTGGGGGTTACCCTCGCCGCATCCGTCGCGTCGGTTTTCGCTTTGGCGCAAATCGACGTCAACAACTTCTTGCTCGAAGACCTGAGAGAAGACGACCCGTTGAGGCAGGAATTCCAATACTTCGAAAACGCCTTTGCGGGGGTTCGGCCCTATGAGTTGGCAGTCCGCTTTCCACAGGGCCAAAACGTACTGGCCGAGCCCGAAGTTCTGGCCACCCTCGACAGCATCGAACACATCCTCGAAGCAGAACTCGAAGCAGGTGCCCTCATCGGGCCTGGCCGCATCGCGCGACAAGCCCACCGGCTTTTGAATGGTGACCGGCCTTCCCAAGCGCGCATACCCGAAGGAAAGGACTTGGCCCAGCTTTTGAAGCAGCTCGAAAGGACCAACAGAAAGTCGGCCGAATCAACCTCTGCTGCCGCAGGCTGGGGGGATTGGGTCAATGTTGAAGCCGGGCTCGCCCGCATTGCAGCGCGCACAGCCGACCTCGGTGCAACCGAAATCGCCCGGCGCAATGCACGGTTCATGGAAAAAAGCGAGGCTTTGTTGGCAGCGCGGTTCGACAGCCCCCCGTTCGAGTTGGAACCCACAGGAACCGCCAACCTGATCGACCTCAACAACCGGTTTCTCGCCTCAGACATGGTGTTGGGTCTGTTGATCGCTTTTGCGGTGGTGGCCCTCATTGTGGGCATACTGTTTCGCAGCATCCGAATGGTGCTGGTCTCGCTGGTCCCCAATGTTCTTCCCCTGCTCTTCATTGCGGGTTACATGGGTGCTGCGGGCATCGACCTCAAAGTTTCCACTTCGATCATCTTCACCATTGCCTTTGGAATTGCAGTAGACGACACCCTCCACTTCTTGGCCAAATACAAGCTGTTGTTGTCCCAAGGGGTCTCCCCCATTTGGGCATTGCGCAGGACCTTTATCTCCACGGGAAAAGCCATCATCGTCACATCCATCATCCTGTGCGGCGGGTTTGCCACGCTCATGCTCAGCAGCTTCGAAGGCACCTTCCACATCGGTCTGCTCGTCTCCTTGACATTGGCATTTGCCGTCTTGGTCGATCTGGCCGTCTTGCCCCTTCTCCTCCTGCCGCGCCGCGCTTAACTTGGGCTCATGCTCCATCGCAGATCATTCCTTCGCCGTGCTGCAGCCATGGCCACTTTGCTCGGCGTAGCGCCGCGGCGCATGCTCGAAGCCATGGACACCACGCCCACTCCCCTAGCAGGACCATCAGGTGGAGCACGTTTCACTGGCGGGCACATGCTGAGCACATGGAACCACGGGCTGGTCTCCAATGCGGAAGGCTGGCGCATCATGAAACAAGGTGGGACCGCCTTGGATGCTGTAGTCGACGGCACGGCCCTCGTGGAAAGCGACCCCACCGGCACCTCCGTGGGCATTGGTGGTCGCCCGGACCACACCGGAAAGGTGACCCTCGACGCCTGTGTGATGGGACCCGACGGTCAAGCCGGAGGTGTGTGCTTCCTAGAAGACATCGCCCACCCCGTCAAAGTGGCCCGCTCCGTCATGGAGGACACCCCCCACGTATTGCTCGCTGGAGACGGTGCCCGAGATTACGCCATTGCCAAAGGGTTTGAACAGGTCAACCTGCTCACCCCCGACAGCGAAAAAGCCTGGCAGGATTGGCGGAAGAGTGCCCAATACAAGCCCATCATCAATGTGGAGAACCACGACACCATCGGCATGATTGCCCAGGACCTCAATGGCAACCTGGCCGGCGCCTGCACCACCAGTGGCCTCGGTTTCAAATTGCGGGGGCGCGTCGGCGACAGCCCCATTATTGGAGCGGGGTTGTTTGTGGACAATGATTTCGGGGCGTGCACCGCAACCGGCCTCGGAGAAGCGGTCATGCGGACCGTCGGATCCTTTCTGGTTGTAGAGCTCATCCGCCAGGGCCGCGCACCGCAAGCGGCCTGCGAGGAAGCGGTAGACCGCATTATGGCCAAGATGCCTGTCAGCGATCTGCAGGTTGGTTATCTGGCCATGGACACGACCGGCCAAGCGGGTTCCTGTGCCATTCATGGTGGCTTCAATTATGCCAGAACCGTGGCAGGTGAAACCGGCATGGTCGATGCCCCATTCCGCAGCTGAATGTCCATGTCCCGCCCGCCCATTTCCAGCAAACGGAGCAACCTCATGGGTGTGGTGCGCCTGGCCCGCCCATTGAACCTGCTGATCTCTGCAGGCACCATGGGGGCTTTGCGCTATGGTTGGATGGAACGCTGGACACCGGTGGGCAGCTATACCCAATTGCCCCTGATCGACTTTATTCTCGGGGTGCTCGTTGTGGTATTCCTGATGGCCGCAGGCAACGTCATCAACGCCTACTTCGACACCACCGAAGACCGAATCAACAAGCCAGAACGTGCCATCGTTGACCGTTTGGTGAAACGGCGCGTGCTGATCATCGCCCACCAGGCGCTCAACACTGTCGGCATCGGCATCGCCTGCTTTCTGGCATGGAAATACAGCGGACTCGGTCATTTACTGCTCCCTGTCACGGTGTCGTTTCTGCTCTGGCGATACAGTGCCCAGTGGAAGAGCCGACCCTTCATTGGCAACCTGGTCGTTGCAGGACTATTGGGGCTGGTTCCCATTTGGATGGGTATTCTGGAGTCTCCTTTCCACACCTTAGGAAGTGAACGCTGGGGATTGATGTGGCCCCTGCTCGGCTTTGGCGGCATGGCCTTTGGAATCGGGATGGCCCGAGAAATAGCCAAAGACGCCCGAGATGAACCCGGCGACCGGGTGGCCGGGAAAAACTCCATCCCCATCCAGTTTGGAAGCAATGCCACACGGAAATGGATCGCCGGTATCCTCATCGCAATGGCCGCAGTATATGTATCCAGCATTGTGGCATTAAGCTCCAAAGTGGAGGTGTGGACCATCCTTCCCTGGATGTCACCTTTGCCCTTCATTGTGTTGGCGATGTTCAGCACCATCCTGAAGAAGCCGCGGTGGAAATGGGCCGATCGATGGATCCTCGCCGCCTTGGTGGCAGGATTCGTGCAGTGCTTTTGGATACCAGTGCTTTAAAGAGGTTGGTTGAGTTTAGGACAATGTGAGGTAAAGACTGAGTTTCAATTCAGTTCATACTGGCTTAAGATGAGCCGGCTTCGCATAACACAATATTGAGCTGCGGCGGTTTGGTTTTCATCGAAGGTTAACCTCTCCTGAACGTCTGTACTACAAAGAAAAGTGAATTTCGGCGGGTAGTTTCCTTCACCAAATTCACTTATCAATGAGACTCTTTTGCTCGCTCGCTGCCCTTCTGGGGTTCATTTTAACCTGTCAAGGCCAGAACGATATTCTGGTGTCAGGAAATACCGGCACGACCACGTGGACGGCCAACAACACCTACATTCTAGACGGTTATGTCTTCGTCGCTGACGAACAAGTGCTCACCATTGAGGCCGGTACCATCATTAAAGGTGCTTCAGGTAGCGGTGTAGATGCTTCCGCACTCATCGTAGCAAAAGGTGGTCAGATCTTCGCACAAGGAACAGCCAATGCGCCCATCATCATGACCTACGAAGCTGACCCTCTCGACGGTTCAGTAGCATATGATACCCGCGGTCAGTGGGGTGGACTCATCATCCTCGGTGATGCTTCCACCAACTTCGGTGGACCTGCACAAGTTGAAGGCATCCCTGCCGACAACGACCAGGCCGTTTACGGAGGATCAAACGACGCCGACAATTCTGGTGTCCTCTCCTACGTGTCATTGCGCCACGGCGGTACCGAGCTCGGAGCAG
>JBELBZ010000026.1:0-33861 GCA_042095055.1 Crocinitomicaceae bacterium | reverse complement strand
ACTTCGTTCAGGGGG
Source organism: Crocinitomicaceae bacterium (assembly GCA_042095055.1). Classification (GTDB taxonomy): domain Bacteria; phylum Bacteroidota; class Bacteroidia; order Flavobacteriales_D; family Sanyastnellaceae; genus UBA8752. The sequence continues at coordinate 33,846 of JBELBZ010000026.1, read as the reverse complement.
ATTGTATGAAGACCGCGAAATCCTCCGTGAGAAACCAACCGACCCTGACAAGAACATTCACTACAAGCCCACTCCGCTTGTCGTATTCAATGCCTGTTCAACATGAACTGGATTGCCCTCGACCACTGGGTTGCCATAAAGCAGCCTCAGACGTAGTAGGAATGCGCCTACAAGATAGTGCCGTTTGTCTGACATCCCAAATTTCACCCGAACAAATCAGGCGATCCACACCGGTAATCAATTCAAGTGAAGGGGCAATTGAACCTCTGCACCGGCGCCCATTGCGCGCCAGTCATCCTCTGAAACATCTGAATTCGCCTTGCGAATGGCCTCATAATTCTCGGCCCCAAAAACAGCCGTCAATTCACCCCAGACCGTCTGGTCCGAATTCTTCATGATGTAGGTATTGGCCTCCTCTGATTCAACTTCTCCTCCACCCATCTCCTCGTTGTCCACGGCAGTTTCGTCCCCCCCGCTCGTGTCAAGGTCAATCTCTACCGACAAGTCGGGCCAAAAATCCGACAGATTCAATTCAAACATCTCTTCAATTTCGATCTCCGAAGACCCCCAAACATTCATGGGCATTAACACACCTCCCAAGGCCACCAAAACCGAGAGCGCCGAAGAAACCAAAAAGGGAATCACAACAGGACCGGTCAAGCCGAGCAACAAGAACCCCAGCAGCGGCTGGTTGTCGTTCTCCTTCCGAACAGCCCTTATTTCGCTGGCGAAATAATAATCGCCTCCGTCGGTAAGGCGCACCAAGGTCTGAATGAGACGGGCCAAATAAGCCATCAAAGTGGACAACGCCGCTCCCGCCAGAAGGGCAAGGGCCAACATCCCCAACAAGAAAGTGGCGATGCGCAGCGGCCTTGAAGCCTCAGTCTCTGCTGGCAAACTCTGGAGCAAATCCAAGCGGGGTCCCGTTGAAGCGGCATCCGCGGCAGCATCCTCTTCAAGGCGCAACAACGCTTCATCCGCCTGTGCCAGGAGAGATTCCAATTCATCCAACCTGCTCATTCCACTGTAGCTCAGTGCTGCACCGTCTCCATCTACAGATTCTCCGCCACGGGAAACGGTCCTGTAATCGCCGTCATGGCTCCACACCACCAAGGCACTCGACGCATTGGTCTCAGCAACACGAGAGCGCGGTGCGGCCAAACTTGGCTGCACACCTCGCCAGGTGCTGACCGGCTCCGTTTCTTGCTCTCCCCGATAAGCACGAACACGGTATACGTATGTGGTATCGCGAACCGCCTCGTCTACATAGCTGGTGGTGTTGGCAGGAAGCCGAACCATCTCCGACCAGCTGTCGCCTCCATAACTCCGCTCAACAACGAACCCTTCCTCATTCCAGTCGCGGTCATTCCAATTCAACACGACCCGGAAATTGCCTTCTGCTTTGGCACGGACCGATGCCGGACCAATGATGTCTGCGCTTCGCGTTACGGCGAAGGTGACATTTCCTGGCCCGCTGTCCCCTTTCCGGTTGCTGGCTGTCACACGGTATTGATACGACTCGCCCGACGCAAGCCCATTGTCAACATAGCCTGACTGCACCATTCCATCGGCTACAACAGACCACGTCTCCCCAGCATCACTGCTCCGTTCCACTTTGTATGTGGACCTTTCGTCCCGCTCAAGGGCGATGTCTGCGCGCAAAAGGGCCGCTTCTTCTTGCAACTCTGCCGTGCGTTCAGAACGCATGGACTGGCGTGCCTCATAGGCCGCGCGCATCTCCTCATGCATGGAAGAATAATCTACCGTTTGAATGCCCGACATCGCAGCCTCAGGTGACTCCAAGAGGTTCAGCGGAAAGGCGGTCAAGTAGTCAATTTGTGCCCCCCGTTTTTGCACCGATGGCTGGTCCTGAATGGCCCCACTCCACGCGGCAAAGTCTGCTTCAGAATTGGCCAGTGTTTCATCGATGGTTGCCGCTTTATCAGCAACAACACCTGCCATATTATCCAAGGCTGCATTCTTCAATTCATAGGTGCCGTAAAACGCACCAAGCACCACCACCACAGGCAGCAATGCCACCAACGCACCCAAAACAGATCCAGGCACTAAGCCCACCAACACCTTCAAAAAGCTATCACGCCCCATTTTGATGAGGCTCAGCATTTCATCCAAAGGGCTTTCTTCTCGGCCATCCAATACATACGAGGGCAATACCACCAACGACAGCACCAGAACCAGCGCGACACCTATACCCACGGCTGTCGCTGCGTGAGCACCCGTGATGAGCACTCCCAAAATCAAATAACCCGCAGTAGGAATGGCACCAGAATAAGCAATCAGGTACACGAGCACCAAAACCGCTGCCGCTGCCGATACGTATTTCATGCCCAACTGGGCTGTCCTCATGCCCACGGCACGGTGTGCCTCCATCTTCTTTCCTTCTCCATCTTCATGCTCACGCATTGAAGCCAAAACGCCCAAGCCCCATAGGAAAGGCACTTCGGCCAACAGCACACACAAGAAAAGCAAGAGGTCCTGATCGGCCCAAGTTGCTCCCCAATAACCAATACCTACGATGGCGCTTACCAAGGTCATCGACAGCCATCCAATCCTCATTCCCGCTCTTCCAAAACTGCCTTTGACCTCGTGATAACCCGCCTTGTATATGCGCCAAGGCCACACGATCACGTAATGCCACAAGATTTTCCAGAGCAACACAACAGGGGTCACAATGACGTTCCGCCAATACCACATAAACCCCTTGTTCCAAAGCCAAAGCACGACGCCCACCATCCAGCGCACCAACCTCACCGCCCACTCAAACAAGACCATCACCGCGTAAGCAGCCGTCGCCACAACATTGTAGACAAATGCCAAGGGAGCCACCAACAAGAAAAGCGGCGTCCAGTAACCCTTCAGCTTGACTGAAAAGTTCTTGAAATCCAATGCCCACGCTACTTTTTCATCCCTGTAGGATTGAAAGACCATTCCTAAGACGGTCAACAACAGAACAGTGGGGGCCCACATTAACACAACATTCATCTCATCAATCTTTATCCACTCATATTCCGAATTAATCCCAAAGGGGGTGCAATTCACTTATGAACAGCAGTTTACACGCCCGATTGACCGGCCATACAAACATGTTTCATGGCACACATAAGCATACACGCATGGAAAATATCCTCCTTCAACCACCAAAAATCCCAGGGAAAAATGATAGCCAAAACACAGAATGTCAATCGATTGAGCCAAATCATTCAACAAAACTGAAGGGCCGCACCCGACCCTCTCCTTCACATTTCGACAATTCAAGGCGAAACAAGAGGTTTACCACTTCTCTGTAGCCCACTTGCGCCTGACTACATTCGCAATCGATATGGCCAAGAAGAAGATCATCAACCGCGCCTCGGAGCAATTCCTGGAGGCTTATCTCAACAACCCATCGCCCACCGGATTCGAGAGCGCCGGACAAAAGATGTGGTTGGATTACATCCATCCATACATCGATGAGCACATCGTTGACACTTATGGAACGGTCGTAGGGGTGATCAATCCAAAAGCGGAATACAAAGTCGTCATCGAAGCCCATGCCGACGAGATCAGCTGGTTTGTGCACTATATCACCAACGATGGATTCATCTACTTGCGGCGCAATGGTGGCAGCGACCACCAAATCGCCCCTTCTAAGCGGGTCGACATCCACACCAAGGAGGGCACCGTCAAAGCCGTATTTGGTTGGCCCGCCATCCACACCCGCACCGCAGGCAAAGAGGCAGCACCCACCCTCAAAAATATCTTTCTCGACGTCGGTGCAAAGGACAAGGCCGAAGTAGAAAAAATGGGCATCCACGTGGGGTGTGTCGTCACCTATGAAGACACCTTTATGGTGCTCAACAAGCAATGGTATGTGGGCCGTGCTCTGGACAACCGGGCAGGGGGCTTCATGATCGCTGAGGTGGCGCGCATGTTGAAGGAAAACAAGGTTGACCTTCCGTTCGGACTCTACATCACCAACAGTGTGCAAGAAGAAATCGGACTGCGCGGAGCCCAGATGATCGCTGAGCGCATCCAACCCGATGTGGCCATCGTCACCGACGTCACCCACTGCACGCACACCCCGATGATGAACAAGATTGATCAAGGCGATGTGGCAGCAGGTAAGGGCCCCGGCGTCACCTACGGACCTGCGGTTCAAAACAACCTCCTGCAGCGCATCATCGATACCGCCGAGGAAAAGAAGATTCCACTGCAGCGCATGGCCGCCAGCCGCTTCACCGGTACCGATACCGATGCCTTTGCTTACTCCAACAAAGGCGTACCCAGCGCGCTGATTTCCCTGCCTTTGCGCTACATGCACACCACCGTCGAAATGGTGCACAAACAGGACGTAGAAGACTGCATCCGCCTCATCTACGACACGTTGCTGAACATCCAGCCCGGCGAAGACTTCAAGTACCTCTAAGACTTGACGAGCTGCGCGTCAGCAGGCGAAGTACTGGCGTGAAAAAGGGGGGTGAAGCAGAAAAGGGGGGCTTGAAGTGTGCTTCAGCCACCTACCTGCTCCATCCATCCGCGGAGTTGGTGAATGTCCAGCGGCTTGGGAAGCAAGGCCTCGACAATGGGGTGGCCTTCTGCCCGACTCAGCTCGTCCGGATCCAGCGTGGCGCTGAGCATGAACACCGTGAGCTTGGACAAAGCGGTTACCGGGTAAAGCTCCATGCGTTCCAAGACGCCAAATCCGTCCAGGCCAGGCATGCGGATGTCAAGCAATACAACCACGCCAGCGCGTTCCAAAGCAGAGCCCGGCTTCAAATCGTCTTCTTCGACGCCTGAATCTGCGGCCAGTGCTTCCAGAAAAGTCGGGCCATCCTTGAACTTTCGCACAGCTCCACCAAATGCAGCCTCGACCAAACGACCATTGACCACACGGTCAATCTCGTTGTCGTCTACAAGCCAGAACTCGCGCAAATCAGACATTCAGATTAAAGATTCTGTTTTTTATTGTTGAACTGACGTAAGAAACATCCTGACTTCCGAGCTGCCCTCATTTACCTGCACGGTTCATCCACTGCGCGTATCGCTGTCGTTCTTGCAGCACCTCACTTCTCATGTTTTTCAAGGCTTGCTGCACCTCTGCAACAGCCCCCGGGGTCCCTTGTTCCAGCGTCCTACCGAGCCCCTCCACTTGGCCCGCTATCTTGTCCAACAACGCCAGCACCTCGGTTCCTTGTTCGGCATTCTGAACCCTTGAACGGTTCAAGTAAAAGCCCGAACGTATGACGTTGCGCAACTCCTCCTCGTTCCATGGCTTGGATACAAAGCGGTACACCTGTCCTTTGTTGATGGCGTCGACCACCGCATCTGTATCGGCATAACCCGTCACCAACACCCGACTCACATCGGGATGGTCGGGCATGATCAATTCAAAAAACTCCACGCCACTGATGCGCGGCATGCGCTGGTCACTCAAGACCACATGAAAATCGTGCTCATCCAACAAACGCACCGCCTGGTGAGGCTCCAGACAAGTATGCACCTCAAACTCCCGGCGGAAAGCCGCCTTGAAAGAAAAGAGGTTGGCCTCCTCATCATCGAGGTACAGGACACGAATGGTTTCTTCAGCCATGGTTTTGTGCGTCTAATCTTATGCGGCTTCATTTTCTGTTTGAGTGCCTTCCGCGCCTTTGGCATCCAATGCAAACAACAACTGGAATTCCGTCCCCTCACCAACCACGCTCTGCACCGTCACCTCTGCCCCATGGTCGTCCAAAATTCCCTTGACAATGCTCAGGCCCAACCCCGTCCCTTTGCCCACATCCTTGGTGGTGTAAAAAGGATCGAAAATCCGCTGACGCGTCGATTCATCCATGCCTGTCCCATTGTCACGGATCAGCACCTTCAACGACTCGAAGCTACCCCCAGCGCCTTTTACACCACTCAGCGCAACTTCCACCTTGCGGGCCTCAACATCAGGCCAACGCGATTCGGTCGCTTGCACCGCATTGACGATGATGTTCATGAACACTTGACTCAACTTCCCGCTCTGGCACCACAACGGTGGCAGCCCTTCTTCCAGCTGCACGTTCATATCGGCCTTGCTGCGGGCCCGGTCACCCAAAACGGTAATGGAGGCTTCCAGCAGTTCTCCCAAGGAAGCCGCCACTAAATTGTCGCCATCCATCCGACCAAACACCCGCAAACCCCCGACAATATGCGCGGTCCGGTCTGCACCATCGAGGATGCCTTGGATCAACTGGCGGCTCTCTTCAACCAAGAAACTGAGGTCCAAGGAACGGGACAACTCCTGCGCTTTGGCCGTCAGCTGCATGGCCTCTGGATGACCCTTTTCAAACGCAGACAAAGCTTCTACATGTGCACCGATCACCTCAATCAGCTCTTCCAAGTCCCGGCTCAATGAGGTGGCATTGGACTGCACATAGTTGATGGGGTTGTTCAGTTCGTGGGCAATTCCCGCCGTCATCTGTCCCAACGATGCCAGTTTTTCGGTCTGTATCAACTGGTCTTGAGCGCCTTGCAAATCTTCCAGCGCACTGGACAAGCCACTGTTGGCCTTGGCCAAAGCATCGGTACGCTCCCTCACACGGGTCTCCAGCTCCGCATTCTGTTCCTTCACAATCCGCTCATTTTCCAATGATGCAGCGAGGGCCTTGGCATTGGCATTGTCACTGGACCGCTTGAGAATGTTGATTCTATTGCCCAATGCAAAACTCAACAGAAGCATTTCCAATACCGTACCGATGGGCAAGTAAGCAGCGGACATGGGCGTAGAAGAAAGCACCCCGAAATCACGCAAGGCCTGCATGGTAACGGCGACCAAAAAGATGCTCCATGCTACAAAATACCAAGGCGCAGAAGGGTTCCCTTTTCGCCAGCTCACGATCGAAAGCACCAGCATCGCTGGAGCAGAGAGCGCTCCCAAATTCACCAGGTTGTATGCCAAACTGGGCATTCCGATCAGGGCAGAACCCAAGGCAGAAGCATACACCCCCAACAACACCTGGATCAGCCTGTTCCACTTTGGCGTATACCTCCGCACCTCCAAAAAATGCCGTGCAAAGACCAAAGCGGCCAATCCACTGCAGGCCCCCATCACCGTGAGCCCATTCACCGCCATCCAAGACGAGCGTCCCCAAATCAAGCGGTCGTATCCATTGAAACCCCATTGGACCAAACCGACGGTGAGGACCACAAAAAGGTAGCTGAAATAAGCGCGTTGCCCGGTGCTAAAGGCCAGAAAGGTGTTGTAAATCAGGATGGCCAATACCATGCCCGAGTAAAGGGCCACCGCCAAATCTCGCCGCCGCCGCGTGTCCTCAACACGGTCTACCTGTGTCAAAGAAAATGGCAGCAACAAGGGCTTTGTGCTCCGCACCCTGAACCAAAGCTCATGGGCCTCATTGAGCGGCAAAGCAAAAGATGGAATCAAATCCTTGGCCTTGCCATACGCAGCACCTGAACGCGCAGCACTCAGCACACGTGCTCCGCTGAGCACAAACACATCAATGGAGTCGAGTGTAGGGTTGTCCAAGACCACACGGGCGTTTCTTGGAGCACCCTGCCATCCCGACACATTCACCCAAAAAGCAGCAGGCGAAGAACCCAAATTGGGGCGTGCATCCGCCAGCCGTTGAATGCCCCCTTGTTTCAAATGAACTTGCTCAGGACGCAAAGTCCCTGTGGGGTCCTCCAGATACTCCAAGACCAAGGCGTCGACCGCAGCATCCGATGCAGGCCTGCACCCCCCCAGCAATGACACGGCCACCGCAAGGAACGCCAGCAGTGGCACCTTTACCCGTCCATATGGCGGGCCGACGATCATCAGGCCAGGTGGTTCTGAATGCGGTAACTGATCGGATGAAAACGCCCGTCAAGGGAATGAACGTGGCTCGGCTCCTCTGCCGACCTCCTGATCAAAGCCTGCACATCAGGCGCTGCGTTTTCGATGCTCTCAGGATACATAAAATGCCCGATTTCAGAGCGAATGGGAGGCGCAGGATAAGGGAACACACCATCCTCACCCCAATGGGTTTTGACGGAAAAGCCCAATTCGCGCTGAATGGGGCGCATGTTGACGCCCATGAAAGCATAACCGTGCCGTATGTCCAACCGGGGCATCAAGCCCAAGCCCACACAGGCCATGGGCAGCATCCCAATGCCCGCCATGGCGGTCTCTCTGCGGCTCCACAACGCACAGAATTCTGCGCAGCCTTCTGCTTGCACCTCATCCAAAGTGGCCTTCACCTGAGGGTGCTCGGCTCCCACGGCCCTTTCCATGGGCAAAGCGTGGTCCGTTTGTCTTTTTTGAAGACGCATGCCGCTCAGCAACACTTCTTCATTTTGGCAAGTCAACAAAAACAGGGTCGTATCGGGGTCGCCCACCCACTCCTCTCCGAAAGAGGTGAGTTTGGAAATGCCCGATGCACTCAGCACCGCTTTGTGCCCATCTGCAAAGCGACGGGACAGGTCCACATCATCCGACGATGCAAAAACATGCAACGTGACCTCCCGCAATCCGCGGGCAACATCAACCGACTCACGCGGTATATGCGACGGAGAGCTGCTCATTGAAATCGAATCTGATGCGTTGATCTGCGAGGTCTTCCCCCAGTAAAATGCGGCGTGCCACTGTGGCGGTCATGCCCGCGCCAATGGCCACATCGCTGTGCAATTGCGGCCATCCCACCAAGGTTTTGCCCACCTCTTCCAAACTTTCCTTGGCCCTGTCACTGATGGCGGACAGGTCCACAAAAGCGTCGAGTAACTCGGGCGTCCAAGCCCCACCGCCTGCCAATTCTGTCAATTGCTCAGCGGTTAACCTTCCATGCAAAAAATCCTCCGTTTCCTCCAGGTCATAGCGCTCAATATCCAACAACCCTCGGTCATTGGTTTCCATCACGAGGGGCATGCGGCGGTCCCGTGCACCCAGCCTCAACAAAGCTTTGGCAGATGGAGCATCACAAGCATCCACAACCAAATCCAAGCCACCGAGAAAGTCCTCCATCACTTCTGGGACAAAGCCCATGGGCCACACTTCGACCTCCAAGTAGGGGTCAAGTTCTGCAATGGCACGCGCCGTTGAAATCAACTTGGACGCACCCAATTCAAAAACAGAAGCAGGAATTCTGTTGAGGTTGGAGAGCTCGATGGTGTCGGCATCAGCCAAGTGCAGCCGGCCCACAATGCGCTCCATGGCCATTGCCATGGCAATACTGCGGCCCACAGACATGCCCACAATGCCCACAGATTTCATGGCCAAAGCTTGCTGCTCATCGCCCCTGATCTTGTTGCGGTTCCGGTTGGTTCGAACCTCCACAAAATCGGCCTCTTCCAACAACAGCACCGCCTTTTTGCGCCACGGATACCACACAACTGTGCCGTAACGGCCCGTCGGACTGCTTCCTTCTCGGGCAGCAAATGCCGCAGTCGCCTGATCGGCAGAAGCCCCGGGGTGGCAGCATTTGAACCACTCATTCCATTGACCTGCCATCAAACTGGCGTCCAGAGGCGCAGGGTTGACGCGCGAAAAAGCACGCCACGCCTCTATTCCCTCTATGCTCGAGAGGCAGAATTTAACAGCGCGAAAGGGAGACACGGTCATTGTATGAATTTCTCGATACATGTCCGGCAGCTGACCACCACCAAAAGAGCTTATCCACGCTGCACGGTGGAAGCCGGAAAAATTCAATGGCCCAAGGGCGCAACCTTTGTCAAAAGCTTGCGTATGGATTTCTAAGATGCTTTTAACCACCCCCACTTTTAACGTCGAGATTCTGCCGAACGCACTCGCTGCATTGCCAGAATTGTTTGCCGGTTTGGATGACGTCCTTCCCGCACTCGACATACAACTCGAGGAAACCTGGTCAGGTGAAAAAGGCCCCGCCACAGAGGTTTTAATCACGGCCAACATCGAGCAAGCCCTATTGGACTCCAGGCCCACCTTCTTGGTGAACCCCCAACCTGACTCCTCCCTTTTGGCCGCTCTTTTGGATACAGGCAGGCCCGTCCGCTGGGTATCCCAAGGAGCCAACCAGGGCGACTGGGTCGACAGCTTTGCACGGTTCATGCTCACATTGCGTGCTTCGGAGCGCGCAAAGTCCCAACAGACCGAGCTGCACCTTCAGAAAAACAGCACGAAATCCATCACCGCTTCCTTGACTAAACGCAGGAAAAAAGCGAGCTGATCAGAGTTCTCCGGCCCGCATCCGGACGAACCGGTTTCCCAAAATATTGGCCCAGTCCCGAATGACACCCAAACTCTCCTGGGTGTCGGCAGAAACGGTTTTGCCTCCCATTCGCAGGACCAACCATCCGTACAGGGCCACCAACATCGCCTCCACTTCAGTGCCCGTGGGCTCGCCCCGTTTGGCCATTTCGTCGAGGTGTGGCTTTGCCGCCTCCACCGCAGATTTATACTCTTCGTCCTTGAGGACGTCCAACAAAGTCCGGTGCAAGTAGGTCAACTCTATCATGACCTCATCCAGTGCACCTACATGACCTTTTGCGGTCTTTTTTTCGCGCTTCAAAGTCTGGATCAAATCTCCAAACCACATGAGTTCCGCCTCTAAGCGGTCCCCTTGATACGCCGAAGAAAGGTGTGTTCTCAAAGCGGCCAAGTCCAAGTTGACGGCGCGCACCAGGTCCTCCATTTGCCAGACGTACAAAATGTACTCGACGATGTGCTGGTCGCGTTTTTCTTCTGCAGTGGTCATGGCTTGGCGTCATCTGAAGGTCCCGTCGTCAACGCAGCGCTTCGCGCCGTTTTCATTGAAAGGAAGACCTGTTCTACCTCAGGAATCAAGCGTTGTGCAAATTCCTGAACAGCCTGAAGGCCCCCTGAACCCTGAACAGGCAGGCGGTATGTCTGCTCCAAGGGCCCCCAAACAAACTGCACGTGGTACTTCTCGTTCCATTCCTGAACGACAATGCGCATGGCGCGATGGGGAATTTGAGCAACAGTTCTCATGGCTTTCGGCTGCGAAGGTAGAATTTCGCAGCGTGCAAGACCCATGGCTCCACCGATGGCGCGGCCCTTTGGCCGAACAACCGAAAGCATTGGCCGCTCTGATGCGGCTTCGTTGGGCTGTCGGGTCGGCCCCTTTGATGGCGCGCCACCCAGACCTGGGCTTTCAAGTCCTCGACGACAGGTGGTGTCAAGACGCCCTCGAGGCGGACTTGCCGCTTTTCGAACAGTGGGCGTCAGAGCTGGTCATGGGCAAGTCGCCACTGCCAGTCGAGATTTTGGAGCCCGGGGGACAACTGCTGGGCAAACACTTCGAGGCCCTGGTGGCGTTTTGGCTTGAAGCCAGTCCGCATTACCGCCTGCGCGCCCATAGCGTCCAGCTTCACTCCGAGAAGCGCACCATCGGTGAGCTCGATTTTTTGGTGGAGGATGTGCACAGGGGACGCACGCTGCACATGGAAGTGGCCAGCAAATTTTACCTGGCAGCCGAAGACGGCTCCGCATGGCCGAATTGGATCGGCCCTTCAGGACGGCACGACACCCTCGCCGGAAAGATGAACAAGCTGGTGGACCAACTGGCGGCGAGCAAACTTCCCCCAGCCAGGGAATTCATGCGCACCCACCGGATCGCCACCCCAGAGCCCGTGCTGCTCATGAAAGGTTGGTTCTTCCACCACCACACGCGTCTCCACCGTCACCGCTCACCCCAATGGGCCCATCCACGATACGCAGCGGGATGGTGGTGCAAGCCCCATGAGGCACACGATGTGATGGGCAGTGACCACGTCCGGATTTTGCCGCTGCCCAAAGGGCGGTGGCTGGGCCAATTTCACCCCACGGAGGGGGACCCACCCCTGCATTGGAGCCGACTGGAAGCCGTGCTGCACGACCACTTCTCCCGCACCCACAAAGCGCTGATGTGCGCCGTTGTCATCGAAGGCGACACCGGTTGGGAAGAGATTTCCCGCGGCTTCGTGGTCCACAAAAACTGGCCGGCCATGGGCCGCTGATCAACCCCAGAAGAAGGCGTACAACACGGCCAAAACCGTGAGGACCGCGAAGGCACCGATGTTGTACAACGGTTCAGTGGCAAACGTGCTGCGTGAGAGGTTGATCCCTTTGGCATCGTCGGCCCCCTTGCCCTCAGAACGGCTCACCAGCGCAATGACCAACATGGTCAGCAATGTGGTCAGGCCCATCTGGTCCAAAAACGGCAGGTCCACAAACAAGGCACTGTCCGACCAGCCCTTAGGTGCGACCTTGAAATACATGGCGATCGGAATGGACACAAGCGCGCCCGTGATGGCGCCGCGGTTGGTGGTCTTCTTCCAGAACAGGCCCAGAATGAACACCGCCAGAATGCCTGGACTCACCACCCCGGTGTACTCCTGAATGAACTGGAACGCCTGGTCAATCCCGCCGAGGAGGGGCGCCATGATGCAGGCAATCACCAAGGCTACCGTGGCCGAGATCCGGCCCATGCGCACCGTGGCGCGGTCGTCGGCACCCGGATTGATGTAGGGCTTGTAGATGTCCATCGTGAAGATGGTCGATGTGCTGTTGAGCATGGAGGCCAGCGAGGATACAATGGCCGCCGCCAGCGCCGCAAAGGCCAGTCCTTTCAGGCCTGTGGGCAGGAATTGAAGCAGCCAGGGGTACGCAAAATCAGGATTGGTGCCTGTAGGGGGCTTGTTGAGGGCCGCCTCGCCCAATCCCGCCATCACCGCAGCGTCCTGCGTCATCACATAAGCGGCAATGCCAGGTATGACCACGATGAGGGGAAGGATCAACTTCAGGCCGGCGGCGAAGAGGATGCCCCGTTGGGATTCCTTCAATGACTTGGCTGCGAGCGTCCGCTGGATGATGTATTGGTTGAAGCCCCAGTAGTAGATGTTGGCCACCCACATGCCGCCCACCAGCACACCGATGCCGGGCAGGTTCATGTATTCGGGGTGGTCCTTGTCGAGGATCATGGCAAACTTGTCGGGGGCCGCGTCATAAATGGCGCTGAAGCCCGCCCACATGCCCGCTCCGCCAGAAACCGCATCCAAAGCGAGGTACGTGGTAACCAAGCCCCCCATGACGAGGAACACCACCTGAATGACGTCCGTCCACGACACCGCTGAAAGCCCGCCGTACAAGGAGTAAGCCGCAGCAAACAACCCGAGCCCCATCACACCATACATCATGGGAATGCCCATGATCGTCTCCAAGGCCAGCGACCCCAAATACAGCACCGAGGCCAGGTTTACAAAGACGTACAGGGAGATCCAGAAGACCGCGAGGATGGTCTTGAGGTTGGTCGAATACCGCTGCTCCACAAATTCGGGGATGGTGTACAGCCCCTTCTCGATGAAAATGGGCAAGAAGTATTTGCCGACGATGATCAAGGTCAATGCGGCCATCCATTCGTAAGAAGCAATGGCCAATCCAATCTTGAAGCCTGAACCGGACATGCCGATGAACTGCTCCGCAGAGATGTTGGCCGCTATGAGGGATGCGCCTACTGCCCACCAAGGAAGGGACTTGCTCGCCAAGAAATAGTCCTCAGCGTTCTTTTGGTGGCCCTTCTTGTCCCGGGAAACCCAGAGTCCCACCCCGAGAATCAGAACGGCGTAGCCGATAAAAATGGCGTAATCGAGCGCCGAAAAGGTACTGGTCATGGTGCTGTAAGGTGTTGGGGACCCTGTGGCATTGACCGGGTCGAGACAGACAATGTACACCGTACACGGTTGACGTCCTGCACCCTCTGGCGACCCATAACTTTGACCGGGGCCGTCCGCGCGATCAAGGTCCCAAATTCAGCTGCACATGAAGCACCTTCTTTTGGTCCTATTTCTGCCTGTCTTGGCCGCATTCTCCCCTGTGGCTCAGGCGCAAACCCTGCTCCCATACATCGAGGATCCTGCCACCGTAGAAGAAAACAAACTCCCAGCAAGGGCGACTTTCTTTACCGCATCCACCCTGGACAATGCGGACGCAGACACCCCGTCATATGGTGACCGCTACCTCGACCTCAATGGCACTTGGAAGTTCAATTGGTCTCGAACCCCCGAGGAGCGGCCCTTGGGGTTCGAAGCTTCTGGATTTGACACCAGCGGTTGGGACGAAATCCCAGTGCCGGCCAATTGGGAGCTCGAGGGCTTTGGCACTCCGATCTATACCAACCACCCCTACCCGTTCTATTGGCAGGAGTCGCCCCGTCCACCGGACATTCCCGATGGCTGGAATCCTGTAGGCAGTTATCTCCGGAATTTCAAAGTGCCCAAGTCTTGGAAAGGGCAGCGGGTCACCTTGCATTTTGGTGCCGTGAAGTCCGCCTTTTTTGTGTGGGTCAATGGACAAAAGGTGGGCTACAGCCAAGGCTCCAAACTGCCGGCAGAATTTGACATCACCGATGCCCTCAAAAATGGGGAGAACACCCTCGCTCTGGAGGTCTACCGGTGGAGCGACGGCAGCTTTCTGGAGTGCCAGGACTTTTGGCGCCTTTCGGGCATAGAACGGGAGGTGTGGCTTCAAGCGCGTCCCGAGGTGCACCTCGCCGACGTGCAGGTGCTGGCGGGCCTCGAAAACCAGTATTCAGACGGCGTACTTTCCATCGCCCTTGACATCGCGCACTTGGGCAAGCAGCCTTTTGGCGGGACGGCCAAATGCATCCTCTCCAGCGGTGGAAAAGAAGCCGCGGAAGCCACCCTTCCCCTCCGCGTTTCACCCGGTGACACTGCGCGGTTCACATGGCGCCAAAACCTGCCATCGGTCCGCACATGGACCGCCGAAACCCCCCACCTCTACGAGCTCGACATCGTCCTCATGGACGGAAACTCCAACACCGCAGAAGCCACCCGGATCGAAGTCGGATTCCGCGACATCCGCATCGAAGACGGATTGGTCAAGGTCAACGGAAAAGCCCTGCTCATCAAAGGCACCAACCGCCACGAGCACCATCCTGAGACAGGACACGTCATCGACCGGGCGACGATGGAAGCCGACATCCAAACCCTCAAGGCCCACAACTTCAATGCCGTCCGGACTTCGCATTATCCCAACCATCCCTATTGGTACACCCTCTGTGACCGCTATGGCCTCTACGTGGTCGACGAAGCCAACATCGAGAGCCACGGAATGGGGTACGCACTGGACCGCACCCTCGGCAACAATCCCGACTGGATGCACGCCCACATGGTGCGCACGGAGCGCATGGTGGCCCGCGACCGCAATCACCCGTCCATACTCTGTTGGTCTTTGGGCAATGAGGCAGGAAATGGCGTGAATTTCGAGGCCACTTACGCTTTTGTGAAATCCACCGACCCCAGCCGTTTCGTCACCTATGAGCGGGCCGAACAGGCGCCCAACACCGACGTCTATGTGCCCATGTACGCCGACTACATGCATTTGGAACGGTTTGCCCGACAGAAAGAGGACCTGCGGCCCTTGATTCAATGTGAATACGCCCACGCCATGGGCAACAGCCTCGGAGGGTTCAAGGAATACTGGGACCTCTACCGGCGCTATCCACGGCTGCAGGGCGGGTTCATTTGGGACTTCAAGGACCAAGGGCTGTGGGAGGAGCAGGACGGAAAACGCTATCTGGCATACGGCGGTGATTACGGCCCAGAGGGCACGCCCAGCGACCACAACTTCCTCAACAATGGACTGGTCATGGCCGATGGCACCCCCTACCCCCATATGCTCGAAGCCAAGCAAGTGCAACAGCCCCTGCAATTCCAGGTGGGCAATCCGCTCGGTTCCAAGTTGAGGGTGGAAAGCGAATACCGCTTCCGAAGTGTCGTGGTGGACATCGCCTGGTCCGTTCTCGCCGACGGACGAACTGTCGACAGTGGCGTTCTCCCTGCCGTCACACTCCGGCCTTTGACCTCCAATGCCTTTGACCTTCCTGTGAAAGAGCGGGACCTGGGCCTTGCTGAGGTGGTGTTGAATGTCGAAGCTACGCTGACCGAGGCCGAACCGTTGCTGCCCGCAGGACATGCACTGGCCCGGTTCCAGCACATTCTCGCAGCAGGATCTGTCGCACCCACCCCGGCTCAAACTGGCCGGGTAGACCTCAAAGCCGAAGGCGGAAATGTGGTCCTTGAGTTTGACGGAGGCGCGCTGACCTTGGACAGGAACACCGGTGAAGTCGCAGGCTATAACATCGGGAAACGCGACCTCGTCCGCTCTGGAGGTACCCCCAACTTCTGGCGCCCCCCTGTCGACAACGACTATGGAACCGGCTCGCCCGAACACCGGGCAGAATGGAGGGCGCCGTTCAACGTCCCAGGTCCAGCCAAGATGACCAACGAACGGCAGGGAAACGGCAGCATGAAGGTGGCTTTTGCGCGCCCCATATTGGGTGGTGACGCCGTGGTGACGGTGCAGTACAATGTGGACATCACAGGCAAGGTCACCGTGACACAGGATCTGCAGGTTCAAGCGGGAGAAGCCGCCCCTGACCTCGCTGGCCGACACCGCACACTGGAAGCAGGGACCCACGGCAACTTGTACCGGTTCGGACAGCACTGGGTATTGCCCCCGGGAGTGGAAGTCGCGCAATGGTATGGACGCGGGCCCATGGAATCTGCCCGCGACCGCAAAGAAGCCGCCATGTTGGGCCTGTATTCAGCCTCCATTGACAAGCTCGCCACTCCCTATGCCCGCCCGCAATACAATGGCACGCGGACCGATACAAGGTGGGTACGCTTTACAGATGGCGAAGGCTATGGACTGGAATTTCAATCGCCAAGGCCCTTTGATTTTACTGCGCTTCACTTCGCTCCCGACCAACTGGATTCTGGTCCGCGCAAAGAAGATGTACAAAGCCACTTCCGCCTGCTCGAGCCCACTGCCGAGACCCATGTGGACATGGACGGTCATGCGGCCGGTGTCGCCTGCATCAACAGTTGGGGGGCACTTCCACTGCCCGAGTACAGGCTGCCCTACAGAGACTACAGCTTCTCCTACACCTTCACGCCCATCCAACCCTGAGGGATGAAGTCCCTGCTGAACCGGCTCCTTTTTTGAACTTCAAAGCCCAGAAACCGTTCTGAACATGATGGAACGAAGATTTATCCTGATCCTGTTGACCGCGTGGTCCATGGGAACCTTTGCCCAACGGCCCAGTGGTGGTCAGCGTCCCTCGGGAGCAAGGCCCGACATGGCTGACAGGCCCAAAATTGGTGTCGTCTTTGGCAGCGTGGAGGACGGGGACTCTGGAGCCCCCATTGAATTTGCCACCATTTCCATCCTGGCCTTTGATGAAGACAAGGTCATCACGGGCGGCGTCACGGACGCTAAAGGGCGCTTTCGCATCACCGAGATCCCCATCGGCCGGTTCAGGGCCCAAATTGGTTTCATGGGTTATGTTTCCACTGAAGTCGGTGACATCCGACTCAGCCCTCGCGGAGGCACCGAGCAAGACCTCGGGACGCTGCGTTTGGAACCCAACGTACAGGCCTTGGAGGCCGCAGAAGTTGTGGAACAAAGGTCCAGCCTTGAAATGATGATCGACCGCAAAGTATTTCGCGTTGGGGACGACCTCAACAGCGCGGGGTCAACTGCGACAGAGTTGCTGCGCAACGTCCCCAGCATAGACGTCGACATCGATGGCAACCTCAGCCTTCGGGGCTCCGGCAACGTGACCATCCTCATCGATGGACGGCCCTCTGGAATGACCGGCTCAGCCACCCAAAGCCTGCTTGAGCAAATTCCGGCCAGCAGCATTGACCGGGTCGAAATCATCACCAGCCCCACCGCCAAGTATGACCCAGAAGGTGTGGCGGGCATCCTCAACATCATCCTCAAAAAAGACAAGCTCGAAGGCAAGAATGGCCAGGTGAGCGTCACATGGGGAACCGACGAGAACCACAGCGGCTCCTTCAACGGCAACATCCGCGGTCAGAAACTCAACTTTTCGCTCAATGCGGGCTGGAACCAAAGGATTGGATTCCGCCGTGGAGACAGCGAGCGCGAACAAGCGTTTGGAGGTGAATTGGGAGGAGATTATGACTCCCTCAGCGTACTGACTTCCAACAGCTTTACCGACAACACCCGGTCGAGCTGGAATTTCAAAACCGGCCTCGATTGGATGCCTTCCCCGAAGACCACTTGGAACATCGGCCTGCGCGCCAATGAGGGCGTCAGTTCCGGGATAGAAGACGTGGTCAATTTGGAGTCATGGAGTACCGATGCCTTGGGCGGATTTACCCGCTACGGCTTGTCTGAACGCGAAAACGCCTCCATGGACATCGACTTGGGCTACGAGCACAAATACGGTGAGCGCCATGTCTTGCAATCTTTTGCCCGCTGGTCTCAGCGGACCAACACCTCGCACGACTCCCTGTGGCAAGACCTCCCAAGCGCCTTGCTCGACCCCGGCTACCTCTCCAATGCCAACCTCAACGATGGAGGAAATTGGAACGCCACCCTCCAAGTGGACTACGAGAAACCATTGGACAACGACGGCAAATTGGAACTCGGCTACAAGAGCATCTTGCGCGAGAGCAATGAAGACCAGCAGTTCTGGCAACGGGACAGCGCGGGAACGCCGTTCGTCCAAGCTTATGACTTTCGCTACCGCGAAGACATCCATGCCGGATATGTCACATGGGGAAGGAAATACGGGGCTTGGGGACTGCAATTCGGAGGACGCGGCGAAGTGGTCTACACCACGGCCGAGCTGCAAGGAGACAGCAGTGACATTGCAGCCGCTTTGGCCCAACTGGGCGGCACCGAAGCCACCTTCGTCAACGACTACACCAGCTTTTACCCCTCCACCAACCTCAGCTACACGGTGGACGACAGGAACCAGTGGGTATTGAGCTACAACCGCCGGGTCAACCGACCGCGCGGGAGGCAGGTAAACCCCTTTGTGGACAATGCCGACCCCCGCAACCTCCGCTATGGCAACCCCTTCCTTCTGCCCGAATACACCGACGGTGTAGAGTTGGGACACCAGCTCACCACCAAGGCTTTGACGGTGACCACCTCGTTGTTTTACAAAACGACCCGAGATGTGATCCGGAGGTTCATCTCAGTGGATGATGCCGGCATTGCCTACCGCACCTATGTCAACCTCGCCCGGCAGACCAATTCCGGACTGGAAGTCGTCGCCATGTGGCGCAAGGGCCGCAGCCTCCAACTGCGCATCAACGGCAGCATCTACCACCAAAAAACAGACGGCTCCAACCTCGCTCCAGACCTTGGAAACAACGGCTTTCAAGGCAACGCCGGCTACCAAGTTTCAGCACTCTTGAAAGGCGGCTGGAAGGTTCAGGTGAATGGCCGATACCGGGCCCCATCGCAGTACACACAGGGCACCTTCCAGGGCTACCTCTCCCACAGCGCGGCCGTCAGCCGTGATTTCTATGATGGGAAGGTCAAAGGCTCACTTCGCGTCAGTGACGTGTTTGACAAACAAGAGTGGTCCTATACCTCCGAAGGGCGGGACTTCTTCCAAGACGGCACCTTTAAGCGTCAGAGCCGATTCGTCTATGCCACCGTGACCTGGTCGTTTGGAAAGCTCGAACCTGGACAGCGTGGCCGAGGCAAAGGAAGCTACGGTGGAGACGCTGGCGGCAGTTTCGATGGTGGAGAATTCTGAGTCTACACCCCACGGCCCCATTCTCTTCTATGACGGGGAATGTGCGCTGTGCCACAGGGCGGTGCGTGGGCTCATCCGCTGGGAACGCAAAGGCCACCGCATCCTCCAGTTTGCGCCCCTCAACGGAACGACAGCGGCATTGCTCCGCACCCAAGGGCTCCTCCTCCAAGACCGCGACGCCGTGGTCCTGTGGACCCCCACTTCCACGCTGATCGGCGAGGCCGCTACGGGGGCGGCCCTTGAACTCATCGGGCACCGGGGCTGGGCCAGGGTTTTTCGCGCCTTACCCAGCGCGCTGCGCAGAGGCGGATACCGCATCACCGCGCGCCACCGCCACCGGTGGTTTGGAAGGGTTCCCGCCCATTGTCCCTTGCCCACTGCACCCCATCGGTTCTTGACCTGATGGCCCCTTTGTCAAATGCCAAAGCATGCGAAGCCGGGCCGCCACAGGTACAGGAGCCCTTACTTTCGCGCCCGATGTCCGGACCGACTTCAACCCTCCTCCAAGCTGACGGTGCACGCACCCTTGCGCCCAAAGAGCTGAAGCTGGCCCGGTGGCATTGGTTCGATTCGCCCAACGCCGTCCCCTGGGAGGCGTGGAATGCCCTGCCCGGAGGATCGGCCTATTTGGACCGCCGCTACCTGACGGCCATGTCTGGTCATGGCAAAGTGCAATGCCGCCTCGGCATGATCAAAGCAGAAGGTGGCCAGTGGCTCGGTGGCATCCTCATGCAGGCGGTTCAATCCGAATCCCGCTCACCTGCAGAACACATGGACGTCTCCATGGGCGTTCGCATCGCAACAGCCATCATGCAACCCGGTGGGCGGCCCTTCCGGTTTCGCACCCTTGTGGCTGGCCAAGGCTTGGGCAGCGGAGAACACACCTTTTTGTGGCACGAGGGAATTTCACCCGCTCAGCAGGTCCAGTGGACAGAACAAGCGTTCGACCAATGCGCCAAGCATTGGAAAATCCGCGTCTGGATGGCCAAAGATTTTGGACCCGAACGCGATGCCCAGCTCGCCCCGCACTGGAGCAAGCGTTGGGCCAGGGCCACCTTTGATCCGGTGATGGAAGTTCCGCTCGATCCGGATTGGACATCAACAGACCAATGGCAGGCAGCCCTTCGTACCAAAGCCCGCACCAAGGTCCGCAGCATCTTGGCCCGCAGCGCTGACCTCGAAGTAGAGCGCATCACAGACCCGGCTGTGCTCGACCAAATGGGACCCGACCTCATCCGCCTTTACGACGAAGTCTACGGAAGGGCCAGCATCGTCATGGGCGGATTGGAACCCCGGGATTTCGGGAGTCTCGCCAGGACACTTGAAAGTGACTTGACTGTGGTCACCTACAGGGAAGACGGCCGCCTTGTGGGGTTCCATTGCGGCATCCATCACCCCGATAGCAGGACCATAGAAGCCTACTACGTTGGGTTTGAGGCCAAAATCAACAAGGAACGGGCGCTGTACCAGCGGATGCTGTTCGAATTCATTGCTTGGGGCATTTCACTGCAGGCCCGCCGGGTCGTCATGGGCCGCACCGCCCTGGAAATCAAAAGCACCCTCGGGGCGTTTCCTGTCCCCTTGTCCACCTTCGTGCACATCCAACTGCCATTGGCCATGCCCTTTCTGCGGTGGATGATCCGCAAGTCACCCCCGCACCCCTTCAAACCGCGCCGCGCATGGCTGGCCGAGTGGTGCGAGCGCTGGCAAGCGGCGGGCTACCGGATCAACTGACCTCTTCCACTTTACCCCGGCCCAAGAAGGCCATGGCCAAGGTGCCCAACACAAACAGCAACAACAACCCGCTGCCCAGTGAAGCCACTGTCCGGGCCGATTGCACCGCTGGCAGCACAAAGGCCATCTCGACAGTATGCGTTCCAGTGGGCACCACCACTCCACGCAGCGCGTAATTGACGCGGAGCAAATCCGCAGGCTCTCCATCGATGGTCAATTGCCATCCTTCGGGATAATGCACCTCACTGAATATCAATAAACCCGTGGCAGGTGCCGAAACACGGTACTCTTGGAAATCCGGCGTAAACGACACCAACTCCGCGCGGCCAGCCGACGCCGCTCCCGGCACCACACCAGCGAGGGCGTCTGAAAACGATTCTGGCACCACAGCCTTGCGCGGATCCTGGAGGGATTCCATCGCCGCCATTTCTGCATCCGCTCCATCGGCCATGGACCAACCTGTTGCAAACCAAGCATTGCCCAGCGCCTGTCCATTGGGAATGGGCTGCTGTGCAGGATCGTAAATGATGTACTGGGTATTCAGCATGGAATGCACGGGCATGGCCGCCAACGCTGCATCCATACCCGCCGAATTGGCCAGCGATGCAAACCGCTCTTGTTCCGGTTGCAACACGCGTTCAATCAGGTCTTGGTAACGGCGCAGCTTTGCCCCATGGTAGCCGCCTATACTGCGGTGGAAGAAACTCGTCGTCGCATCGCTGAATGCCCCCCTCAAATTGAGCACCCGAAAGTGATCCACGGTCTGGAGTCCAGCGAATTTTGCCGCCTCCAAGACGCGCTGTTCACGCTTGCCAATCCGATCGGGATAAGCCGCTCGCACCCGCTCCACCTCGGCGTCTACCGCCTGTTGAACAGCGGGATTGCGGCGCAACCGGTCCGCCAGAATGGCCTGATCAGCGGCTCCAGGAGTATAGGGAACCTTGTACTCTACCGTGCGCACCCACCCCCTATCGGCGGGTTGATAGCGGCGCGCTACGGACTGCATTTCCACCAATGTCACCACGGCCAAAAGGCCGATCACACCGTTGATGAGCATGGGGCGCGCTTCACCCGCCCTCAGTCGGACAGCGGCAAGCAGTGCCAACATGGCCAGCAGCACCAGCCCGAAGCTCCGCCAAACGTCAGCGCTGTACACCTCCAACCGCTGTTCCAACGCTCGGGCTGCCCCCAGCTGTTCCACAGCACGGTCTGGCCGCACATGGCTTTCGAAATCAAAAAACACCGTGGGCATGACCGCAAACAAAAACAACAGCGCCACGGGAATGCCCGCCGCGATGAACAGCTTTCTGCCCCAATCTACCTTGCCCTCCACGACATCTTTGAGCAGCAGACCCACCCCGATGGGCAGCATGCATTGGATGAGCATCAGCATCATTTTGGTGTCCCGGAACTTGGCAAATCCAGGAACGTGCTCGAGGAAAAAGTCGGTCAATCCAGAAGTGTCCCGCCACGACAAGACAATGGCCAACAAAGCCACCGCCAGCATCGGCCAACGCAACACATCGCGCCTCAACACCAACGACGCCATAAACAAGGCCATCAAAATCGCACCGAAATAAAAGGCCCCACCGCTGAAAAGCTGTTCGCCCCAATACAGCGGATTGTTTCCCCCCTTGATGTCGGGCACCATGATGCTCCACCACTCCCCCCTGCCCATCGAATACTGCAAGATGTAGTCCTTGTCGAGACCGGTCTCCGCAACCTCCACACCCGCATCAGGCGTCAGCAGCACGTCACCACGCGTGGTATGTGGGGTGTAGTCCAAGGTGGGCTTGATCAAAGCTCCATTGGGAATGACTGCAATGCCTGCTGCCGCGAGCAGCACACCCCCCGTCACCAGTGCACGGCGCGCCGCACCGGACATCACCAATCTGACGGTCTCCGCGATGCCAATGCCCGCCACAAGGAAAGCGAGGTAGTATGTCATCTGAAGGTGGTTGGCGGATAAATTGATGGCCGTAAATGCAGCCGCCAATCCGGCACCCAACCAGAGATTGCGGCGGTACGCCACGAGTACGCCGGCCAAAATCCCCGGCAATGTGGCGATCGACATGACCTTGGCGGCATGGCCCGCTCCGAGGTACAGAATGTTGATCGAGCTCAATCCAAAACCTATGGCCACCAATGCCGATATCCAGGGACCACAACCCAGCACAGCCGCCAACAAGTAGGCGCACAAGAGCGCGACCAGCAAATGGTCCGCCGGCCTCGGGAAACCCATGCGCAAAGCCCTGCCTAACCAAGATCCCGCATTGACATCCGAAGTCCGCATTCCCAACTGAAACGTCGGCATGCCTCCGAATTGGCTGTCCGTCCACAGCGCCTGCTCCCCGGTTCTTGCGCGGTGGTCGGTGACCTCCTTGGCGGTGGCGATGTAGTGCTCAATGTCCGGCATGCGCAGCCGGAATCCATCAAATGACTTCGCGTAAAAAGTGCCAGCAATCACCATCAATATGGCAATGGCCAACACGTGTGGCAAAGCTGCGCGCAAGCGTTGGGCGGGGTTTGGACGGTCGCTCATAAGGGCAAGTTAGGCACCATACAGAACCTGAACCCCTCAGTTGCCCTCGCTTTCGGTTCCTTTTTCCTCGGCCACCTCTTCAAACTCGACATACTCTCCGAGGTGATCGTCCTTGGCTTTATCTGAAGCATCCTTGCGGGAGGCCCCGCCACCGGATGGACCACCTGTGCCATCTGGGCGAGGTGAATTCCGCCCGCGTCCACCAAACATCCGGTCGAGCAAACGGAAAACAAACCAAGCGACAACCAGTCCAATCAGTGTGCGAAACAACCCGGGTAGCATTACTTGGAGAGGTACAAATTGCGCTCAGCGTAAACCTTGCGGAAGAACGGATCGCGGAGGGTGTCGATGAACCGAATGGCCTCACCCGTAGACTTCATCTCTGGACCGAGCTCTTTGTTGACTTCAGGGAACTTGGAATAACTGAAGACGGGGATCTTGATCGCATATCCGCGCTTGCGGGGCTGGAAATTGAAGTCTTTGACCTTCTTCTCACCGAGCATGACCTCGGTCGCGTACTTCACGTAAGGCTCTTGGTAGGCCTTCGCGATGAACGGTACCGTGCGCGATGCACGCGGGTTGGCTTCGATGACATACACCGTATCGTCCTTGACCGCGAACTGGATGTTCAGCAGTCCTTTGGTCTCCAGTGCCACCGCCACCTTTTTGGTGATGTCTTCGATTTGGGCCAAGATCAAATCCCCCAAGTTGTAGGGAGGCAATACGGCATACGAATCGCCCGAGTGGATGCCCGCCGGTTCGATGTGCTGCATGACCCCGATGATGTAGGTGTCCTCACCGTCACAAATGGCATCGGCCTCGCACTCGATGGCCCCTTCGAGGAAATGGTCGAGCAAAATCTGGTTGTCGGGCATGTCGCGGAGGATGTCCACAACGTGGTGCTCCAAGCCTTTTTCGCTGATCACGATTTTCATGCGCTGTCCACCGAGGACATAGCTCGGGCGCACCAACAAGGGGAATCCAAGCTCACGGCTCAGCTCGATGGCCTGCTGTGCAGACGTCACCGCACCAAATTTGGGGTAGGGGATCTCCAGGTCTTTCAGCAAGGTGGAGAACCGGCCGCGGTCCTCTGCAATGTCCAGCGCCTGGTAACTCGTCCCCATAATGGGAATGCCAAAACGCTCCAGCTTTTCCGCCAGTTTGAGGGCCGTCTGTCCGCCGAGCTGTACAATGACCCCTTCGGGCTTTTCGTGGCGGATGATGTCATAAATGTGCTCCCAGAATACCGGCTCGAAATACAAGCGGTCGGCCGTATCGCTGTCCGTGGACACCGTCTCCGGGTTGCAGTTGATCATGACGGCTTCGTACCCCGCAGCCCGGGCCGCCATGACACCGTGAACGCAACAGTAATCGAATTCGATGCCCTGGCCAATGCGGTTGGGACCGCTGCCGAGCACCACAATCTTGCGGCCTTCGGTTTGTGGCGACTCATTGGCCTCACAAAAGGTGCTGTAGTAATACGGCGTTTGCGCCTTGAATTCAGCCGCACAGGTATCCACCAATCGGTAGCTGCGTTCGATGCCCAATTCCACCCTCCGGTCGAAGACTTCACTCTCCTTTGCCCGCACAATGTGGCCAATTTGGCGGTCGGCAAAACCCTTCAGCTTGGCCTCCTTCATCAGTTCAAAAGGAATCTCCTCCAAACGGTGCTGCCCAATGCGGCCCTCCGTTTCAATGAGGTCCTCAATCTGACGCAAAAACCAAGGATCAATCTTGGTCTTCTCCCGAATGGTGTTCATCGGGATGCCCAACTTGATGGCATCGTAGAGGTGGAACAGGCGGTTCCATGAAGGAAACTCCAGCGAGTGCAAGATCTTGTCCTGGTCGCGCCACTCTTTGCCGTCGGCACCGAGTCCGTTGCGCTTAATTTCCAGCGACTGGCAAGCCTTTTGCAACGCCTCTTGGAAGCTGCGGCCGATGCCCATGACCTCTCCCACCGACTTCATCTGAAGTCCGAGTTCGCGGTTGGCGCCATCAAACTTGTCGAAGTTCCAACGCGGGATTTTCACGATGACATAATCGAGCGTGGGCTCGAAAAACGCGCTGGTCGTCCCCGTGATCGGGTTGGTCAGCTCGTCGAGGTGATACCCAATGGCCAGCTTCGCGGCGATCTTGGCAATGGGGTAACCGGTCGCCTTTGAAGCCAAGGCCGATGAACGGCTCACGCGGGGATTGATCTCGATGGCAATGATGTCCTCCTTTTCATCGGGCGATACGGCGAACTGCACGTTGCAGCCCCCAGCGAACGCGCCGATGGAGTTCATCATGTGAATGGCCATGTCCCGCATCCGCTGGAACGTGGTGTCCGAAAGCGTCATCGCAGGCGCCACCGTGATGGAGTCACCCGTGTGGATGCCCATCGGATCGAAGTTCTCGATGGAACAGATGATGACGACGTTGTCGTTGGCGTCGCGCAGCAATTCCAACTCGAATTCCTTCCAACCGAGCAGGGCCTTGTCGATCATCACCTCATGAATGGGCGAGATGTGCAAAGCGCGGGTCAATAACCCGTCAAATTCCGCCGGATCGTGCACGATGGATGCCCCCGCCCCTCCCAGCGTAAAGGATGAACGGATGCACAGGGGAAAACCGAACTGCTGGGCAGCCTCCTTGCCTTCGAGGAAGCTTTTGGCCGTGGCCTGAGGCGCCATAGGCACCCCAATTTCGCCCATCAATTGGCGGAAACGCTCGCGGTTTTCGGTAATGTCAATGGCATCGATGTTGACGCCGATGAGCTTGACGTTATACTGCTCCCAGATGCCCATCTCATCGCAGGTGATGCAGAGGTTCAATGCCGTCTGTCCCCCCATGGTCGGAAGCACAGCGTCAATGTCATGCTTCTCCAAGATCTCCTCGATGGACTCCGGCTCGAGCGGTTTGAGGTAGATGTTGTCCGCCACGACCGGGTCGGTCATGATGGTGGCGGGGTTGGAATTGATGAGGGTCACCTCAATGCCTTCTTCTCGAAGCGAGCGCGAGGCTTGAGATCCGGAGTAATCGAACTCGCAAGCCTGTCCGATGACGATGGGTCCGCTTCCAATGATGAGAACGGACTTGATGCTCGTGTCTTTCGGCATTTTTTTTTTCCGGACAGCAACGACGCTGTCCGGGAAAACCGTGGCAAAACTACCCCACACCCTCCAATCCACCTCGTTCCGTTTTCCACACAAAATCCCGGATGCATGACACAGAACCACCGAACTTTGCATGCATGGCTTTGTCTCCCGACGTTGTTCCCGCATCCACCCCTGAAGAGGTCGTGCGCAAACTCTTCAAAAAAGGGGACCTGGCCATTGAATTCGCCGTCTGGCACCCCCAATCCCCAAACGGTCAATGCGCCATTGCACTGCACGGGTTCAGCAGGCCGCTGGAAGACATGTTGGGGATCCGGCCGCTGCTGCCCGATGGCGCGTCCCTGCTCATGCCGCACCTCGCTGCTCATGGCCGTTCTTCGGGACACCACAGGCCACTGGACATCACCGCTTGGACAGCGGCGTTGGAAGACATCGTAAAGGCGGAAGGACTCGAGTTCAACGGCATGCTCGTGGGCTACAGCCTCGGAGGAAGGCTCGCCCTGTCCTGGTTTAGCCTGGCTCCCCATCAGTTCACCAAGGTGGTCTTGCTGGCTCCCGACGGGCTCATCAAAAACCCGGGTTACCGCTTTTCAGTGGATACGGCATTGGGCCGGGCTTGGCTCAATCAAAGCGAACGGCAAAGGGAATCCATGGTGCGCTTCATGACTTGGCTGCGCTCCCGCCGCATGCTGCCCGAGCATTTCTACCAGTTCTCGTTGTTTCACCTGGAGTCCCGAGAGATGTGGGCCATGGTCATCGATTGTTGGTCCTCCTTGAGGAAATTCTGGCCCCCTGGAAGAAGGCGATTGGAGGCCATTTCAAAGGCGCACCCGGACATCTTGGAAGCCCACTTTGGAGCGCGCGACAAGGTCATCAAACCTGCCAACGCGCAGGGCTTGAAAGGTGTTTGCACTGTGTACTTCCACCCTTGTGGACACGGTCTTTTGCGGCCGGACATCATCGAAAGGATTGCTTCGCCATCTTGAACCCGTGAACGAGAACGCTGCACATCCCGTTTCTGAGCGCTGGATCACCTCCTTGGAATCCGCTGTGGCCAAAGGCCGCAAAAGCCTCGCTGTGCTTGTCGATCCGGACCGCATCAAAGCCAGTTCGGACCTGGATTGGATGTCAGGCCCCGGTTTTGAGGCCGTGCATACCGTGTTGCTCGGAGGCAGCCTGGTCACCGAAGGGTCCATGGATGCTGTGGCATCGTGGATCCGGGAACGCACCGATGCCCCCATTGTCCTCTTTCCAGGCTCGCCCAACCAACTCACCGCAGAAGCCGACGCCCTGCTCTTTCTGTCCGTGATCAGCGGCCGCAATCCCGATGCCCTCATCGGCAAACACGTGGAGGCGGCCACCCATGTGCGCGAGCTTGGATTGGATGCCGTTGGATGCGGGTACATGCTCATTGACGGCGGAAAAACCACCACCGCCCACTACATGAGCGGCACGCTGCCCATCCCCGGGGACAAGCCCGATATCGCCGCGGCTACCGCACTGGCCGGACATTACTTGGGCCAACAGTGCATGTACCTCGACACCGGCAGTGGCGCACCACAACCGGTATCAGCGGAGATGATCGCCGCCGTGCGCGCCGCCGTGCCTTGCCCGGTCATTGTCGGAGGCGGCATGACCACCCCCGACGATGTAATGGACGCCTGGGCAGCCGGTGCCGACCTCGCCGTGGTGGGGTCCGCCATCGAGCGCGACCCCCAATTTTTGCAGGCCTTCGCCGCACAGGACACCCCAGCCGAGCGCCGGGGTTAAACACCCCCGCCGAGCACCGAGACCTCAGAACTTGTATGTCAGGGCCACATTGATGTGCCGCCCTGCTTGGGGGTAGTAGAAATTCTCCAACGCATAGAAATCTGGGCCTGCTGAATAGCTGTAGGTGTATCCATTGGCGCTGTACTCCGCATCGAGCGCATTCTCCACCCACACATCGAGGCGGGTGCGGTCCAACACACGGCCCTCCTTGACCGTCGGCAAGTACAGGCTGGCCCTGAATTGAGACACCGTGTAAGCGGGCAAAATGGCTGCTTTGCCGGTGTTGTCCATGAATTGGTCGCTGACGTGCTGGGTCGCCCACTCGAGGTCCAACGCCACGCCAGAGGCGGTTTGAGGACGCACGGCATGCCACAGCAATTGCCCCCCCCACAAAACGCGCGGACTAAAGGCAATCTCCGTGTTTTCATGCTCCACGGAAATGATGTTGTACTCATCGAAATTCACCCCGTAATCGTAGATGACCTCCGTAAACTCATCGATGCGGCTGCGCGAGAAGGTGGCCTGCGCGCCGAGCTCAAGCGCATCGGAAATCTGCCATCCCAGTTCCATCTCCACACCGGTTCGGCTGCTGTTGGGCACGTTTTGGCGCAGTGCCGCCCCCACGTCGTTGAGCGCCCCAGTGGGGATCAACTGGTCCTTGTACACCATGTGGTAAGCGGTCAACCCCCAGGCATAAGAATCGGTGTTCCGGCGCCATCCAAATTCAACATCGGTCAAGCGCTCGGCCTGATCTGCGAGGCCCGCTGGGGCGTCGATAAAATCGTTGCGGCCAGGCTCCTTGTGGGCCACTGCCACGGAGAGAAACAAGCGCTCTTCGTCGTTCAACCTGTAGTCCAAACCCACCTTGGGGTTGAGAAAGTCAAACGTGGCACTGTCGCGCGGCACATCGATGGCCTGTTGGTCGTTGTCCGTACCATCGGCCTGATAGCGCACGCCACGGTATTGCAACTCAGCCTGGGCTTGCAATCGGCCATCATTGGAGCGCTGCACAAAACGCGCAAAGGCATTCCGATCGAGCTTGATCCCATCCCCGTTGTAGTAACGGTAGGAGGGCCCCGGGGCTACCGAGGCGTTGCGCGCCCAGATGACCTCCCCAAAGTGGGCGCCCTCGTAACGGTTCCATGCGCCCCCCAGTGTGAGCGCAGCACGGTCCCAACGCCGCTCAGCACCAAGCACGCCTCCGTAGAAATCATTGTCGAGCCATCGGCGGCGTACCAGGTCGGTAGACGTCACCGTGTCGCCGCCCTGCACCACCTCGGGAAGGTTGTAATCGGCCAGGTCGTCACCCGCTTTGTATTGCTCGAAATACCCCTCCCCGTGGGTGAAGTGACCCGTTGCAGAAAGGCGCCAGTCCCCCAGCGTGTGCTCGAGGTGCAGCTGCTGGTGGTCCTGTCCGTAATTGTCGACCTCGTCCTCATAGGTGTAATAGTTGGCTTGGCGACCAAGCGTGACCATGTCGTCGATCTGCTGGTCCGAATAGCCATTGTTCTGGCCCCACGTTTGGATCTCTTCGGCCGAACCGTTCAAAGCCACTTCAGGCACACCCCACCAACTCTGGTAAGTGCGCTCCCGACCACTGAGGATGGTGTAGGTCATGCTGCCCCCCTCCCAGGCGCGGTTCAACGCCAATTGAAAACTGGACAGGTCGCTGCTGGCGCGGTCCACCCAACCGTCACTCTGCACCGTGCTCAACCGGCCTTCTGCTGCCCAACCGCTGGCACTGCGCCCGCTGGCCCATTGGAGGTTGGTCCGGAACGTGTTGAAGCTTCCGCCTCCCACCATCATGGAACCTCCTGCCTCTTCGGCCATGCCCAAGGTGTTGAGCGAAATGGTGGCCCCAAAAGCCCCTGCACCCAGTGTAGACGTGCCCACACCGCGCTGGATTTGAATGTCGTCTGTGCCGCTGGCGAGGTCGGGCATGTTGACCCAAAAGACGCCTTGAGACTCGCTGTCGTTGATCGGAATTCCGTTCAGCGTCACATTGATCCGCGTGGGGTCCGTGCCGCGGATGCGCAGTCCGGTATAGCCCACACCTGCACCCGCATCAGAGGTCACCACCACCGAGGGGGTATAACGGAGGACATAGGGCAAATCCTGGCCGGTATTCCGGTTGGAAATCTCTTCGGCATCCAGAGTTTCGGCTGCAAAAGGAGCCCGCTCTGTGGCCCGCACCGCCGTCACAGCGGCTGGCTCCAAAAAGCGAAACAACGTATCGGTGGACGCCAAAGCGTCATTGGTCTGTGCTCCAGCCAACAAGGGCAAGAGCAGGGCGAGAAAAAGGAAAGAATGGCGCATGGCGTGTTTCAATTTTGCCACACAGGAGGCCGAACAACGGACTCCACCGCTCCATGCGGTGTTCGCTTCCTTCCCGGAATAACCCGGGCAGGTTCGAGGGTATGATCTCAGCCTTGCGGCACCCCTGCGGACGACAACAAAACTAATCACCCCACCCAAAAGTTCAATGCCCTCGCATACACCGTTGTCACCCGGTATCTTTACATCATGGATGGCGCGCCGCTTCCCGAACACCCGCTCGATCTTCAATCGACCCTCGACCACGCCCTGGGTGTGGTCAGGTCCGCCGCCGCAGAGTTGGCCAAATTGGCCAAGACGGAAATCGAAGTCGAATACAAGGGAGACGGATCCCCGGTGACCAATGCGGACAAGGCCAGCCACGAGATCATCAGCGCTGGACTCGCACCGCTGGGCATCCCCATCATCAGTGAAGAAGGCGGCCGCACTCCCCATGCAGAGCGCCAGCAATGGCCGCGCATGTGGCTCGTCGACCCCCTTGACGGCACCCACTCCTTTATCCGCATGCGCTCGGGCTACGCCATCAATGTGGCGCTCCTGGAATACAACGGCCACGAATGGCTGCCCGTCCTCGGCATTGTCGCCATGCCCGATCTCGACACCGTCTATTTTGGTGGAAGCGGCCTCGGGACCTGGAAGAACCGCATCAGCGATGCTGCGCGTCCCCCCAAGGCCATCCGTTCCGATGACGACGCCACACCGCCCTATCATTTGCTCATCAGCTGGAACGAAGGCGGCACGCTCAATGACCTTGTAGCAGGGACGGTAGACCCGACCCAAGTGCGGATGCGGCCCGAAAGTGGCGCGCACAAATTCTGCCTGGTCGCCGAAGGAAAGGCGGACATCCACGCCCGCTCCACGGGCTATTTCGAATGGGACTGTGCCGCAGGCGACGCGCTCTTCCGCGCCCAAGGCTTGGCGGTCTGCGATATCGTAACTGGACGCCCCCTGACCTACAACGGCCCCACCTTGAAGGTCGGCGGCCTCATTGCCACACGGCTGCCCAAGGCCGACTGATCACAAGCCGCCCCCGGCGCCACGGCTCCCGCCCGCCCGGTAGGGCCCTTCGTCAAACTCGGCGACCATGTTGCGGTAATTCCTATAGCGCTCGTCGTCCACCTCTCCTGTCTCCAGCGCACCCACCACGGCACATCCCGGCTCATCGAGGTGCCGACAGTTGTGAAATTTGCACCCGGGCAGCAACCGGAACATCTCCGGAAAATGATGGTGCAACGTTTCTTTTTCGATGCGGACAAGGCCAAAACCCTTGATGCCCGGCGTATCGATGATAAAGCCGGCGTTGTCTTCCGGCAAGGGGAACATCTCCGCAAAAGTGGTCGTGTGGCGGCCCTTGTCGTGGACGTCCGAAACCTCGGCCGTCTTTTGGTCCAGCCCTGGAATCAAGGCGTTGAGCAAGGTGGATTTGCCCACCCCACTGTGGCCACTCACCAGGTGAATGCCGCCCTGCATCCGGGTCCGCACCTCATCCAGCCCAATGCCCTCTTTGGCGGAAATGGGCAAGCACTCATAGCCCGCCTCGCTGTACATGGTCATCCATGACGCCAAAAGGTCTTCCGCTTCTTCGCCCAGCTGCAAAAGCACATCAACCTTGTTGAACAACAGCGTCGTAGGCACCCCATAGGCTTCTGCTGTCACGAGGAAACGGTCCACAAACCCGCTCGAGGTGGCCGGCTCCACCAGCGTCACCACGAGCCATGCCCGGTCCACATTGGCCGCCACTACGTGCGCCTCATGACTGAGGTTGACACTGCGGCGAATGATGCGGTTGCGGCGCGGTGCGATTTCGGTGATGACCCCCGTGCCGTCCTCTTCTTCAGTCCAAGTGACGTGGTCCCCCACTGCGATGGGGTTCGTGGTGCGAATCCCCTCCATCCGGAACTTGCCGCGCAGCCGACATTCCACCCTTCGGCCATCCGCCGCTTGGACATCGGCCCACTTGCCTGTTGACCGAAAAACGATTCCTGTGTGCGATTCCTCCACGGATGCAAGTTCGCTGAAATCCCCACATCATAACTTGCGGCCTCATGCTTCTTGAAGTATCCGGCATCACCAAGAAATACGGTCCGCAAAAGGCCCTCGACAATGTCTCGTTGTCCGTGCCCCGCGGGCAGGTCGTGGGGCTCCTCGGCCCCAACGGTGCCGGCAAGTCCACCCTCATGCGCTCCATCCTCGGCTACCTGCCGACCGATGCCGGTACCGTGCTCTTTGACGGGCAAAACGTCCGCACAGGCGACGATGCCCTCAAAGGCCGCATGGGCTACCTCCCGGAACACAACCCGCTCTACCCCGAGATGTACGTGCGCGAATTCCTCGATTTCATCGCGGGACTCCACGGCGTCAAGGGCAAAGCAGCCCGGGCCCAAAAGGTCGAGGACACCATCGAACGGGTCGGCCTCTCGCCCGAAGCCCACAAGACGATTTCCGCCCTCTCCAAAGGCTACCGGCAGCGCGTCGGACTCGCCCAGGCCATCCTCCACGACCCCGAGCTCCTCATCCTCGACGAGCCCACCTCAGGACTCGACCCGCTGCAGCTCAAGGACATCCGCGCCCTCATCCGCTCCTTTGGCGAGGAACGCACCGTGATCCTGTCGACCCACATCATGCAGGAGGTCGAAGCCATGTGCGACCGCGTCGTCATGATCAAGCAGGGCCGCATCGTCACCGACGCCCCCCTCACCGACCTCCTCGCCCAAGGCGGCCTCGAACAGGCCTTCAACACATTGGCCGGTTAGACTCTTAAGTTCAAACTAAAAGCACAAAAAAAGCCCCGCCGAAGCGGGGCTTTTTGTTGTTGTGAATGGTGGGGAAG
>JBELBZ010000025.1:0-36878 GCA_042095055.1 Crocinitomicaceae bacterium | reverse complement strand
TGTCACTGATGTATAATGCCGGTTTAAGGGTGAAATAAAAAAGGCGGAACCCCTGAATGCCAGGGGCTCCGCCTTCTCATTGTTTTTTTCTGAAGAATCAGTCCGCTTGCTCGACTTCGAGAAGCTCCACTTTAAAGATCAACGTGGAGTTTGCACCGATCACATCACCCGTAGCGCGACCTCCATAGGCCAATTCTGAAGGGATGAAGAACGTAGTCTGACCTCCTTTCTTCATGGTTTGAAGCCCTTCTGTCCAACCAGAAATCACTTGGTTCAAGCCAAAGGTGGCAGGCTGTCCGCGGTCGTAGCTGCTGTCAAACGTCGTACCGTCGATCAAAGTACCGTGGTAGTGCACCGTGACCTTGTCTGTGGCACTTGGGCTGGGACCGTCGCCTTCGCGGTCTACGCGATATTGAAGGCCGGATTCCGTGACGACAACGCCGTCCTTCCCTTTGTTTTCCGCCAAGAATGCCAAGCCCGCTTCGAGGTTGGCGTCACCGGCTTTGGCCTCTTTGGCCTGCATCGTGCTGCGCACCAGTTCGTTGGCCTCCTCTGGTGTCATGGCCGCATTGCCAGCTTGCACGTCAGAAAAAGCCTGAGCAATTTGTCCTGGGACGTAGTCAGTGATGCCTTGGCTTTGAACGTTGGTGGCGAAAAGCACACCCAGTGCATAGCTCAAAGAGTCGTTGTTGTTTTCCATGTTGGGGGTTGGGGTATTCTGACCGTTAACGGCACAGCCTGTCCAAGCCAAAGGGGCTAAGACCAGACCCGCCGCGAGGGCCATCGTGTGAATCGGGTTAAATTTCATGAGGTTGTATTGATGTTTCGCGTAAAAATGAAGGTGTGGCTCCCACTCAGGGATGGGTTGAAGCTGTAGCCGTCTTCAGAAAAGGCTTGAATCCCAGAACGGGTGTCAATTTTCTCTTGCAGCAAATATTTGGCCATGCGACCACGTGCAGTTTTGGCGTAGGTGCCAATCATTTTGTACGCGCCGTTCCGCTCCTCTTTAAACTGAATGTGGATGAACCGGTCAGCGAGGAGGGGGTGGTCTATGGCTTTGAAATACTCTTGGCTCGCGAGGTTGACGATTTCATCGCTCCCATGCTCTTCATTCAAGCTCTCCGCCAAGGTTGATCCCCAATATTGATAGAGGTTTTGATGGCCTTTGGGCCTCCATTTACCTCCCATCTCGAGCCTGTATTCTTGGATCAGATCCAAAGGGCGAAGCAAACCGTAAAGGCCAGAAATGATCCTCAACCGGCCTTGGGCATGATCGAGATCACTTGCATTCCACCTCTCCGCTCCCAGTGCCCTATATACCTCACCGTGAAATGCATGCACTGCAGTGCGAGCGTTGCCAGGATGAAAAGGGGCGCCCCATTGTTGGTGCCTTCTGGAAGTCTCCAACGCCAAATCGGGACTGATTTCCATGGTGCTCATGAGACTGCCTTCGGACTCAAGAGAAAGCGTCGACATCAGATCTGATGCATTCCGAGCAAAAAGAGGCTGGCTCGCTCCAGCAGCCACTGGAATGTCGCCATTCCTAAAAGTCTTCGCAGGTGACAGCAAAATGCGCATCGGGGGGCAAATCTACGGCATGCCATGTGGCGTGTACCGTAATTTGCTCCCATGAAATCGTCAGCCATTCACAAAATATGGGGTGCAATCCTCTCACTTGCGCCCATTTGCTTGCTTGCTCAAGACTGTCCGGATGGTCAAAGTTCCTTTGAAATGCGCATCCATACCGATGCGTGGGGATATGAGCTGTATTGGGAGTTGAGTCCAGAGGGGGAGCCTTGTGGAGGAGAAGCACTGTATTGGGGAGGCAATGCTGCAGGTGTGGGGTGCGATGGTGAGGGCATTTCAGGAGCTCCAGAGGGCAACTATGCTTCCAATTCGACCTTCATTTTAGATACGCTGTGCGCCACGCCAGGAGAAACATTGACCCTTCACCATGTGGACAGCTACGGAGACGGCGGCACTTTTTTTGAAGTGTTTGCCGATGGTGTGTTAAACCAAAGTTTACCGGGGACAGGCGATGGGAACGTCTGGAGTTTTGACCCGTTTTCGATGTCAGGTCCGGCTTATGATTCTCCATGCGGTGCAGCTTCTATCGCAGTTGATGGCGCCATGGTGGTCTTGTCCACGGACAGTTGTACGGCGGCATTTGATGAGCCTGCACCCCCGAATTTCCCAGGCGTTTATTCTTGCCAGATCAACGGGGGGTGGTGTGAATCAGGACTTATCGGTTCAGCCTGGCTGTCGTTTGTGGCGACCTCGGGAAACTGCAGGGTATCGGCCTGCAATGACTCCACGAATTTCGACACGCAATTGGCCTTGTGGAAAGCCGGCGATTGCGGCGACTTCGATACCTACACCCTCATCAATGCCAACGACGATATGGCCGGAGGGTGCAGCGGGGGCAACGTTTATGCAAGCACGATGTTCACGGGTTGTTTGGACAGTGGGGCCACTTATCTCATACAAGTAGACGGGTGGAACAGTGCCAGAGGGACGGTCGGAGTGACCATTGAAACGGATCAGCAAGGCGAGGACATCACCAGTGCTGTGGGTGGATTGGCTTGTCCTTTGGATAAGGAAGAATCGCCCAATGGAATCATTGTATTGAATCCCCAAGGAATGGGGGCGGACTTCACAGCAGCTTGGATAGGGCCCAATGGCTTCTCGGGCGAGGGCCAGTATCTGACCGGCCTATCCGAAGGGACGTACTCTGCGGTGATTGTGTCCAGTTGTGGAACCGCCCTCACACATTCCGTGACGTTGACCCAACCGGACCCCATTTCCATTGATCTTGATGTGGTGCCACCAGGGTGTCCAGAGCAGTTCAATGGAAGTGCGAGCGTTACCGTTCAGGGAGGTTCGGCACCCTACGCCATTGCTTGGTCAGGCGAGCTGGGCGAGCTGGGAACTGGAGCTTCCATCATGGACCTGGCAGAGGGTCAATACGTGGTGACCATGGAGGACGACAATGGGTGCACTGAAGCGCTTAATTTCAATCTCGAGGCCGCCGACGATGCTTTTGCATTCAGTTTGGGAGCGGATACCACCTTGTGCGACGATGATCAATTGATCCTATCGGCTCCTCCCGGCTTGGTGTACCTCTGGAGCAATGGCAGCGTCGATCAGTTCATTGTAGTGGATGGCGCCGAGCTGGGAGCTGGAACCTACCCCATCGTGGTGGAGGCGAGCAATGAATTCGGTTGCGCTCATGCCGATGCGATTTTCATCACTGTATACGATTGCACAAGCAGTGTTGAAGAGGGAGGTGCGCAGTCAGCTGATGTTCAGGTATTTCCAAATCCATTGGTTGGCGGTGGAGCTTGGACCATTGCATGGGATGCCCCAGAGCATGTTTGGCGTGGAGATTGGGAGTTGAGGGATGCAGCGGGCCGAATGGTCAAGCAGGGGCGCGCGCACGATGGGCCAAGGGCCATCAAAATTGCAGTGCCTGCTGCAGGTTTGGCTTCGGGCCAATACGTCTGGCATGCTGTGGGGACAGAGGTGTCCCTGCGCCTCCAACTCAATTGATTCAGCGTTAGCGGACAAACCCATGATTGATTTGAGGAGCGATACGGTCACCCGACCGACAGAAGCGATGTTGAAGGCCATGATGTCGGCTCCGACGGGAGACGATGTATACGCCGAAGACCCTACGGTGAACCGCCTACAAGAGATGTTGGCCGGAAGGTTTGGACATGAAGCGGGGCTTTTTTGTCCTTCAGGCACCATGGCCAATCAAATCGCCATCAACGTGCACGTATCGCCAGGAGATGAGGTGTTGTGTCACCGCTTGAGCCACGTTTACAACTATGAAGGCGGCGGCATTGCGCGCAACAGCGGAGCGAGTGTCAGGCTCGTGGATGCACCCCATGGAGCCATGCCTGCGTCGGTCATTCGGGCAGAAATCAATCCAGCGGACAGTCATTTTGCCAGAACCAGGCTGGTGTGCGTCGAGGATACCGTAAACAAGGGAGGGGGGGCTGTACAGTCTGTCGATGCATTGGCAGAAGGAAGCGCAGCAAGCCGGGAAGCGGGGTTGCCTTTTCACCTCGATGGTGCACGTGCTTGGAATGCCCTGCGGAAAACCGGAGAAGATTGGAAACGCTACGGGGAGATGTTTGACAGCATTTCGTTGTGTCTGTCCAAAGGGTTGGGCACTCCTGCAGGTTCGGTGCTGTTGGGGTCGCGGGATTTCATCGCCGAAGCTCACCGCAGCCGCAAGGTCATGGGCGGAGGCATGCGACAGGTGGGGATTCTGGCAGCCGCGGGGTTGCATGCCATTGAACATCATTTCGACCGTTTGCAGGAAGACCATGACCGTGCAACTCGGATTGGGAACCTGCTCGCCGAGCACGACGCGGTGGCCGCGGTGGCTCCTGTGGAGACCAACATCGTGATCGCCCAATTAAAGAACCAGAGGCCAGCATCCGAGCTGGTTGAAGCCCAGAAAAAGCAAGGGATTTTATGTTCGGCTTTCGGACCGGACAAGGTGCGTTGGGTGACCCACCTCGATGTTGCAGACCAAGACCTTCAGCGTGTATTAGACGCACTGAAGACTTGGAGTTGAGCGGTTAATTGCGGTCACCCATGACGGGCTGACCACCGGGCATTAATTTGCCGGCATGATTGGAATTTGGAAGACCGCATCCCGCGCATGGCGCAAAGGGACATGGGCGGCACTGGCGTTGAGCCTCACCTTTTCTGCCCAAGCGACAGAGGGCATGTGGATTCCGGCCCTGCTCAAGGCCGTTGAGGGAGACATGCAGGACATGGGCCTCAAGTTGACCGCTGAGGACATTTACTCCATCAACCGCAGTTCTTTGAAGGATGCGATTGTTCAGTTTGGAGGCGGATGCACGGCGAGTGTGATTTCCGACAAGGGGTTGCTCTTGACCAATCACCATTGCGGCTATGGCCAGATTCAATCCCACAGCAGCCTGGAACGGGACATTCTCAAAGACGGGTTTTGGGCCATGTCCATGGCAGAAGAGCTCACGAATCCGGGCTTGACCGCGATGTTCATCGTTCGGATTGAAGACGTGACAGGCGCTGTTCAGTTTGCCCGTGCACAGGGAGGCGAGGCTGAAAAGGCCGTTCGGGATTCGCTGGTAGCAGCGGCCACGGATGGAACAGACCATGATGCGGTGGTGCGCGACTTCCTTTACGGGAATCAGAATTTCCTCATCGTTACGCGCACCTTTAAGGACGTCCGTTTGGTGGGGGCACCGCCAAGCTCAATCGGAAAGTTCGGCGGGGACACAGACAACTGGGTATGGCCCCGGCACACGGGGGATTTTTCACTTTTCCGGATTTA
Organism: Crocinitomicaceae bacterium; assembly: GCA_042095055.1. Lineage (GTDB taxonomy): Bacteria > Bacteroidota > Bacteroidia > Flavobacteriales_D > Sanyastnellaceae > UBA8752. The sequence goes on along the minus strand of JBELBZ010000025.1, from coordinate 31,543 downwards.
CAGTGGTCCAGATGGTGCACCAGCGGAACCCAGCGAGGAGAACATCCCGTTGGATCCTGCCCACCATTTGCCTGTATCCATGCACGGCATAGAAGAGGGAGACTTTACCATGGTTTTTGGCTTTCCAGGACGCACTGAACGTTATATCCCCGCGGCCCAAGTCGAACATTTGATCAATACCCTCAATCCCACAAGGATTGCCATGCGCACAGCGAGCTTAGAAGTGATCAATTCCGCCATGCGCGCCGACGACGGCACGCGCATTGCCTACGCTGCAAAACAGAGCCGCATCGCCAACGCGTGGAAGAAGTGGATCGGCCAGAATGAAGGGCTCATCGATTTTGGAGCGGTAACAGAAAAGCGCAAATCGCAGATTGAAGTGGCCAAGAAGATCCGTGCGCAAGGCCTGGATGAATTCGGAACAGTGGTGGGCGATCTGTCCAAGGACTTTGAAGCGCTGAGGCCGTACATGGAGGCGCGGTCCCTCTTTATTGAGTGGTTTTACTACGGCCCTGAAATTCTGAGGTGGGCTGCCGAGGTGGGAGATGTGCTCTCCATGGCTGCCGATAAAACGGTCTCTGACAGTGCTTTTGATGCCAGGGCAGAGGAGGTGCTCGCGGCGGCGGCGGGTTTTTACCCAGACTACCGGGCCGAGGTGGACCGCAAGGTGTTTGCGGCAGTATTTCCGATGTACATGCAGGCATTGCCCGAAGGCTTTGCGCCAGACATAGCATCAACCGCATGGGCCATGTCCAAGGACCAAGACGCCATGGCCATTGCCGATGACCTTTTTGATGGCAGCATCTTGGATGATGGGGCCGAATTCACAGCCTTGCTCGAAGCCCGCGACAGAAAGGCGCTCAAAAAGCATTCGAAGGGGCTCATGGTGGAATGGGCACAGCAAACCAGCGACAGCTATTGGGTCAAAGTCAGGGGGGAATACGGCCGCCTTCAATCGGCCATGGAAGAAGACATGGGGCATTATTTGAGGGCATTGGGTCAGGTGTATCCTGACAGCACTTTTTGGCCGGATGCCAACAGCACATTGCGTTTGACCTATGGGCTCATGGAGGGCAGTGAGCCCAGGGATGCAGTCAGCTACAAGCCGTTTTCTACTGCCCGAGGTGTCCTCGATAAATACGTTCCTGGAGATGCGGAGTTTGATCTGCCGGAAAACCTGGTGGCCCAATTGAGGGCAAAAGAGTACGGACCTTACGCCGACAGCGACGGCAACCTGAGGGTGTGTTTTTTGGGGTCAAATCACACGACAGGGGGCAACTCAGGATCTCCCGCCATCAATGGCACAGGAGACCTCGTAGGATTGAACTTTGACCGCACTTGGGAAAGCACCATGAGCGATGTGCGATTCGATGCAGACCGCTGTCGAAACATCATGGTGGACATCCGCTATGTTTTGTGGGTGACAGATGTATACGCAGGGGCGACCCACCTCGTTCAGGAGATGACGTTGACAGAGCGAGATCCGGACAACCTGAGCCCGAACTGGCGGCCATTTGGCACAGGCACAGGCATCGGCCGGGGTTACCGCCAGAGCGAAGAAGAAGTCAAAGAGAATTTCCGCAAACGCTCATTGGAACGCATGCAAGATCGCCGGCAAAAAATGGAGGCAGGGGGCCAATAAACCCTCCGGGACCGATCAGCTCAAAAAGTAAATAACGGTGATCAAGATGGCGAACAGGAAGAGTGCCAAAACAACAGGCCCTCCAATTTGGTTCTGCTCGGCTTCTGAGTGGTCGTGGTGATCTTCAGACATGATGATGCGTCGTTTGCTTCAGCAAAAATAGGGCAGGCTGTGGTGTCGCAGTGGGAAGCAGCCCTCGGAGGCAACCATGTTTCCCACAGGCCGGTTCATGAAGTAAATTGACCACATGTTAAACCGCGTCTGCATCCTGTGTCTGCTCTTTGCATTTGTTCCTGTTTTTGGTTTGAGCCAAGAGCCTTGCAATGATGGTCAGCTGTCTTTTGAGGTCGTCATATCCCCGGACTCATGGCCCTATGAGATGAGCTGGAACCTCGCCAATGGCAGTGGCGCTCTTCTTTTGGAGGTAGATGTGGAGAATGCCGACGATACGCTCTACACCTTCTGCATCGACGCTGCAGACTGGGAGGACTGTATGGTGTTTACGATGGATGACTCCTATGGAGACGGACTGGTAGGCGATGCGTTCTATCAGGTCTGGTTGGACGGCGACATGCTCGTTGAGGGCAGTGGCAATTATGGATTTGGACAAAGCCACGCCATCGACTGCCCACCGGGATGGACCTGCAACGAAGCCATTGAATTGGCACTGGGCGGCGATCCTTTGACGATTGAAGCTGCTGAAAACATCGAATGGTGGACGTTTACCCCTGCCGAAAACGGCATGTATGCGCTGTCGAGTTGCGGTTCTGGCTGCGATACGCGGCTGTGGATCTACGACTACTGTAACATGAACAACTTCGACGACACCAATGAAGGTTCGATTTACTACGATGACAACCAAGGGAGTTGCGAGGACAACGAAGAGAGCGCCCAGCTTTACGTGTTGCTTGAAGAAGGGGTGACCTATTGGGTGCGTTTTGCCAATCTTGCTGGCGATTGTGGAGGCTTTGATTGGACCCTGGCCTATGGCGGTCCCGCGGAAGGCTGCACCGATGAAACAGCGTGCAACTACAACCCCGCAGCGGAAGTCGACAACGGCGGTTGCATTTACCCGGGAGACCCTTTGTGCACCGGACCCGACCTTATGGTGGTGGAGAGCGCCATCGAAAACAGCCTCCAGGCTGAGACCATGATGGTGGACGAGAACAACTGCTACATCGTCGAGGGGTGTTTGAATGGCTATGGCGAGCGTGAATTGGTGCGGTTCACGACCCACATCAAAAACATCGGCGACATCGACTACTACATCGGAACCACCGCCCAGTCTGATTCTACCCAGCAGTTCGAGTGGGGCGATTGCCACAACCATTGGCACTACAAAGGCTACGCGAAGTATGACCTGTTCACCATGGACGGACAAATGCTGCCCATCGGCTTCAAAAACGGTTTCTGCGTTATGGACCTCGAGTGCAGCGATGGCGGCACCTTCCAATACGGCTGCAGCAACATGGGCATCTCCGCCCATTGCGGCGACATCTATGGGGCGGGATTGTCTTGCCAGTGGATCGATGTTACCGGCATCCCGGACGGCGTTTACCACCTCGTTGTGCGGGTGAACTGGGACTACAGCCCCGATGCACTGGGGCGCCAAGAGAACGATTATGAGAACAACTGGGGGGTCGTGTGCATCAACATGGACCGGTCCTCTGGAGCGTTGGCTGTGGACCTGTGGGACGACTGTGACCAACTGGTCGATTGCAACGGAGAAGCATACGGCACCGCCCAAACGGACTGCAACGGTGAATGTGGTGGAACGGCCTTGATGGGCGACCTCGATGCCGATGCGGACCAAGACCTTACGGATGCAGAAGCATACGTGGATGGCATTTTGGGCAACGACCTCACGGCCGCGCCGTGTAACGACCTCGACCAGGACGGCGAGCTCACCGTGTCCGACGCAGCACTCATGGCGCGCTGCCAATTTTGGGACATCTCACACAGCCACCCGGACAGCACCGGCTTCCACGACAAGTGTCAATTCCCGGCCCCCCACATCATCAATCCATACGACAGCGTTTGGTTTACCCTCGGCGAGGTCAATTGGGATCAAGGTTTTTTCGATGTGCACGTTCTGAATCCCCACAACCGCATCTTGGGCTATCAGTTCGATGTGAGCTGCGGAATCCAGCAGGTGGTGAGCATGGTGGATCCGCTCGAGTACATGATCCAACCTGAATTTGCATTGGGTGGCCAAACGGTCATTGGATTGAGTTACGAGAACACGTCCATGCCCAAGCATTATGAGTGGTCCCCTCTGTGTCGCATCTACTGGACGCAAGCGCCCACCGCTGAGCTCTGTATCAATGGCATCACCGAGGTGGTCAACGACATGTACCAGAACACCATGCATTACCTCGTCGATCCTTGCACCACGGTCAATGGCATCGGTGGCGTACTTGCGGGCTCTGTATTGCAGGTCAATCCCAACCCCGTGCAAGCTGGAGAGGCACTGGTGCTGAATTTTTCAGGGGGATCCCTGTCGGGTGCTGAGGTACGCTGGATGGATTTAACAGGCCGCATTTTGGACCGTGCCCGTTGGGCAGGTGCATCGCGCTTTGTGCTTGGTACCGATGGCCGCGCTGCCGGCAGTTACCTCATTCAGGTGGTCCAAGCCACTCCAGGAGGGGACATCCTCCACACCCGCAGGGTTACAGTGCGCTGATTTTCTTCCGGCCTGCAATGGCGTTGGCGGTCACTGCGGCCAACACAATGCCGATGCCCACGAGCGCCCATCCGGTGATGCGTTCGTCAAAGAGCAGCCACGCCATGCCCAACGCCAGGATGGCGCCGAAATACTTGAACGGCATGACCCGTGCTGCATCCTCGAGGTGCAAGGCCTTGGTCATGGCGACTTGGGCGAGCAGCGAAAGGACGCCAATCCCGACGGCCATGGCCCATTGACCGCTGGTCATGGGGTGCCAAACAGCGGCGCTCCACGAACCCATCACGGGTGTGGCGATCATGTGGAAATACGTCACGACCCCCACTGGGGTATCGGTTTCTCGGCATTTGATGGTGGCGAGGTAGGCCACCGCAGCCAAGAGTGCGCTGCCCATTCCCATACCGAGGTAGAGCCAGGAAACGCGCGGGTCGAATCCCTTGACCACGAGAATGCCACCAAAGGCAGCCGCGAAATAGAGCCAACGGTGCGGTCGAATGCGCTGACCATCAAACAAGATGGCCAGGAGGACCGTGAAAATGGGAGAGAGGTACTGGATGACCGTGGCACTGGCCAGGGGGATGTGCCGAATCGTGTGGAAGAACAGCGTCAAGGCGATCATGCCAGAAACGCCGCGCAACACCAACCACTTTCTGTTGTGTCCCAAGAGGGGATCGCCTTTGCGCCAAATCCATAAAGCACAAAAGAGAAAGCTGATCGCGCTTCGCAAGAAAACAAGCTGGGGCGTGGGCAGGATGGCCAAGGCCTTTACCAAGAGGTTGGCAGAGGTGTAGAGCACCACTGACTGCAACATGAACACCAAACCGCGCGACATCGGCGCGAAGGTCGGTCGCGAAAACTTGGCCTTGAGCAGACTCAGCCCACCGGCTTCAGCCGCAGCGCCAGCTTCCATCCCAGCCACCCCATCGGCAGGTATCCCAGGATGTCAACGACCAAAAAAGCGGCGGGCTGTCCGGGCAGCATAAAGGCGTTGGCTATACCCCCAATCATGACAAAACCCGCTACAAGAAGGGGAATGAGAACACCCCGATTGGCGGCAATCAAGCCAGCGACCAGAGCCCCACAGAATGCACCATTCCAATGAGACAGCAGCGGGCCGAGCATATGAACTGCTCCTAAACTGTCGAAATAAGCGCGCCAGAGGGCTTCAGTCACAGCTGGATCCGCAGTGGGATCATAAGCGGGTGCCACAGGTGCACCAGTCAGGCGACCCATGGGGCCAAGCAGGAACATATTGGCAGGCATACTGGCGATCGCACCGGCAACGCCAGCAAGAATATTGCGAAGAAGGGGGTTCATCTGGTCCGTTTGGCGCCGAAAGTAATGGTCCGCTTAGAGCCTTCAAAATGGCAGTGAAACAGCGGTGTCGAGAATGTGGTCGTTGTAGCGCTGCTGCAGTTGAGTGGTCACAGGCCCCTTGTTGCCGGAGGCGATGCGACGGCCATCGACTTCTACGATGTGGGCGAGGGCGCCCATGGTGCCTGTGGTAAAGGCCTCGTCAGCGGTGTAGAGTTCTGTCAAGGTCAGGTCGGCTTCACGGACGGGGATTCCAGCTTCTGCGGCAGTATCCATCACGAACGTTCGCGTCAAACCGGGCAGGCAAGCGTGGGCAAAGGGCGTAAGCAAAGCGCCGGCGCGAACGAGGAACAGGTTGGTGGCGTTGGTTTCGGCCAGAAAGCCGCGGTCATCGAGCATCACCGCATCGTCCATTCCGGCCACATTGGCCTCGATTTTGGCGAGGATGTTGTTGAGCAGGTTGTTGTGGTGGATGTGACTGTCGAGGAATTGTGGGCTGTTTCGGCGGATGGCACTGGTGATGAGCCGGATGCCTTCATCACCGTAGACCATTCCCTTGTACTCGGGCACCACAATCAGTGTGGGGCCATGCACATTGAGTCTGGGGTCCATGCCGCTGGTCGACTTGCGCCCCCGGCTCAGGGTGATGCGGCAGTGAACACCATCCCGCATGCCATTGGACTTGAGCGTGTCGAAGATGGCCTGTCTCACAGTGTCACGAGAGGGGATGTCCGAAAAAGCCAGCGCGTGCGCAGAGGCGAGCAACCGGTCGAGGTGTTCTTCAAGTTGAATGGCTTTGCCACCTGTGATGCGGAGGCCTTCCCAAACGGCATCGCCACCTTGCACGACGCTGTCGAGTACGTGGACCTTGGCGTCCGCTCTTGCAACAAGTCCATCTACCCAGCACTGGGTGCTTTCGTTGCGGGGGTCGGGTTGGTTGAATTTGGCCATCAGATCGCGTGTTGGAGCAAGGTGTGATAAGCGGACTTGCAGTCCTGGTGAAGTTCGGATAAATGCGCTGGAACGTCGTGCCCACGCGGCTCGCGCGGCTCCCATCCCGAGGACGCGTGCACGCCACTGTACCACCAGGGTGCCCAGGGACCGTCTTCTGGCCGTGCACCGGGCGGCCATTGCATCATGTCGGCGTTCCATTCCAGACCCATAGCAGCGCACATCGCACGCAAGGTGGACTCGGGTGCGGATTGCAACCGGTCGCTGCAGATGACCACAGGAGGACGTCCAGATGCCATCAGCCGCTCCAACAGTTGGCATTGAAGGGCATAACCGACATCCTGCATGGTGGGCCGGGTGATGTGGGCGCCATAAGATGCCATGACAGCGGCGGGATTGCGGAAGAGCAAGACGTGCCGGTCACCCTCAAATTCATCCCAAGGCAGGCCCTCGAGGTGATTGGCCATGTGTTTGCAAAAGAGGACCCGGTCTCCGTTGCGTTCCAGAGGTGTTGGAGCCATGAATTGCAGCGCGGCCTCCGCGGTGGTGGGCCAAGCAGCCAAGGTGGCTTCGCGGTCGGGACGTTCAGCGCCAGTTTTGGCGAGGAAGTGCCCGTAAAGGGGTTCATCCAGCACCCTTGTGTCTGAACGCTGCGCGAAACTGTACATCAGCGCTGTGCTCATGGAGCGGGGTCCGGACCAGAGGTGAATGACCACGGTTTACATGTTGCGGCGGTAAGCGCCACCCACTTCGAACAAGGCGTCTGTAAGCTGCCCCAAAGAGGAGCACTTCACCGCTTCCATCAATTCCACAAAGAGGTTGCCGTGGTCGACAGCGCTCACTTTGACGCGGTCAATGGCGTCTGCAGCAGCGCCTTCAAAGGCACCATGTAGGTTGTTCAAGCCGTCGATTTGAGACTGCTTTTCTTCGGGGGTGGCCCGAATGACTTCTCCGGGCACCAGGGTGGGGGACCCTTCCTTTGACAAGAAGGTGTTTACGCCGATGATGGGGTACTCGCCGGTGTGCTTGAGGGTCTCGTAATGCAGGGATTCCTCTTGAATGCGGCTCCTCTGGTACATCGTTTCCATGGCGCCCAATACACCGCCCCGCTCGGTGAGCCGGTCGAATTCAACCATGACGGCCTCTTCAACGAGGTCCGTCAGTTCTTCGATGATGAAAGAGCCTTGCAAGGGGTTTTCATTTTTGGCCAGTCCCAACTCGCGGTTGATGATGAGTTGAATGGCGATGGCCCTGCGCACGCTGCCTTCGGTCGGGGTGGTGATGGCTTCATCAAAGGCATTGGTATGCAGTGAGTTACAGTTGTCGTAAATCGCATAGAGCGCCTGCAGTGTGGTCCGAATGTCGTTGAAGTCGATCTCTTGGGCATGCAGCGAGCGCCCGCTGGTCTGAATGTGGTATTTCAGTTTTTGCGCCCTTTCATCGGCACCGTACTTTCTGTCGAGGGCCTTGGCCCAAATGCGCCGTGCCACCCTGCCAATGACGGCGTATTCCGGGTCGATTCCATTGCTAAAGAAAAAGCTCAGGTTGGGGCCGAAAGCATTGATGTCCATGCCACGGCTCAGGTAGTATTCCACATAGGTGAAGCCGTTGGCCAGCGTGAAGGCCAGCTGTGTAATGGGGTTGGCACCGGCTTCGGCGATGTGGTATCCACTGATCGACACCGAATAAAAGTTGCGCACGCGATGGTCGATGAAGTAAGCCTGTACATCGCCCATGAGGCGCAAGGCGAACTCGGTAGAGAAAATACAGGTGTTCTGAGCCTGGTCTTCCTTGAGGATGTCCGCTTGGACGGTCCCCCTCACTTGGGACAGGGCTTCTGCGGCCAGCTGCCCATAGGTCGCACTGTCCAGCACTTCATCGCCTGTGCATCCCAAGAGCAAGAGGCCAAGCCCGTTGTTGCCCTCGGGCAATTCACCCCTGTAAACAGGGCGCGCCAAGCCTTTGCTGTCCCAGCGGGCTTTGAGGATGCGCTCTACGTCTCCTTCAAGCCCGTGTTCTCGGATGTGCTTTTCGCAGCGCTGGTCAATCGCAGCATTGAGGAAAAACGCCAACACCATGGGGGCCGGCCCATTGATGGTCATGGATACGCTGGTCGACGGGTCACAGAGGTCAAATCCACTGTACAACCGCTTGGCATCATCCAGACAGGAGACACTCACGCCGGAATTGCCCACCTTTCCATGGATGTCGGGACGCAGATCGGGGTCCCGGCCATACAGCGTTACGGAATCGAATGCCGTTGACAGCCTTTTGGCGGGCATGTCGGAGCTCACATAGTGGAAGCGCCGGTTGGTTCTTTCTGGCCCACCTTCTCCTGCAAACATCCGCGTGGGGTCTTCGCCTTCGCGCTTGAAGGGGTATATCCCCGCAGTGAAAGGGAAGGAGCCCGGCACGTTTTCTTGCAAACCCCAGCGCAACAAATCTTGCCAGCCTTGAAGCCGGGGAACACTGACCTTGGGAATGGCTTGTTGACTCAAGCTTTGCGTGGTGGTGGGAATCCGAATTTCTCGGCCCCGCACTTCGAAGATGTAATCCTCTTGCTTGTACCGGTCGGCTTCCGATGCCCATGATTCCAGCCAGAGCAGGTTTTTGGGATCGAGTTCGAGGGTCAAAGCGGCTGCCTTTTCTTCCAATGCCATGCGCGCTTCAGGGGCGTCTGTCAGTTCTTCTGCAGCCTTGTTGACGGCCTGCAATCGACCCGCAACAGCCGACTGGGCATCGGTCCATTCGTTGTAGCCGCGCACCGCGTCCGCAATTTCGCTGAGGTAGCGTGTGCGCTTGGGGGGGATGACGTGGACTTTTTCGCTCTCCCCAGCGGCTACTCCAAAGGTGCTCGAGAGGTCGGACCCGGTTTGCTCCGCAAGCGTATTCATCAACGTGCGGTACAGGCGGTGTGTGCCCGGGTCGTTGAATTGAGAAGCGATGGTTCCAAAAATGGGCAAGGCGCCGTCTTCGGCTTCCCACAGTCCGTGGTTGCGCTTGTATTGTTTGCGCACGTCGCGCAGTGCATCTGCTCCTCCGCGCTTGTCGAACTTGTTGATCGCCACCACATCGGCAAAGTCGAGCATGTCGATTTTTTCGAGCTGCGTGGCTGCTCCAAACTCAGGGGTCATCACATAGAGCGCCACATCGCTGTGGTCCATGATCTCGGTGTCGCTTTGACCAATGCCGGACGTCTCCAAAACGATGAGGTCAAAGCCGGCGACTTTCAGGATATCGAGGGCATCGCCCACATGGCGGCTCAAGGCCAAATTGGACTGGCGCGTGGCCAGAGAGCGCATGTATACGCGCCCCGATGCGATGGCATTCATGCGGATGCGGTCTCCCAGCAAGGCGCCTCCCGTTTTCCGTTTGGAAGGATCCACAGAAACGATGGCCATGCGCTTGTCCGAGAAATCCATCAAAAACCGCCGCACAAGCTCGTCCACCATAGAGCTCTTGCCCGCACCACCCGTTCCGGTGATGCCGAGCACGGGGACCTGGGCATTGGCGCCCCCCCCGCGTATGCCTTCGATGATGTCGGCATAGGGCGCTGCGCCCACTTCTGCGGCGGTAATGAGCCGGGCCAAATCCCCAGGTTGCTTTTCCGAAAGCCGGTCGGCCTCTCCGGAGGGTTCACCGACAACAGGGAAATCACACCGCCGAATCAGGTCGTCGATCATGCCCTGGAGGCCCATTTCTCGGCCATCGTCAGGGTGGTAGATGCGCTCGATGCCATAGGCATGGAGTGCCTTGATTTCCTCGGGAAGAATGGTGCCGCCGCCGCCGCCGAAAATGCGGATGTGGCCAGCACCCCGTTCGTCGAGGAGGTCCTTCATGTATTTGAAATACTCCATGTGCCCCCCTTGGTAGGACGTCATGGCAATGGCCTGAACGTCTTCTTCAATGGCACAATTCACCACTTCGTCTACCGAGCGGTCGTGACCCAAGTGTATGATCTCGCAACCCGACCTCTGCAGGATGCGGCGCATGATGTTGATGGCGGCATCATGCCCGTCAAATAGAGATGCTGCTGTGACGATCCGGATGGGATGACCGGATTGCGTGGCAGCAGGGGTGGAGGCGTCTTGAGGTTGAGAGGATTCCATGCGCGTTTCAATGGAGCACTGCAAACTTAAGCCCGACCCATCAGGTCGAGCCGGAAGCGACAAAAGTGATGTGCAATGTTTACTGACAGGGGTCGCCAAAAAGGCCGAGCATGATCAGCAGGTCATTCACCCCCACAATGCCGTCATTGTCCACGTCTGCTGGACCACATTCTTCCATGCAGCCAAAGACACCGAGGGCCACAAGCAGGTCACCGACATCCCGGATGCCATTGTCGTTGACATCCCCCAAACAGAACGTGCCAGGGGTGACACAACCCGATGCAGAGGCGGCCACATTGTGTCGGTCTTCATTGGTGACTTCTGCCACATCCAACAGGCAAATGTCTCCTGCAGCGTCTTCGAAATACAAGCGAACCAAGGGTTGGGGCAAGGTGCTTTTGTGAATGAGGCTGTCTTCAAGAGCCACTCCAAAGGCCATCCCGCTGGGGTTCATATGGAAGAAGTGCGCGTATCCTGTGGTATCAAACAGTGGGGCCATCGATGTGAACGTTGCCCCATCGAGCTGAATGGACCAACCACTGAGCCAAGATTGTGGGTTGTGCAGGTAGACGTCCACAAAGCTGGAGTCCTCATGGGGGTATACCAGTGAAAAGAACACTTCTTGGTCGGGAACCAAGAGGCTGCCATTCCAATCACAGTGGTCTTCCACACCATTGGCACCGAGGTGATTGTGCCCCAAGTGCGCGCAATCGGCAGCAAGGGCTACATCTGTAATGCTGAGCGCACCATCGCTGTTGAGGTCCACACAGGGAGCGGAGGTGGACACGCCATCCGCCAGCAAGTCAGCGTACATCAAGGGGTCGTCGGCATCGACTTCGCCGTCTTGATCCAGGTCTCCTTTGACTAAAAATCCAGGGCAATTGCCGGCGCAGTCGGGCTCCTCGACACCAAAGGGGTGGCCCAAACAGTCCACAGGCACTGCGCAATCTTCGTATTTCGCAAAATTGATGGCGTTGCCATCGGCGTCCCGCTCAAAAGAAAAGCAGACAGCCACTGCGTTGTTGGCGTAATTGAGTTCGTAGCTGCCGTTGGCGTCGGGGCTGTAGTCCCAATTTACCCGGATCACGAGCGTGTAATTGCCTTCTTCCAAATCGGTAATGTCGATCCATTGGCAATCCAAGTAGCGGGAATAGATGTCCTGACAACCGGCGGTGATGCCCATGTTCGAGCACGTGTACTTCTGAGGACCTCCTCCGTAGTTGCAGCTGCCGAGGTCCAGGATGCAAAATCCGTTTTTGAAACCAACCGTTGGCAGCGGTGATCCCCCGGCTGAATACAAGGCATAGTCCGCGTAACCTTCGTAGTGGTAATGGTTGTGGCAAGCGTCCCATTCAAACTGGTCGGGTTGAGCCGAGGGCGCGCCAATGAAATAGTCTTCCGTTCCAATGTTGGCGATTTCAGTATCGAAGCGGACGATTTCACGGGTGCCATAACCTTGAATGCAGCCTTCCTCAATCATACAGGCATCCGTGTTGTTTTCGGTGGTCATCTCCAAGGTGCTGAACGCACGTAAGCCATTGATGATGAGGTCTGGTCCAATGTTCGGGCACGCGGGATCACCCGCCAGAAAGCAGGTGTCTGGAGAAGTGGCAATGGGCAAATAGTTGCAAGCCTCAATGTTCATGCAGCCTGGAATTCCACCGAGAAATTCGGCTTGAAAGGGAACGCCATCATTGCCGCCATTGCAGTCGCCATCTCCCTCAAGCCGCATGTAGATGGTTTCCCCTGCCATGAGAATGGGGGTGACTGCGCTTTGTAGGCCGCAGTCATCATCAGACATGGTGATAAAGGCTTCCGAAGAGGCCTCAAAAATGGCCATGTCGCAGTAGTCGTAAAGGTGAATGCGCGTATCACATCCGGTCACGTCACAAGTTGCGAACCTGTACTGGCCTGTCGTGTCAACTTCGAAGGCATACCAGCTGTCAGAGAGTGGGGAGAGGAAGTCTTGTGGCCCGAGTTGATCGGCATCCAGTTCCAACAGCAACGGGTCGTCGCAGCTGCTGCCGACAGGGCATCCGGTCAGGGTCAATTGCGCCGCATCAAAGTGCTCTCCATCGCGGAGCAAGGCGCCGTCGTAACGGATTTGGTAGGTGCCACCAACCGAAAACCCGTCGGCACCGCTGTCCAACAGCCAGACCGACAAACAACCGTCGGGAACGCAGGCATCCAGGCCTTCTGCACCACCCGAGTGAAGGGTGTCACCGTTGGCATTCAAAACGGCAAAAGACGTTTCTTGGGGAAAGGCATCTGGCGTGACGTCAATTTCCAAACGGTGCAGGTTTTCGCCTACGGTGATGACATCCATGAAGGTGGAGGTGGCTCCGGTTCCATCGCCCACGGTGAGTTGGACCTCGTAATCGCCGGGAACATCCCAGCTGACCACAGGCGCAGCACCATCGCTTGCCGCGGGTTCGCCAGATTCAAACGTCCATTCGTACGTGATCACGTTGCCCAGACTGATGTCCTCGAAAGTGGCCACCTCAGGCAGTCCACAAGCCGATGTCCAGTTAAAGCCCGCTGAAAGGGGAGGATAAACGCAACTGCCATCGTCTGTCATCGCGCAAGCGTCGTAGTTCAGCGCCCCGGGGTCAATGCAACCGAGGGCGTCTCCATCGTCACACAAACCAATCAGGTCGAGGGAGAGGACGTAATCACTCACCGCTCCTGTGGTCCAGGCATTCATGATTTCGATGAGCCAACAACCTGATCCGGCGAGTTCATATTGCGCCAAATCGACAACCGATGCCGTGAAGATGCCATCTGCCGAAGTGTTCCAGCCCGATGGCCAGGCTCCCGCCTCCACGTAACCAAAACCCGTGTTGTACCCTCCAATTTCGATGCGGTTGCCATTCGGTGCAGTGACCGCCATGGCCATGTCACCGGCCCAATTGCTGCCAGGAGCAGTGATGTCGAGTACGATGTCAAAAGCTTGGAGGTCACAACCAGCAGTCACCTGAAAGCCCTCAGATGCTCCTCCACCCAGGCTTCCTGCCCAAGTGGTACTCAGGGTGTCTTGTCCATGGGCCTGACCGGCCAGTAAAACACAAGCCAAAGCGCCTATACATAAGGCGGCGGAACGTAAACATTGAGGCTTCCACTTCATACTCTGGAATTTACGGATTTCAAGGCAATTCTCTGTGCCTGTTGGTCGCAAAGCGGAAAAGCTCGACTTGTTTCTGCAGGTTGAGTCGGATGTTGTCCCAAAACAGGTTGTAATCCGCCACGTGCCAGTTCTTCATGGCAAACATCCCTGCGCCGAGCACCCTCAAGGGCTTGATCCAAAGCATGCCGTCCTGAAGTGCGCCGGAAAGTGCGCCCTTGTGTCGGAGTTTGAAGCTCCGTGTTACGATCCCCTGGTGGGCGTCCCAATGGTTCCATTGGCCTTCCTCTGGCGTCCACAGCACAGGGTGGACCATCCGGGTATCCTGCATGTGTGTGGCATGAAATTCTGGAACAAAAGACTCGGAAAAAGTCATCCATCCATGCACAGCACCAACATGCGCTTCCCTGTTTGCAAACGGGATGTTGTGCAGGCTGCTTCCCGGTATGGGATAACCGGGCAAATAAGCGGACACCAGTCGGGATTGGAGCCCTGTTCCGTCAAAGAACTCCTGCAAAATGCGCCAACCGTGGTGGGAGCCTTGGCTGTGACCGGCGATGATGATGGGGGTTTCGTCGCTGATGGCCTGCAAAAAATGGAGGAAGGCCCTTCGGATGTCCGAGTAAGCGAGTTCTAAAGCCGCCTGACTGTCGCCTCCCCTCAAAAAGAAAGTGCGCAGGTGGGCCTGTCGATAGCGCGGTGCAGTGACGCGTCCCACCGCGCGAAAAACGCTGGCTTGGTGACGGAGTGGCCACTGGTCTGTGATCTCCGCGATGTCCGGATCGTCCCATGCGGCGTTCCAGCCTGCACCCAGCCCCCTAAAAGTCGTAGGATGGATGAAAAAAGTGTGCACTGGATTTTCATGCTGGTCCGGGGCAACAGGCAGGGAAGGCACCCGTTCCGGCCAGTGCCGAATGGGCGCTGTTGTGGGGCGTGCCGCCCAAGCTGCAGCATGGTTGTAATCGGGCGGAGGTGGGGGCTGAAATTGTGCAAACGGCCCGGGATGTTCAGTCTTGTCTCGGTGGTCGTTTCCAAAAATCATCGGTGTGACAGGGGTTTGTTGTTGCGTCGTGCGGCGTCATTCCTATACGGGCTCAAGTCCCACTGGGTTGCGGCTTCCAGGGGTGTCCATCTCGGAGGCAGGGAGGCCGTAATGTCCAATGTTCCGCCGTCGGGGTGGGCAAAGGCAAAGCGGCGCGCATGGAGCATGAGTCCCTGGATTCCGATGCGCTCGGTGAATGCCCTGTTTTGATGCTTGTCCCCATGTTGAGAGTCACCAATGATGGGATGTCTGAAGTGTCGCATGTGCAAACGGATCTGATGGTACCTCCCCGTATGAGGGGTGCACTTCATGAGGCTAAACCGGGCTGTGTCATAACGCGACACTGCATAGGACAATTCGCAGCGGGCCAAGGGGGTGAATTCTGTTTGCGCCGGTTTCGGCGGTCCATCCATGCCCTTTGGGAGGGGCTTGGCAATGCCACCTTGATGAAGCACATGACCACGTACCAAGGCCAGATACTCCTTTTGGGTTTGTCGGGCTTCAAACTGGGCCTTGCACGCGTTGATGGCAGGAGCATCCTTGCCAAAAACGATCACACCGCTGGTCGGTTTGTCCAAACGGTGAACCGGGTCCAAACGTCCAGAATGGTAATCCCGAAGAATGTCCCGCAGATTTTCATTTTCGTAAGCGTCAATGGGCGTTTTGTGTACCAGTAAACCTGCGGGTTTGAGGACTGCGAGGTAGCGGTCATCCTCAAAAAGCAACCGAATCTCTCCATTGCGCGATAATCCTATAGGTACTGCAGCCATCAATGCATTAATTTGCGCGACTCTCTGAGGGCGTTTAGGAATCACAACTCGGCGCAAAGTACCGGACCATTCTCTATGATTACACAACGAGCACTTCTTTTGGCAACCCTGATTGCGGGCTGCTTTTTGAGCAGGGAGGCGGATGCCCAGCCCACTTTTGACCTCGAGGTTGATGTCGTTTTGGACACCGTGTTGTACGGCGGATTTGACGAGGTGCCTGAAGGATCCCGCAAATACAGGTTGTATGCCGTTCTGCCAGAAGATGCGCTGATGTTGGGGATTTCGGCAGACGATGCCTCTGACCCCGTCATTCCAGGTTTCGGCTACACAGCGGATTGCGGCTGCTACAATTGGGTGAATCCGTTGATACCTGGAAGCGAGAGTTACCACGCAGGCTACAATGTAAACCCCGCCTATCTGGCGCCTTTCCCCGCCCTGGAGTACGACACTTGGTGGACCACCCACTTGGAACAGCAGACGTCGAGCACCACCCCCATACCGCTGCCCACATTTCTTCCCGGCTACAACAGCTGCTCTGACCTCGTGAACCAAGGTGGACTCCTGGTCACAGGTGCCGACCCCATCCACAGTACGGTCACAAACAACCGGGCTTTGATTGGCCAAATCACCACCTGTGAGACGTTTTCCTTCCAAGTCTGTGTGACGATGCAGGAAGGGGGTGTTGGGGGAGAGGTCATCACCAAATGCACAGACGGGCCTGTGACCGTATCGGATTTCTGCCTGCCCATGGCCAATCCAGAATTTTCAGTGGTGGAGACGATTGACTGCTTTGGAGAAACAGCCGCAGTCGAAGTGTTGCCCAGCGACCCTGCTCAGCCATTCCTTTCTTCGGTGGAGTACAGCTTGTTCCAATTCACAGGCACCGACACCACCTTGCTTCAATCGCAGGTCGGAGACCCCGTCTTCAATGGCATCGGTGACGGCAATTACTTCGTCGCCATTGTGGACACGGCCCAAACGGTGGCATTCTCATCAAACACCTGCCGCGACACGACAGCTGTATTTGCATTTACATCTCCAGAAGAAATCCAGCTGGAAGCATCGTTGACTGCCGACAACATTTGCGGCGACGAAGACCTGGCTACAATCTGCTTCACCGCAACCGGTGGTACGGGAGACATTGCGACCCAAGCCACCCATGACCTGGGCCTCGTACTTGCTCCGGATGTGGACAGTTGCTTCGGACCCCTTTCCTGTTTCGGTGGCAATGGCGCGTATACCGTCGTCGCCACGGACGAAGGGGGCTGTTTCAAGGACACCACCATTGTGGTTTCTTGTCCTGAAACCCTAGGTTTTGGTGCATCCTCTACAGAAGTCAGTTGCACGGGATACAGCGACGCCAGCATCAGTGCATCTGCATCGGGAGGAACCGGCACGGTTGTTTTTGAAGTGCCGGAAATCAACGTGGTCATCGAGTTTGATGGCAACATTGAATTTGATCAAGACAGCCTGCCCAGTGGCACCTACACCTTTACCATCACGGACGAGAATGGCTGCACATATACCGAGCCGCTCTCCATTGAGGAGCCTGATGGCCTTCAGGTGGAATACGGGTTGTCAGACGTGGCATGTGCCGGCGACTGCAACGGTTTGATCCTTGCAGACATCAACGGAGGGGAACTGCCTTACATCATCACCGTGACGGATTTGTTGGGGGATGCAGCCAATCCAGGCCAACTCTGCCCGGGCACCTACATCCACATCACGGAAGACGGCAACGAATGTTTGGTCACGGATACATTGACCATTGTGGGTTCAGACACCATTTCTTTCACTTTCAGTGTGTCCAATGTTCCCTGCAGCGGAGGCAGCAGTGGCCAGGTGTGTTTGGATGACCTCGAAGGCGGAACAGGGCCACTCACAGCACAGTTGGTGCCACTCCCTACTGGAAGTCAGGATGGAAATTGCTTCAATGTGCCCGCTGGCAATTACGATGTGCTGGTCCAAGACAGTTTGGGCTGTACCAGTGAATTTTTTGAGGCTTTGGTCGAAGAGCCAGCTTCCATTGAAATCATCCCCAGCATCACACCCATTTCTTGCACCGGAGCAAACGACGGTGTGCTGGTAGTCAATGCGCTTGGGGGAAGCGGAGAACTCGAGATGGTCTCTCCCTTTGTGTTTCCTTCCTTGCCTGACACTTTGGTCGGATTGGGTTCAGATTCCCTGATGTTGGTTGTGGCCGACACGTTGGGATGCATCGACAGCCTTCAAGTGGCCATCCCTGAGCCTGAGCCAGTGGCGGTAGAGGTATTGACCACTGTGCTTCCTGATTGCGGAGGAGACTGCACCGGTGGAATTGAGGTGGCCCTGTCAGGTGGCACAGGGGTGCTTTCCCTTTTCCAAGGCTACCTGAGCGATTCAACCAATGTCACGCCCAGTGGGTTGGTCAACCTTTGTGCGGATACATACGCGCTCATCCTCAGCGACGAAAATGGCTGTTTGGATTCAGTCTCGGTCGACATCACAGAACCTGAACCTTTGCTGTTTGACATTACAGTTCAAGATGTCACCTGCACAGGCATGGCAGACGGTGTGGCCATCATCGGCACGACGGGAGGTTCAGGTCCGAGTGCTTGGGAATTTGTGGGAGGAGCGGTCGATGTGCTCAACCTGTTCGAGGGGGAGTATTTCTTGTCAGCGGCAGATACAGCGGGATGTACGGCGGACTCCAGTTTCATGGTTGAAGCGGACATCGTAACGGACATGGTGGTCGAGATTTTTACCACCCCGGTGACGTGTTGGCAAACTTCTGACGGAACAGCAACGGCTGCTGTTACAGGCGGGCAGTTGCCCATTCAGTTCGACTGGAGTGATGCAGGGAACCAGACGACGGCAACCGCCATTGGGCTTTCGGAGGATGTCTACAGCGTCACCGTCACCGATGACATCGGATGCACGCTGGGCTTTTTGGCCACAGTAAACCCCACCGAGGACTGCCTCTTCATTGCCGACGCATTGACGCCCAACGGAGACGGCATCAACGACCGCTGGGTAGTGGGTGGATTGGAGTTTTATCCGCAAAGTGAAGTCGAAGTCTTCAACCGTTGGGGACAGCTGATATTCCGGTCCAAACCTGGCACCACATGGTGGGACGGCACGTACAACGGGGCCCTGTTGCCCGCGAGTGACTATTACTATGTCATTTCGGTGGAGCCCGGTGCCAATCCGATCACAGGAACAGTTTCAATCAAGTACTGATGACCATCGACATGAAACAAAGACGCCATTCGAAGCCTCTGGGTTGGGCGATCGTCAGCTGTGCCATGCTCCTGACGTGGTCTGCACAAGGTCAACAGCTTTCAAGACAAAGCCAGTTTGTCCAAAACCCCTTCTTGGTGAACCCCGCATTTGCCGGAACGGAGTTGGGCACGTTTGCATCCTTGAGTCACCGCGAGCAGTGGGTGGGTTTCCATGGAGCGCCTTCGACCAGCAATGTCACGGTCACCACGAGCCTGCCCAACCGTTTTGGTTTGGGCTTTGTGGTGGAGCGTGACGATCAGGGCGGCGCATACACACGCACTGGATTGGAGCTTTCCGGCACTTACACGATCGACCTGAACAACCAAGACGCGGTAGCATTTGGCATTGGATTGATGGGCAGAAACACCCGTTTTGATGGGTCTGACCTGCAGCTTTGGGATATGGATGATCCCGCCATCACGGGGGCTGTGGAGAGCAGTTTTGCATTTGATTCTCGTTTCGGTCTGATGGTGTTTGGTGAATACTACCAATTCGGATTCGCGGTATCCAACCTGCTTCAAACCCCGCTGGGCCTTGATTCTGAGCCTACAACGACCCGCAACAGGGGGGTGAGGCACTACGCGTTGACTGGACGCTACGATTACAAGCTCGATGCCAGTTGGACGGTGCAGCCCGCCTTGATGATGCGCTTCACGGAAATCACGCCGATTCAATTGGACCTCCATGCACGTGCCTTGTACCAGAACCGGTATTGGGGCGGTCTCGGTTTCCGCCAGGGTGATGCCCTGGTCATGACCGTCGGCGCGGCCTTCCAGGACATACAAGTGGGATATTCCTACGATGCTGGAACCGGAGCCGTTGGGAATCTTTCACCAAACACCCACGAAATCACGGTATCTTACGTCTTGCCCCGACAGGGCGCTGGATTCTCTCGCCGTGGCTTGGGAGGAAGGTTGCTGGATCGGAATCTGATCATCAGGAATTGACAATGAACATGCTCAAGAACTTTGCACTTTGTTTCGGTGCGTTTCTCCTTGCAGGTGGCGCTACCGCCCAATTCAAAGGCCTCGTCGTAGAGGAAATTGACAACAAAGGACTCGTCCCCGGAAAGACCTACCGGATCTATGCCCAAATGGAGGCAGAAGGGGATGTGGTGGATGCCATTTTTGGCGATGGAGAGGACTACCTCGAAGTCAAGAGCACCGCTCCATTCTTTCAGCACGAAAGGGGGGGCAATTCGGCCAATGAGCTGCAACGTGCAGACGTCCAATCCATTGATGGGTTGGCATACGACAGCTGGGTCACCATTGGTTATGAGGACAATTACATGAACGCGCTGACGGCGTTTTTGATGGACTTCAGTGAGTTCGAAACCGGAAAGAAGCTGTACACCAACAATGGCGCCTGGTTTGTGACACCGGACATGCGTCAAGCAGCTGCTGGCCCTGACGGCAAGCTGTTGATCATGCAGTTGACCACCGAAGGGGACATCACAGGGCAGATCAATTTGCATGGCCGCACCCGGCCCCTGCCCAGGGCCAATGAGCCAGACAGCTTGTCACCGAGGCTGATTGACGAGCGGAACATTCCCATCGAGATTCGGAACTGAGTCCCGGCCTTGAAGGGCCCGATTGAATCCAAAGAAAAAGGCACCCGAGGGTGCCTTTTTCTTTGTTGGCGCGCTGCAGTCAGTCATAGCGAACGCCCTGCACAGATGCCGAGTCTGCTGCAAAAGTGAGGGCGGCAGAATTGATGCAGTAACGCAATCCGGTAGGACGGGGCCCGTCTTCGAAGACATGCCCCAAGTGGCCACCGCATGCAGAACAAGTGACTTCTACGCGGCGCATGCCCCAGCTGTCGTCTTCCTTCTCCAGCACTGCTGATCCTTCAGAGGGCTTGAAGAAGCTCGGCCAACCGGTACCGGATTCAAATTTGTGATCAGAATCAAACAGCGCTTGACCACAACCGGCACATTGGTACTGTCCTTTTTCGTGGTGGTCCCAGTAGTCTCCGGAGAAGGCGCGTTCCGTTCCCTTTTCTCGCAGCACGAAACAGGCCATGTGCGGCAATGCCTCACGCCACTCATCTTCTGACTTCTGTACCTGCGCCGTGGTATCGGCTTCAGATTGAGAAGAGGCGGGTGTGGCATGATCTTGAGCAGAGCAAGATTGTAGCAGGCTGGTGGCGACCAGGGCCATCACGAAGGACAAATAAGCGTTGTTCATGAGGTTGAATTTTGAGGGTTGAGCCTTTCCTTGAGGAAGGTTGCCGTGTTGGATTGCACATTTTGTGCCACACTTTCAGGTGTGCCTGAAGCCACCAACAAGCCGCCGTGTTTTCCACCCCCGGGCCCCAGGTCAATCATGTGATCTGCAGCGGCCATCACATCGATGTTGTGCTCTACGCAGATGACTGTATGTCCTTGGCGGATGAGGGCATCAAATGCTGCGAGCAACTGGGCGACGTCATGGAAGTGCAGGCCGGTGGTGGGCTCATCAAAGATGAATACGGTGTGGCCGGCCCTTTCTCCTTTGGCCAGGAAGGCGCCCAGTTTGATGCGTTGGGCCTCACCGCCGCTCAGTGTGGTGGCGCTTTGTCCGATGCGCACATAGCCGAGGCCGACGTCGAGGAGCGGAGAGAGCTTGCGCACGATGGATTTCTCCGCAGCACTGGGCTTGGGCCGGGATGCAAAAAACGCCGAGGCATCGGCAACGGTCATCTCCAAAATGTCATGGATGTTGCGTCCCTCCACTTCTACCTCGAGCACCGCATCTGTGAAGCGCTTGCCTTTGCAGGCATCACACGTCAAGGTCACGTCTGCCATGAACTGCATGCCGATGGAGACACGCCCTTCCCCTTCACAGGTCTCGCAGCGGCCGCCGCTGGTGTTGAAGCTGAACACGGATGGCTTGTAGCCGCGGTTGCGCGAGAGGGGTTGCGCCGCAAAACAGGCCCGGACATCATCCCAGGCCTTGACGTAAGTGGCGGGGTTGGAGCGGCTGCTTTTTCCGATGGGATTCTGGTCAACGAATTCAACATTTTCGATCCGATGAACGTCACCGGTTAGGCCATCGCTTACGCCAGGCCTGTCTCCGCCGAGGTCCAAGTGCCGTTTCAACAACGGATGCAGGATGCGCTTGACCAAGGTGCTCTTGCCAGATCCAGATACACCCGTGACCACATTCAGTGCCCCCAGCAAAAAAGTAGCGTCGACCGCTTTGAGGTTGTGCTCCTTGGCCTGGAGAACTTGGACCTGACCGAGTCCGGGCCGCCTGTTGGCGGGGATTTCAATGCTCCGATCTCCACGCAAGTATTCCGCGGTCAATGAATCCTGAGCCAGCATCAGTTCCTGCTGTGATCCAGCAAACACCACTTCGCCACCTTCCGATCCTGCCAATGGGCCCATGTCGATCACGTGGTCAGCGGCACGGATGACCGCGTCCTCGTGCTCAACAACGACCACGGTGTTGCCCAGGTCGCGCAATCCGTTGAGCACTTTGATGAGCCGTTTGGTATCATAGGGGTGCAGGCCAATGCTGGGCTCGTCCAAAACGTAGGTGCTGCCCACCAGGCTGCTTCCCAAACTTGTGCCCAACTGAATCCGCTGGCTTTCTCCACCACTCAAGGTGGCCGAAGCCCGGTTGAGGGAAAGGTAGCCCAGTCCCACATCCAGCAGGAATTGGAGGCGGTGCTCCAGTTCAATGAGCAGCCTGTGGGCGATGGTGCGCTCATTGTCGGTGAGGTGGAGTCCGCGCAGCACTTCGAGTACTTCATCAATGGGGCGCGACAACAGCTCGGGTAGGGCATGGCCGTCTACCCGCACATATGCGGCTTCAGGCTTCAGGCGGCTTCCCCCACAGGTGTCACATGCGGTTCTGCCTCGGTAGCGACTGAGCATCACCCGGTTTTGGATCTTGTAGCTCTTGGCTTCCAGTCGAGAGAAAAAGTCACCGATGCCTTTCCACCACTTGTTTCCTTGCCACAGCGTGCGGCGCTGGGCAGCGGTGAGCTCCACATAAGGCTTGTGCACTGGGAATTCCACGGCATGGGCGTATTCCAACACCTTTTGCTTGTAACGGCTTGCCTTTTCTCCCCTCCACGGAGCCACGGCATCTTCGTAGACCGATTTAGAAGGGTCGGGGATGACCAGGTCTTCGCTGATGCCAATGACATGGCCGAACCCTTCGCAGCGGGGGCAAGCGCCTTGGGGACTGTTGAAACTAAAGAGGTCAGGAGAGGGCCATTCAAAGGCCATCCCATCAAGCTCGAAGCGGTCGCTAAATGCGTCTGTGGTGGTGGCCCCGTCTGCTCCCATCCAATGGAGCAGGCACCGGCCCTGTCCTTCGTAAAAAGCCGTGTCGACAGAATCTGCAAGACGCTGGCTGAATTCATCCCCGTCCGCATCGGGACCGGGCACGGCCAGGCGGTCAATGACCAATTCCAAAGTGTCGGGAACGGCGGTTTCTTCGGTTGCTTCAGCAGCCATATCGGCCAGAGAGAGGGGACGGCCGTCTGCCCTGAGGCGGGCAAACCCTTGCTGCTGCCAGATGTCCAGCTGGTCCTTTAGGGTGCGTCCTTCCGGGAGTCGCACCGGTGCACAAACCATGAAGCGGAGCCCTGCTTCCGCTCGGCCCACTGCATCCACCACATCCGTGACGGTATCGCGCTTCACCTCTTCACCTGATATGGGACTGAACGTCTTGCCAATGCGCGCCCACATGAGCTTTAAGTGGTCGTGTATCTCCGTCACTGTGCCCACCGTGGAGCGGCTGCTGCGCGAGGTGACCCGCTGCTCCACAGCAATGGCAGGCGTGAGGTTGTCGATCCTGTCGACATCGGGTTTCTCCATCCGACCCGCAAATTGCCGGACGTAAGCGCTCAAGCTTTCTACATATCGCCGCTGCCCTTCGGCGTAGAGGGTGTCAAACGCCAATGAGCTCTTGCCCGATCCGCTCAGTCCTGTGATGACCGTGAGGGCTCCCAGTGGAATGTCCACATCCACACCTTTGAGATTGTGCATGCGCGCACCACGGATGCGAATCTCTTTTGGAAAACCGGCGCCATCGTCCTGTGCAGAGGCTTCCGCTTGGGAAACGGGTGGGGGGGTGGAAGACGCGGTATTTGTGGGCATGGGGCGAATTTCGGTTACTTCTTCCTATGGGGCGTTAACACGCGTTGTGTGCCGCGGGTTCGCTGTTGGAATAAAATGTCCGTATATTAGAGTGTACAGCAGCTTAGCCTGCGTCAAGAAGAAAGCCATACGATAAGACACTACCCTCACCGCACGTACTTCCCGACCGGTTACCGTTCTACGGTATGTGCACAATATGTAGTGTCATGGCCCAACAGCCCAATCCAGACCGCGCCCTCATTGCGCAATTCCAACAAGGCGACCAGCGCGCCTTCGAAAGCTTGTTTGCCCGTCACAGGGACCAGGTGTATACCAAGCTGTACCTGCTTGTTCGCGACCATGAGGTTGCGGCAGACCTTTTTCAGGACGTCTTCATTAAAGTGGTAGACGTGCTGAGAAGTGGCAAGTACAACGAGGAAGGGAAGTTTCTGCCGTGGGTACTGCGCATCGCACACAATGCGGGGATCGACCATTTCAGGCGTCAAAAGAAAATGCCGCTCAGCCGGGGCACCGATGAATACGATTTACTCGGTGGCCTCCAAGACGGCAATCCCACGCGAGAAGACGAGCTTATTTCCGGGCGCATTGTCGAAGATGTGCGCAATTTGGTAGACCAACTTCCCGAGGAGCAGCGAGAGGTGGTGCAAATGCGCATGTACCGCGAGATGAGCTTCAAGGACATTGCAGATTCTACTGGTGTGAGTATCAATACCGCATTGGGCAGGATGCGCTACGCCTTGATCAACCTGCGCAAGATGATGGCAGAACAGGACGTCTCCCTCACGCTGGATTGAGCAGAACAGGACACAGAAAAAAGAAGGCCGGGCAATATGACCCGGCCTTCTTCGTTTGATGCATGTCTGGGACGGTCCAGACCGCCATTGAACTGCGCATGAAGCACCCTACCCCGAATTCCCCTTCCAATGCCCTTTTTATTGCTCCCGAAGTCGATCAGTGGTCGGCTCCTGAGCATGCCATTGCCCACGTTTTGGCCCATGTCCGCAACACTGCAAAAGGCAGCACTTCCCTTGGAGGTGCCATTCACCTGAACTGATCACGCGACTTCTTCTTCGAGAAAGTAGCGTTCCAATGCGGCGTCGATCCTTCCAGATCCGGCGTCGTATTGCCATTCTTGGGTCCCGCCCTGTGGGTTGAATCGATACGCCCGAAACCGGCCCAGTTCAATCAGAATTTCAGGGGTCTGTCCTGAAGGCGTTCTGGGCAACTGAACGGAAGTGCTCTCCGTCTGTTTGGCACGGGCTGCGGACAAGGCCTTTTTCCACGCGCTGTGGCGTGCATTGTGCAAGGCCCGAGAGGCCGCATTGTCCACCCATGAGCCGGACCAAGCCATCCCGGGAAGGCCGGACCAGGCAGGGTTCAATTCGAAGGATTCTACGACTTCCCGAAGCCATGCTTCACCTTCGCTTTTGGAGCGGAAGTGCTGAACCGCCGTCGGTTTTCGGCCTTTGACCAAGGACAACCTCGCAGTGCCTGCACGGCAGGTGAACTGTTCAATGGACCATCCCTTCCCAACGACTTTTTGGGCGGCATTCAATGGGGGGTGGTGTCGGCGAATCAACACGTCCTCCAGAATCAAGGCCATCAGCTCGGATCCGGTTTCCTCCCACGTGATTTTGTGCACCTTTCTCCTCAGCTCCTGTGCGCGGGAAGGGTTGGAAGCGTTGTTGAAATGCTGGCGCACGCGCGAAGAGAGGTTTTTGCTCATGCCGACATAGGCGATGCGCCCGGATTCATCCAAAAACCGATAAACCCCGGGTGAAGCAGGGATATCAGCCAATGCGTCCGGCGGGAGGTGAGGCGGCCACCAAGACTTGCCATCACCCCGGCCAATTTCGACCTGGATTTCCTCGGCGTGTTCCGACCAAAGCTTGGAAAACAACACGGCGGTCGCAGCGGCATCTCCCCAAGCCCTGTGGTGGGCTTCATTCTCTATCCCAAAAAAGGCGCAAAGGGCCCCGAGGCTATACCGCTGTGGTCCTTTGATCCACTTCCGAGACATCCGAACGGTGCAGAGCCGACGTGGGTTGTAATGCATGCCGTTGGCCTTGAAAGCGGCTTGGAGGTAACGCAAGTCGAAGCCGACATTGTGTGCGATAAAAACGGCATCGCCCAGGAATTCAAGCAGGCTTTGGGCATGCTCTGAGAAGGCAGGAGCATCGGCCACCATGCTGTCATCTATGCCCGTGAGCCTCGTGATTCCTGGGGGGATAGAAGCTTCAGGGTGAATCAGTTGCACCCACCGGTCCAGTTCTTTTTTGCCGTCGTGCAAAATGGCGGCCACCTCGGTGATGTTGGCCCCATTCGGAGGGCCTCCGGTGGTCTCGATATCGACGATGACAAACTGCAATGTGGATGGCGTCATGGGATCTAAGGACGACATGGGGTCCACCATGAACGTACGGTGCTAAATTTCGGCATGATGTTCCATAAACATCCCTTGAGGTCCTTGTGCGGATGTGCACTCTTGTGTTTGCCTGTTTTTGCAGCGGGGCAAGTCTCCAATTATGAACCCTACGATGACAGCGATTTGCTGGAGGAGTTCGAAAGGCCAAAGAAGCTGCACTTTGGAATGAACATCAATGTGGGCAAGGCAGGGGGCAAATCGAGTGTGTTCTACAACGGAGCAGGCATGAGCGAGCTGGACGATGTATTCAGGGAAATCATCAGCATTCCTGAACGCTTGGACTGGAACAGTGTAGCAGGTGGAAGTGGCAACACGGTGCGCAACCAGATCGCCCAATCCTTGGGGGTGGCCAATGCCGGAGGCATGTCGGTGGCGACCTATCCTATAGACCAGAGGTACGATGTCGGTTTTGGTTTCGGACTGAGGGTCATGCAGCGGTTCAACCTCGAAAATTCAGTGGTGCTTGATGTCGACATCTGGCGCCTCAAATCGCGGGGGGCATGGCAATTGGATACCGGAGAGTTGCCTGACCAAGGGCAGGGATCTTCCGATTTACGTGAATTCGGGATTTTCGCTGCTGAAGAGCGGACAGCCATATCATTGGGTTACCGCAGTGCAAGCCCGATTGACAGGAGCATGAGCTGGATTTTTGAGGTGGGGGGCAACTTGACGGCCAGCCGCATCAAGGAGCACTACATCGAAGTTTCAGGGAATACCTACGACTTGATCGTGCCCATTGGGGGGCAAGTGGGCACAGGGCAGCAGCAGGAATTGACTTGGGGCATTGGCTACGGAGGATACTTGAGGTTGGGGGCTGAGGCGTATATGGATGCTGGCGCGGGTTTGGAGTTAAGCTACCGCTTGGGCTATGACGGGGTGGTCTTGGGCACCTCTGACTTTCGCGTGTTCAACCACGGATTGCAGCTCACTTGGCTGTTCCCGCCACCACAGGTCGCAGCCGCGAGTTTCTGAGTTCAAAAACACCGCTCTATGGGGTATCTTGCCCCAACATCGCCATGGAAATCATCGATCGTTTGTCTGCCGGAGATCCGGAGAAGAAGAAGTACTACATCCGCCTGTTCCTCGATACGCTCGAGCCGGAATTGGGAAACCTGAGAGGTGCAGATGTGACCCAGCCACAAGAACCCATTCGTGCCATTTTGCACAAATTGAAGAGCCAGGTCCAGACCATTGGGGCACGTGAGACCCACGCCATCATGGCACAACAGGAGCAGGAAATCAAAAGCGGAGGTCAGATTGACCAAAGCCAATTGGACGAGACCTGCCGACAGTTATCCGATTTGATTGAGAACCTGCAAGAATTATTGAAATGAGCAAGCATTTGAAAGTCGCCTTGGTGGACGACGACATCCCCAACACAGAGGTATTGCGGGATTTCCTGATCCGCAACGGATACAGCCATGTGGACAAGTACCACGATGGCGAGAGCTTCTTGGAAAGCCTCGATCGCTTCGACGAGCGGGCTGTTGTCTTGGATTTCGATTTGAGCGGGGGCGGAGAGCTGAATGGCCTGGAAGTGTTGGAAGCGGTCAAAGAGCGCAGCCCCAGCACGCATGTCATCTTTTTTAGCGGACAGGACAGCCTTGAAGTGGCCGTTGAGAGCCTCAAGAATGGCGCCGACGATTACATCGTGAAGTCCAACGCGGCCTTTGCATTGGTAAAAACGTCACTGGACAAGGTGTATGACATCCAAGTGCTCAAGCTCAATGAGCGCCGCAGCCAGCGCATCAGCTGGATCATGGCCATCGGTTGGATGGCGACGATCGCGGGAGTGGCTTTGTACTTCGCCGGGCGTTAAGCCTACCTAAAAAAGGGTCGGATCGCTGCTGGGTATGCTCAGGAGCGAGACAAATGCGCCCGCTGAATTTCGCCGAGAAGCTGTTCCACCTTAAAAGGTTTAGGGACAAACCCGTCCATTCCTTTTTGGATGTAATGGTCGGTTTCCTCTTTGAGCACGCTGGCCGTCATTGCGATGATGGTCGTGCTGGCTTTGTCAGCTTGCGGGAGTTTCCGAATGGCCGCAGTGGCTTCGAGTCCGGTCATTTCCGGCATGGCGATGTCCATGAGCACCAGGTCCCATTCGCCGTCTCTCACCGATTCGAAAGCTTCTTGGCCGTTGACGGCTTTTCCGATGGTGACGTCGGGCAATTCAGAGCGCAGGGTGTCCTCCGCTACGATGACGTTAAAAGGATTGTCCTCTGCGATCAGAATGCGCAGAGCAGGGAAGGTGGGGGCGCTTTTCTGGACCTTCTGCTTGTCATTTCTAAGCCGTCGAATTTCACTGAGCAGCTGTGCGACCTGAAAAGGCTTGGGCACAAATCCATTCATTCCGTGCCGGATGTAGCTGTCCGTCTCTTCGCGCAAAACACTGGCCGTCATGGCCACAATCAAGGTCTCCGACTTTGAGTTAGAGAGCTTGCGAATGGCAGTGGTGGCTTCCAACCCACTCATTTCGGGCATGTGAATGTCCATCAGCACCAGGTCCCATTCCTCATCCCTGACCTTTTCAAAGGCGATGCGGCCGTTCTCAGCCTTTCCAATTTCGACGTCTTTGAGCTCGCTGCGGAGGGTGTCCTCGGTCACGATGACGTTGAAGGGGTTGTCTTCGGCAATGAGGATGCGCAGGGCGCCGATCTCGGCTTCTTCGATGACCTCTTCTTCCACGCTGTCAGCAACAGTTGAAGCCAGGGCTGGGAGGGCAAAGGCAAATGTGGACCCTTCCCCATCTACACTTTCGACCCAAATGACCCCGCCTTGGAGCTCTACGATTTGCTTGGAAATGCTCAAGCCCAATCCCGTTCCTCCAAACTTTCGGGTCTTCAGTTGATCGCCTTGGTTGAAGCTCTCAAAGATCTTCTCGAGTTTGTCCTCAGGGATTCCGATTCCTGTATCGGTAACCCTGACCACGAACCATTCCCGATGCGACACGCTCGGAGCAGGACACCACTTCGGAAGAGGGGGCAAGGGGCCTACTTCGGCCTTCATCGTGACACCACCGTCAAGGGTGAACTTGATGGCGTTTCCGACGAGGTTGATCAACACCTGATTGAGGCGGCTGGCATCTCCCAACAAATGGCTGGGCAGGGAATCCGAGGCTTGGACCTCAAAATGAAGTCCCTTTTGTTCTGCGGGAATCCGCATCACATTTTCAGCCACTTCTAAAGCATCCGCGACAGAGAAGGGCTCTTGCGCGATTTCTAGCTTTCCAGCTTCGAGCTTGGAGAAGTCCAAAATGTCATTGACGATGTCAATCAAATTGGAGGATGCCGTGACGATGTTCCGCAGGTATTTCTTGGCGACATCGGCCATGTTTTCTTTCGACGCGAGGTTCGACATGCCGACGATCGCATTGAGCGGCGTTCGAATTTCGTGGGACATGTTCGACAAGAAGACCGCTTTGTGATTCAAGGCGATTTCCAGTTCCGCATTGGCCCGAATGAGTTCTTTCTGTCGGTCTTGCAGCTGCTGTCGTTGTGTCGAGATCAGCTGGCTTTGCTTCCGTGTAAAGCGGTAACGCGAGGTGATGAATATGGCGAATATGATGAGCAACATCACGATGACCACAAGCAGCGTTCGTTGGTCATCCTTCTGCTTGTTCATGACCCGTCGCTTCTCCTCCTCTCTGAGTTCCTCGTATTCAAACAGCTCCAAGTTGAGCTGGGCAGCCTTGTCTTCGGCCACCATTTTGTAAGCATTTTCTGCGCTGTCTCTCCGGTCTCGAAACACTTGAGCGTCGCGGTACATCTCGAGGTTGAAATGCGCATGGTGTAAACAGTCGTAACAGTCCGTCAATCTCGTGGCCCTCGCATAATTACTGAAGTTGTCGTCGTTCAATACCAATGAGAGCATGGAGTCACAGAGCGCCAAGCCCGCGCTGGTTTTTCCCTGCTTGAGGTAGTTCATTCCCAATTTTGTGGAGATGTAGATCCTCCGTTTGTTTTTTTGGTCTGCATCAAACTTGAGGGCCTGTTTGAAGTAGGCGGTGGCATCGTCGAGTCTGCCTTGTTCGGTGGCGATGTATCCGAGGTATTCATAGCAGGTAACGCGTTGGGCGATCTTGAGTCCCTTGTCCAGCGCATAGTTGTATTCCTGAATGGCTTCTGCGTATCGTTCGTCATTCCTGTAGACGTTGGCGATGCTCACGGTAGAAGCGCCCACCTTTTCTTGGTTCGATGCCTGCTCCCACATGGTCCGCGCCTCCAGCATATAGGCCAGCGCAGTATCGCGCGTCAATCTGTTGTTGGCGTATTGCAACGCGATGTTGTACCGGGCTTGGGCACGCTGTCCTTCATCATCGCTGTATTTCAGGATGAAATAATAGTGATCGGCGGCGGTTTGCTTGTCATTGAAGTGATTGTGCACCAAACCCAAAGCATCGTGCACGACCACTTGAGCATTGATGTCACCCATGGACTCCGCGAATTCCAAGGATTGCTCAAAGTCAGCCATCGATTTGGTCCAGCCGTTTTCGGCATCCAATATGCGGTTCTGAGAGCGACCGCGCTGGTAATACAACCGGTGCATGGAAGCATCGGAAAAGTTGCGGCTTTCCTCGCTGCGCAGGACGGAGTCAATCAGCGCCAAAGCCGACGAGGGCTTGCGAGATGCGATCAACCCTTTGGCCTTGAGGTACGCCAAGTTTGCCCATTGATCAGGTGACAATTCCAAGGACCAGAACTGCTCCGTGAGCAGGGTGAATTCCTCGGCCCCACTGGATGTAATTTCGTTGGAATATTGCTCGAGGGCTTCCAACCGTTGCGATAGTGTCGCCTCCTCTGAATTGATGATCGCCCGCAATTCAGAATAATTGACACCAGCTGAGGCGCTCAGCCCGAAAACATTCAGGAGCAGCCAGATAAAGCAAAATCGAATCATGTGGTCCATGGAGTAAATACGAAAATAGTCCATGGAAATTCAGAGATGCCCTCGAGGGTTGTTAGGGTCGAATTTCTGACTACATTTGCCCTCCCGTAAGGGGAAAAACGACTATGTAGCTCAACTGGATAGAGCACCTCACTACGGATGAGGAGGTTGAGGGTTCGAATCCTTCCATGGTCGCCACAGCTTACAGAAAGCCCCCGTTGCAACGTCGCAGCGGGGGCTTTCGATTTA
>JBELBZ010000024.1:0-36905 GCA_042095055.1 Crocinitomicaceae bacterium | reverse complement strand
TTACATCGACGGGCCGAGAAAGACGGCGTTGTCGAAGAGGCGGTGACCAGACTTCCAGAAGGCGCGGAAGAGCGGGTTGTCCACGAGGTAGACGACACTGCCGCGGCCCATGTTGTGCACACCGGCCACCAACGAGCCCTTCTGCGCGGGAATGGACATCTCTCCTGCGTGACCGCTAAAGGGGCGGCCTTGGTCACCTGGAGGCAACACCGCGACATTGCCCTCCTCGAGGGCCGCAAAGCGGCGACCAGATGTGCGCAGGGTCATGTATTTGGCTCCGTATCCATCTGCCAGCGGATGTGTATCGTCAACTGCGGCGCTGAAGATGGCGCCGGGCAGGTCGTAACGCAACCGGTCGCGGCCTTGCGCTGAGAAAGGCAAAGGGTCGAGCCCCTGGGCGGCATTGTCATGGGCATTGCGCTCATCGGCGGCCTCTTGAATGCGGTCCTCCTCTGCCTGGATATCGGCCCGCTCACCTTCGCCATACCGGTTCAACCCCCAGCCATCTTGGCCAGAAAATGCGCTGCACGCGCCGCCAACAGCAACCAGCTGGCCGCCTCCCCTGACCCAAGACGCCAAGTCGTTGCGGTCACCATCGTCCATGCGGTACCAGCCGCTGGGCAGCACCACGACGTCGAGGTTGTCCAGGTCGAGGTCCCCCAATTCACCCACGCGGTCGATGGGGTATTGGAGGTTGTTTTCGAAGTGGTACCAAATCTCACCTGCACTCAACGAGCTGACCCCCTCTCCCGCCACGGTTGCAATGCGGGGTGCTTGGATGGCATCGTAGTGGCTGCTTCCAAAGTCATATCCAGAAGTGACGCGGCCCGAAGTCACCGCCACAGGAGCAGCATGACTGGCCTCCCCAGCACGGGCCACTGCGCCGGCCAAATCGGCCACGGTTTCATTGTTGCGAAGGGTGATCACGAAATCTCCCGCCGAAAACACATTCCCGTCGATTGAAAACCCTGAATCGGCACGGCGCACTGTGACCCCTTCTGCCAGCAAGGCGGCCAAGCCGCGAATGGCATCGGCTCCGCCGCCTGGCAACACCCAACCATAGGGACGTTGTGCTCCCGCCGCGCGCTCAGACGTGGGGGCTTCCTGCCATTCGCCCGAAGCCTGCACCCTGCCTTTCAGCGCCATGGCCTGCAGGCCCAAAGCATGGGGCAAAGCCCAAGCCGTGATGTCATAGGTCATGCTGTCGGAGAGCTCAGGATCGGGGTCCATCAGCACCTGAAGGATGCCGCCATGGGGCTGGTGGGCGTCGATGAGCAAATCTCCTGCCCGAACCGTCCTCTTGGAAGTGCGGCCCGATGCGTAATCGTAAGCTTGGATGGAAGACACAGCGGGCGCCGTGCCGTAAGCGATGCCGTTGACATCCAAAACCCGGCGCAGCTCTGCCATTTTGGAGGCGTCTTGGCCTGCCGGAAATACATACCCAGCGTAATCCCCAAACGGATTGGATACGTTTTTGCTGTAGTAATCGGCAAATTGACCAATGAGTTCTTCATGTCGGCGCGCACTCTCCTCCACGGTGCTGAGGCCAGACTCATGGTGGTTGAGGATGCGGTAGGCCAAGGTGAGCGTGTCTCCCAAGGCCGTGGTGATCGCCCGCCCAGCACGGCTGCTTCCCCCTTGCTCGTAGGTCATGCCGATGGCGCCATTGTAGAGGGGCCAAGTGTCCCCATAAGCAGGGTAAAAGAGGTCAAACACTTCACGGGTGAAGTACAATGCTCCGCGGGCATCAAACCAGCGGGCGTTGTTGGCTCCGATGTGTTCCTGGCACTTGCGCTGCCAAGGGTTGATGATCTTGTGGTAGGGCTCAGCTGCGGGGGCGAAGTAGTAAGGTGAATTGACCCCCTGCTCGTGAAAGTCCACATGCACCTGCGGCAACCAACGGCGGTAGGCCGTCACCCGCCCTTGGGTCTCGACCTGGGTCTGCCATGCCCAATCGCGGTTCATGTCGAACATGTAATGGTTGCTGCGTCCTCCAGGCCAAGGCTCGTCGTGCTCGACCGTGCCGGGATCAACATTGGGTTTGAGTCCAGAAGTCTGGTCTTGGAATGCCACATAGCGGTCCCGGCCATCGGGGTTGACACAGGGATCCATGATGACCACGGTCTTTTCCAACCAATCTGATACATCGCCCTCTCCTGCATCCTTGCCCGTCACCAGAGCATGCATGCTGCGCAGGGCCGCCTCTGTGCACACGGCCTCATTGCCATGAACGTTGTAACTCAACCAGACGAAAGCCACGCCGGGATCATCAGCAGGAAGTCCGCGTCCTTCTGCGCGGGCCATATTGGCCATCCGCAATGCTTCCAAGCGGGCCTGGTTGGCCTCGGATGTCACCACAAGCACTCCGAGTTCACGGAACTCTGAGGTGCGGCCATAAGGCTCCCAAACGGCCCGGTCTGATCCAGCGGCGAGGGACTTGGCATAGTCTACAACATTGTGGTGTCGGGTGAACCGATCACCCAGCTCGTACCCCAAGAATTCCGCCGGTGTCGGCACTTGTGATTGGAGGGTCAATGCCGAGCAAATCAGCACCAACAAGGCGGACAAAGTCTTCATTTCAATTGGATATCAAGGGCAGGTCATACCGAACTCTGCCAATATAGCGAGCATGTCAGCGGTGGTCACAGCGTCATCCCCTGTGATGTCTGCACTGCAATTGGTCAAGCAGCCAAACTGGCCGAGCAGCAACAACACGTCCCCAACGGCTATGATGCCATCTCCATCGAGGTCAGACGCACACTCTTGCACTTCAGGCGGTGTGCCCCACACGATGATTTCGTCCAAGCGCCACACCTCTCCCGGGGCGTCGTTTCGCATCTGTACTTGAAGCTGCACCGTGGATGCCGGAGGCAACAACAAGGGCAACACTTCCGTCATCCCGTCACCTGTTTGACCATCGAGGTAGAGGGGTTGCCCATCAATCAACACCAGAAATTCGAGGTAATCCGATGGGCCCGTCATGCCCCCAGCCCCTTGGAAGTCGCCAGACACAGCCAAGTTCTCTACCCCCTGAACGTCGACTTCGCGGGACATCCAGGTCACCAGACCATTGGTGTTGCGCACGGCCATGACGGTGTCGTTTTGAAACGCTTCCGTCCACATGGATTCAGTAGAAGGTCCGGGGTCCAAGGTCCATTCTTGCTCGCCCGCTGCTGCGGCTCCATCCAGCGCGCCATCGTAACCGTATTGAAGGCCATTGGTATGGAACGAAGCCCGATACAGGATGGGCCCTTCTGGCGTGGTAGGTGGTCCGGGAACCCCTGCGCACCCATAATCGGGCAAGCCGCAATCCCCGTATGCATCGCCCAATGTCGTGGCATCGCCATCGTCGCAGGGGTCGCCGAGAAAGACGCAAGATCCATCGTTGAGTGTGGCCTCAGATTGGAAATTGCATGCCCCTGGAAGGGTACATCCGGCTACGTCTATCGGCGTGCCGGCACAACCATAATTGGGCAACCCACAATCGGTGTAAACGTCTCCCAAGGTTTCAGCATTTCCATCATTGCAAGCGCCTCCCACCACAATGCAGGAGCCATCGTCGAAGGTGGCGGATCCGTCATAATTGCAGGCCGAAGCCAACATACAGCCGGGAATGTCACTGGGCGGTTCCCAAAACCACGCCTCATATACCCACTCGGGGTGGTCGATGTAAGGGTTGCGGTTGCCCTGGGCGATTTCCGTTCTGTTGTTGCGCGTGAGCTCTACGGGACTGACTGGATCCTCTTCGTGCCATGCAAAGAGCACAGCAGGGTCGCCCACGCCTGAGATGTCTCCCGCCTGTGTGGGATACATGGTATAGAAATAGAACACGCTCCTGGCGATGTCCCCTTTGAACTCCTCTCGAGGCTCCCAAATGCTTCCTGTACTCTCGCTGAATTCATCCGCATCGGATGGCATGGAGCCCGTGCTGAGGTAGTTGCCTGAGCCGTCGACACCGTACCACTGGGCACTGCCATCTGCCACCTCGCCATAGGGGTCATTGGAGCGGGCAGAATTTGCAGAGCCGTGACAGGGTCGAATGGACCAGATGTCAGATTTCATCGGCGATGCAGAGCCATAAAAAGACTGTGGCACCACATGCTCGGCATTGATGGGGTTGGGATAAGTGACATAACCGCTCCCCTGCTGGAAACCGGTGTAAATGCACTCGATTTGCCCTCCTGAAGCGTCCACAAACCCGTACATCTGCTCCCTGGCCGAGTTGTACCCCAGGTTGGTGAAGAGTCCATCATACCAGTTCTGCTTGATCCACGTGCGCAACGGCTCCAGTTGCAGGTTCCCCGGAGCGTCAGGCTGCGCCCAAACGAGCAGAGGAACAAAAAGAAAGGCACACAGGGTGCCCAAGCAGGGTAATGGATTTCTCAAGGTGGTCTGAAAATACGCCCGGTCAAGGATACCAGCGGGCATCATTTACAAAAGCACTGTCATTCAAAGCATTGAGAAAGGCCAACAGGGCCTCTCTGTCCTCAGCATTGAGGGTGAACGGCATGAGCAGGCTGTCCTGATGGGCATGACCTGCTCCACCTGTAGAGTAGTGGTCGAGCACTTCCTCCAAGGTGGAGTACCGGCCATCGTGCATGTAAGGAGCGGTAAATCCGATGTTCCTCAAGGTGGGCACCTTGAATGCGCCGCTGTCTGCGGGATTGCCTGTCAACACCCAACGCCCCGCGTCTGAGGATACCGCATCGAGTCCATTGTTGGCAAAGCCATGGTGGGTAAACATGGGAGGCGTATGACACCGGTCGCAGGCCAGTCCGTCGGCACCGAAC
The DNA here is from genome assembly GCA_042095055.1 of Crocinitomicaceae bacterium. Taxonomy (GTDB): domain Bacteria; phylum Bacteroidota; class Bacteroidia; order Flavobacteriales_D; family Sanyastnellaceae; genus UBA8752. Next base: position 32,115 of record JBELBZ010000024.1, on the reverse strand, counting down.
AACGCTGCGCCTTGCTGCACCGCCTGCGAAGCGGCGAGTTCACCTCGTTGCCAGCGGTCCCATGTGCTGCTTCCGCTCAACAAGCTCCGCTGAAAGGTGGCCAAAGCTCGGGTCAGAACAAACGGATCTAAATCCCTCCCATATGCCGCTTGGGATTGTGCTGCATAATCCGGGGCCAGCTCCTCGCAGGCGGTCACAATGTTGTGGGCCATCTCCGAAGGCTCTTGCAAGGGCACGAACACCTGCATTTCCAAGGTGGGCACCCCCCCTTCAGACATGAAATGCGGCTGGTACGCCGCATTGGTCAAGGTTGCCGCGTTGCGGGTCCCCAGCATACCCAATGCACCCGGGGTCACCATCTCTGGAGCAGTGAACGCTTTGGAAGGCAAGTGACAGGTCGCACAGCTCACACTTCCATCCACCGACAGACGGGCATCAAAAAACAAATCCTTCCCCAAGGCCCAACGGACATCGGTAAATGCATTGTCCTCAGGAAATTCCGGGGGGTCCCATCCTTCTGGAACTTGAATGAACCCATCGGTATAATGGTCTGGCGGGGTCGGTTCGTACACCGTGGGATTGCAGCCCGCTGCAACGAGCAACGCCGCCAAACACCACGAAAAAGTCCCAAGCCGATTCATTGTTCCAAAGATGCAACCGGAAAAAGGCACGTGTTGTTGCACGCGTCAAGGCGTACCGTGAAACTGAACCGAGAAATCAAGCACCGTCCAAGTCTCAGTGCCATAGGTGGTCCCTGAATAACGGGGGGCCAAATGCCAAACCCCGCCGTAGGGAAGCAAAATGGACTGCGCCATTGGGTAAAGCTCCTCAAATACATACAGGTCTTGAAACCACCCCTGCTCTTGCAATGCACCCAGAGGATTGTTGACCGGCGTCAGCAGCAAGCTCTCATAAAACTCCATGTACCAGATGTAGCTGTCGTCCTCAGGATGGTAACTGATCTGGCCTGTAACAAAGGGGGTTGGACCAAAAAAACGGATGTGGTTGAGCTCTACGGGAATGTTGGTGATCATCCAACGCTGGTCCACCCAAGCCGTATCCAGAAACTCCATGCCGGCGCTGTCCATGCGCAGCTGAACATCCACTGCAGCGAGGTGAAATTCCACGCTATCGAGGGGAACCTGACCCGCCATGATGGCATCGCACTCCAACTCCCATGCCCCCCGCACGATGGAATCCACGGACATCTCCCAAGCTGTCAAAAACCCTGTGAGGTCTGGGGTCGAGACGAATCCATTGCCATCGTAGTCGGGCATCCACACGGACTGCGCACCGGCGACATGCGCCATGATGAGCAATAAAAAGCACGGTATTCCGCGCAGGAATTTGTGGAGTACAAGCGGCAAGCTTCAACGATTTGGCCTCGTTAATTTAACCCACAACGCTCATTATCACAAGTTAATGGGCTAAACCCAAGCTGCTGGCGCCCAAACCCACCACACCAGTAGGATGATGGCGCATGCGACGAGGTTCAGCACAATGCCCGTTCGGGCCATGGTGTCCATTCCAATCCTGCCCGAGGCAAATACGATGGCATTGGGTGGCGTGGCCATGGGCAACATAAAGGCACAACTTGAGGCGAGGGTCACCGGCACGGCGAAATAAAGCGGGTGCATGCCCATGCCGATCGCCAAGGCCCCCACCACAGGGGTGAGCAGCAGCGTCAGCGCCAGGTTGCTCATCAACTCGGTGGCGAACAGTCCCATCACAGTCACCATGGCCAGCATGGCCAGTACAGACCAGCCCCACCCCGCAGCTGCATCCGCCATCACATTGGCCCAGCCCGCCGCCTCGAACCCTTTGGCCAAAGCCAGCCCCCCGCCAAACAGGAGTAAAATGTCCCACGGCAACTTGGCCAAATCTCCAGGCTCCAGCAGACGCGGAGCCAAGCGGCTCCCATGGCCCCCTTGCGGTCCTCGATCAGCTTCAGGGGTTCCAAGATGACCGTGGCCTGCTGAGACAGCAAAACAGGCCACCGCAGCAGCGACAGCAACCGAGGTGTCGTTGAGCTGAAAAACCCCGTTGAGCGCCAAATTGAGCGGCACCCTGAGCATCCACAGCCCCGCGGTCCCCGCAAACAAAACCAACACCCGTTTTTCGGCCTTACCCATGGCGGCCAGCCGCTTGCGTTCAGCGGTGATGACTTCGGCCGCACCACCGCTCCCGATGCGGGGGACCTTGTGCAAGCCGACAAGCAAGCCAAAAACGGTCACGAGCAAGATGACCGACACCGGCAAACCCACCGCCAGCCATTCAGTGAACCCAATGTCCACACCGAACCGGTCCGACGCCACCCCGGCCAGTGCCGCATTGGGTGGGGTCCCCACCAAGGTGGCCATGCCCCCCACATTGGCCGCATACGCTATCCCGAGGATGAGCGCGCGTCCCCACTGAACGGCCTCCCCGCGCTCTTCCAACAGTCCGAGGACCGCAGCTGCCATGGGCAACATCATCAGGGTGGTTGCGGTATTGCTGATCCACATGCTCAGCAGGGCCGTGGCGAGCATAAAGCCAAACAAGGTCCTCCGCGGTCCTCCCCCCAAGCCCCCAAGCAGGTGCAAGGCGAATCTGCGGTGCAGACCATGGCGCTCGAGCGCCAAGGCCAACACAAACCCTCCGAGGAACAGCCAGATAAACCGGGAACCGAAGGGTGCTGCGGTTGCCGACAAGTCAAGCACTCCGCATGTGGGGAACAGCACCAAGGGCAGGAGGCTCGTCGCGCCGATGGAGACGGCACCGCTGAGCCACCACCACAACATCCACCATGCCGTGCCGGCAAGGGCTGCTCCATTGACGTCCCCTCCTGTCGGCAGGAACAGCAATGCCGCCACAAAACCCAGGGGACCACCCCACAGTGCCATGGCCGCTTTGGGCATCATGGCACAAGGGCGATGTATACCGGAAGGTGGTCCGAGATGTAAAAGCCTTCTATGATTTGCTCCTCGGCACAGAACCACAAGACCGAAGCGCCCCGAACCAAAATGTGGTCAATGCGCGGAGCACCCCTCAAGCCCCCGGTGGGAAATCCGGTGTACGTTCCAATGTTTTTTCGGCAGCGTTTTTCGGCAACGTCATAGGCATCACTCAAGCCACCGCCTTCGAGGATGGCCATGCTCAGGCTTTCCGGTTCAGCATTCAAATCACCCAGCAACACATCAATGTCTGCCCCACTCATTGCAAACTGCAACGACAACATGCGCGCGGCCAAAGCCCTCGCCTCCGCCCCAATGTGAGAGAAATGCGTGTTGACGACGCGGATGATTTTGCCTGTTTTTCTGTCGTTGAGCACCACAATGGTGGCGGTGCGCGGCAATGCTGCGTCCCACCCCACTGAACCTGGCACGTCAGGAGTAGCGCTCAACCACTTGGTCTCGGCATGCAGCAAATCAAACCTGCTGCGGTTCCAAAAAATGGGGCAGTGTTCACCGGCGGATTTTCCATCATCGCGGCCCACGCCATAATGGTCATGGTTGGGCAAGGCCTCTGCCAGATCGTCCACTTGATTGACCAACGCCTCTTGAAAGCCCAAGATGTCGAAGTAGCCCACGGTAGAGGCCACCTTGGACCTGCGTTGGGCCCAAGTCAAGGGGTCATCGGGATTGTCGTACCGAATGTTGAACGTCACCACGGCCATCTCGTCGGGATGCTGGCCCCATGCAGGACCTGCCATCACCAACACCACTGCACCCAGAGCAGCCATCGCGCGAATTGCACCCATCATCATGGCAGCAAGGTAGCATTGATGCGGGGCCTATTTTTGCACCGAGGTTGCGCAATCTGTGCACCAAAATTCTTCACCACACTCCATTGGCACGCAACAAAAGGCTCTTTCACAAGGGCGCCATGCTCGAACTCGACATCCTCGATGTGGCCTTTGGCGGCAAGGGCGTCGGCAAAGTTCCCACCGATGACGGCGACTTCACCGTCTTTGTTCCGAATGCCATTGCCGGCCAGCGCGTCCGCGCTCGGGTTTCCCTCTGTAAAAGGCGCCACGCCGAAGCCCGCATTACCGCTGTGCTGCGGAGGGCTCCGGAGGAGACGGAAGTCCCTTATCAGGCCATCCCGGGTGCGCCTTACATCACGCTGCCTTTGGCAGAACAAAGGGCCTTCAAAGAAAGGGTGACCCTCGATGTGTATCGGCGCATAGGTGAAGTGGAGAACACCGACGCGCTCTATGAGGGGTGGATCGATGCTCCGTCACCGTTTCACTACCGCAACAAGATGGAATACAGTTTTGCTGCCATCGGAAGGGGCCCCGATGCCGACCCCGATGCTGATTTTGGAGACGGATTTCACCTTGGATTCAAAGCCCGAGGCACCTGGTGGGCGGTAGAAGATTTAGAGGGCGACAGCGGGCTGTTTGACCAACAATTTGAGCAACTCTTGCCCCAGATCCGCTCGTGGTGCGCAGCATCCGGGCTTCCAGCATGGCACGCGCCGAAACGGGAGGGTTTCTTTCGTTTTCTTGTGGTCAGAAAGAGCCTGGACGCCGACCGAATGCTGGTCAATTTGGTGACCACCTCGCACGGGCTGGAGGAGTTTGACGTGCACGATTTTGGCCGGCGACTGTCTGCAGCATTGGGTGAACGTTTGGCGGGATTCATCCACACCCTCAATGACGACACAGGCGAGCGCGTCGAAGCCCGCGAAGGGGCCTCAAACCTGATTTCAGGAGAGAACCATGTGATCGAGCGGCTCCACGGGCTGTCGTTTGAAATCCAGATGAAGAGCTTTTTTCAGACCAACCCACTTTGTGCGGAGCGGCTCTACGCGCAGGTCTTGGCCTATGCTTTCCAAGAACCCATCCCAAAGGCCGATTCCGACAAAGCTGTCATCATGGACCTGTTCTGCGGAACGGGCACCATCGCCCAGCTGCTGGCGCGAAACAGCAGCAACCGCATCGTTGGCGTGGACCTCATCGAAGAGGCCATCAGCGATGCCCGCCGCAGCGCCGAACGCAACGGTGTAGGTGGCATTGAATTTCACGCGGCCGATGTGGGCCGGTTCTTGCTGGATCACCCAGAGTATACAGGAACCATAGGCACGATTGTGCTGGACCCCCCCCGCAGCGGCATCAGCCCGAAATCCTTGCGCAAGGTCATCCGTTTGAAGGCCCGCCGCATCGTTTACGTGAGTTGCAACCCCGCCACCCAAGCCCGCGACCTCGTCACATTGAGGGATGCCGGCTATGTGCTGCAGGGCTTTAAGCTGGTGGACCAATTTCCACACACCTCCCACATTGAAGCAGTGGCGTTGTTGGAATTCGATGCCACCAAGGTGCGCAAGACCGCATCAAAAGACGAAATTGCAGCGTCATGAGTGCCTCCAACCCCACCCCATCCGGTGAAGCCGTCATTTTGGATGCCCAGCGCATTGCCCGCTGTATTCAACGCATCGCCCGTCAAATTCTGGAAGACCACCACAGTGCCGACCGCATTGTAGTGGCGGCCATTGAAGGACAGGGACGCGTGCTGGCCGAGCGCATCGTGACCGAACTCCGCAACATCGAAGCTCAGGAGACCTTGTTTTGTGTGTTGGGCATGGACAAAGAAGCCCCTTTGGACCACCCGATGGAACTCGAAGCCCACGACGGCACTCCTTTTGAAAGTGCCCTCATGGCTGGTGCGGTGGTGATTGTGGTGGACGACGTTTTGAACAGCGGTCGGACCCTCTTGCACGGTGTTGCCCACTTCCTTCCGTCCAGACCTCGACATGTGGGCACCTGCGTCTTGGTGGACCGCATCCACAGGAGGTTCCCCGTGCGGGCTGACTATGTGGGCCAAAGCCTGTCCACCAACCTCAAGGCGCACATCTCCGTTGAGCTGAGCGGACCAGGGCCTGATGTGGCGCTGCTCAAAGACTGAAGTCCGCCCTATCCTGGATCATGCGTCCGACCGAAGACAGTCTGGACTCATCCAACGCATCTGCATCGACGGTAATGTGGGCTCGGGAATAAAAGGGCTCGCGTTCGGCAAGGTGTCCCTCAACGAATGCGGGGAAGGCCTCATCTGCGATGCCATCGAGCATGGGGCGGTTTTTTCGTTTTGTGGCCAACCTGCGGATCAAAGCTGCACTGTCCAACTGAAAGTAGACCACCGTGCCCTGCTCCAACATAAACTCCATGTTGTCTGCATAGCAAGGTGTTCCGCCGCCGGTAGCGATCACCCTTTGCTGGTCTTCTAGGGCCAGTCGTCGCAGCGTCGCGCTTTCGGCCTTTCTGAACCCCTCCTCTCCCAGGTCTTGAAACAAGCCTGAGATATCGCGTCCCAATGACTCGACGAGGACAACATCGGTGTCGATAAACGGCAGACGCATGCTGGCGGCCAGGCGTTTTCCTCCCGTGCTCTTGCCAGCGCCCATGTAGCCCACGATGAAAATGCAGCCTTTGGCCATGGTTCTAAATTAAGGCGCGAGCTGTCAAAACGTCACCCAAAACCAGCGCCAACGGACAAAATGTCGGTTTTAGGTCAAATGGGGTCCCTTGGCACCGTATTCGCGGTTTGGAACGCGCCGGACCACCCTGGTCTTGCACCTCACATCTCGATCTATGGAACAACACGCATTTACACTCAAAACCCAGGCCGCGCTGCAAGCTGCGCAGGGATTGGCCATGGAGCGGAAACACACACAGGTAGAGCCATTGCACATTTTGCACAGCCTCCTGCACAGCCAAGACCCACTTCCTGAGCGCCTTTTGGACCGGATGGAAGTGCCATTTTCCGCGGTGAAAATGGCCGCATCAAAGGCCTTGGATGCTGTGGCCACCTCGGACCAACTCCCTGAGCATACCCCATGGTCCCAGCAGGCCCAAAACACACTCCGCAAAGCGGTAGAAGAAGCGCGGAAAGGAGGCGACCAATATGTAGCGTTGGACCGGCTCTTCTCTGCCATACTCGCCGTCAACAGCACGGCCTCGCGCATCCTCAAAGATGCTGGCGCCCTATCCGGAAACTTGGACAGCGCCCTCGCAGCGTTGAGGAAAGGCCGCACCGCAGACAGTGCCAGCCATGAAGACGCGCTGGAGTCGCTTTCAAAGTATGCACGGAACCTCAACGCCTTGGCCAGGGACGGGAAACTGGACCCCGTCATTGGCCGCGACGAGGAAATCCGCCGCGTCCTTCAAATTCTAACGCGCCGCACCAAAAACAACCCCATTCTGATCGGTGAGCCCGGCGTGGGAAAAACCGCCATTGCCGAGGGAATCGCCCACCGCATTGTCTCTGGAGACGTTCCCGAGAACCTCATCGACAAAACCGTCCACAGCCTGGACATGGGCGCTCTGATCGCGGGAGCGAAGTACAAAGGCGAGTTTGAAGAACGCCTCAAGGCGGTGGTCAAAGAAGTCACCGACAGCGAAGGCCGCATCCTTTTGTTCATAGACGAGATCCACACCCTCGTTGGCGCGGGAGGGGGCGAAGGCGCCATGGACGCTGCCAACATCCTCAAGCCCGCCCTCGCACGAGGAGAGCTCCGCGCTGTCGGCGCCACCACGCTGGCCGAATACCAAAAGTTCTTCGAAAAAGACAAAGCCTTGGAGCGCCGCTTCCAAAAAGTTCGGGTGGCCGAGCCCGACCGCGACAGCTCCTTGGCCATTTTGAGGGGCATCAAGGAGAAGTACGAAGTGCACCATCAGGTGGAGATCCGCGATGAAGCTTTGGTCCGTGCGGTGGAGCTTTCCAGCCGCTATCTGCCCGATCGCTTTCTCCCAGACAAGGCCATCGACTTGATGGATGAGGCGGCATCGCGTTTGAGGCTTGAAATGAATTCAAAGCCCAAGGCGCTGGATCAATTGGAGCGGCGCATCACCCAACTCGAAATCGAAAAAGCGGCCATCGCAAGCGAAGACGATCCCGTCCGACACACCGAGCTTGACATCAACCTCGCCAACCTCAGGGAAGAACGGGATGGCATGCAGGCAAAATGGACCGCTGAGCGCGATGTCATTGACCAAGTGCAGCGCTTGCGCACAGCACTGGAAGACCTCAAGGGAGAAGCCGATCGCGCAGAGCGAGAAGGCGATTTCGGCAAGGTTGCAGAGATCCGTTACGGCACCACACGAGAACGTGAAGCAGAACTCGAAACGGCCAAGGCCAAGCTCCTGAGCATGCAGGATGGGTCCAGGATGGTCAAAGAAGAAGTGGACGCCGAAGAGATTGCCGAGGTGGTCAGCTTGTGGAGCGGGATCCCCGTCTCTCGGATGCTCAAAGGCGACCGCGAAAAACTGCTCGAATTGGAAACTGAATTGGGACGTCGGATCATTGGTCAACCCGGAGCGGTATCTGCTGTGAGCGAAGCCGTAAGGCGCACGCGCTCTGGGCTCGCCGATATGGACAAACCCATGGGATCCTTCATCTTCATGGGGTCTACCGGAGTTGGCAAGACGGAACTGGCAAAAGCACTCAGTGACTTTCTCTTTGACGACGTCAAAGCCATGGTGCGCTTGGACATGGGAGAATTTCAAGAAGCCCACACCGTCAGCCGTTTGGTAGGTGCACCTCCAGGGTACATTGGCCATGACGAAGGCGGACAACTCACAGAAGCGGTGCGCCGACGCCCTTACAGCGTTGTCCTGCTCGATGAGATCGAAAAGGCGCATCCCGACGTCTTCAACATCCTGCTGCAGGTGCTCGATGAAGGGCGCCTGACCGACGGAAAAGGAAGGCTGGTCGACTTTCGGAATACGCTGATCATCATGACCTCAAATGCCGGTCACGCGCAACTGACGAAGCGGTTTGTCGCAGCACAAGAATCCGGCACATCCGCCGAGGAAGCGGCGGGTTCAGAAGTGATGGGCCACACCGCAACAGAAGCCCTGCGGGGATTCTTGAGGCCTGAATTCATCAACAGGGTGGATGAAGTGGTGGTCTTCCACCCCTTGGAACTCACCCATACCCGTGCCATTGTGGGCCTGCAGCTTGCAAGGCTCAAAGGCAGGTTGGAAGAGGCCGGAATCCAGCTCAAGGCGACGCCGGATGCCCTGGATTGGTTGACCCAACAAGGACATGACCCGGAATTCGGAGCCCGCCCCGTGAAACGGTTGATCGAACGCTCGGTATTGAACCCCCTGTCCCGCGCTTTGCTCGCTGGCACGATAGACTCCAATGCAACTTCGGTCCTGGACATCTTTGACGGCAAGGTGGTCTTCCGAGCAGCCTTGGAAGACGAACGGTTGATCGCCGTCAGCTGATCAAAGTATATCCAAAGCAAACATGGAACGCCCGCCGAGGCGGCCTTCGAGTCGGTCACCCGATTGCACAGGCCCCACTCCGGCGGGCGTCCCTGTGTACAGCAGGTCACCTGTCTTCCAAGTGCTGTATTTGGAAACATGTGCGATCAAAGCATCCACAGGGAACAGCATGTCCGCGGTGTGGCCTTCTTGCACCACCTCCCCGTTTTTGAGCAGGCTGAAGCGGAGATCCTGAATGTCACCACCGACTTCTTCAAGCGAGATCCATTCCTTGGACAAGACGGCACTCCCATCGAATGCCTTGGCCTTTTCCCAAGGCTTGCCCGCCGCCTTGAGCTCCTGCTGGACGTCGCGCGCAGTGAAATCAATGCCCAATCCAACGTGGGTATAGCATCGGCTGGCATGCCCCTCATCCATCCATTTGGCTGGGCGGTTGATGCGCACCACCAGTTCCACTTCGTAATGGCAATCCCGGGTCCACTCTGGAATGGCAAAGGGGTGGTCTTTGTGCAGGATGGCCCCTTCTGGCTTGAAAAAAAACAGCGGCTCGGACGGGACAGCGTTGCCCAACTCTGCCGCGTGGTCTGCGTAATTCCGGCCGATGCACACAATCTTCATGCGGCAAAGGTGTGCCATGGAGTTGAATTGCCCGCTCAGGGGCGCTTCAATCGGTCAGCAAGCGCACTTCGACGCGACGGTCAAAACCAGCGCCCCATTCAGGGCGCTGCTCCCCAAAATGGGCTGCGGTCACGCGTTCATTGGCAATGCCCCTTTCGAGCAGGTAATAGCGCACCACTTGTGCACGCCTCCGGCTGAGCTCCATGTTGGCCCGTTCTGTGCCCGTAAGATCGCTGTGACCCGTGATGAGCAGCCGCATGCTGGGCATGGCCACCATCCACTCCACCAATGTATTGAGGCCATATTCTGCGCTGAGGCCCAACGCCGCGCTCCCAGAAGGGAACTGTATTGTCAGCATCTCGGGCATGCGGTCCGGTAAAGCCGCGGAAGGCTGCCCTGGCAACCATTGGCCATCGGCGCCCACCGCAGGGAAACTTCCCGTTGGGTTGCCTGCCGGTGCGCTGCCATTGCCCGATCTGCGCTCGAGCGCGTCAATCCGCGCGGTCAGGTTGCGCAGGGCCTCTGCCAATGCACCGTTACCGCCATCAGGCTCGCCAATGCCACCTCCATTGCCAGCCTCTCCCAATCCATCGAGTGTGCTGGCATCGCCTTCAAGCACCCCAAATTCGGGAAGCGGCCGGGTTGCCAAAGGGTCGCTGCCGCCGCGAATCTGGGTCCAGTCGTTTTCTAATTCCGACCGCGCTTGGACGTTTTCGGCCAGCGCTTTGTTGCTGAACACCCCCATATCGAGGGCCACCAACAACAGTACGTTCTCCAAAGCTCCTTGCACCTGGAAGTAATTCCATTCCCGACTCTCCCAACCGCGCGGAGCAGCCGGCACCTGCCAGCCATCCAAGCCTTCCAGCGCTGTCTTGACCCTGGGCCTGAACCGCTTGAATTCGATCAAGTTGCCTTCGAGGTAATACGGGACCGAGGCCCGCACGATGCTGCGCATTTCCTTCAAAATCCGAGAGACCGGTGTCCTCAAAACCACTTGGCCTTGGTCCAATAGGACTTCTGAGGCCAGCCTTTCGGTCAGTACTTCCATGACCACCCGCTCGTACCTCCTGGCGGCTTCTGACGCACTGCCATCTTGGGCCATGGCCACGGTGATTCCACTCCACCACAGCGCTCCTGTCAGCGACAGAGCGCACAGCAAATTGAAAGTGGAGCAGCGCAACATGGCAACTGCAATTTAACTCATTATGAGCACCCTGTCCCCTCCGCAGACGAAACCACTGGGGTCATTTTCCGCGTCCACGCAGGACGATCCACACCGTGTATGTGAGGATTTTGATGTCCAGCGCCAGGGACATGTTTTCCATGTAAATCAGGTCAAAGCGCAGCCGCTGGACCATCTCTTCTACATTTTCGGCATAACCATATTTGACCTGCCCCCATGAAGTAATGCCAGGGCGGACTTTGTGCAGGTGGTGGTAATGGGCGGCCCTTTTCGAAATCAAGTCGATGTAATGCTGCCGCTCCGGACGCGGCCCTACCAAAGACATCTCGCCAATCAGCACATTGAAAAACTGAGGCAATTCATCCAAACGGGACTTCCTCAAAAGACGCCCCACCTTGGTGATTCGGGGGTCGTGATCACTGGACAACTGCGGCCCATTGCGCTCTGCCCCGACATACATCGAGCGAAATTTGTGGATCATGAACGGCTTGCCCCAGCGCCCTACCCGCTCTTGATGAAAAAACACAGGCCCTTTGGACGACAGCTTCACTGCGGCGGCGATGGCCAGGAGCATTGGCGTCAGCAACAAAAGCGCTACCATGCTGATGACCACATCCATTCCCCGTTTGACCGCCACTTGCCAGGCGGGCATGATTTCCTTTCGAATGGCGATCAATGGTGCCCCAAACAGGCTTTGCATGCGCACCATGCCACTGAGGATGTCGTAGATGTCGGGGATGATTTTGATGCCCACTCCCGTGCCCTCAAGGCGGTTGATGATGGACTCCAACTCTCCGTGCTCTGAACTGCGAACGGCGAGGATCACCTCTTCAATGGCATGCTCTTGGATGAGCTCTGCCATCTGGTCGGTGGAGCCTAAACAGGGAATGCCTTCTAGGGTATGGCACCCCTCCTGGCCGACTTGGATTGAGCCGACAAACCTGAACCCCGGGTTGCGCCGAAGTGCCCGGATCTCCAAGATGGTCGAAACAGCCTGCTCATTGCAGCCCACAACCAGCGTATTGAACGCGAGTTCTCCCCTGTGGACCCGCTTGACAGTGCGGGTCGTCTGCGGCAACCTGGCCGCAATCACGAATGCGGACTGGGCCGCAAACAACACCAACAGCGATTGATAGTATTGGGTGTAGCTGCTGATGGCGTCGTCCAAAATCAGGACAAAAAACAAGACCAAAGACCCCACCAGCGTCGTCAACAACACCTGGCCCACTTCCATGGATCGGTGGCGGCGAAAAGGATTGCCATGCATGCCCGCAAGGCCATACAGCCCCAACCAGAACATTGGAACGAACAGGAGCCCGTATCGAAAATTGTCATCCATCCACATGGCCTCGGGGAACCAAGACTCCCGGAAAGCCGGCGCAAACTCCAATGCGTGCTTGCGGTAGAGGTACAGGGAGGTCCAAGCAACCGCTGAGGCCAACACATCACCCACCACGTAACGGGCCGAAGCCATTTGCCGGGCAAGCGCGGTTATGGGCTTCACCAAGGTGGGGGATGGTGCTGGTGAGACGCTCATCAATACGTGAGGATGCGCAGGTTATCCAACCCAACCGACCCGGTCTCTCTTCCCGCTTCAAGGATGCATTCGAAGTAAACCTCAAAGTGATCTGCCGGGCCTTGTGCTGAGACGGAGGAGGACAAATCCACGTACAGCTTGTTCCAAACCTCAGCTTCTCCAGCCGATTCAGTGGGGTTGATGACCAAGGTCAAGTGCTTGGTCTCAAGGCCACTCCTAAACCCATAAAGACCAACTGCAAAGGACTGATCACATCGGTAATCCAGCTCCAAAAAAGAGGGCACACTGGCGTCGAGACTAAACTCTTGTTCCACTGTGCGTACCCGCACGAGAGGGGCATCCACATTCACCTCAATCCTCCCAGATTTCGCCCCTTCGAAGACCTCACCTTGTGCACCGGTCCGGTCCAAATCACTGCCTTCGACCAGGCTGCCAAAAACGTTGGAGTTTTCGAAATCTTCCACGGGGATGAAACGCACATTTTCTACGAGCGCAATGGACGGAAACAGCGTATCGCGGAAACCCGGGTCGCCCGTGACCAGGTGCTCCACCGTGGTGTAGAAAGGATAAGGGGAGCGGCTGTTGCTGATGCCGTTTTCTCGTATTCCCGCGAGCAGGGTCACTGCACCGCCGTTGGCATCTGAGGGGAGAATGGGAACGATGGCGGGAAGCGGAAAAATGCCCAACACATCTGTGGCGCTGTAGACCCACAAGTCGGTGATGTTGGTGGAGGCCGTTCCTTGGTCTTCATCAGGTGTGAAGGACATCTCTGGAACGATCAGGTAGCTGGGAATGTCTTGCTTCGGATCCATCAAGGAACAACCCCAAAGACCGAGCAGGACCATGCTCAATTGCAGGGGTGCAGAACAGACTTTTAAGATGCGGCGCAGGCGCATGTAGACTCGGGTTACGGTGATCAGAAGAAGCCCCATGTCCCTCGACAGTAACTCCACTCCACGCCCAAAACGCCGGAGGCTGAACTTATCATGTGCGCAAGCCCGGATAGTTTTCCACATCAGCTTTGGTGGACAGCTTCGCTTAACGCAAAATATTGATGAATCCCGTCTTTCGGATCATGTTGCGTACCACCGAGGTCGGATCCCTGAACGTGACTTGGAAAGCATAGATCCCATCGCGCACATAGTACAATTTCTCATCGAGGGGTCGGCCATCTTCCCGAAATCCGCCTGTCCAATACTCTTCGGGATTCTGGGTTTGCCAGACCATGCCACCCCAACGGTCAAAAATCTTGAGGTCATATTCTTCGGGCGCGCACTCAAAAACAGGCCGCCATGCATCGTTGATCAAATCTCCATCGGGAGTGAACCCCGAGGGCGCAAACACCGCGCATCCGCAGGGCACCTCGACCACAAGAATGGAGTCTTCAACCGTACCACAATCGGTCGAATGGGTCGCCACATAGAGGCCTGCCTCTGAAATGACGCGGACGCTCCCCGTCTCTCCATCGTCCCAAAAAACGGGCTCCGGAGTCCCTGTGTTGACACTTTGGGATTGCCCTTCGCACAGCTCGATGTATTCCGGGAGCGCCATAGGAGACAGCGCCCCTGTGGGCACCGCAATGGCCCCCGCCACATCGCAACCGGTGGCCACTTCACTGGCCACAAAAAAATAGACCCCAGGCTCAGTCACCGTAAGTCCGGAAGGGTCTGCCACCACACCATCCACCTCCCAATCGCTCCATCCGAGAGGCCATGGAATAAAGGCGAAATCACCCGGACATAAAGGCGGCAATTCAAACCCTGGCGCGGTGGAATTCTGGGGCCACACATAAGTGCTGTCCTGCCCTGTGCATTCGGGGAGCGGCGAGACCACCACGGACTGCCATCCCGCAGCATTTCCAGTCCAAGACCAACCGCTGGTGCCATCCGACCACACAGGATCTGGCACACCAGCCAGAGGCACAATGTATAGCGTTGCATCCTGACCGGGGCACAAGGTGACCGTATCGGGCAGGCCTGGCTCAGGAGATTGGAACACGGAAACTGTGGTGGTGAGGGTGGTTGTGGCCCCGCATATGTCCGTTACCGCAGCCTCGAAATCTGTGGTAACCAATGGGGTTGCCAATGGCTGCTCAGCAGCGGCATCGTCCAAATCCCCGGCTGGTGACCAAAGCACAGTTGCACCTGAACCCGCATTGAGCAGCAGGTTGACCCCTGACCCTGCGCATGCCGCAAATGCATCAGGGAGCGAGGGGATGTCCGCAGTGAGAAGGTCGATGGTATACTCAAGCTCAAGCGGGCACCCTGTGGCCGCGTCGGTGTACGTCAGACTGAAAACACCTGCTTCTGCCGCCCAGGGTGAGGCCACAGCCAATCCGTCTACGCTCCAATCTTCGGTTCCTGCGGGCCACGCAATGTCTTCGGAAGCGCCTCCGCACAATGGGCCCAAAATGGGCAAAGACGCTGCATTCGGGTAGAGCGCAGTAACCGTGGTACTCGCTGTGCCTGTGCACCCTCCATCTCCCGTTACCTCGACCGTTTGTACCCCTGTCGCATTGCCGATCCAGTCTCCCCCCAAGGTGCCGTCGGTCCATTCTGCAGTGCCACCCGTTGGAACGGTGACCGATAGAGACACCTGTTCTCCGGGACAAAACTCAGCACTGACTGGCAGCATGGGCTGAGGTGAGGACAAAACGTTGACGGTGGTCTCCTCGGTGAGGACATCGCCACACACATCGGTCCAAACGACCTCATAATCCGTGGTCACCAGCGGTTGAGCATTGGTGACCGCTGCCGAAGGATCGCTGAGACCGTCCACTGGCGTCCAAGCAATGGTGCCACTTTGGGCCCCTTGCAACACCAAATCCACCCCCTCTCCTTCGCACACTGCGTGTTCAGGGGGAAGGCCCAATGCAGACGTCGTCACACACACCTCCTGGGCATTGCTGGAACCTCCGGTAGAGCCCGTAAATCCCCACCACACCTCAGTCTCACCACCGAATATTTCACCAGACAGGTCTCCTGTCCACGACAACCGCAATTCACAATCGAAATACACCTGCAACTCCTGCGTCACAGGATCCCATTCGACCTTGAACTGGTGCGGTTGTCCGTCCTCGATGTTCGCTCCATCGGAACGGGCAGAAACAGGACCATCGAGGTTGAAAAACGGGATGTTGTGGTTGTTCACCCCATCTCTAAAAATGCAAACGTGGTCCTGGACCGGGTCTGCAAAATTGCCGTTTTGCCAGGTGTCAATTTCGACCCCCAGGCTGCTGCCCGGCACATCTGACCCTAAGAACTCATTGATTCCACCCAATGCAAAAGGGCCGAAATCCTGCATGACAAAGGCAATCCCATCCGCACCTGTGGCGTCTTGGTTGCCCAAATACACTTCTGCTCTGATGGCAAACTCCTGGGTCAGATCGACTTGATCATTGAACCAGACAGCACCCACTTGCTGCAATACGTTTTCTGTGATGGCATAACAACCGTCCCCCAGCCCCACTGCATCGCCTACAAACGTGCAAACGTCTTGAGCGAGAGAAGCTGACCAGAATAGCATTCCGGAAAGCAGCACAAACAAACGGGGCTTCATGGTACAAAGATGAACGCCACTCCCTTGCTTTCGTTGCTTTTTGCAGGAATTTCTATGCCCGTTTTGTGGACTTCAGGCAGAAACCGATGCGGCCGCTTTGGCATGGTCTGCGAGGAACTTCTCGAGCCCGCTGTCGGTCAAAGGATGCTTGAGCAAGCCTTTGATGGCGCTCAACGGGCCGGTCATGACGTCCGCCCCGATTTCCGCGCAATCGATGATGTGCATGGTGTGGCGGACACTCGCCGCAAGAATCTCCGTCTTGAACATGTAATTGTCGTAGATCCCTCGGATCTGCTGAATGAGCTGGACCCCATCGCTTGAAATGTCATCGAGTCTGCCGATGAAAGGGCTGACGTAATCCGCTCCCGCTTTGGCGGCGAGCAATGCCTGGCCAGCAGAAAAAATCAGCGTGCAGTTGGTGCGGATGCCCCTGTCTGAGAAGTAGCGCAGGGCCTTGACCCCGTCTTCAATCATGGGCACTTTTACCACGATGTTGTCGTGGAGCGCAGCCAAAACTTCGCCTTCCTTGACCATGTCTTCAAAATTGGTGCTGATCACTTCTGCGCTCACATCGCCGTCGGTGATGTTGCAGATGTCCACGTAGTGTTGGCGAACAGCGGCATCGCCAGTGATGCCTTCCTTGGCCATCAAGCTGGGGTTGGTGGTCACACCGTCAAGTACACCGAGGGCTTCGGCTTCGCGGATTTGATCGAGGTTGGCTGTATCGATGAAGAACTTCATGGGGTGGGGTTGTGAATCGCGCGGCTAAAGTAGAATGCGCGATGGCCATACCCCGTCGCGCGCCCTTCGGTTTTGTCCACGCGGAATACCGGGCTCAGGGGAAGACCCTGACCGCGTGGCATCGGCCGTTGCTGTGGGTGAGCCATGCCGCCCCTGATGGAAGCACCGCCAAAAAACGACCGCTGTCGTGAAACCAAGTTTTTAGGAGGCGCCCCACTCCATCGCGGCACTCAATTCGTCCTGCTGGCACGTCCCAGTGCACCTCACCCGCGGTTGGATTGGGATATGGGAGCGATGCCCCATCATGGTCCGTGATGCCCACCGACGTATCCTCCTTCCACCTTGAGAGGATCCAACTGCTGCTGCTGGGGGTCTCCTCTGCGAGGGTGCCTGCGATGTACAGACGGGGGCCAACAGAAAGTACCGCCCCCACCCGGTGGCGCTCAAATTCCGCGTCCTCGGTCCAGTATTCAGGGGTCCCAAAAGCAGAACCATAGGATGTCCACCAAGCAGGGTGGCAGTCCCCATTCCACGATACCACATCGCCCAAAGTGCCGACCGCGACCTGCTCATCCTCAAACTTCCAGCCATAACCCGACGCCAACCCCACAGACCTCAGCGGCTCTTGTAGGGGCATTCCAGGATCGATGTCTTCGGTCGGGGGGTAAGCCATTTGTCCGTGCAAGGGCATCCAACCGGCTGACATCGTGCCAGCAGCCAAGGTCCCTTCACCATCTGGCACGCCAACGAGCAGTTCAACGCCCGCCCCAACTTCATACCAATTCCACCGGTGCAGCATGTCCTGCACGCCATGGTTCAGTGTGCCGTCCTCTGCCCACTCGAGCACCCCATTGTTGCCAAAACTTTCGTCCAGCGCACCGTCCAAGTGGAACCGTGCAACGAAAGGGTGGAATGCGCCATTGGTCGAAACAGTCCCTCCCGCCAGAATCCGCAATTCCGAGGGTGGATCAAAAGGCATTCCGCTCGTGGTGGGCACAAACAAGACCTTGGTGAACCGGCCGCTCCACTCGTGCCTGACGCTGTCTTCCACCAGCCAGCCATCGGGCTGAAGCACAATGCGTCCCGCCTCACCAAAATCCGGATGGAAGGAACCATCCACCGCACTCAACACCGCCAATGCCGGCAATTCCCGGTGGGCGCAGCAACTGTCAAAGGCAGCACCAGCCACGACCATCCAAGGTCCTACGAGGTCTGCTTTGGAGGATTCATCGGCAGGACCGACCATGTCCATTCCTCCGCCTTCGTGCCAAGGTCCTACAAAGCCCAGGTCGACCACTCCTGCATCTCCCCAAGTGGTGTCCTCGGTTTCTTCTTGGAAAGACCGAATGCGCCAGACCTTAGAAAAGGAAGAATCTGGCCCCACGGGTGCCTCTGTGAACAGAAACCACCGGTCCCCGCTGAAACTGGTGCGCAAATCCACCGGCGTTTCGCCTTGAAAACCCGAGCCAGACCAGACCTCGGTACCATTGTTTGTGGAAAAGGCCCTCCAGCGGGCTGCGGTCGTTCCTGTTGAATCGTAGGCCGCACTCAACATGTGTACCCGGGTGAGGTCGTGGTCCAGGGCCACCGGAATTTCCCACCGGTCAGATGCGCCGATGCGCCTGCCAGCACCGCCCCACTGGTCGTCCAACATCCATTGTGCGACTGCAGCAAAGGACAGCGCGAGCTGGCACCAAAGGCAGAGCACGCGCAACATCATGGATGGACCATCAACAGGGTATGCTTTCCGCTCGCAAGGTCCTTGCAGCAATAGGTTCCTGCAGGCCATCCGTCCAAGCTCACGCCATGGGCGAGCTCCTGCCGCGGCCATTGGGCCACGCAGCGGCCCAGCGCATCAAACACCGCCATCACTTCAGGCAAGTGTCCAGCAAAACGAACCTGATCGCGGACGGGATTGGGATACGCATAGAAGTCTGCGTTGGGGCGTGTTGCCACAGCAATGCCGCTCACCTCCCCTGTCCAAGTCTCAACTTCTTCGTCAATGGTCACATTGGTTCCGCCACCGCCACCCGGCCCGGGGCCTGATCCGAAGTTGTCCGTCTCCACCACGCCGCGGTAAGCCGGAAAGAAATAGGGATACTGGCCATTGTGGTTTTCGTCCACTGTAGCGTAGTAGGCGTAAGTGCCCTCCGGGTATTCCGGTGTCACGGCAAAACGTCCGTTGAATTGATCGAGGTGTCCGGAACCCTCCACATATTCATGGTCTTCGATGTAAGCACCGAGCACCGCTGCGATGGGAGATGCGCCCGGAGGAATCGGAGGCGTGACCATCTCCCCCACGTCTGGACCGTACTGATTGGGCGCGAGCTGCGTACCATCGGGCAGGGTTTGGCGAACGGCAATGTCCCGCAGCTGCCAGCTGGTGGCGATGCGGGCCAAGCCCCCGGTGCCGTCTGCATTGGCGTAACCGTAGGGGCCATAAATCGGATAACCGTCGAACGCATATCCAATGAGGGGGCTGTGCGCTTCCATGTCGATGGTGAAAAGCGCCCCGCTGGGGTAATCCTCGCAGACATCACTTGTAGGCGCGAAGCTGTCGTCAAAAGCGGTGGGCACCTGGTGGTGGTGGTATTGCCCCATGGCCGGGTGGCCTTTGGCGCAGTCAAAACCATCGTTTTCGAAGAACCCTCCGTTCTGGTGCCAAACGCCTTGGTTGTTGTAGCTGAAGGCGTCCTGCGCATTGAAAATGACCACGCCGTTGATCAGCACTCCTGTATGCCCCAACCCCGTCGCTGTGCCTCCTGTGGAGCCTTCAACCGGGTTGCGCGGGATCTGAAACAGGTAGTCCTGGGCCGTGGCCTGTGAGGGATTTCCATCGGGGAAGGGAGCGGTGGGGTACCTGGGTATTCCAAAGGCATGAACGTACACAAAGTCGTTGCTGTATTGGACCAATTGGACATCGCATTCATCCTGCATTTGGACCAGGTTGTTGCCATTCCAATACTGACCGGTGGCGCCGTCAGTATTGAGCAGCCAAGCCTCGAGTTCGGGCTGTGCATAAGCAGTCAGAGACAAAAAAAGACCAAGGCCAAAAGCAATGATTCGCATGGGGATAGGATGTGTCCGCTAAAGTTGGGGTTAATTGCCGCATGCTTTCCAACGACGAGAAAGAAAACATCAAGGCGGCCATCCACAAGAAGGCCGAAGAGTTGGATGCTCGGATATTGGAATACCGGGAACTCACCAAACCCATCCCTCCCAGTGAGGCGATCGGAAGGGTCAGTCGGATGGACGCCATCAACAACAAATCCGTCAACGAGGCAGCGCTGCGACAGGCAGAAAAATTGAGGGCGGGATTGGACCGCGCACTGCAGAGGCTGGGCGAAGACCGTTTCGGACTTTGCACCCGGTGCGGAGAGGCCATTCCAACTGGGCGTTTGCTGCTCATGCCTGGCGCACTCACATGTGTGCGATGCGCCGGTTGATTTTGATAGATTTTATGATGGTCTAACGGCACATTCTGACGACCTTAATGGGATGCTCATTGACATCCATCCCGAAACGCCAGAAGAGCGTAAAATCGCCCAGGTTGCGGCCCTTTTAGAAAAGAATGGGGTCATCATCATCCCCACCGATTCCGTGTACTGCTTTGCCTGCGCATTGGGCTCTTCAAAGGCCTTGGAGAAAATGGCCCGCATCCGTGACATTTCTTTGTCCGAAGCCAACTTCTCCCTGATCTGCAAGGACTTGAGTCAAGTCAGCGACTACACAGCACCTGTACCACAACCCACTTTTAAACTCATGAAGCGCTCCCTTCCGGGTCCCTTCACCTTCATTTTGAATGCGGGCGTTCAGGTGCCCCGTTTGTTTAGAAAGTCCAAGCGGGAAGTGGGTGTTAGAATCCCCGACCACAACATCCCGAAGGCACTGGTGGAAGCCTTGGGAAAACCGCTTGTTGTGAGTTCGGTGCACGGAGATTCAACGGACATCGAATACATGACCGACCCGGGCCTGGTCCACGAAAAATATGCTGCTCAAGTCGACGCTGTTGTAGGCGGAGGCATTGGACACATTGAGGCCTCCACCGTGATCGACTGCACGGAAAACGAAGCGGTCGTCGTGCGCCCAGGGAGGGGTGTTCTGTGATGGCCGACCCGTGTTCAGGTGACATTTGTCACTGATGGTGAGAATTCACGGCATCAGGGTTAGCTTGGTTCTCATGGCATTCTCCCGTTGCATTCTTTTGTTTTTCTTGGTGTTCACTGCAAGCCTATCCGCACAGGAGTGGGTCAACCCAGTGGACTTCTTGGATGTCAAAACGTTGCCCGCAGCACTGAGCCCCACCTCAGAAGTTGCAGCCACACGGGGCCTGAAATTGGATGCTTCGGCCTTCACAGCCTTTAAAACTGTCGCACCAGAGAGGTTCACATGGTCCGTGCCTTTTCCCGACGGAACCACCAAAACCCTCCGCTTCAGGCAGTTCGAGAACCGCTCGGAACATCTGGAAATCGCGGTCACCGATGGTTCGGGGTTTCATGCTGTGGACATTCAACCACGCCTGGTCACCTACAGCATTGAAGGCAACGAAGCGCAGGGCACCTTCATCCTGATGAAAGACCATGTTCTATCGAGTTTTTCTGTGGAGGGTCGGCGCTGGGAAATCAACCACAGAGGTGACGGCTGGCACGCCCTCTTCCCTGTCGACGCTTCAACGGACGACCGGATTTTCACTTGTGGCGTGGAAGATGCCGCCCCCCTTCCAAATGCAGACGGCGGCGCGGCGCTCATGAGCAGCTCCTCCCTGTTGGAATGTGTCGAAGTCGGCATTGAAATTGACCAATTCACCTACAATGCCCTTGGTTCTGATGTCACCGACGCCGTGGATTGGGCCCTGGCCATCATCGCCTCTGTAGACGAGATTTACCGCAATGAGCTCAGCGATCTCATCACCCTCCAAGCGCGGTTCATCCACGTCTGGACTTCTCCTGACCCCTATGCTTCTGTGGTCAACGATGGCGGCGGACTGCTCGGCGCGTTTAATTCAGAGTGGAACAACAATTCCAATTTCAACAGCATACCGCTGGACCTGAAGCATTTCTTTACGATGCGGACCAACATCGGGACCGGCGGCATCGCATACCTCAATGGCCTGTGCAACAGCTACAACGCTGGTGTCAGCGGCAACCTTTCCAGCACCACGAGCTACAACATCAACACCTACGCATGGAACTTGGACGTTGTGGCGCACGAGTTGGGTCACAATTGTGGAGCCAACCACACCCACTGGTGCGGCTGGCCAGGAGGACCAATTGACAACTGCGGCAGTTATGAAGGCGATTGTACCGGCTATACGGACAACCCCACCGGTCAACTGGGCACCATCATGAGCTACTGCCACGCCATTGCAGGAGGCAGTAAAAACCTTGTTTTTCACCCGACGGTAGAAAACAACGCGCTCATTCCCACTTTTAACAGCGCCTCCTGCATCGGAACATGCGGGGACCTTGTCACCGAAACCACCAGCCTTTTTTGCGGAAACCCACAAGCGTGCAACTACACGCCTGGAGACACCAACAACGATGGATGCATCTTCCCTGACGACTGTTCTGAATGCGGAACGGACGGAGGATTGATTGGTGGTTTTGCTGTTCCTGAGATTGTAACGTCACTGGCAGGCGGCGGCGTCACAAGCAGCACATTTAACGCCTCAGGAACTGCCCTTGGACTCAACATCACCCTGGATTTTGACAATGCACAGAGCAGTGGTTCTTGGGCTGGAGACATCTTGATTGGGCTTTGCTCTCCTTCCGGCGCATGCATCGAGATCGGAGGCTATGACCAATCGCAGGGTTACACCGGTGCAGGCACCTGGCCTGGAGATTGGAACGTCTCCGCATCGGGCACTTATACCGCTTCGGTCAATTTGACCGCTTCAGCATTGACAGGAACTGGCGATTGGACCTTGGAGGTGGTCAATGCCTGGTCTACGTCTGGCATTGTAGACTACACGGTCAATGTGCAATGGCCGGGCTTGTGCAACGACAACGCTGACGTGTTGGGATGCACTGACCCTGCAGCGTGCAATTATGACGTGGATGCCACTGTGGACGATGGCGGGTGCCAGTTCGATGATGCGTTGGGCACTTGCGGCGGAAATTGTCAAGCAGACCTCAACAACAACGGCATCTGTGACGATCAGGAAGCTTGCGGTGAAGCGGCTTGCGGCGCCGGCACATTCTGGAATGTCTCCTCCGGCTTGTGCCTCTCTGTCCAGTTGCAATGTTTGGGCGATGTCGATTATGATGGGATTGTCACCGTCACAGACATCCTCACAACGCTGGGGAGTTTTGGCAATGCCTGCACTCCACTGCCCACGCCTCCCTCGGCTTGTGGCAGCATCATGTGCTGCAACGAAGATGCCTGCGGAACCGGAACGGTTTGGGATGCCGCCCTCGGGCAGTGTGTGTCCAACCTTTTTGAATGCCCAGGAGACATTGACTTTGACGGCATCGTGACCGTCTCTGACGTGCTGGGGGTGCTGGCCGGCTTTGGCGAGCTGTGTGATTAACCCGAATGGCCCGAGCGGGCTGCGAGCATGGGAACAAAGGCAAAAGTGCCATGCGTTTGTCGCGTGAATGTCGCTTCTTCTACACGCCGAACTTCCGTCATGATCTGCTTTCCTTCCCCCGCGTTGGGGTCGTCCAAAGGAATGATGAGGCGTCCCCCGATGGCCAGCTGACCCAACAACGCCTCAGGGATGAAGGGCGCGCCGCAGGTCACCAAAATCCCGTCAAAAGGCGCGAACACAGGCTTGCCTTTGAAGCCATCGCCATAATAACAGTGCGCCCTGAAGCCCATCTTCTTGAGGAAAGGCGTGGTCGAATCGTACAGCGCTTTTTGCCGTTCGATGCTGTGCACTTTGTAGCCCATGGCCGTCAGTACGGCACATTGGTAGCCGCTGCCCGTTCCGATTTCGAGCACATTGGACCCTTTGGGTAGAGCGAGCAATTCTGTCTGGCGCGCGACCGTATATGGATGGCTGATGGTCTGGCCTGCGCCGATGCGAAAAGCCTTGTTGTCGTATGCAAAATGGATGAACGCGTCGTCCATGAAATAGTGGCGCGGCACCCGGTCCATGGCTTCGAGCACCGCTTCGTCAGCGATGCCCATGGCCCGGAGTTTGCCCAACAATTCACGGCGAAGGCCTTTGTGGCGGTAGCTGTCGGTGAGGTTGGCTGCTGATGCGGACATGGGCTGACCAAAATACCCAACCCCGAACCGGGATTCGATGTGGAAATTGTGCCTTGCCAACATGACGCCCGGGGGAAGCACACCGGGTACCTTCGTTCGTCCATGTCTTCCCCATTGCGCATAGGAGTGATCGGAGCTGGCCATTTGGGCCGCATCCATCTGCGCTGTCTGCAATCTCTGGCAGACCGTTGGGACACCGTGGGGTTTTACGACCCTGACGAAGCCGCATTGATCGAAGTCAAGAAGGCGGCAGAGGACGGACTGTGGCCCACCACCCCTGTGGCCTACCCCACTGCTGAGGCTTTGCTCGACGCAGTCGATGCGGTTGCCATTGTGACCCCAACCCCCTTGCATGCGCGCATGGCGGAGTTGGCCCTTGACCGGGGCGTGCACTGCTTCATTGAGAAGCCGGTGACGCATCACCTGCAGGAGGCGGAAGCCCTTGTTGCTGCGCGGGACCGTGCACAGCGCGTGGTCCAAGTCGGCCATGTGGAGCGCTTCAACCCGGCCTTCGAGGCCGCACGCGCCCACCTGCAGACCCCCCGCTTCATCGAGGCGCACCGGCTTGCGCCCTTCAATCCACGCGGCCTCGACGTCCCTGTCGTCATGGACCTCATGATCCACGACATCGACCTGGCGCTTCATGTACTGGAGGGCGAGGTGACCCGCGTGGCGGCCAATGGCGTGGCGGTGGTTGGTGACAGCGTCGACATCGCCAATGCGCGCTTGGAATTTTCCTCCGGTGCCGTCGCCAACCTGACCGCAAGCCGGGTGAGCATCAACCCCATGCGCAAGGTGCGGCTCTTCCAGCCCGACGCCTACCTCTCTGTAGACCTGCTCAATCGGAGCGCCCAAGTGATGAAGCTGGAGGACGTCGCCGAAGGAACCGAGCGCGACCCTTATGGCCTATACCTCGACGTCCCTGGCCGCAATGCGCGGAGGTTGCTCATCGAAGAACCCGAAGTCGGAGAAGCCAATGCCATTGCGGATGAGCTGGCCGACTTTTACGCTGCTTGTAGCGGCCAAACGCCCTGTCGGGTGCCCCTCGAAGACGGCCTTGCGGCCCTTCGTGTGGCCACCGAAGTCATGGAGCGCATCGAACAATCATTGACCCCATCAACATGACCAGAAATTGGTTCACCTGCGTGGTGAAATACGTGCGCCACGGCGCCGACGGAAGCGAAGAAAAGACCACCGACCAGCTGTTGCTGGACGCCTATACCTACACCGAAGCTGAGGCGCGCCTCGTGGGCATCGTCACGGATGTCTGCACCGGCCCTTTCGAGGTGCAGTCCATCACCAAGAGCAATTATGCAGAGGTGGTGCGCTGGGACACTGGCGACAAGTGGTTCCGCATCAAGGTGGCCCTCACCAGCTTCGATGAACGGAGCGGCAAGGAAAAGGAATCCAACCAGTACTTTTTGTTTTCTGCAGACGACGTGAAGGATGCCTATGACAAGACCAAGGAATTCCTCAAGGGATCCGGAATTGGCTTCTTGATTCCATCCATCAACTACACCAAAATCAGCGAGGTCTACCCCCAAGGTGAGGAAGGCTCAACCAACATGACCGCTGCAGATGGATACGGCGCCGTGCCCGCCGACCACCCCTCCATCGCCAAGCCCGCGGCTGAGGAGGCAGTGCCCGCTGGCGTAGATCCGGACACAGGCGAGGTCGGTTGATCCGCTGCGGTAAGGCATCGGTTGCTGCAGGACCGCCTCAAGCCCACTCCCAGCAGGAACGGTAGGCGCCGCCAGCCTCGCATTGCGCGGTGAACGCAGCGTAGAAGTCATCGCTGCCCAAGGTGGCGCTGTCTCCGACGATCAGCAGGTGCATCTTGGCGCGGGTCATGGCCACGTTCATGCGCCGGTATTCAGCAAGGAAGCCCACTGTGCCCGTTTCATTGGAACGGGTAAGCCCGATCACCATGATGTCGCGTTCTTGACCTTGGAACCCGTCCACAGTCTGAATGGTCAAGCGCCCTTCGGCCTCGATTCGTTCACTGTGGAGCAACGCTTCGAGCAGGGTCACCTGGGCGCGATATGGGGCAATGACACCGATGGTGGCCGTCGGTTGTGCTTTCAGCAGTTCGCGCACCCGGTCGACCGTAAAGGCCGCTTCTTCTGGGTTGCATACACTGGCGTGAGAGCGCCCGGTATTGTCTGCTTCCGGCGATGACCGCTCTTCTTCCCATCCCCTGCCTGCAGTATCGATGAAAGTCAATGGCGGAAGGTCCCCCAGCGTGGCATCGGCAACACTTTCGTGTGCCATCAATTGGCCGCCGTAGAAGCGGGCATTGGGGAACGCCATGATGTCGGCGTGCATTCTGTACTGCGTGTCGAGGAGGTGTACGTTTCGGTCGCGGCCAATGGCTTTTTCGAGCAGGCTCACCCCCAAGCCCGCCTTGATGGCAGCCGGATGTTTGACCGTGGGGGGCAATTGGGCGGCGTCACCAGCCAATACCACGCGATCCGCTGCCCGAATGGGAATCCAAGCCGCCGGCTCCAGGGCCTGGCCGGCCTCGTCCAAGACGAGGGTCCCGAATTTCCGCCCAGATAAATGACGGTCCGCAGCACCCACCAAGGTGCAACAGACCACCTCAGCAGCATCCACAGCCCGTTCGGCCAGAAAGGCTTCCAAATGGTTGGCCTCTTTGCGCAATGCCCGTGCCTCGGCATAAGCCTCGCGGCGGGCGGCGCGTTGATCTGCGCCAAAGGAGCGAAATTGTTTTTCGGCCTCGCGGGCGGCCTCCTCGGCCTGCCGACGGTACAGCTTGACCTGCTTGTGGTCAGGGTCGGCCTCGACCAGCCGGTCCAAAGAACGGTCTACCACAGCGGGATCAATCCGCATGGGATGGCCAATGCGGGTCACCTTTATCCCCACTGCGCTGAGCCGTTCGACCATGAGGTCCACAGCGGCATTAGAAGGGGCGGAGCACAAGACTTTCTCTCCGCGCCGGACCAGCGATTTGACCAGCTGAACCAAAGTGGTCGTCTTGCCCGTTCCCGGAGGGCCGTGGACCGTGGTCACCTCGCGGGCGGTCAGGGCGAACGCCACAGCTGCGCACTGGGATGGATTCAGATTGGGATGCACAAAAGGCTCAGGCGTCGAAGGTTCGGGCTGGGCGTATCCGAGCAGCACCTCCCTGAGTGCTGCGAGCCGACTCGGCTTTCCATCGCGGCCGGCATTGAGCACATCGGACAAGGCCCTGGCCATTTCCTTGAAACTGCGCTCGTCGAAACGGGCGTCCATCACCCAAGCCCTGTGGGTGGCTTGATCGGGGATTTCTTCGCCGTCCAAGACCACTTCGGCGTCCATGCCCCTTGCGGACCGCACAATGCCACGGTAAGAGGCAGTTTCGCCTTTGCCGTCGTCCGAGGTCAGCTGCACAGCTGAACCCGACCTAAATGCCCCCGGCGCGCCGGACTCGCCTGTCAATTCCAAAGTGGGCCTGCCCCCCAAGGTGAAGGACGTCCGGTTCACCCGAACGGGGGCCCAAGTCAATCCTTCGGCTTTGCGGCTGGCCACAGGCTGCCCCTCCAAAATGGAGGCATACCGAGCCTCTTCAGCGCGGTGTTCTTCTACCAGCGCCGCCGTCAATGCGGAAACCTCCGCGATGCTGTCGCGGTGTGCCATGGGGCTTACTGGCGGTTCCTGAGGATCTGCAAAGACCCGACGTAACGGAACCCCTCCCCCATCTCGGTTATGAGGCCTTCGTGCTCGATTTCTTCGAGGGGAAGCGAGTAGGAGTTGATGTCCAAAGTCAGGTAATAAGCCCCATCAGAAACTTCATCCTCGTTGGGCGACCAGGTGTTCTCGTAGTCTTGCTCGTAGTGGATCAATTCACCCCAGCGGTTGTACACCGAAATTGTGGGGCCAAGGGAACTGATGGCATTGCCTTTGATTTCGAAGGCGTCGTTCTCCCCGTCGGCATTGGGCGTAAAGACATTGGGAATGCTCTCAATGGCACAGGGGCCAAAGTTGACATTGAAACTCATCGCATCGGTTCCAATGCAGGGCAGCGCCATATTGACCACGACATCATAATTGCCGGTGCTGTTCACCGTGAGCGAACTCCCCGTTTCTGCCAATGGGCCATTCTCTTGAGAGCTCCAAGTGAATTCTAAATCCCATTCTGAAGGCGCCAGTTGCGGCACCAAAATGTGGTTGTCGCCAATGCACAGTCCGTAGACTTCTTCGTCAGGTCCAAATTCAGGAACGGCGTAAATGCCCACAGGCACCGTAGCCGTGGCAAGGCACTCGTCGATGTCTCCGCCAGTCAAATTCATGGTGACGGTGACGTCCACCGGATTGTCAAGGCCGTCGACCGTGGCCGTGGCACCGTTGTTTGATCCGGTGGCCGGCTCAATCTCGCCTCCCGTGGTCTCCCATGTCCATTCGACGTTCAGGTTGGATGGAATGCCTGTGGTGTTGGCATTGAGGCCAACGGGAACGCCACACCAATTGTCCAGCGCAGTGAGGCTGACCTCTGGAGCAGGTTCTACCGTCACCACCATGGTGTCATAAGCGGTGCACCCAAAGTCGTTGGTCGCCGTGTAGATGTATTCGAAAACCCCCTGGTTCTCAGGGAGGATGGTGATGCCGTCGCAATCGCCTCCATCGTCCACAATGAAAGGACCTGTCCAGAACGAGCTGTCGCAGTCGGCTCCGATTTGGGGCGTAAAGACGATGGGCTCTGGATACAATTCGGGGTCAAAATTGATGTACCAATCAAAAATGAAACCGTTGTCGGAGCCCCAGCTGTCGCATACCTCGATGGTCCAAGTGCCATTGAGCGGACACCCTTGCAACAACGTCCAAGGCTGAGCAGATTCGTAGGTCCCACTCGGCAGGGTCCCTCCTCCGTTGTCTGCCCAAGTGCCATTGGTGGCTGTGGGTGACCAGAAATAATCATAGCCCACACCGGGATTGTCGGGGTCGCCATCGTTGTCTACAGGCTCTCCCAAGAAGGTCCCACCGCCACCTTGCTGGTGCACGCCCATGGAGCTGCCATCCGGGCAGATAAAGGTGACCGTGAGGTCGCCCATGAAACTGTGTTCGAAGTTGATAAAGAAGTCCTCGAAGTCGTCTGCAGACTGGATGACCTGTCCTGAATTGAACGCGGTCAAAACGATGGAGGAACTGAAGCACTGGGTCTGGTCATCGGGAATGAAAAGTCCGCCACCCAGGTCCACTTGTGGCTCGCTGTCGTAGGTGATGCCCTGGGCCACTCCATTGACCGGGTATTCTTCTCCCGCACAAATTTGAAGGTCTTGGGTGGTCCCTTCAAAGCTCGTTGGCGTCGACACCAAGATGAGGTGGTCCACCAGGTTGCCATTCGGGCAGTCGTTGTTGTCTACCAGGGACAGCTGCACATTGTAGGCGCCGGGCTCGTCGAAACTGTGGGTCACCACAGCACCGCTCTCATCGGTGGTGCCGTCGTCAAAGTCCCACTCCCATGTCGCGATCAAAAATTCTTCTGCGGCCGTCGACCCGCTGCCGTCGAATTGAATCTCCTCACCCGCACAGACCTGCAAGGGCACCGTCTCCTCCGTCCCATCGATGGTGGTCACCACATTGGCTTCTGGCCTTTGACAAGGCTCCTCGCAGACGACCTCTGCCGTCCAATTGGAATTGTCCGTGGCATCCGAGGTGAATTGCCAGGTGATGCATCCGGAAGCATTGGTCACATCATCCATCTGACTCCAGATGTCCACGCCCTGCAAATCGAAGCCTGTGTAAACCCCATCTGGAGCTCCAACGGCTTCGTCTGAAAACCACACGTTCATCACATCACCTTCGCCTAGGGCAAAAAGGTTGAAGTAGAAGCTGATGACCGGGTCCGACACCATATCGGGGCAGAACGTCATGGTAAAGTCCGCATTGGGAGAGGCATCTCCAGCGGTGAGGCCATTGTCCACAAAAAAGAAATCACACCCTGTGTAGGTACCTCCCTGGGAAATGGAGACTTCCTGCGCATCAGCGGTGCTCAGCCCTGCAAGCAGGACCATCCCCAGCGCCTTGCAGAGCGCCTTTGGAAATATCGGTTTCAACATCCTCAATTTTATTGGCCTTTACCCTTCTTCGCGAGGAAGCGGGCATACAAATCTTGACAGCGTTGGGCGCTGTGAAACTGGATCACACCCCGGCTTCCGACATTGAAATTGGTGGGCAGCGTGGGATCTGCTTCGAAAGTGATGCGGTAGTTCCTTGGATCAAAAGAAGACGGATCAAAGTCTTTGGCGCTGAATGCCGCACCGCCTTCCACTGCTGACGCCGCACCATCGAGATTGGGAAAACCAACCGACTTGGTCTGGTCTTCCACAAAGACCCAACCTTCGGTAGCTGCGAATTCTTCAAACTCAGGTCCGGCATAAAACTCACCTGTAATGGTTGATTTTACTGGGGCCTTGACCACTTTTTGGGCGAACATAGGAGTCGAGACAAAGGCTGCACATACCAGCAGCAAGCACAGGGTGAATGGGTTCTTGTTCATGGTTTCCATCTTTCCAACTTAAAAATCGCGGTTGGAGTTGCTCGAAAGTAGCACATTTGTCTCCCTTTGATTTCCCATACCATGCGACTTATCGAGGTTCAAGACGAGAAAACCCGCCGTGCATTTCATGAGGTTCCCCGAGGCATCTATGCTGAGGACCCGACGTGGATTCCACATTTGAAGCAAGACGTCGACAAAGTGTTCGACCCCCATGGCAACCGACTCTTCAAAAAAGGAGGCAAAGCCAAGCGCTGGTTGGCACAGGACGATTCGGGTCAGTGGATTGGCCGGGTGGCCGCTTTTGTCAATCCGAAATACAGCAAAGGCATGGAACAGCCCACTGGAGGTGTGGGCTTTTTCGAATCCACTGACGATGATGCAGTGGCGACGATGCTGCTTGACGTTGCTGAAGATTGGCTCAAGTCCGAGGGCATGGAGGCGGTAGACGGCCCTATCAACTTCGGTGAGAAAGACAAGTTTTGGGGCCTCCTCGTGGACAATTTCGAGAGCATTCCCAGCTATGGAATGAATTACAACCGCCCTTACTACGAACGCTTTTTCAAGTCCCGGGGTTACCAGGTTTACTACGAGCAATTCGTGTATGGCCGGGAGGTCAAGATTGAAGTTCAAACCCAGTTTGAGCGGAAGCGGGCGCAAATCGAGTCGCGCGGCGGATACCGCGTCATCACCGCCAATGATGTGAATGAAGCAGAGCTGGCAGAACATTTCTGCACGGTGTACAACAATGCTTGGGGCGGGCACCACGGATTTGCCAAGATGCCCTTGAAACAGGCACAGCGGACAGTAAAGACGCTCAAGCCCGTCATGGACAAGGACATCATCTTTTTCGTTCTGCACGATGAAAAACCGGTGGCTTTTTACGTCAACATTCCCGAGCTCAATCAAATTTTCCGGCATGTCAATGGCAACCTCAACGCATGGGGGAAACTGAAATTTCTCTATCACAAATGGCGGGGCACAGCTGACACCTTGGTCGGGTTGGTATTTGGCATCGACCGCGCCTACCACGGCCAGGGGTTGGACGGCTTTTTGATTGACACAGCCGGGAAGCAAATGCAGGCCAAAGGCCGCTACAAAACGACCACATTGACCTGGATTGGGGACTTCAATCCCAAGATGATTCGGATTGCTGAGAACCTCGGGACTGAGCGTATCCGAACCCTTCAAACCCTGCGTAAACTCTTCGATCCAGAGCAACCCTTTAAGCGGGTTCCCATCGCAAAATGAGGGCAGATTGCAGGGAAATGCCCCGCGGTGTTTGCCGGGTCGACATTCCCTCTATCTTTGCGCCCCCTTCTGGACGCCCCAACGGGAGCAAAAGGAGGAATAGGACACCCCCTAGCTCAGCTGGTTAGAGCATCTCACTTTTAATGAGAGGGTCCTGGGTTCGAGCCCCAGGGGGGTGACCAGCCCAGGTGCTGAAATTGGTAGACAGGCATGGTTGAGGGCCATGTGTCCTTTAGGGCGTGCGGGTTCGAGTCCCGCTCTGGGCACAAGCACAAGAGTAGAAAGGCCGCGATTACCGCGGCTTTTCTCGTTTT
>JBELBZ010000023.1:27247-39468 GCA_042095055.1 Crocinitomicaceae bacterium | reverse complement strand
GTGCTCACGCCTTCGAGCAGGTGCTCCGACTCGGGGATGACGTCCGTCCAGGTGCTGCGGTCCGACGGGTTGGCCGGGTCGACGGCTACCAGGCGATACTTCGGCGCGTCGATGTCGGTCATGAGGAGCAGCCGGCCGTCCATGTGGTCCACGATGTTGGAGCGGGTGTTGAACCCGTCGACCACCACCTGCCAGTCGGCATTCGGATCGGTCAGGTCCTTAATGTGGAGGTTGTTGCCGTCCGTTCCCGTGCTCGAGTTGAGGATGAGGTAGCGGTTGTCCTCGGTGGCGTAGGCGAAGTGGTAGCGGTTGGGCTCGTCGTCGTTGCGGAAGATGAGCTCGTCCTCGCTTTGCGGCGTTCCGAGTTTGTGGTAGTACACGCTGTGGAAGGTGTTCTCAGCGCTGAACTCGCTGCCGTCAGGCGCCGGGTAGCGGCTGTAGTAAAAGCCGTCGCCCACCCAGCTGGCGCCTGAGAACTTGACCCACTCGAGCACGTCACCGGTTTCTTCACCGGTTTCAAGATCCATCACGCGGATTTCCTGCCAGTCGCTGCCGGCCGCGTTGCGCATCACGACCACGTACTTGTCGTCATCGGAGGCGCTGGAGAGGCTGGCGGTCACGGTGCCGTCCTCGCTCAAGGTATTGGGGTCGAGGAAGATCCGGTCTTCGCCGTCGAGTCCGTCGCGGACGTACCAGACGCTTTGGTTTTGCAGGCCGTCGTTCTTGCTGATGTAGTAGCGGTCGCCAATCTTCCGGGGGGCGCCGACCTTCTCGTAGTTGAAGATCTGCTCGTAGCGGTCGCGGATGGCGTTGCGGAAGGGGATGGCGTCCAAATGGCCGCGCGTCAGGGCGTTTTGGGCCTCAACCCAAGCACCGGTCTCCTCGCTGCGGTCGTCTTCAAGCCACCGGTACGGGTCTGCTACTGCAGTTCCGAAATAAGTGTCTGTGACCTCCTCGGTGCGGGTTTCCGGGTATTTGAAGCCTGTCATGGAATCGGGTTGAGGAGCGGTGCCGCATGAAGCCCAAACGAGGACTGCGGCAATGGGGAAAATCAAATTTCGCATGTTGTGAATCGGGTGGCAAATTAGACGACATGAAGCACAGCGACGAAATAGATTACCGCATCCATGGCGATGACCTTCAAACGGTAGAGGTAGAGTTGGACCCTCAGGAGACGGTCATTGCAGAAGCTGGTGCGATGAACTGGATGGAGGAGGACATTGCCTTCGAAACCCGAATGGGAGATGGCTCGGAGGCCAACCAAGGGGTGTTGGGCAAGCTGTTTGGCGCAGGCAAGCGCATGCTCACGGGCGAAAGCTTGTTTATGACGCATTTCACGAACCGGGGAGTGATCAAGCGTAAAGTGGCCTTTGCTGCTCCGTATCCAGGCAAGATTGTTCCCGTCGACCTTGCCGCGCTTGGCGGTGATTTGTTGTGCCAAAAGGACGCTTTTCTGTGCGCGGCAATGGGCACTTCAGTGAGCATGGCCTTCAACAAAAAACTCGGCGCAGGATTCTTTGGAGGTGAAGGGTTCATCCTTCAAAAATTGCAAGGTGATGGACTGGCCTTTTTGCACGCCGGTGGAACGGTGGTCAAGCGCGAATTGAATGGAGAGACCCTCCGCGTGGATACAGGGTGTATCGTGGCTTTTGATGCTACAGTTTCTTATGACATTGAGGCTGCTGGTGGATTGAAGAGCATGTTGTTTGGAGGAGAAGGGTTGTTTCTCGCGACGCTTCGGGGCCATGGTACGGTATGGTTGCAGAGTCTGCCCTTTAGCAGATTGGCAGACCGTATTCTCATGAATGCACCTTCTATGGGAGGAAAATCCAAGGGAGAGGGGAGTGTCCTTGGTGGATTGGGCAGGATGATGGATGGGGTCTGATTGAGGGTGGGGCGAATGGACCTTCTGGCGTTTTGTTTGCGGACGAATTGTGGTGAAGTGTCTACCTGAGCTTAAATACTGGGGACGAAATTGTTTTTTTCGTCGATAAATGGGTATATTTATGATTGCCCAACCCAGATTGTGCTCACATGAACCGTCTGATTACCCTTCTCTTTTGCCTTTTCTGTGCAGCTTTTGCGCACGGACAGGCTCCCTCTTATGGTCTTTCCGTGGAAGTCTTCGCGGAACACGATACCGGCCCTCTCGCCGGTCAGACCACTTACAGAATCTACATGGACTGCGTCAACGCAGACGACATAGTGTCGGCTGTGAGTGGAGATGCCATCTTTCCGATGGACCTCTCTACAACGACCACATTCTATCAAGATGCCCTCGGAGCTGCGACTCCCAATGCAGTGAATCCGCTGCTTTTCGGGTTCTTCCCGCAATTGGAATACGACACCTGGGTGACGGTTGGCATATCGCAGCAACCGGATGGTTCGGCAAACGAAGGTGAGATCAGTACGGTAGAAAGTCCCACCCAAGCGTGGGTTTTGGGTTTTGAGTCAGGGGGCAATTTGGTGATGAACGATGCAACTGGAGGGGCGTGGTTTGTGACCCAGAATTATGTGAATGGAATCGCGGGTGATGACCTGCAGGTATTGTTGGCACAGGTCACGACAGACGGTGACATCTCGGGTACATTGTTGGTTCAGGTGTTTGAACACGGTGTGGGCTCCTCGGATTTGCGGTTTCATTTGAGTTTCGAAGGGACCGATGGTTCGGGAGCAGCTGGGTGTACCGATCCCAACGCGGACAATTTCAATGCAGGTGCGGCAGAAGACGATGGGTCTTGCCTGTACGGTGGGTGCACGGATGCTGAGGCATGTAACTATGACATTGAGGCCAATGACGACGATGGGTCCTGCATCTTAGCAGACCCTTTTCGCGACTGTGACGGAGCCTGTCTTGCCGATGCCGATGGCGACGGTGTTTGTGACGAAGAAGAAGTCGATGGCTGCACGGATGCGACGGCTTGGAACTTTGATGCTGACGCTACAGAGGAAGACAATTCTTGCATTTATTTCAACGCCTGCGGCATAGAAGCGGATGCGGTTATCGAAGCCAGCAGTTTTGATTTTGACCCCAATGTGTTGACGCTGGATGTAGGCGCAACGGTGGTGTGGGTCAATGTGGGAGGTTTGCACAACGTCAATGCCACCACGAACCAGCTGACAGGACTGCCATTTGACAACCCTCAACCGTTTACGATTCCCGCGGTTCTGGGCTCTACGGAAGGCACCTGTTTGGGCGCCTTTACCTTTACCGTTCCCGGCATTTACGAGTACAACTCATCGGTTTCAAACCAAGCCGCATTGGGGATGTTGGGCACCATCACCGTGGGTGAGGGCGGGTGCGCTGACCCCGAGGCGAACAACTTTGACCCTTCGGCAGAATTTGACGACGGCAGTTGCATTTTTTCAGGGTGTACCGACCCCGAGGCCAGCAACTATGACGTCACGGCCCAAATTGACAATGGAAGCTGTTTGTATCCGGGATGTACCGATGAGTCAGCGGTCAATTTCGACGCCACAGCCAATGACGATGATGGCACTTGCTTGTACACAGGCTGTACCGATGCTGGCGCGGGCAACTATGATCCGCAGGCCAACACAGATGATGGGTCTTGTTTTTATCCTGGTTGTACCGACCCAAACGCTTGCAACTATGACGCATCAGCGGATACTGAAGACGGCAGTTGTCAGGATGTCCTTGCGACTTGGGGGGTTGATTATTTGAATTGTGACGGAGCCTGTCTCAACGACGCAGACCTCGATGGCGTGTGCGATGAGGATGAGGTAGCCGGTTGTAACGATGCGGGGGCATGCAATTTCAGTCCCGACGCCACTGAGAATGACGGCACTTGCGATTATTGCTCGTGCACAGGAACAGGTGGGGATACCACATGGGTGGCCGGCGACACCCTTCAAGTGTTGACGTTTACCGATGACACGGTGGGGTATGCCTTGGATGTAGAGTGGGTGAAAACCCACACGTCAGGGGCGTTGAACGGATTGTCTACCTACCGCCTGTACGTGGTAGCCAATGGAGCCTCTGACTTGCTCAGCTCCTGTTATGGCAACAGCCTCAACCCCATGGTCATCCAGTCTTCTGAAGGGTTTTATCAGGACCTTATTGGCAGCACTTTTGGCACGGGCATCAATCCGCTGTTGCTGGGAGCTTTTCCGGATGTCGCTTATGACAGTTGGGTGACCATTGGCCTCGATGCCACTCCACCAGCGGGTTACAGTAACATTCAAAGCGCCCAAAGCCCCAATCAGAATTGGGTGGCGTCCTTTGATGCAGGGGGAGAATTGCGCATGGATGACCCTGTGGGCGGTGCTTGGTTTGTGACTTCGTCCAACCTCAACGGTGTCCCAGATGCCGACCTTCGGGTGTTGGTGGCACAATTCACCACCTCAGGCGTTGTATCGGGAACATTGCCGATCCAGATATTTCCACAGGGTGATGGTGCCAATGAGGAACGCGCCGCATTCACATTTACCACAGCAGGGCTCGGAGAGCCTGAGATGACCGCAACAGTGAGCAGTGGAGGCGATGGTGGCAACAATTGCGGCTGCACGGATCCAACTGCCGACAACTACGATGCTGCGGCTGACTATGAAAATGGCACTTGCCAATTTTTGGGTTGTACCAACCCCAGCGCACTCAACTATGATGCTGGAGCCAATGCCGATGACGGTTCTTGTATCGTACCGGGTTGCACCAATGAAGCTGCCGATAACTATGACCCCGAAGCCAACCAGAATGACGGGTCCTGCATCTTGGGAGGATGCACCTATGACGACGCGGCCAACTACGACCCCACGGCCAACACCGATGACGGCAGTTGCATTTATTACGGCTGTATCGACCCAGAGGCGGACAACTTCGATCCCACGTCAAATGCGGACGATGGAAGTTGCTTGTACCTCGGATGTACGGATTCTGAAGCGGACAACTTCGATCCCGGAGCCAATCAAAACGATGGCACCTGCGAATATCTGGGCTGCACAGTTCCGGTGGCAGCCAACTTTGATCCAGCGGCCAACGTCGACGACGGAAGCTGTCTCTTCCCGGGTTGCACCAATCCGGAAGCTTCAAATTTTGATGCTACGGCCAACGAAGATGATGGCTCTTGCCTCCTTGAGGGTTGCATGGATGTGACCGCTTCGAACTTTGACCCTGAGGCCAATGTCGACGATGGCAGTTGCACGTATCCCGGTTGTACCGATGCATCGGCGTCAAACTTTGATCCTGAAGCCAACCTCAACGATGGAACGTGTTTGTTCCCCGGCTGTTTGGACAGCGATGCGGTGAACTACGATCCAGGGGCCAATGTGGACGATGGCGGTTGCCAATACGGCGGCTGTATTGATCCTGATGCGGTCAATTATGATGCTGCTGCAGACGTGGACAACGGGACGTGTTTGTATGCCGGTTGTACGGATGCAGCAGCGTCCAATTACGACAGCGGCGCGAACCAAGAAGACGGGTCGTGTATCTATCCAGGTTGTACCGATGACGCGGCCTTGAATTATGATGTCATCGCCAATGAAGACGATGGATCATGTCTTTTTGGTGGATGTTTAGACCCTGGAGCTTGCAACTACAATGCTGACGCGGACATCGAAGATGGCACCTGTGTCTACCCAGATGTCGTGTACATCGATTGTGATGGCAACTGTCTCAACGACGAAGACGGCGACGGTATTTGTGATGAAGATGAATTCAGCGGTTGTACGGATCCAGTGGCCTGCAACTACAATGCAGCGATGACGGAGGACGATGGAAGCTGCGATTATTGTTCTTGTTCAGGAGCAGGTGCTGCTGGCTTGGACGCCCTTGAATATGAGACCAATGTGGTGGGATACGGACTGAAGCTTTCACGCGTAACAGACCATACAAGTGGTGCGTTGACCGGCATGACGACCTGGCGTTTGACGGCCACGTTAAACCATGTCGATGACATGCTGTCAAGCGCCTATGGAAACGACGAGTTGCCTTTGCAGATTTCGTCCACGGCTCCTTTCTATCAGGATGTATTTGGAGGGACATTTGCCAATGGTGTAAACCCCCTTTTGCTGCCCAGTTTTCCGGATTTGGCGTACGATTCATGGGTGACCATTGGCATTGAAGGAACCCCCAACTCCGCTGCAGGAGAAGGCGACATTCAAAGCGCACAAAGCCCTGGCCAAAACTGGGTCATTGGTTTTGATGCAGGTGGAGAGATCCTGATGAACGACCCCACGGGCGGCGCTTGGTTTGTGACCAATGTGTACAACAACGGCATCGCAGGTGATGACCTTGAAGTGCTCTTGGGACAGTTCACCACCTCAGGTGTATTGTCAGGCATATTGAATTATCAAGTTTTTATCGAAGGAAATGGAGCGAATGACGTTCGGGTGACGTCCAGCTTCTCTTCGGCTGATTTGGATGGTGAAGAGGGGCCCGCATGTGGTTGCTTGGATGAAGCCGCGGACAATTATGACGCCACGGCAGATTATGACGACGGGTCATGCGAGACTGCAGGTTGCACCGATGCCGCCGCAGACAACTACAACAG
Organism: Crocinitomicaceae bacterium; assembly: GCA_042095055.1. Classification (GTDB taxonomy): domain Bacteria; phylum Bacteroidota; class Bacteroidia; order Flavobacteriales_D; family Sanyastnellaceae; genus UBA8752. The sequence continues at coordinate 32,956 of JBELBZ010000023.1, read as the reverse complement.
CGCGGCCAACGTGGACGATGGTTCATGCTTGTTTACTGGATGCACATCTTCCAATGCTTTCAACTATGATCCACTGGCCAATAGCGATGACGGCTCTTGTGTTTTCTTTGGATGCACGCACCCCTTTGCGACCAACTTTGATCCAGAAGCCAATTTTGACGATGGTTCTTGTGTGATCCTTGGCTGCACCATCTCTGGAGCCGAGAACTACAACCCTGAAGCGACGGAGGACGACGGATCCTGCATTTTTTCAGGGTGTACCGACCCCGAGGCCAGCAACTATGACCCGCTGGCATCGATCGATGACGGTTCCTGCGTGGTCCCGGGCTGCACAGATTCAGAAGCCACCAACTACAATCCAGGGGCTACGTTCAACAACGGAACCTGTCAATACTTGGGGTGCACAGACGGTGAGGCTTGCAACTACGACGCTTTGGCCTTGACCGACGATGGCAGTTGTGTGTATCCGGTCGACCTCTATGAGTCTGATGCGTACGATTGCGACGGCGATTGCATCAGTGACGTGGACGGAGATGGCATTTGTGATGCTTTTGAAATTCCAGGCTGTACCGATGTTATGGCCTGTAACTATCAGGGAGCAACCGATGACGATGGCTCCTGTGAATACTTGAGTTGCGCGGGTTGTTCCGACCCGGAAGCCGACAACTATGCAGGCAATCCGCTCATTGTGAATGACGAACTCTGCGAGTATCTCGGTTGCACGAGTCCAGCGGCAGACAACTTCGACCCGCAGGCCAACGTCGACGATGCCAGCTGCTTGTTCAGCGGCTGTACCGATCCTGAAGCAGACAACTATGATGCCCAGGCCAACGTGGATACCAACTGTATTTACCTCGGTTGTATCAACCCGGCAGCAGACAACTACGATGCTGGGGCCAACACCAACGATGGGTCCTGCGTCTTTACCGGGTGTACAGACCCAGAGGCGGACAACTATGACCCGCAGGCCAATTCAGATTCCAATTGTATTTACCTGGGTTGCTTGGATGCTGCTGCTTCCAATTTCGATGCTGGGGCCAATACCGACGACGGAAGTTGTGTCTACCTCGGTTGTACCGATGAGGGGGCCTGCAACTTTGATGCAAGCGCCAATACCGATGACGGAACCTGCGCTTATCCGGCGTCTTCCAGTGTCGACTGCAATGGCGACTGTTTGCTCGATACTGACGGTGACCAGGTGTGTAACCCCGATGAAATTGCGGGCTGCTTGGTGCCAGGTGCCTGCAACTACAACCCAGAGGCAACAGACGGTGGTGTGGTGTGCGATTACACCTCTTGTGCGGGTTGTACGGACCCCACCGCGGATAACTACGATGCTTTGGCGACGCTGCCAAGTGGCGATTGCGAATACTTCGGTTGCACAGACGCTGCAGCAGACAACTTCTCTCCAGGAGCCAACGTCGATGACGGGAGCTGCTCTTATGGCGGATGCACCGACCCCGAAGCCTACAACTTTGATGGCAACGCTTCTTTGGATGATGGCAGCTGCCTGTATGCAGGTTGCGTAGACCTTGATGCTTGCAACTTTGATGCCGGTGCCGATACCGATGATGGAACCTGCACCTATCCTGCTCCAGAATACGACTGCTTGGGTTATTGCATTTCCGATTACGATGGTGACGGGGTATGTGATCCTTTTGAAGTCCCCGGCTGTACCGCTCCTTCGGCATGCAACTATGACAGCGACGCCACCGAGAACAACGGATCCTGTGAATGGACCTCTTGCGTAGGGTGCACCGATGCCGCCGCCGATAATTTTTCTGCAACGGCTTTGACCGATGATGGGTCTTGCGAGTTTGGTGGCTGCACCGACATCGCGGGAGTCAATTATGAGGCTCAGGCCACCTTTAACGATGGCAGCTGCCTGTATGGCGGATGCACCGACAACGGAGCTTGCAACTACACCGCAGGAGCCAATTTCGACGATGGATCTTGTGAGTTCTTGTCCTGTGCTGGCTGCATGATCACCATTGCCTGCAATTATGATCCGACGGCATTGATTTTCAGTGCTGAGGTCTGTGAATTCACCTCTTGTTGCGGTGACCCTGCGGCGGACAACTATGATGCCGACATTTCAGAGTTCCTCGTCGAAGGGTGCCTCTATGGTGGCAACCCTCCCTCTGTGGATGAAGCGGGGTGCGACTTGCCTTTTGCTTGCAACTTTGGCGATGCGGACAGCGATTGTGAGTTCGCTACGTGCGCCGGTTGCCTCGAAGACGGGGCCTGCAATTATGATGCAGATGCGACACTGGCCATTACGTGCCTCTATCCAGAAGACCTTTACGGAGCCGCTTATTTGGATTGTGATGGAGCCTGCTTAAACGACGCCAATGCCAACGGGCTGTGCGATGAAATTGAGCCTGCGGGTTGTACCGACCCCAATGCCTGCAATTTGGATGTTCAAGCGTCTTTGGATGATGGTTCATGTGAGTATTTGAGCTGCGGCGGCTGCACGGTTGCATTGGCTTGCAACTACGATGCATCGGCATCGTTCAACGATGGCTCGTGTGACTTTGCATCCTGCGCAGGTTGCACAGATGCAGCAGCCTGCAACTACGCCTCTGACGTTACAATTGAAGACGGTACGTGCATATATGCGCAGCCTGAATACGATTGCAGCGGTCAGTGCTTGGAAGACACCGATGGAGACGGCATTTGCGATGCGTTCGACGAGCCCGTCTTCGGTTGTGACGACGCCTCTGCCTGTAATTTTGACGCCCTGGCCACGGACAACGATGGCACTTGCGATTATTGCTCGTGTTTCATCACCACTTCTGATACAGAGGGCTATGGCGTCGATGTTGAAGTCCATGCTGTAGATGGTGTGGCTGGTTACACCACTTATCGCGTGTATGCCACTACAGCTTCTGCCGATGATTTTGTGAGCGCCGTGACTGGCTTCTCGGGTGCTCCTCTGGAGGTCCAGACTACAGGGACCTTTTTCCAGAGTTCCATTGGCGGTGTTACGCCATCTGTCGTTACCGATCTGTTGCTTGGTTTTGTGCCGGACTTGGCCTATGACAGCTGGGTTACGGTTGGTTTGGACCGCAAGGCAGACTCGGGAATGGGAGAGGAGGATGCCGCTACGGTGTCAGGAGTTTCGCCCAGTTGGACCGTCGGTTTCGAATCTGGCAATGACATCACCATCAATGACGGTACCGGAGGCGGCTGGTATGTATTGAACTCTGCGAGCAACGGCATTGCAGGTGACGATCAGCGCGTGCTCCTCGGGCAATTCACCACGGATGGTGACTTGAGCGGAAGCATGCGTATCCAGGTCTTCCCGAATGGAAATTCTGGAATGGACCTGCGCTATGTGGCCTCTTTTGGGGCACCCAGTTGCGGTTGTACCGATCCAGACGCACTGAATCCAGACCTCGATGCTGCCTATGACGATGGCAGTTGTGAGTACCCTGGATGCACCGATTCTGAAGCCGACAATTATGATGCCGGAGCTGATGTCAACGATGGCAGCTGTGTATACAGCGGCTGTACAGATCCTGCGGCCGACAACTACGACCCACAGGCTACGGTTTTTGATGGCAGTTGCATCTTCTTTGGTTGCACGGACCCACTGGCGGGCAACTATGACGACTTGGCCAACACCAACGACGGCTCATGCAGCTATGCGGGTTGCACTTCTCCGACAGCCTCCAACTTCAACCCCATTGCCAACGTGGACGATGGATCCTGTTTGTTTGCGGGTTGCACGGACGCTTCTGCAGCCAACTTCGAACCTGGCGCCAACAGCGACGACGGGTCGTGTCTATATCCCGGCTGTACGGACCTCGACGCAGACAACTACGACTTCCAAGCCAACGTGAACGATGGCAGCTGTGTGCTTTCAGGTTGCACGGACTCAGAAGCACAGAACTACAATGCGGCGGCCAACAACGAAGATGGCAGTTGCGAATACCCGGGATGTACCGATCCAGCTGCAGACAACTACGATGCGGCTTCCAATACGGATGACGGGTCATGTCTGTTTGCAGGGTGCACCCAAATGGGGGCCTGCAACTATGACCCTTCGGCCAATGACGATGATGGCACATGCACCTTCCCAGAAGACCTCTTTGGAGCGGACAATGTGGATTGCACGGGCACATGCAACAACGACACGGACGGGGATGGCATTTGCGATGAGGATGAGGTATTGGGTTGCACGGATGATGCGGCCTGCAATTTCTCTGTCGATGCCACAGATGATGATGGAAGTTGTGAAAACCTGAGTTGCTCAGGCTGCACAGACCCAGAGGCTGACAATTACGATGCTCAGGCCACCATCAGCGACGACTCATGCATCATCAGCGGTTGCACATATTCAACTGCGGCGAACTACAATCCTGAAGCCACCGTCGAAAATGGCTCGTGCACATTTGGTGGTTGCACCAACCCTGCGGCCATCAACTTCAGTGTTTTGGCGGATGTGGACGACGGAAGTTGCATCCTGTTGGGATGTACAGATTCCGATGCCATCAACTTTGACCCTGAGGCCACGTTGGACGACAATACCTGTCAGGTATATGGTTGTACGAATCCGCTTGCGGTCAACTTTGCTGCCAATGCGGTCCTGGATGACGGGTCCTGCATCATTGCAGGTTGCACCAATCCACTGGCCATCAACTACAGTGTTTCTGCCACGGTGGACAACGGGTCGTGTATCGTGCTGGGCTGCAACAGCCCTTCAGCGGACAACTACAACCCTGATGCGAACATCAATGATGGCTCCTGCGAGATCGGCGGTTGCACCCTCTCTTTTGCCACGAACTACAACCCGTCAGCGACCTACGATGACGGAAGCTGTATCATCTACGGTTGTACCAACCCATTGGCGCTGAACTACAACTTCTTTGCTACCGTTGACAACGGCACCTGTCTGTTTGCGGGCTGTTTGGATCCACTGGCGGACAACTACAACCCCGACGCGACATTTGACAATGGCGACTGTGACTACTTAGGCTGCACCGATGCCGAGGCTTCCAACTTCGATGCAGGTGCCAATACCGATGACGGTTCCTGCCTGTATCCCGGTTGCACAGACGCTGCTGCCTCCAACTACGACGATGGAGCCAATACGGATGACGGAAGTTGCATTTTCCTCGGTTGTACCGACGAGACTGCCTGCAACTATGATGCCTCCGCCAATTCAGACGACGGTTCTTGTGACTTTGTCTCTTGCTTGGGTTGTATGGACCCCGAGGCTTGTGATTACGATGCAGAGGCGACCCAAGATGACGGGTCCTGCTCTTACCCAGTTGACCTTTATGGTGTGACGTGGTTGGATTGTTCTGGCGCTTGCTTGAACGACGCCGATGGGGATGAGGTGTGCGACGAAGAAGAGGTCCCCGGATGTACAAATGACATTGCGGTCAACTTTGACCCCTTGGCTACAGATGAAGACGGTTCCTGTCTCATCGAAGGCTGCATCGACAGCACGGCATCCAATTTTGATGCAGGGGCCAACCTCGACGATGGATCGTGCATCTACCCAGGCTGCACCGATGCGGAGGCCGACAACTATGACGCAGGCGCCAACAGCGATGACGGTTCATGCCTCTACTTCGGGTGTACGGATGCTGAAGCCGACAATTACGATGTCGGAGCCAACAGCGACGATGGTTCTTGCTTGTATTTCGGGTGTACCGATGATGCGGCCGACAACTACGATGCCGGGGCCAACAGCGACGA
>JBELBZ010000023.1:0-27147 GCA_042095055.1 Crocinitomicaceae bacterium | reverse complement strand
ACCTGCTTGTACTATGGCTGCACGGACGTTGAAGCCGACAACTATGATGCTGGAGCCAACAGCGACGATGGTTCTTGCCTGTATTTCGGCTGCACGGACGCTGAGGCCGACAACTATGATGAAGGCGCCAACAGCGACGATGGCACTTGTGAGTACTTCGGTTGCATGGACCCCTTGGCTTCGAATTACGATGAAGGGGCGAATGTCGATGACGGCTCTTGCACCTATCCTGGCTGCACGGACAGCTTTGCTGACAACTATGACCCAGGAGCCAACCTCGAGGATGGCACTTGCCAATACTTGGGTTGCACCGACTCAGCGGCCATCAACTTTGACGATTTCGCCAATGTCGACGACGGTTCTTGCCTCTTCTTGGGCTGTACCGATCCCGAGGCCGACAACTACGATCCCGATGCCAACTACGAAAGTGGTACGTGTGAGTACTTGGGTTGTACGGATCCAGAGGCCGACAACTATGATCCGGATGCCAACGTCAACAACGGCTTCTGTGTCTTTGTAGGATGCACGGATGCAACTGCGGCGAATTATGACCCCCAGGCCAATACCAACGACGGTTCTTGTCTCTATGGAGGTTGCATCGACCCCGCTTACTTGGAGTACGACGCGACCGCTGATGTCGATGACGGCTCGTGTGTCACTTTGATCGTGGAGGGTTGTACCGATGAGAATTTCACGGAATTTGACCCATCAGCCAACATCGAGGATGGTTCATGTGCCACACCTGTGGTGCTCGGTTGCACCGATCCGAACTTCCTGGAGTTCGACCCCGCAGCCAACACCTATGACGGCAGTTGCGCTGTTCCCGTGATCGAAGGCTGCACCAACCCTGCCTTTATTGAATTCAATGCTTCGGCCAATACCGACGACGGATCCTGCTCGACTCCTGTCGAATCTGGATGCACGGACCCCGCCTTTGTGGAGTACAATGCTGCAGCCAATACCGACGATGGATCTTGTGTGACTCCGGTGGTTGAAGGCTGTTTAGAGCCTGAAGCCTGCAACTTCAACCCCGAAGCCAACACGGCCGATGTCTGCGAATATCCGATCGACCTCTACGGCGTGGATTACTTGGATTGCGCGGGAGAATGCTTGAACGATGCAGACGGAGACGGTGTGTGTGATGAGGATGAAGTGCCCGGTTGTATGGATGATTTGGCGGTGAACTACGACGCGGCAGCCACCGATGAAGATGGCAGCTGCTTGTATCCAGGTTGCACTGATCCGCTGTACATCGAATATGATGCTGATGCTGATGTGGACGATGGCTCGTGTGCGACGCTCGTACTCGAAGGTTGTACGGACCCGGACTACGTTGAATTTGACGCCAATGCCAATGTGGACGATGGATCATGCCTGATTGTGGCCGTCTATGGTTGCACTGACCCAGCGGCTTGCAATTACAGTGGAGGCTACAATACCGAGGATGGAAGCTGCATTTATGCTGCAGACATCTATGGCAGCAACAACGTTGATTGCTTCGGGGACTGTCTGAATGATGCGGATGGAGATGGCGTTTGCGACGAAGAGGAACTCGATGGGTGCACAGACCCAGCGGCGTGCAACTTCAGTCCTTCCATCACAGAAGATGACGGCAGTTGTGAGTATTGCTCTTGCTATGAGCCCGAGGTGATTGCTGGACCGGATACCCTCTATTTTGAGAGTGACAGTGCGGGCTATGGATTAGAGCTTGTGCGTGTGATGGAGCATACCGAGGGAGACCTTGCAGGACAGACGACATACCGCGTCTTTGTGACCGGTCAGAGTCCGGCCGACAAACTCTCCAGTGTTTTTGGAAATGGAGATTTGCCCCTGAACATCAGCACATCGACCTCATGGTATCAAGACCCTGTGGGCTCGAACTACGGTTCTGCCATCAACCCGCTGTTGTACAGTTTTATTCCTTCGCTTCCTTATGACAGCTGGGTGACCATTGGCATTGACCAAACGCCCAATACAGCGTTGGGTGAGGCCGAAATCCAAGGCGTGAGCAGTCCGGGCCAAAACTGGCTCGCCGCATTCTCTGCGGGAGGCAACATCAACATTGACGACGCGACAGGTGGTGCTTGGTTCGTCACCAATGATGCCAGCAATGGCATTGCCGGTGAGGATCAGGCGATTCTGGTGGCGCAATTCACGACCGACGGATTGGTTTCCGGAACATTGAACTTCCAGCTGTTCTTGGAGGGCGATGTGGATGTGGACATCCGTCCCACCGTGTCTTTCTCTTCAGCGGGGATGGCTTCCAGCCTGCTTTCCTTGTGCGGTTGCACCCAAGAAGGGGCCGAGAACTACGACCCCAATGCGGTGTATGACGATGGCACCTGTGCCAGTGGTCCTGGGTGTACCTATCCGACTGCGGTCAATTACGATCCGAATGCGGGTTACGACAATGGCTCTTGCGAGTTTGCGGGTTGCACAGTGGACTATTACCGGAACTACACGACCTATGCAACGGTCGACGATGGCAACTGTTCCGATGCTCCGCCTTGTCCGGACTCCAACGGAGACGGCATGATTGGTGCACTCGAGATCACCGACTTGCTGGTGTTCTATAACACCGATGGTGGTGGTTGCGGGGTCTTGTCGCCATTGAGCCCCATTGAGCTTGGGGTAGAGCCTTGTGCTGTCCCCGGCGCCGATTGTGGTGACCAAGGGTGTACTTACGCCAATGCGGTGAACTTCGATCCCGGAGCCACCTTGGATGATGGATCATGTTTCTGGACCGGTTGTACGGACCCCACGATGCAGAATTTCGATCCATTGGCCAACCTGGACGACGGCACCTGTGTGGAGCCCATCTGCTGGGACTTTGACTTTAGCGGTGCTGTTGGCATCCAAGACCTCTTGGACCTGCTGCTCCTGTTCAACCAGTCCTGCGGCGCAGAATAAGCTTAACCGCAAAGCTTGCTTTGCCGAGGGGGGTGTTTCCGTGTGGAGGCGCCCCCCTTTTTTGCAGACTTACATCAGCGTTGAAGTGCGAGTGCGCCCTGAAAGTCTGGGGCCCATGACAGCCCTGCACTCCAACCAGCAGCTGGCCGCCATGTCGGGCCGACAGACCAAGCGGGGCCAGTATTCAAGCGAAGTCCGTGGCGTTCCCATCCCAAAACCAGCCGCAAAACCCCGTCGCTGCGCCAGAGGACTCCCGTTTCAACATGGTGACTCAATCTGTTCTTGGTAAACCGGGCTGAGGTTCCAAAGGAGCGCCCCATGGTGAACCCCAATTCTAAGAGGTGGCTGCCGCCTTGGAGTGTTCCTCTATGCCAAGCCCGCCACTCCAGCTTTTCCCATCCCATTTCGCCTTGCCCTTCGAGCCACCAGCTGGGCCGCCACCGAACGGAGTCCGGGGGAATGGGTGAAAGATGAGGTGCAGTCCCTTGGGAGAGGTGGTGCAAGGTCAAGGCCCCTCGAAAAGCAGGTTGGCCTTGTTGTCGGGCCGCTCTGGCAGGCGAAAACCCAACGCTGACCGCCACATCAAGGCGCGAGCCACCATTGGCGTCGTCGGCCCATTCTTCCCCGCTTGGTGATTGGGGGTCATACCCGCCGGGTCCATATTGTGCATTCCAGCTCCAAGACGAGGGCGTCAGCCGCCAGGTTGACAAGCCAACCGACAACCCGGCATGGGCTTTGATTTTGGGGTTAATGAAGGCCGAGGCCGAAGCGGAAATCGCCAATGCGCGCTCCATCCACCCAGTAGAAAGCGGATCCTCCTTGAAGGCCAAGCCAAAGGAGACAGGATCGGAGCCTTTGCGGTTGTAACCACCTTTTGCTTCGGGTTGCCACCCTGCACCAAACCAGAGTCCGTTCAAGGGTTCGGCGTCTCCATTCCATCGGGTGTCGGACTGAAGGCCGAATTGCAACGGCTTGTCGTCCATGGCCCATGCCGCAGGATGATCCAGTCCGGGTGTCGCAGAGATCCATGGTGGCAGTGATGCTTGACCACTGAGCATACCGGGTAGAGCAGTCGCAGTGCACAACACGACCGCAGCCCAAGCGGATCGGGAGAGGATGTGGCATGGGCGCCATACCAAAAAGGCCAAGTGGTCATACAACTTTGTCATCTGACCATTTTTAGAGGCTGCTGCCAGCGGATGGGGAGCCCGCCATCAGAAACCGCTTCGAAGACGACGTTGTAGACTCCAGGGGAAACAGGTGTGCCCTTGTTTACAGCCTGTCCAGTCCATCCAACGGGCAGGCCTTGAGCATCCGTGGTGCCCAACGTAACCCCAGAAGGAAAAGGACCATGGGATTCTTGCCAGACCACTTGTCCCCAACGGTCATAAATGGTGATTTGCCATTCTTTGACCCCACTTCCCCTCGGATAGAAGGTGTCATTGACACCGTCTCCATTGGGTGAAAAGGCTTCGGGCAGCCAGACATCTGAGGGCGGAAGCAGACATACGGTGTGCGTGGTGGAATCTGCACATCCCGCTGCTTGAGACAGGGTGAGGGTGATTTCCCAGAGGCCAGGCGAGGGCAAGGTCAAGGTGGGGTTCGTGGCCAACGCCCAATCAAAAGCTCCTGATGTTGTGCTTCCTGCCGGCGGAGTGGCGATGTCTACGGGGTTCCATTGCCATGTCCCGAAATCTGCTCCATTGGAGAAGTCAATGCAGCGGATGGGTTGGTTGTCCCAAGGGATGCAATCGGAGGCAGGAGCGATGCTGAATGCAGCGTTCAATGGCGGGTGGCTTGGAACCAAAACGAGCGTGTCTTGGGCGCAACCGTCGATGGGGTCATACAGGCTCCATTGAACCGCACTCCCTGCCGATAAGATCAACGAATGGGGGCCGTCTCCGAGGGTGTCTCCACCGACGATGTGCATGAGGCCAGCGGGTTCAGGAGCGTCCAGCAGGGCATCGGTGGGATCACCAAAGCAGGCGAGTGGTCCAAAGTCGATGCTGCGCTGAAAAGGGGAGAGCACCTCCACGAAAATGCTGTCGGTGGCAGGGTCTGAACAACCATCGCTGACAGAGACCCACCACCATGCGGATGATGCGGGGGCAATGCTCCGCTCATAGGTCGGCAAGGCACCATCTGACCATTCGATGGACCATGCTTGCATCGGGTTTAAACCACCACCTGCCGAGACTTCCAATGTGGTCGATGCTCCAGGACAGAGCACAGAATCTGCAGCCAGCAAGGCAGCTGTCAGTTCGGGTAGAACCTCCACCTCCCATGCGCCTTCCACTTGACAGACATCACCGGTCCACAGGAGTTCGATGAGGTGGAGGCCACTTCCAATTTCTTGGGTGGAACCGTTGGCGGGCCAAGGATTTCCATCTACCGTCCACTGCTCAAGAGAAGGTGGGGGACCATTGCCATTATCTGTGGGGGCCGGCGGGGTCCAAGGAGTGCTGTTGAAGCACAAGGTGTCTGTGTTTTCCAGAAGCGATGTGGGCCAAGTGGGGGCGACCTCGACTGTGGCCCACAACGTGTCTGAACAGCCAGCTGGGGCCGTCCAAACGAGGCCGTTCTCTCCTGGGCCTGCTGTCGAAGGTGTCCAAACCCAACCGCCAGGGGGGACTGACTCGTCCACGCCAGCGCCTGTCCATTGTGCCCCGGGAGACAAGCTGGGCAGGGCTATGGCACTGTCTGTGGAGCAGGATGTCCAGTCTGTCAAGTTCAAGGATTCGTCGTGGACGACGACTTCCATGGTGTCGCTGCACCCATTGACGGTGTAAACGGCTTGCTGAATGCCCAAGTCAAAATCTTCTGTCAAGAGTTGCCAATCACATGCTCCCAAGTAGGTGGCATTTCCACTGGTCAATGTGGTCCATGTTCCACACCAAGGGCTCGCTTGGACCTCCCCATTGACGAGCAAGTTGCCCATGTCTTCGCTGCAAGCGTGAACAACGCTGGGTGTGATTTCGGTCTGTTTGTTGAACATCCACAGGGTGTCCGAACATCCATTTGGGGCAGCGTATATCAATGGGGCCCACTGGCCATCCATGACCAAACTGGGGTTGAACGCTCCTGTGGTGGTGCCGCTGGGGTCGATGCCCGGGCCCGACCACAGGCCCCCGGGAGGATAGAAACCTGGGAAGGGGACAAAAGGCAGCTGCTCGGGACAACTGGTGCTTGTAGGGCCCGCTTCGACGGGCAAAATGACACCAAAGGCTGTGCCGTTGCACCCTTCCATGGTGTAGGTCAAGGTGAAGGGGCCAAAAGGGGTGTTTTCGGGAGACCAAACGTTGCTTTGATCGTCCCAACCCGGTCCCGACCACTGGCCACCGGGAGGCGTGCTCGGAAGCACCACGTCGGGTTCAGAAGCGCAGACGTTGTCAAATTCGATGGTGTCTGCCGGAGTTTCGACGTAGACCTCCGTCTGACCGGAGCAGCCTTGAGCCGTGTAAGTGACCACATATGGGCTGTTTCCAAATGTGGAGTCTGCCGCAGTAGGATCGAAGAGGTTGCCGCTCAGGGCAGGCCCGGTCCAGTTGCCACCTGCCGGAAATCCTTCCAATTCAAAAGGAGAAGATTCGGGACAAGTGGCAATGCTCGCAGGAATGCTGAACGGGGGGACTTCAAATACGGCGTTCGACGAGCAGCCTGCGTTTCCGAAGGTTGAAAACGCAATGTCATGGAATCCAGCACCGCTCGAGTCGGCAGAAAAAATCCAGGGCGGTCCAGAAACGCCAGGTCCAGACCATTCGCCAGCAATGGGCCCGGCGCTGAGCAAGAGGCTTTCACCCGGGCACAATAGGGTGTCGGCTGTCCAAGCGCCCAAATCGATGACCGTGATGTCGACCATGCCCTCGCCGGTGCTTCCTGTCTCAGTTTCGGTAGCGGTGACCGTGTATGTGGAGGATGTTACCGGGCATAGGTTCCATGGGCCTGGACCTGAAAGTAGGGTGCCATCACTCCCTTGTAAGACAAATGTGGTGGGGCCGCAGCCGCGGGGCGTGGCCGTTATTTCTGTGCACCCGCCCGTGCACAACGTATCCGAGCTGACGCTCAGGATGGGGGCAGGGGTGCAGCCTGATGCGGTCCAATCCGCTGAGAGGTCGGTGATCCAGATGGAATCGCACGCATCCCTCAAACCAACAGCAAGGTCGGCGGTGATGTCACAGTTGCCTTCAATAGAAACCCCATCTTCCAGTGGCAGGGTCAAAGTACTTGCACTTCCACCGAGGCAGCTTATTCCTTGCGCAGCCGCAGTGTCAACGGCCCAACTGCTTCCATTTTCCCCGACAAGGGACAGGCTGGACCAGTCGATGAGGGCGCATTCTATGGGCGGTGTAAAGCTCCATTGTACTGCAGAGAAGGGGCAAGAGCCGACGCCAGTCAAAATGGAAATGGGGGGTGTTGGAGGTGGCGGATTGGCCGACCACACCAAATGGAAACCCTCGGGCTGGGCGCTCGCATCAGAGATAAACTGCACAGTCAACGCACCTTGGGTGCTATAACTGGGGGGACTGAGAATGCTGCCAAAAAGGGTGTCCAAAACTGGGGCGCTCGCCGTCGGTCCGTCGTACAACACCATGTAGTCAAACAGAAGGCCGCTGCCAGGACTGGCGGGTTCTAATTCAACAGCACCTAAGAAGCTCACCTGCAACGGGGCGCCTGCATCGATGGTGAAAGTCAGGTTTTCGTTGTTTCCGTATGCGCCATTGGGCCCTCCTGAATCCGTCAACCCCCCGATGCATTCTGTCACCGTGGAGTCCGACATCAAAAAGGGGGCGCTTTGTGCGGAGCAAGTGGCGTGCCAGTCCGCTGTAAAAACAAACGTCCAGCACATCGTGAGGGCAGCAGGAAATGCAAGAGTCAGCCTGCGCAAATTCACAAAGTATCGGATATGAGAATGACAGGACTTTGCACTGTATTGGACACGTTGCCCGCCCTGTCGGTGATTCGAAAAGTCAGCCGGGTTTGCTCATCACCACCATTTCCCAGGAGGAACAGGGGGGGTATGGTCACCTCAAAGGTGCCGTTGATGTCCAGCTCCATCTCGTCTGGCGTGAGTGGCGGAATGTGATAGGTGTCTGGGGCATCCAAACGTTCGTCCAGAACCTCCAAGGCATGTCGGTCGGGATCTGACCATCCCAGGTCTCCTTGGTGGTCTTGATAACCGAGTGTGATGATGGCGTTTTCGGACGCCGATTCGAACGCAGTGGCATTGATGGAAATCCAAGTCAATGTGGGGGAGACGGGGTCGGGCTCTTCGGGGCTGCATCCAGAGTGGCTGGCAGCGATCAATGCGAGCCAACACAGTGTCACCACTTGGCTGAGGGAGGATAAAACATCTTTCATGAAGCGACGCGCAATCGGTACAGCAATCCAATGTAGTCCGGGCTGCTGGTAGAAGGGGCACGCGTTTCCGAAGTGCCGTCGGTGGCCCTGATTTGCAGGGTCCACTCAGAACCGGGGGCGGCGTTGCTGAGGTCCACCTCTGCAATGAGTCCATATTCTTCATTGCTGCCGGAAAATGTGCCTGCTGTAAACACAAAGGGAGCGGGGCCAAAAGCTCCGGCATCTGGGGCCGCATTTGCGTCGGCGATGTCCAGACCCAATGCCCAGTGGCATTCGAGATTGCTTTGTGGAATCAGATCGTCAGAAATGGCGGCGAAAATTTGAATGGGGGCGGCATCCACCACGATGGGCTGCAGGCCCAAACCCTCGGCGCGGGTATAAGGCTCGCCAATGGTGCCAGGGGGAAAGGCCGCGAAGCCATGAATTTGCGGAGGCAAGGAGGTGCCTTCTGAGGGAGGCACGTTGCCGTTGATGTCCGGCGCTCCCGCTTCAATCCACGCTTCAATGGCGGCGATGTACTCTTCTCTGCGTTCATTGTAATCGCTTCCCTCATCCACTTCAAGGGGCATCAAACCGGAAGTGTTGGGGATTTCGACGGTAAGCCTTTCGTGCAAAAACGACGAGGCCACATTGCCAGGCACCACCCTTCGGTTGAAGGTCATGCTGGCATCGTTGGCAATGACAGGGTGGTTGACCAGGGTGTTCCAGGAAGAGCCGACGGTGCGAAAATCCGGCTCAAAAGTGCCGTCGTGACAACCGCTGTTGGCGCATGTAGGGCCGAGGATTTGTTGGTGCAGCCATGCAAAATTGCCCTCGGGCAAAGCAGGCACGGCAAGGCCCTCCGTGGCCACAACAGGTGGCAGTCCGTCGTAAGGATTTGGCGGGGGGTCTGGATGGCAGCCCGTTCCAGGCAGCGCACAGATGCACAACCAAAGCCAAATGGCCGTCAAAGGGGCCTTGTTGCGCAATGCGTTCATATCCGGTTGAAGAGGCTATCGGTTCCGGGATGCACGTAACCCGCGTTTTGGACTTCTGGCATCACGCCCAGCAGATCGCATACGGTCATCATGGTATCTGTGACCATGCCCACCGGATTGTCCTCGCCACCAACGGTGAGTCCCTGTGGAACCGTTGGCCCCGCCATCATCGTAAAAATCCGCATGCTGTTTTCATCGCTGTGGTCATATGCGCGCCAGTCGTTTTCATCGAGGATGTTGTTGGGCTGTAAGTTTCGACCGCATTCCGGTGTCAAAATCAAGGTGGTGTTGCCTGCCATGCCTGGAATTGACTGGATGTGATTCCACAGATGGCCCACTGCATGGTCTGCGCGGTGCAAGGCGGATAGATAGGAGGAGAAATTGGAGTGACAGGCATCGACCCCGCCCAGGTTGACCATGGAAAAGGCAGGCTTGAATTCAGAAAGCACCTCGCAGGCAAACCCCACCGTAGCGGTATCCCGATTGTCAGTAACCGGTGGGACGTTGACCGTGCCATTGTCGACCTTCTGATACATGAGCTTCATGAAAGCTTTGATCTGTTCTTTCTCTTCGTCGGTGTTGTTTAACCCGCCTCCAAAACCGCCACTCCCGTCGGCTGCGAATTGCTGATCCAAGAAGGTTTTCATGCGCCGGAGGGGTTCCAGCTCGTTTTCGGGATGGTAGACTTGAGCATCGGCAAATGCGGCATCACCTGCACCGACGAAGGTTACCGATGGCGCAAAGAAATTCCCTGCGTATTCGGCGCCGTAATTCGGGTGTTCGCTGTGGTTGAGGAGGGGGAGAGACCCACCGATTCCATCGCCCACAAACCAGGTGTCGGTGGCCTTGTACCCACCGTGCCGGCGGAGGTATTCAAAAATGGTGGGCTGCAAGGGGCGCTGCTTTAAGCCTTGACCACCCGGAACTGCGCCTTGAACCAAGGAGTTCATGCCTCCAAAGTGTCCTGCGCTGAGTGCGCTTACCTCTGCAAACGTGGTGCCGATGGACTCAATGGATTGGGACAGAACAGCAGGTATGGGGTTGATGCCACCCACACCAGTGCCGTATACGATTTTGGCAATGGGCGCTTCGCCGGACAACATGTTGTACATGATGTTGCCAGGGTAAGGCTCCCCTTGGCTGTCGTCTACATAGCGGCGGAGGTAGCTTTCTTGCAGCCGCACTCCCCCTGCAAAAGCAACCATCACCACGTGGTCAGAACTTCTTCGGCCCGAGGCCGCGAACAGCCGACCCGAAGGAAGGATGGTTGGCAATGCAGCAGTTCCTGCAACGGCCAAACCGCTTGTTTTGAGGAAGTCCCTTCTTTTCATGGTCTCAATAGTGCAAGTATTCGGTGCTCAGGGCGAAAGACGAATACACCAGTTCCGGAGTGACCGTAGGGGTATTCTCTATGTAATTCCGCATCCAGGTGCGCTCTGCTTGGGTGGGGTAGCGCACGAGGAACCGCACATAGGTGGATTCCACAAAATGGTCGGGGTCAGCGAGCATGGCTTCCTGTGAGGGCAGTTGTACGTCTTCATTTTGCATGAAGTTGGCCACAAGGGTTTCACGCGCGATGTCCTGGTCTCCAATGCTTTTGAATGCCTGTTTGATGTCAAAGAGCTCAGCGCTACCCAAGGCTGTGCCAAACAGGTCGGCATGTAAAATTGAAATCCACTGGTCAATGGTTTTGGCCCGGTCTTTATCTGCTGTGGAGGATTGCAGTTGTAAAGCCTCCAAACCGTATTCCACATCAGGTTCCACCGAACAGCCCATCGCGGTGATGACCAGAAATGTGGTGGCACACAACCAGGAGAATGTTGAAGAAGGGCTCATTGGAAATCGGCGTATTCGTCAGAAGTGATCAACAATTGCTGCAATGCACGGATGTCGACATTGGCCCCAACGGTTTGCTTCCATGCCACCATCTCCGCGTCGGTAATGGGGCGCACGAGCAGCCGCTCCGCCCACCACCGAACAGCACCCTCGTCAAACTCGACATTGTTGACCAGTGCTTGCAGGTACTCCTCAGAATTTGAGATGGGCGTGCCCATGAGCACAGAGGGGGCATTGAGCTCTACTGCAGCGTAGGCCTGCTCATACTCAGCTTCGGTGGGATAGCGTCCAAACAGGTCGTCAAATGTGGCGTTGATGAAGTTGAAACTGTTCATGTTGATCTCATCGTAGAAGATATTGTGACAATACCGTCGGCTGACCTCCCGCCACGAAATGAGGTTTGCTCGGAAGTCCCCGACGGACTCTAAAGTCCGCTGCATACGCAGGGCTTGTTCTGTGAAATACAGATAACCGCTGGTGTTTCCTTGCAGGGAATCCTCCGTGGCACGGTTCAACAGACTTTCCAATTCGGCCTCCATGCTTTCTTGGCCGTACCCTTGTAAAAATCGGCCGGTCAGGTCATCGGTGAGCTTGCGGTCATAGAACGGCAGATACTGGAGGTCTGCTCCCATGAGGCGCTCCACCAATTGTAAACGCACACCGAACTCCAATTCTCCCGCCCTCAGGGCTGCGCGTTCTGTTTCTAATTCTGCGGCTAAGGGCTCTCTTCCAATGAGATCTATAAAAACCCGGGTGAGGTACGCATCCACCAAAACGGTGGGGACCCCTTGGTAGGGAGGTGGCGTGTTGTTTTCGTAAACTACACTTTCTGGTGAGCATGAGGTTGCCCCTATGCATCCCAGCAGACAGACGATCATTAAGGACTGAAAAGAAGGTTGCATTCTTATATCTAACGTTTCAGGACTTTGAAGGTTGATTTTGACTTTTGTCAAATTAGCTTCGCCATCAATATGGATACCATGAAAAAAGTCAAAGGGTTGCAGAAATATCAATGGTTGTTGTTGGTTTTCTGTAGCATTCCTATCTGGCATGCCCAAGCCCAAGACCGGGCTTTTGTTTTGTGCGAGGGTGCACAAGATTTATACTCTGGAGAGGTGCTGGAAGCGCCCAGACTGGGAACGGTTGACCTTTCAGCGTCAACGCCAGACTTTGAGGTATTGAGGGTGTTTGAGGGTCACGCATTTGCAACTGATTTGGCCCTTTCCGAGGGTGGTGACGAGGTTTACGTTGCGGCTGAGGATACCGTTTACAAATTAGACGCCACGTCAGGTGAAATTTTGGCCCAGCAGGCGCTCCAGGGCGCCCGACGTTTGTTGTTGGACGGTGACCGTTTGTTTGTGACCCGCGGAGATGTGGATCCCGTGACATGGGGATCTGTTGACTTCGATCACTATTTCGTGTCATTGGATGCCGATGACTTGTCGTGGAATACAGGTTGGGAAGCTGCTGGAAATGCAGGGCCAGGATGGGCTTCCGAGGGAATTTGTGTCAGCGAGGGGGGGGTGTACGTCGCCATCAACAATGCCTTTGCATTTGGAGAAGAGGTAGGCCTCATTGGCCGAGTCGACTTGGCGACAGGCGCCTACACTGAAGTTGAACTCGGTCCAGATGGATTAAACCCTGTCCATTTATTTGCTGCGGACGACGGTGCCGTCGTTTCTGTGAACGTCCAGCAGTATGACGGCACTTCTTTGAGCCGTTGGATGGGGGTATCCAATGCTGATACAGAGGTCGTAGCGGATGTCACTGCAGGCTGTGGTGCGGCGGATTGGCACCAAGGAGGGGTGTTGTACCAGGTTTATGGAGAATCGGGCTTCCGAAAAGCCGACGGAGCAACGTTGGCTGAATTGGAAGGGTGGAGTGGCAACGGAGGATCCGTGTATGCCATGCAGGTTGTTTCTGCAGGTCAAGTTCTGCTGGGTACCACTGATTTCGCGACCACGGGAGTGTTGGAGATGTGGGATTTCGAAGCGGGCATGCAATGGTCCATTCCAGTCGGCATAGCCCCAGGAAAAATCGAAGTGGCGTTGTCAACCAACACCGTTCCTGAAGTTGGAAGTACCCGCACCTTGTTGGGGACGGTTGACCTCTTGGGTCGGCCTGTTGCCTCTGGAAAGGGGATGCTGTTGCACCTTTGGTCCGACGGATCGGTGTCCAAGGAGATGCGCCTGACGGATTGAGGACGGATCGAGGGCGTCACACCCTGCACCGGCTGGCTCTGTGAAGGTTACCCAAAGAGGGAATTCACCCCATAAAACTTCGCGGTGGTCTTCAGGAGGCTTTTGTGCGCTTTTTCAACGGCCGGCATGTTGCCATTGGATTGAAAGTTGAACCACTTTCCTGCAAAGGATGAGTGCCCCTGATGTTTGGCGCTCATTCCCCGAATAAAGGACTGCATGCTGCAACCATTCAAGTGAGGCAGTTGACGCGCTAAAAACTCATCCAACCCTACTTCTATCGGGAACACTTCGCTGCGCTCAAACCAGTTTTTTTCTGGCTTCCAGCGGTCTTCCGACCAACGAAGTTCAAGCTGCGGAATCTTACTGTGGACATGCAGCAACTCGCCTTTTTGATCCAGTGTGTACACTGCACCGGACTCTGCCTCATGTCGGTAGCTAATTCGCATGATACAGGATACGTCGTTTTTGCTCAAAAAAGCGCGGAAACAGCCATCCACGGGCCGAGAAGTACCAAAATGGGCCCCAGTTTGTAAAAAGCGGTTGTGTTTTCTACCCGTCTCCGTAAGCGTCGTTGTGGATTCCACCAACAGCCCGACCGCTGGGATCGATGTTGTCCTTCAGGCTGGCGTCCCATTCAAGGGCTTTTTCTGTGCTGCAGGCTACGCTTTTGCCACCGGGGACGGTTGAGGCTGCGGCGGCAGAGGGGTAGTGCCCTTCAAACAATTTGCGGTAAAAGTAGCCTTCCTTCGTAGCGGGCGGGTGAATGGGAAAACGCACAGTTGCCCTTTCCATTTCGGCATCGCTGACCTGCGCTTCGGCATGGTCGCGCAGTCCGTCGATCCAACCGTATCCAACACCATCGCTGAATTGTTCCTTTTGACGGTTCAATATGTGTTCGGGGATATACCCTTCAAAGGCTTGTCGGATGGCGGCTTTTTCAATGCGTCCGTTTCCGCCCATTTTAGTCGCGGGGTCGAGTCCCATGGCGTAATCAATGAATTCCCGATCGAGGAAGGGCACGCGGGCTTCAATGCCCCACGCCATCATGGATTTGTTGGCCCTTGCGCAGTCGTACTGATGCAGGCCGAGCACCTTGCGAACGGTCTCTTCGTGGAATTCCTTGGCATTGGGGGCCATGTGGAAATACAAGTACCCCCCAAAAAGCTCGTCAGCCCCTTCACCGCTCAGCACCATCTTGATGCCCATTGCCTTGATTTTTCTGGCCATGAGGTACATCGGGGTGGACGCCCGGATTGTGGTGACATCGTACGTTTCGATGTGCCGGATCACCTCAGAAAGCGCATCAATGCCTTCTTGGATGGTGAAGTTCAGCCCATGGTGCACCGTACCGATGGCTTCTGCCACCTCTTCTGCTGCAGCGAGATCTGGTGAACCCTCCAAGCCGATTGAAAAACTGTGCACACGGGGCCACCAGGCCTCTGTATGGCCTCCATCGTCGACGCGACGCGAGGCATGCTTCATGGCGATGGCAGCGATGACTGAACTGTCGAGGCCTCCGGAAATCAGTAAGCCATATGGGACGTCGCCCATGAGGTGTTTTTTGACGGCTTCTGTCAGTCCATCCCTGAGTTCTTCTGGCCGGTACGGGGCATTGGGCAGTTCACCTGTCATCCACGTTCGGGTGTAGAATTTCACAGGGGCGTCTTGGCCCTTCTCCCAAACATGGCCAGGGGGAAACAGGCGAACATCATCGCAAACAGGGGCAAGGGCTTTCATCTCTGAAGCCACCCATAACTGACCTTCGCTGTCGGTACCGAAGTACAATGGGATGATGCCCATGGGGTCGCGTGCGATCATCCAATGGCCCGTTTCAGGTTCGAAAAGGACAAAGGCATACATGCCGCTCAGCTGCTCCACCAGTTTCGTTCCGCAATTCTGGTGCAGTGCGAGGATAACTTCACAATCGCTGGCGGATTGAAACGTATATCCTTTGGCGCCCTCACTGGAGCGCAAGGCGTTGTGGTTGTAGATCTCACCATTGACCGCCAGAACCGTTTGGCGTTTGGAATCCACCATGGGCTGGGCACCACTCAACACATCGACAATGGCCAACCGCTCATGGGCAATGATGGCACCAGGGTGTTCCACAATGCCCGACCAATCCGGTCCACGGTGCCTCTGACATAAGGAGGCCTCCAATACCTTTTGCCGGTCAGAATCGGATTCGTGGGTGCGGTTGAGCAGCGCAGTAATGGAACACATGTGCGAAGGTTTGAATGCTTGAATTTCTCAGGAACCTTTGGAAAAATCACCACTATTCGCAACCTTTTTCACCGCTGGGCGGTTCGTACTTTGTAGCCGTGCCGAATCCCATGAAGCAACATTACTTGCAGTGTCTATTGGTGTGTATGACCATAGGCTTTACTGCTCAATCTCAGACCATTATAACTGTTGACACGTTTGTTGACGGAGTGGATGTCAACCCTGCTGATGGCATTTGTGATGGTGGCGGGGGCATGTGCACCTTCCGTGCAGCGCTGCAGGAAGCGGCGTCCACTGCAGGTGAGGTTGAGGTGGTCCTCCCGGAGGGCACCTATACTTGGACCAATGGAGAGCTGTTTCTAAATGCTGGAGAGATCTCGGTGTTGGGAGGAGGAGCGCGCACCACCCTCGTCGACGCTGCAGGGGCCTCGCGGTTTTTCGACTTGGGCAGCGGGCTGACATCATTTAGTCTCAACGATTTGGAGCTGCGCAATGGTTTTGACGGCAACGACCCTGGAGGGGCCATTGAAAACGACTGTGATGCATTGACTTTGAACCGCGTTTCCATCAAGGATTGTACTTCTGGAATTGGTTTCGGTGGGGGCATGCACAACAGGGGAACGGTGGAATTGTATTCCTGTGCTTTTTCGGGTTGCACAGCAGAGGCCAACAATGGAGGCAATGGAGGCGGAGGCGGAGGTGGTGCCTTTGGTGCTGGCGGTGCTGTGAGCTCCTGGCTCGGCTCGGGCTCCACATTCGAGAATTGTACGTTCTCAAATTGCCAAGCTTTGGGAGGCAACGGTGGAAACGGAGGTGCTGGTGGCGGTGGCGGAAATGGCGGCACGAGCTTCACGAATTGGGGAAGCGGCGGAGATGGTGGTAACATCGGCGGTGGCAATGAGGATGGAAGTCCAGGTAGCATTGGCGGTGGCGGCGGTGGCGGCGGCTATTCCACAGGCGGATGGCTCAATCCCGGTGGTCCTGGAACCGGGGCCTCGGGATCTATGTTCGGCGGTGATGGCGGTGATGGGGCCGTCAACGGAGGAGCGGGCGGCGGCGGCGCTGCAGCGTTTGGCGGCGCATTTTTTGCGCGGTCGGGAACCCATGTTTTTCGCCACTGTACCTTTTCTGGAAACGCGGCCATTCCCGGTTCTTCAGGGACATCGTTCGGCGGTGGTGCTGCACCTACAGACGGCGTAGCTCGCGGAGGGGCCATTGGAACAACCAGCGGTGAGATCACCCTGGACAACTGCCTGATTTGGGGCAATACGGCCACAGGCGCACCTGCAGGAGACAACGAAGACGTGTACCTCAACGGTGGAGGTCCTTTGATGTCAGCAGTGGGGCACAACCTCATTGGGACATTGGGGGACAATGTTGATTCTCAATTTGATGCAGCTTCGGTTGGCAATTTGATAGGCGTTGTTCCTGAACTTCTCCCGTTTGCTGATTACGGTGGGCCCACCGACGCCTTTATGCTGAGCGCTTGTGAGCCAGTCAGCCCTGCGATTGATGCAGGTGCGGCGCTGGGTGTGGCCGAAGATCAGCGCGGAGTGTTGCGCGATGCCAACCCTGACATCGGGGCCATTGAAGGTCCTGTTGCGGTAGAACTTGACCCCATTGTGGAAGAGGTGTGCCCGTCTGAGACGGTTGAATTGAGTATGTCTTGGCCTGGTGCTACCACGACTTGGCCTGACGGTTCAATCGGCGATACATGGATCACGGGAAGTGTAGCTGGAGCAGTAGCCGTTGTGACCACTGCAGAAGGCTGCGAGGAGGAGGTGGACTTGAATGTCTCAGAAATTGTAATTGACGCACCTGATTTGGGAGCGGATCAAACTGTATGTCCCAACACCCCTTTGTCCTTCGATGCTGGAAACCCTGGGGCATTCTTTTCTTGGACCCTCGACGGGGACTTCAGCGGCTTCTCCCAAACGGCATTGGTAGACTCAGAGGGCACAGTAGCGGTTACGGTGGAGGTGATGGGGTGTCAAGCCAGCGACACTGTAGTGGTAACATGGCTGGATGAATACCCCTTGGATTTGGGCCCAGCCGTAACCCTGTGCTCGGGAGAGGATGTCACGCTCAATGCGGTCAACAACAGTTGGGGTGGATTGCCCCCCGCATTTCAATGGCAGGGTGGACCCGGTGACGCAGAGTACCAGGTCAACTCATCCGGCCTCTACTCCGTGACGGCTACCACGGTGGAAGGTTGTGTGTCGACAGGTATTGTGGAGGTGACGTTGAGCAACTTGACAGGGGTTGACTTGGGCAGTGACGCTACAGTGTGTCCCGGCACCCCGTACATCTTGGACCCCGGTTATCCCGCGGCGGCCTGCTTGTGGCAGGATGGTACTGTTTCGTCTACTTATGAGGTCACCAACACAGGGATTTACAGTGTCAATGTCAGCGATGGTGTTTGTCAGGTCAATGACCAAGTGTTCATCGAGGTGGTGGATGTTTTTGATGCGAATTTGCCCGATTACCTCAGCTTTTGCAGCCAAGACAGTGTGCTTGCCTTGGCGGCCTTTGGTGCGTCGGATTATGTGTGGTCCAACGGTGTTGTAGGCAATCAGCTGTGGGTCACTTCTCCCGGCTTTTATGAAGTGACGGCTACCCAGGACGGTTGTGATTTCACAGACATCGTATCTGTTTCGGCCCAACCTCTGCCACCCGTGGACTTGGGGTTGGATGTGATCCTGTGTGAAGGGGAGTCTTTGGACCTAGACCCCGGTGTGGTCGGTGCAGATTACGTGATTTTCAATGACACCTTGACGACGCCCATTTTGACGGTGGATGAAAGCGGGGATTACACTGTGGCTGTGGCATTGAACGGTTGTGTCAACCGAGATACCATCGCAGTAGAGGTGAGGCCCATTCCAGAATTTGCTTTGGTTGAAGATTCAGTGCTTTGCCCTGGCGACGTGCTGACCATTGAAACAGGATTGACAGATGTGCTGGTCACTTGGAATACTGGGGAAGTGGGGCCTTCGATTGATGTGAACCAACCTTCGGTATATGTGGCCACCAGCCAAGTCAGCGGCTGTCAATTCGTTGACTCTATTTCGGTTGAAGTCGCCCAGCCCATTGCGGTTCCGCTCGAGGTGTTGTATACGCTGTGCTTGGATGATTCCGTCACCCTCAACGCCCTCCAAGGTGAGGCCGTTTATTCCTCCTCCTACCGCTGGGACAACGGCAGTATAGCTCCTCAGCGGACCCTCAGCCGAGCGGGCTTGTATTCGGTGGAGGTTTCCAATGTGTGCGATACTGTGAACCACGTTTTGGAAGTGGAGCAGATCGTCTGTGGGTGTCAGGTTTACGTGCCGACGGCCTTTACGCCCAACAACGACGGCAACAATGACGCTTGGTTCCCGGTGTTGGATTGTGAGCCCTTTACCTACGAAGTAACAGTCTGGGACCGCTGGGGGCGGCCAGTATTTCAGTCTACGGATCCCGCTGAGGTGTGGTACGGTCAGGTCGAAGGAACGCCGGGTTCAAAAACCAGAGAGAGTGGCCGCTACTATGCCATCGACGGCGTTTACATGTGGGAGGTCATCATCGAATTGCGCAAGGACCGCGTTCCTGAGGTCATTCGTCAGAATGGCTTCGTGAGGATCTTGCGCTGATCTTGCGCTGGGCTTCCCTCCAACTCCCTGCGCTCAATTTTTGCGCAACTTGTATAAGCGGTCTGGGTAATCGGTAATGATGCCGTCCACGCCCATCTGCATCACAGCAAACAGGTCTTCTGCCTCATTGACAGTCCAGGGAATCACCCGGATGTTCTGTTGCTGGAGATCGTGGACGTCATTGGCGTCGATGCCTTCCCACTGCGGAGAATAGATGGAAGGCTTAAAGTTGATTTTGGCCAGTTCTGCGGTGACAGGCCCATCGGAATCTGTCAGCCAGGCTGTGGTCATGTTGGGCGCTTGTTGGTGGACCGCATTCAATACGTCCGCGCTAAAGCTTTGAATGCAGGTGCGGTCTTCAATGCCCAGCCTGCGCACTTCTGCGATGACGGTTTTGGCAAAAGTCACAGCATCCGGACAATACTCAGGTTCGAGGTCCTCCCTGTGCTTGATCTCCATGTTGTAACGGATTTTGGCGTCGCTCTTGAGCAGGGGCACTTCTTCGGTCACTTTGACCACCTCTGCCAAAGTGGGTTTTTGAACGGGCAGGTGTCGTTGCTCAGGAAATTGCGGATGAAGGGCCATTCCACAGTCAAACGCCTGGATTTCGCCGGTGCTCATTTGGTGCAGGTTGTATTGCCGCTCTTTTGATTCAGAAATGGCGTTTCCCTCTGGCGTTGTGCAGATGGTGTGGCTCATCCAGGGTTCATGGCTCACAATGAGGTTGCCGTCTTTGGCCACACACAGGTCCATCTCCAGCACGTTCGCGCCTTCGCGTATGGCGATGACAAATCCGGGAATGCTGTTTTCGGGAAGCAGCCCTCTGGCGCCGCGGTGTCCTTGGATTTCAAAGGTGGGAGCAGTGTCTTTCACGGCTTCAGTGGTTGGGTCAGATAAAGGGAGCTCGAGACCGGTGTTATCGGTGGTTTCACCGCAACCCATGGCAGAGATAATGGCCAAAAAGGAGACCGTTCGAAGGCGTAGCGTCATGCTTCGAAAATACTCCAACGACCAATGCGGAAGAGGATTGATGACGGAGGCCTAATTTGGCTGAAGATGGAAGGTGAAGAAACCATTTCAGCGGAGCGTTTGGTGTCTCGCTCAGACTTGGCCCTGTGGTCAGGATTGCCTGATCGCCACCCTTTGGTGGGGTTGTTTCACCGCTTTGGCGGGATTCGCAAGTTGAACTCAGCATACGGCCGCATTGCCCATCTACCAGCTGCAGACTTTATTGATGAAGTCTTCAATCAATTGGGTGTTCGATTGGAATGGCAGGAGGAGGATTGGGCAAAAATCCCGGCGGAGGGTCCTTTCGTTGTGGTGTCCAACCACCCTTTCGGGGTTTTGGACGCGCTGGCCTTGATCCGGTCCATCCAAAAAGTGAGGCCGGACTTTAAGCTGGGAGTAGAGTCGCTGCTCGCCGATACCCCGTCGCTCGGTGGGTCCATGTGTGTTGTATCAGAGGTGCGGTCAGGTGGCCGCTCGGTGCCCTTGCTGTCAGGTTGGAAGGAGGCGAGCCAGCATGTGGCAGGGGGAGGGGCATTTGGGGTTTTTCCTGCCGGAAAGGTTTCAGGCTTCACAAGGTCTTCGAGGGTGGTTTCCGATGGGATGTGGTCGCGTTCTGTAGTCGGATGGTTGCAAGAACAAAACGTTCCAGTCGTACCCGTCTACATCGATGGAGCCAACAGCCCTTTGTTTCAATGGTTGGGGCTGATCCATCCTTCTTTGCGCTCTCTGAGGGTGGCGGCTGAACTGCGCAATAAAAAAGGACACGTCTTGCGCATGCGGGCGGGCCGTCCCTTGCGCAAAAGGGACCTGTCTGGATTTGAAGGAACGGAGCAATTGGCGCGTTTCCTGCGTGCGAAATCCTATGCGCTGGGTGCCGCTTATGATGTCCGAAAGGAGTACTTCAAGGGGTTCAAGTTCCCCGCGAAGGCCCAGGACGTTGCGCCAGAAACGGCCCCTGAAATTTTAAAGCGAGAGATTTTGGGCGTGGCTGAATTGAAGCTGTTTGACCACGGCAACCTCGAAGTGTATTTGGCCCCGGCAGAACGAATCCCACAGCTGCTGCAAGAGATTGGACGCTGTCGTGAATTGACATTTAGGTCCGTGGGCGAGGGCACCAACAAGGCGCTCGACTTGGATGAGTATGATTTCTATTACCAGCATTTGGTGCTGTGGGATGCAGAAGCAGGGCGCTTGGCGGGTGCCTATCGCGTAGGAGAGGGGTGGTTGATCATGGAGCGCTTTGGTCCCCGGGGATTTTACACCCACTCGTTGTTTCGGATGCGCAAGGGGTTTCAGCCGGTTCTGCGCGCTTCTTTGGAGTTGGGCCGGTCGTTTATTCGACCAGAATACCAGCGCCAACGCATGCCGTTGTTCCTGCTCTGGAAGGGTATTTTGACGGTATTGCTCCAATCGCCTGAAGCCCGTTACATTCTGGGGCCAGTCACCATCAGCAGTGATTATCAGCGCTTTTCAAGGTCGCTGATCATGGCCTTCGTGAGGCGGAATTTCTGGGACCACCAATGGGCGGAGTTCATCCGTCCCCGGAAGCGCTTTGCTTTTGAGGAAAGAAGGGTAGACGCGAATGCCTTATTGGATGGAGCCCAAGACGATGTCAAGCGGCTCGACCGGATTTTGGCCGACATCGAGCCCTCACAAGCAGTGGCTCCTGTGCTGCTCAAAAAGTACCTCCATCAGAACGCCCGCATCCTGGGGTTCAACCGCGACCCCAAGTTCAACAATGCCTTGGATGGCCTGATGTTGCTGGACGTCAACGACCTGCCGGCAGAAACCGTAGAAGCTTTACAGAAGGAATTTGGATTTGCGCCCTAAAGGGTGCCCATCGGCGGTGCGCGCTCAATTCTGCTTTTCGAAGCGCAACAAAAAGTTGAAGTCGAAGATGGACTCACCATCGAATTCACGAAACTGGTAGGCCTGAAGGTCATCCAGTTCGAGTTCGAGCAGCTCCCAATAGAGGTCGAGGACTTTGACCTCAGTGACAAAGGAAGGGGTCAAATTCAGGCCCAAGGATTCAGGAACACCGTTACAATCCAGGTCGAGCGTGGCATTGTCAGCGAGCAGCCCGAGGACGGCTGGATCGTCCAACCCGGACGGGGTGCCCGACCAGGGAGTGACTTCTAAATCGCAATGGTCGGAAAGCGCTTGCAACAGGCCGGGGTCATCCCAACCTGTGATGATGGGTTCCAGGATTTCCACGAACTCCACTTGGGCTCCATATTCGGCCAAGGCGAGGTCGGTGATCTCTGCCATGCAATCTCCTGTGAGCTCCTCCATGCAGTCTTCGGAGAGCAACTCGTCATCTACGAACCCTTCGATGTACTCTTCCATGGCCCCGTTGATGACATCTCCGGCAGACAGGACAGCTCCATTGTAATTCAATGTGCCTTCAGACAAGATCCAATTGGAACCTGTCGCAGTGAGACTGTTCACGCAGGCTGCTACTTCGTCGGTGAGCAATGTGTAGCTACCGGTGGCAAAGAAGAGGGTGTCGCTGCAATCCAATTCACCCATGAGAAAGTCGAAGGCCATTTGGACGAGCTCGGTCTGGTCCACATCCGTAGAATCGTTGTAAAACGGGCCTGAAACCTTTGTGAAGGTCAATTCGTCCAGATGCAAGACGGACTTGTCATCGTTGAAATCCCAGGTGCCTTCATAGGTAATGTCCTCGTTGACATTGACAATGGTTACAGAGTGGTCTTCTTGAAATGAGGCATCGAGCAGCAAATTGCCTGAAGCCATGAATTCCGTCAAGTTGGAGTCTGCTGTCCCGACCTGGGATACCTCGGCACTGCGCCAGTCGCCTATGAGTCGGGCTTCAGGGGTCTTGAAGTGGAGCAGGCTTCCGTTCTGGTCATACTTTTTACAACCAGAAACCAAGAGAACTGCGGTGACGGCGAGAAAGAAGGCTTGCTTTTGGGGCATGGTCAGATGTTGTAAGAAACACTCAATGAATACGTACGGCCTCTGGTGAAGCTGTTCCAATCGTAGTGAACTCCGTTGTAGAGGTGGGTCTTCCGGTCGCGTGGATTGATCAGGTTGCGTGCCTTGAAGCCCAAGCGGACATGTTCACCCAGCATCTTTCCCAGACTGAAGTCCAGCGTTGGTGTGGGTTGCTGCATCACATTGGGTAGAGCGCCGAGCGTCACCAAGAGCACTTTAGGGCCTTGCACATTGAAGGCCACGGTGGCCGACATTCCGATGCTGTCGTTGGTATAGGTCAGCACCCCGTTGAGGATGTAGGGGGCCTGCCCGAACAAGGGGCGGGTTTCTGTTTGGAGGGGGTTTTGAGCCCGAATGGTTTCCAGCTCATTGCGCCAAATGCGGGAGGCAGAGCGGATGAAACTGATGTTTCCTGAGAGGGTCAAGTCTTTCAGGAAAGGCGTCTCGGTGAGGTTTCCGAAGTCTTTGCGGCCTTCCAGCTCCAGTCCCCAGACGTTGGCATAGGGCAGGTTGGACCATGTCAACTCTGTATTGACCGCTTCCAGTACCGTGTTTTGCTCAATGGGGTCTGTGAACCGCTTAAAGAACACACTGGCCGAGAGGACCTCTCCAAGATTCGGGAAATGCTCCAGTCTCAGGTCGAAGTTGTCGATTCTGGTTTGGTCCAATTGCG
This sequence comes from Crocinitomicaceae bacterium, assembly GCA_042095055.1. Lineage (GTDB taxonomy): Bacteria > Bacteroidota > Bacteroidia > Flavobacteriales_D > Sanyastnellaceae > UBA8752. The sequence goes on along the minus strand of JBELBZ010000023.1, from coordinate 3,377 downwards.
GGTTGCCCTTGAGCACCTGCAGCGTCTCAAAATCAAAACTGCGGAAGGGAGCTTTCTCCCTGAAAACGGGGCGGGCCAGTGTCCGGCTGTAAGCAAAACGCAAGTTGGTGAGCTTAATGGGATCCAATTTGCCGAGCGCATAGGTCATGTTGAGGGACGGCATGAGGTCCTCTTCGCTCAACGTTCCTCGGGTGGTCTGGATTTGAAGGGGGGTAAGGTCAGTGGTATCGACATCCGTTTGAATGACCATGTCGGCCATTTCCATTCGCAGGCCGACGTTTCCTCTGAGGCGCTCATTGACTTGGGCGTCGAGCATGGCATATGCACCAAATACATTCAAGTGCCCTACGTCCGTGTTCTTGGGGTCGGTTGCGAGGGAGGTGTAGATGTAGCTCTGCCCGGGAATGACCATCAGGTTTTCCGGGGCGAAATAGGCCGTAGGATCGCCCTCCACGTTGTCCAATGAGTTGCCTTGTTCAGCGAGCGTGAACTTGTTTTCACTTTGGCTTCGGGTGGTGCGCACGTAGCTCAAGCCTGTGCTCAACTTTCCTTCCCAAGAGGAGTTGCTGAAGATGGGCTTGCTTGCATGAACCTTGATATCGGTTTTGTTTTCCTCCAAGCTCCTCCAGTAGCGGGAGGGGGCAGGATAGCGCGAAGGTTGAATGGTGTAAAAGCGGTCTGTCTCGGTGGGCACCTCAAGGGCACCGACGGGGAATTCGATGCCTTCATCTGCAAGGGTTTGCAGCGTGCCCTCGATGTCAGTGGCCCAATTGGTTCCCAGTACACCGTCAGAGATCAGGCCATTGACTTCTCCCAGAATGGCAGCGGTGGAGGTGGAGTCGTAAGCCTCGCCTTGATCATTGAAGAAGACCGCTTGGTCCGTGAGGACCACTTCGTTGTCGATGTAATTGTTGAAGAATGTCCGGAGGTCTGGGGTGCTCAATTTTCCTTCGGAACGGCTGACCGTCCACTGGACTTCGATTTCATTGTTTGGGAGGTAATGCTCGCCCCGAATCTGATACGTATTGAGGTTTCTTGACTGATACCGGTGGGTCCGCTGTTGTTGGATTTCATCGCCATCCCTAGGGTTCAAGCCTTCTTGGAAACGGGCACTGTTGGTGCCGCTCGTGATGTTCATGCCCATCACAGACAGCTTGTTGAACTCGTTCAGTTTGTAGCTGAGGTTGAGCATGGCATTCCAACGGTGATTTTCGTTGGTCCGCTCGTCCGTGTAATAATTCTGAACGTCGAGGGAGTCGGTGCCTTCGATGGATCCCGCAGCCCAGCGCGAGTATATCCCGTCTTGGTAGGCCCGGGTGTTCCGGCCGTATTGGGCCCCAAAAATGTAACCGAGCTGGCGGCCAAAGAGGGTTGTCTGGTTGCCGAAGCTGAGCGAGTGCTTCATGTCCAAGGCAGCTTGACGTGTCACATGTTCCCATGTGTTTTCAAAGCCTTGACCGATGTCCGTTAGTGGTTGGTTGGCCGCAATGGAGGACGGAATGCCGGCATTGAAGTAGAGCGAGTCCGAATAACTCGGGCCCCACAAGTCCGTGTAGCCGAGGCAATCGAGCATGCAGTTGCGGTCGGTGACACTTGCGATGTCTCCAAGAGTTTCCAACCCGCACCCTGTCAAGCAACCGGAGAGGTCCTCATCAGAGGTTCCGTCTTGATCGATCAGGTATTGTATTTGATCACCGAAGGAGACATTGACCAAGGTGGGCCAATCGTCCACGGTTAGACCTTCTACATTGCCTGGCAATCCTCGAAAGCCGTTGTCATAGCCTAGCCAATCTGAGTCGCTCCGTTGGCTTGAAATCACCTCGCGGCCTGTGGTATTGGTGTTCCAACCCAGGCTTGATGTGTAATTGAAGGAGAAGGCTTCGGGGAAGTCCTTTGTTTCCACCGAGATGTATGCTCCAGCCCAGTCAGAGGGGAGGTTTGCCGTTTGGGTTTTCGTAACCACGAGGTTGTCCACGAGGTTGGTAGGGAACAGGTCCATCTCAATGGTGTTCCTTCTGGGGTCAATGGAAGGGACTTCAGCGCCGTTCAAAGTGGTTTTGAGGTAGCGGTCGGAGAGCCCTCTCACAAACACGAAATTTCCCACAGTGGATACGCCTGTGACCCTTTTCATAGCACTGGCGGCATCGGTGTCTCCAGTCCGCTTGATTTGCTGGCTCGAGATGTAGTCTATGCTTGCAGCTGACTTCTTTTTGATGTTCTCCATGTAGACATCACGGGTTCTGTCCACTTTGGCGATGACTTCTGCTGCCTGTTCAATCACAAAGGTCTCGACGAAAAGGTTGAAGTTGACGATGGTCACGCCGTCTCCAGTGATGGTCACTTCTTCAGTGATGGGGGCGTACCCGATAAAGCGTCCTGTCACCTTGTAAGTGCCCGGCGCCAACCCTGTCAGGTTGTAGTTGCCGTCGAGGTCGGCCATGGCTCCCTTCGTCGTGCCTTCGATAAATGCATTGGCACCGATGAGGCTTTCCCCAGTTTGACCATCTGTGATTTTACCACGGACAACACCTTGTGCCAATGCTGCGCTGGACAGCATGGTGCAAAGAAGGAGGGCATAGAAGCGCATGGTCCCAGTCATTTTTGCAAAGGGAGGTATTCTGGTGTCCACCTGTGTTAAGGGGGTGTTATCGAAAAGTGTCTAAAGTGAGAGGCCGGATCCTGTTAGGATCCGGCCTCTGAATTGGTTTTAAGCTTTAGACTGCTGGTTATTCGCAAGTAGATCCGAACTCACCCAAGAAGATGAGCAAGTCACCGGCACCAATGGCGCCGTCTTGGTTCAGGTCAGATGGACAGTCGTTGCTGCTACCGAACCCTGTGCAAGACCCGTCATCCACGGATGCAGTAGCATCGTAGTTCTCTGCGTCTAGGTAGGTGCAACCCAAAACCGGATTCGTCGAGCACGAGGCGTCGTCTCCTACGGCGTATGCATTGTATTCCAAAAAGCTTGGGTCTGTACATCCTGTGCAATTCGTGTTCTCATCAAAGCAGTAAACAAACGTGGTTTGCGCAAGGGGTGCTGCAATGGTGATGGTCCTTGGACTTGCCGTTTCGGCTGTTCCATCGCCTGCAATGAAGGACACGGTCAGATCGCCTTCGCCTGTGTTGAAATCATAGCTATATGCGTCGAAGTTGGCATAGGCCATGCTGCCTGCATTGTTGCCGTTGATGACAATGCTTGCGCCTGTTGAACCTTGCTGGGCCATGTCCACAATGATGCGGATGGTGTATTGACAGCTGCCGTCGTCAAGATTGGCTGTGTCGTCATAGTTCTCCGCTTCCGGGTCAGAGCAACCACCGTTGAACTCGCACAAGGTGTTGTCGATGTTGATGGCGTTCGGGTCATAGTTCGAGGCCAA
>JBELBZ010000022.1:0-40652 GCA_042095055.1 Crocinitomicaceae bacterium | reverse complement strand
CGGGACCGTTGCATACGCCACAGGCGTCGAGGTCTCCCACGCAGTCGTCGACGTCGTCACAGATGCCATCGGCATCGGCGTCGGCAGCACAATCGCCACCGCACACGCCCAAGGCGTCGAGCTGGTTGCCGTCACAGTCGCAATCGCCATCGGCGATGCCACTGCCTCCGCACACCCCGCATTCGTCAACGGTAGTGCAACTTCCATCGTCATCCGTGGCCGCCGGGTCATAGTTACAGGCTGTTTCCAGCGTGCAGCCTGGGGTTTCTGCATTGTCGCATATCCCATCCCCGTCCACATCGGCAGGGCAATCGCCGCCGCAAGCGCCCAAAGCGTCTTCGTACAGGCAACTGTCATCGCCATTGTTCGACGGACAGCCTATGCCCATGCCGATGGGCAGGGTCACGAGCAAGAAGTTCACATTGTCGCCTTCGGGGAAGACCTGTACGTTGACCGTTCCCGACAGATCTCCATCCGTGGTGAACTGGCCCAACAACACGCGTCCGTCGGCGTCTGGAAGTCCATTGCTGTCGCCGTTGAGCACGTACCACACGCCTCCGACTTCGTCGTCGATTTCAATGTTGCCCCCCGGTGCTCCGAACCCAGGCTCGAATTGAAGCGCCCAGTTCTGGTCCGGTGAATTCACGATCGTGGCTGAAGACTCTCCTGCTGTCGCATCGGCTGGACCATCCAATCCAATGGTGATCCAACTGTCATAGGCCAGATTGGGGAAACCTGGAAGCAGCAGCGGATTCACATTTTCCGAGGTCGCTCCGCCCAAAACGTCTTGATAGAAGGTCGACGTTGTGGAAATGTCCATGGGTGTATTGGAATTTCCTGAAACCGAAGTCACAAAGTCCGCTGGGTGCAGGGTCTGAAAATAGACGCGGTAGGTCGTCATGCCCGCCAGGTCACCCGCAGTATGGCTGGCCACCACTTCCGTGATGGTGCAGTAATCCGTGATGGGCTCATCCACAGGAGGGTCCGCATACTCATCAAAGTTGCAAGCCTCAGGATCGGCGCAACCGCTGCCTTCAAGGTTGTCGCAAATGCCGTTCAAATCCTCATCGGCTGGGCAGTCGCCACCGCATACGCCCAATGCATCGAGCTGGTTGCCGTTGCAGTCGCAATCGCCAGCAGGTTGTCCATCACAACCGCAGTCGTAGACCGCGCCAGGACCGTTGCAAATTCCACAGGCGTCCACCTCACCAATGCAGCCGTCGATGTCGTCACAAATGCCATCGCTGTCGGCGTCGGCTGCACAATCGCCGCCACACACGCCCAAAGCGTCCGCCACGTTGCCATCGCAGTCACAGGCTCCGGCAGGGAGGCCGTCACACCCGCAATCCCCCGTTGCTCCGGGACCATTGCAAACGCCGCACTCATCCACGGTGCCCACGCATTCATCTACATCGTCGCAAATGCCATCGCTGTCCGCGTCGGCTGCGCAATCGCCACCACACACGTCCAATGCATCCAGTTGGTTGCCATCGCAGTCGCAATCTTCGGCAGGCTGCTCATCACAACCACAGGCGTAGACCGCGCCAAGACCGTTGCATATGCCGCATTCGTCAATGTCTCCGACGCAGTCATCCACGTCATCACATACTCCATCGGCATCGGCATCGGCACCGCAGTCTCCGCCACAAGCGCCCAAGGCGTCATCGTACAAACAATTGTCCCCCCCACTGCCCGATGGGCAGCCTATGCCCATGCCTATGGGCATAGTCAGGAGCAGGTAATTGACATTGTCGCCCTCAGGGAAGACCTGTACGTTGACCGTTCCCGACAGATCTCCATCCGTGGTGAACTGGCCCAGCAGCACACGTCCGTCTGCGTCTGGAAGTCCATTGCTGTCGCCGTTGAGCACGTACCACACCCCTCCGACTTCGTCGTCGATTTCAATGTTTCCGCCTGGGGCGCCGAATCCAGGTTCGAATTGAAGTGTCCAATTTTGGTTGGGGGAATTGACCGTAGTGACGGAAGATTCGCCTGCTGTCGCATCGGCTGGACCGTCCAGTCCAATGCTGACCCAACTGTCGTAGGCCAGATTGGGGAAACCTGGCAGCAGCAGCGGATTCACATTTTCGGGGGTCGCTCCACCCAAAACGTCTTGGTAGAAGGTCGATGTTGTGGAAATGTCCAAGGGGGTGCTGGAGTTTCCTGAAACCGAAGTCACAAAGTCCGTGGGGTGCAGGGTCTGGATATAGAGGCGGTAGGTCGTCATGCCCGCCAAGTCACCCGCAGTGTGGGTGGCCACCACTTCCGTGATGGTGCAGTAATCCGTGATGGGCTCATCCACGGGAGGGTCCGCAAACTCATCAAAGTTGCAGGCCTCAGGATCGCCACAACCGCTGCCTTCAAGGTTGTCGCAAATGCCGTTCAAATCCTCATCGGCTGGGCAGTCGCCACCGCATACGCCCAATGCATCGAGCTGGTTGCCGTTGCAGTCGCAATCGCCAGCAGGTTGTCCATCACAACCGCAGTCGTAGACCGCGCCAGGACCGTTGCAAATTCCACAGGCGTCCACCTCACCAATGCAGCCGTCGATGTCGTCACAAATGCCATCGCTGTCGGCGTCAGCTGCACAATCGCCGCCGCATACACCCAAGGCATCCGCCACGTTTCCATCGCAGTCACAGGCTCCGGCAGCAATGTCATCGCAGCCGCATTCAGCTGTTGCACCAGGACCATTGCACACTCCGCAAGCGTCCAATGTGCCCACGCAATCGTCCACGTCATCGCAAATGCCATCGCTGTCAGCATCGGCAGTGCAGTCGCCACCGCACACATCCAAGGCGTCCAGCTGGTTGCCATCGCAGTCGCAATCATCGGCCGGCTGTTCGGTGCATCCGCAGGCGTAAACCGCACCAGGACCGTTGCACACTCCACACACGTCCAAATCAGCGCAGCTGCCATCGTCGGTCGTGGCGCTCGGGTCGTAGTTGCATGCTGTATCGTCTGTGCACCCGTCGGTTTCTTCCGTATCGCACACACCATTTCCATTGAGGTCCGATTCACAATCGCCCCCACAAGTGCCAACGGCGTCCAATTGGTTGCCATTGCAATCGCAATCGCCGGCAGGGATGGCTGTGCATCCACAGTCCAATACTGCACCGGGACCGTTGCACACGCCGCAAGCATCGACCGTTCCAATGCAGCCGTCCACTTCATCACAAATCTGATCTGCGTCTTCGTCGTTCAAGCAGTTGCCATCGCAATCTTCGTAGAGCTCGGCAAAAGTGCAGTCTTCGGGGGTAGCCTGACAGGCATCGGCGATGGACAATGTGGCGGTAACCGCCTCTCCTCCGTCGGGGAAGTATTGCACATTGAGGGCGCCTCCCAGCGTACCACTGGTGGTGAGCTGGGCCAACAATACCCTGTTGTTCTCATCCGGCAAACCATTGGCGTCTCCGTTGAAGATGTACCAAATGCCACCCACAAGATCATTGATGATGATGTCCGTTCCTGCTGCCCCGCCGCCCGGGTCGAAAGCTGCGATCCAGTCCTGATTGGGAGAGGGAACCAAACTGGGATTGGACTCCCCTGCGGCAGCATTGGCCGTTTCTGACAAGCCGATGGTGACATAACTGTCGTACACCAAGTCTGGGAAACCAGCGAAAAGGAGCGGGTTCTGTGATGCAGACGAAGCCGAACCCAATTCGTTTTGATAGAAAGTCGTGGTGGTGGTCAAGGTCAATGGCGTTGACAGGTTGCCAAACACCGAGGTCACAAAATCCGTCGCCATTTCTGCCTGGAAATACACGCGGTATGTGGTCATGCCCGCCAAATCGCCTGTGCTGTGCTCGGCAACCGTCTCCACAAAAAGACAGGGTGCATTCAAAACCCCACCTTCAAAGGCAGGGTTATAGTTGCATGCTTCCGGGTCGGAACAATTCTGTGCAAGGCCAGTGCCCACAGAGCAAAAGGCCGCAATCACTGCGCAAAGCGATACCATTAAATGCTTCATCATCAAGGAATAAGGTGAACTGAATATAGTTCAACCGATCGGCAAACTCAATGCAGATGCAAAGTGTTTCAACTCTCAGAAACATCTGACCCTGCGCTTCTCGGGAAATCTTCAGGGCAAAAGCGCGCGGAAATCGGCTTCACTGAGCACTGTAACGTTGAGCCTTTCCGCCTTTTCTCTTTTGGCAGGGCCCATTTTATCCCCAGCCAGCAGGTAATCGGTTTTGCCGCTCACGCCGCCAAGCAACCTTCCTCCGTGTTGCTCGACCAACCGCTTCAGTTCATCCCGCGGAACGGAAAACACCCCACTCACAACGAAGCTCTTGTCTGCCAAAACTTGGCTTGCTCCACTGTGCTCCACCTCGGCGACCTCGAACTGCAATCCACTGCTCTTTAGCAAGTTCACCCGCCTTGCATTCTCTTCTTGGTCAAACCAATCCACCACCGCTTCTGCGATGACCGGACCCACCACGTCCAACGCCAAAAGCGCCTCTTCTGTGGCTTCCATCAGGGCCTCCAATGTCCGGAAATGACGGGCCAGTTTCTTTGCCACGGTCTCTCCTACGTGCCGAATGCCCAGCGCAAACAGCACCCGCTCAAAAGGAACTTCTTTGGAGGCTTCGATGCCTGCGAGCAAATTGCCCGCCCGCTTTTCCCCCATGCGTTCCAATGTCACGAGCGAAGACTGCTCCAAATGATAGAGGTCCGATGCGTCCCGGATCAGCCCTGCCGACCAGAGTTGCTCCACACCTTCTGACCCCAAACCATCGATGTTCATGGCCCTACGGGAGGCAAAATGCTGGATTCGCCCCTTGATCTGTTCAGGACACCCGGAGGCATTTGGACAATAATGACGCGCTTCTTCCTCTGCCCGAACCAAAGGGGTGTCACAATCCGGACAATGGGTGGCATACACATGGGATACAGAGTCTGCTGGACGTTCTTCGAGCACCACTCCCACCACCTTGGGGATGATCTCACCGCCTTTTTCCACGCGTACCATGTCCCCTTCCCTGATGTCGAGCAAGGCGATCTGGTCGGCGTTGTGCAAGGAGGCTTTTTGGACGGTCGTGCCAGCAATGGGCACAGGCTCCAGGTGTGCCACAGGCGTCACTGCTCCTGTGCGCCCGATTTGATAGGCAATGCGCTTCAATCGGGTCAGACCCTGCTCCGTTTCGAACTTGAACGCCAAGGCCCAGCGCGGCGCTTTTGCTGTTGACCCCAAGGACTTGCGTTGGGCGTGGTGGTCCACCTTGAGGACCACTCCATCGATGGCAAAGGGCAAGGCATGTCGCTTGACGTCCCAATGCGCCAAAAATGCCATGACCCCTTCTACATCCTGCACCACCTCGAAGGCGCGTTCCAATACCAGCGGGGTCTTGAACCCCCAATGGGCAGCGGCCCGGACCCCATCGCTGTGGCCTTGGACCTCCCATTTTTCCGGCGTTTCCAGTTGGACGTCATACAGGAAGCAGTCCAACCCCCGCTTGGCCACTTCGCCGCTGTCTTGCAGCTTGAGGGTGCCTGCCGCAGTGTTGCGGGGATTGGCAAACAACTTCTCCCCCCTTGCTTGCTTCTTGGCGTTCAGGGCATCGAATGCGGCAAAGGGAAGGATGATTTCACCCCTCACCTCCAATTGCTCCGGAGCATGGTCTGGAAGGGACAGCGGAATCGTCCGTATAGTGCGGACGTTTTTGGTGATGTCTTCGCCTACAGCGCCGTCTCCTCGGGTCAATGCGCGCACCAATTTGCGTCCTTCATACTGCAGTGCGATGGCCACACCATCGTATTTCAATTCGCAGGTAAAACGGGTGGCACCAGCCGATTCGCGGTAAATGCGGTCTGCCCATTCCTGGACCTCCTCGCTGCTGTAACTGTTGGCCAGCGAGAGCATGGGGCTGCTGTGGGGAACCTTTTCAAACTGCTCCGTGAAACCGCCACCTACGCGTTGGGTGGGGCTGTTCGGATCGAACAGATCTGGACGGGCGGACTCCAGCAACACCAGCTCCGACAACAAAGCATCGAACTCGCGGTCACTGATGGTCGGCGCTGCCAACACATAGTACCGGTGGTTGTGGTCGTGGAGGGTGCGGCGCAGCTCCTTGATGCGTGGCTCTTCCTGCATGGTATTCCTGTTCAATGCCGCTTGAGACGAACGCCCCTTTCGGCACCTTGAAGGTCGCAGAGGACCTCGGTTTTGGCCGCCTCGAGTTGCCAACAATCGGCCACCTGACGCGTGAATTTCGCGTGACATTCGGCCACCATACAGCCCGTGGAAGACAGATGGGTCTCTGCCCCCCGCCGCAAGGCCTTGTAAAACCGCAGGGGGTCGTGGTCGGGAACGAACAGCGCCATGGCAGGTTCATGTTGGGTCACGACATCCTCCATTTCTCGGGACTCTGACTCTGGGATGTAGGGCGGATTGCTGATGATGCCATCAAAAGTGGCCGGCCAAGGGGCCCACGTTTCATCCAATGCGTCCCCTTTGGTCCAGTGCACATCGAGCCCCAAAGCCTCCGAATTTTGACGGGCCAATTGAAGGGCCGCCTCAGAAAGATCACCTCCCCACACTTCCCAATGTGGACGGGCCGCCTTGATGGCCAGCGCGACGCACCCCGTTCCGGTACCTACATCCAATACCCGCATGGGGCCCTTGGGTTGATGCGGAACGGCATTCTCAAGGCCTTCCAACAGCCACTCCACCACCTCCTCTGTTTCTGGGCGTGGCACCAAAGCCGCCGGACTGCATGCGATTCTGAGGCCTCTGAAATCGGTCCACCCCACCACATGTTGCACAGGTTCTCCAGCGATGACCCGGTCCATCCATCCCGCCATGCGGTCCAATTCGCCCTCGTCGTATCTGCGACCGATGACGTCCAACATCGTCCGGCTCCGCTCATCAACGCCCGCCACAAGACGATCGGCCATGGCGCGGCACTCCCGCTCCGAAAGGTCAAGGGCGGACAGCCCTGTGTGCAGGGCGCCACTGATCCAAAGCCGCACTGTGCGGTCCTTGTTGTCCTCGGGGAAATCCGACCAACGGCGCATCAGCGGTGCTCAGGCGATGTAACGCGCTATCAGCTCGGCAGTAGCGGGGTTGGTGGCCAGTGGAATGTTGTAGACATCGCACAGCCGGAGCAACATGTTGATGTCCGGTTCGTGCGGGTGCTTGCCCATCGGGTCCCTGAAAAAAATGACGCCGGCCACCTTTCCTTCCGTGATCCGGGAAGCAATCTGGGCATCCCCCCCCTTTGGACCTGAGGCCACCGTCTCCACGTCAATTCCATTCTCCTTCAGCCTGCTGCCCGTGGTTTGCGTGGCCAGGGTGGGTACTTTCGAAAAGAACTGACGGTATTTCAAGGCAAACTCAACGAGGTCGTCCTTTTTGCCGTCGTGGGCAATCAGTGCGATGTATTTCATGCGTCTTTTTTGACGAAAACCTCATAGCTCCAAGGCTCCCAAACCTCCTTGGTAAAGGAGCTCCGGGAAAATGTGAACCGGTACCCGTCGATGCCCTCCGGCTTGAACCGCACGGGCTTGTCGCTCAGGTTAATGGCGACTTTGATGCTCGTTCCCTCTGATGCACGCTCGAAATACAGCATGTCCCCCTCTTCGACAAGCTGCACCGGACGCACCCCAAACTCCCCATTGCTGAGGGGTGGATGGCGGTGGTGCAAATCGTGGAGCATGCGGTAAAACGACATCGCTTTGTAATCGCCCCAGGGAATGGTATCCTTCTCGAAGAAACGCAACCGCTTGTTCATTTCACTTTCTTGGCCCCCGTACAGCAAAGGCGTTCCAAACAAGGTGCCACACATCACCGCCATGGCCCGATCAGCGTCGCCATAGCGCTCTGCGACCGTTCCATTCCACGAGTTTTCGTCGTGGTTGGTGATGAAATTGAGGCGGTAAGCCGACTCAGGAAAACGCGCAAACTCCCGCTTGAGGTAGGCCCGAACGCTGTCGGCATTCATGTGGCCTTGCGCCACTTCATTGGTGATGTGGTGAAACTCCCAAGCATAGCTGGCATCAAAGGCCCGCTCATGGTGTTCGGGCTCTTCTGCTTCAGCCAACATAAAGACTTCAGGCTCCTCCTTTTCCAAGGTTCTTCTCACCCTGTTCCAAAACGGCGTAGGCACCTTGCCGGCCACATCGCAGCGGAAACCATCAATGTCATGGTCGCGCACCCAAAACAGCATGGCATCCTCCATGGCTGCATAGAGTCCGTTTTCTTCGCCACGGTCCCAATCAAGCTGTGCGACATCCACCCAATCCGTCCCCGTTGGCGGCTGGATTTTCCCTTCAGCATCAAGGAGGTAGTACCCCTGTCCTTCAGCACTTTGTGTCCACACTGCATCAAAAGCAGTATGGTTTGCAACCCAGTCAATGATGACCCGCATCCCATAGTCGTGGGCCGCAGCGACAAAAGCATCAAAGTCTTTCCATGTTCCATAGCTCGGGTTGAGCGCCGTGTAATCCTGCACGCTGTATGGACTGCCCAGTGATGTGCTGCCGGGCTGGACCAAAAAATTGTTGCTGTTCTCTCCCCCTTTGCGGTTGACCTCTCCGATGGGATGCACCGGCATCAGCCAAATCACATCTACACCAATTTGCTTGATGCGCGCCAAATCCAACATCGCGCTTTTGAGGTCGCCCTTTGGCGTATGCTGCCGAACGTTCATTTCATAAATGACCGCGTTCCGCGACCACTCGGGATGGATCAAAGCATCCGAAGTATCGGTGCCGTTGACGGCCTGCGCGTCAGCAGAATCGCGGTCAGCAGGGGCATTGGAACACGCCACCATCAGGAGTGTGGCCAGGCAGAAAAGGGTCAGACGAAACATGTCGCGAAGATATCTTCAGAAAAGGGTGGGCTGGGGACCTCCATCGGCGTCCTCAGGGTTTTTCGATTCCTGCCCTTCGGCAGGTGTAGAGGATGCCGCAGGAGATGGCGCTGCTTCAGATTTGGGCTGAGGAGAAGGCGTTGTATCCTCAGCTTGAACGGGGTCCGGGTCCGGTGCAGGAGGGGACGCGGCGTCGTTGTTTTCCTCAGCTGCTGTGGGCAAAGCGGCGTGGGGATCCGGTGTGTCTTCGAGGGTCACTTTTGCGCGAGGGTCCACAGACAAACGTTTGCCCCTGGCCTTGACCCCTTTGACGGCAATGAATTCATTTAGGCTGAACCTTTGCTCGCCCAAATCTTTGGCCTTGCAATGGATCACCGGCGCACCGTGGGCGGTGAAGAGCAGCAAGCTGGACCCCTCGGATTCCCCGATGAACTCCATGGTCTTGGTCGAATTCTCCGCATGAAAGCGCTTGACATAAACGGCTTTCTTCTCGCCATCTCTGTGGACCACCGTCAATGGACGGTCTGAGTGCCACTTGTCCAGATAGATCATGTCGTCCGGAAAATGGGTGCTCAATTCTGGCTTCAACAGTTCATAGGCCCCTGAAGCCACGACCACCAGCAAGCGGTCATCGGGTCCAAAAGCCCCCACCAACCGGCCTCTGCCTTCGCTGTTGAGGCGTTTGACGGCTTCATCAAACCACACCTTTCTCGCGCCCAAGGTGCTGGTGCCTGCGCTTTTCAGGTCGACCCTGCCCGTGACGGCATACTTGGTCGCGGTATTTCCTGCTGCACCGCGGCCCTTGATGGCAATCTCGGCAAAGTCAACATCCACCTTGAGCGACTTCAGCCGGGGCAATCGGCTCAGGTGAATCGTCACCTGTTCTGCTTCCCCATTGAGGTTGGCACTGAACCACAACACCTGGCTTCCCGGTGTGCCTTTGGTCAAATGGTACACCTTGTCGCGCGTCATGGAGGTCACATGAAAACGCTTGACAAGCGTGCGCCCGCCGCCGGTTTTCTTTCCATCGCGGTACATCAGGTTGTAAGTGGTGCGCTCATCGCCCCGCTTCCAAATGCCCACGTGAAGAATGTCCTTTCCAAAAAACGCCTTGGTGCTGACCTTGGAGACCTGCATTGTGCCGTCTTTTCGGAACACGATGATGTCGGCAATGTCGGAGCAATCACAGATGTACTCGCCCTCGCCTCTCGGCATTCCAATGCCCACAAAACCTTCCTTCTTATCGGCGTAAAGTTTGTGATTGGCCACCGCCACTTTGGCGCTGTCAATGTTGCCAAACGTGCGCAAGGTCGTTCTGCGCTCGCGGCCCTTGCCGTATTTCTTCTTGAGCTGGCGGTACCATTCTATGGTATAGTCCGTGAGGTGTTCTAGGTGGTTCTTGACCTCGTCGATTTCCACTTCGAGGTTGGCGATCCGCTGGTCGGCTTTGTCGGAGTCGAACTTCGAGATGCGCTTGATGCGGATTTCGGTCAGCCGGGTGACGTCCTCATCGGTGACCGGACGGATCAGGTGCTTGATGTGAGGGGCCAAGCCCTCGTGGATGGCCTTCAAAATGGCATCCCAGGTCTCGCACTCCTCAATGTCCCGGTATATGCGCTTCTCAATAAAAATCTTTTCGAGGGAAGCAAAATGCCAGGATTCCTGCAATTCGCCGAGGCGGATTTCCAATTCCCTGCCGAGCAACATCCGCGTGCGGTCTGCACTTCGCTTGAGGATTTCCTTGACCCCCAAAAATACCGGGCGGTCGTTTTCGATCACGCATGCGTTGGGGGCGATGCGCACTTCGCAATCGGTAAAGGCGAACAGCGCATCAATGGTCCGGTCCGGCGAGACGCCTGCCGCCAAGTGTATCATCACTTCGACAAACTCGGCCGTGTTGTCTTCGACGCGCTTGACCTTGATCTTCCCTTTGTCGTTGGCTTTGAGGATGCTCTCGATCAGCGATGTGGTGGTCACGCCATAGGGCAGTTCCTCCACGACCAAGGTCTTGTTGTCCTCCTTGCGGATTTTGGCGCGGACGCGAACCCGGCCTCCCCGGAGTCCGTCGTTGTATTGTTCGCAATCGGCCTCCCCTCCCGCAGGAAAATCAGGCAGCAGCTTGAAGCTGCGGCCTTTGAGGTAGGCCACAGCGCCGTCGATCAACTCGATAAAGTTGTGCGGCAGCATTTTGCAGGCCAATCCCACCGCAATCCCCTCGGCGCCTTGCTGCAGCAGCAGTGGGAACTTCACTGGCAGTGTTTCGGGCTCCTGGTTCCGGCCATCATAGCTGGCCAGCCAGTTGGTGGTCTTGGGGTTGAAGAGCGCTTCTTTGGCAAATGTGCTCAACCGTGTCTCGATGTAACGCGGTGCAGCAGCCCGGTCGCCTGTTGCGATGTTGCCCCAGTTTCCCTGACAGTCCAGCACGAGTTCGCGCTGGCCGATTTGCACCATGGCATCACCAATGCTCGCGTCACCGTGGGGGTGAAACTTCATGGTGTTGCCGATGGCGTTGGCCACCTTGTGGAACCTGCCGTCCTCCAGCTCCCGCAAAGAGTGCAGAATGCGGCGCTGGACGGGCTTTAGGCCATCGTGCAGGTGCGGTACGGCGCGCTCGAGGATGACATACGATGCATAGTCCAAGAAGTACTCGTTGTACATCCCCTTGATGCGGATGACCTGCTCCATGTCCTCGGGGCCCTCTCCTTCTGCTGCGGTTTCCAAGTCCCCATCTCCTGAGGCCTCCTCCGCGCTTTCGCCATCTCCGCCCGAGGGCGACGCACCGCCTTGCTTGGATGGTTCATCGTTTCCTCCGGACTTTTTGCCGTCCTGTTCGTCCCGCTCCTCGGGACCCTGGGCTTCCTCGCTCATGCCGCTTCCGTGGTTTCCTTGGGTTCAGTAGGTTCATCCGGGTCCTTTTCGACACGGAGATTGTCTATGATGAAGCGCTGCCGGTCCGGGGTGTTTTTGCCCATGAAAAACGACAGCATGTCATCGAGTTGGTGCTCACCGCCGAGGTCCACCGGATCCAGCCTGATGTCCTCGCCGATGAAGTGGGAGAACTCGTCGGGACTGATCTCACCCAATCCTTTGAATCGGGTGATTTCAGGCTTGGGACCGAGGGCTGCAATGGCGCTGACGCGCTCCTCCTCAGAATAGCAATACCGGGTTTCTTTCTTGTTCCGTACCCGGAAGAGCGGGGTTTGCAGGACATACAGGTGTCCTTTTCTCACCAGGTCGGGAAAGAACTGCAGGAAGAACGTCATGAGCAGGATGCGGATGTGCATCCCATCCACATCGGCATCCGTAGCGATGATCACCTGGTTGTAACGCAGCCCCTCCAGTCCATCCTCGATGTCGAGGGCGGCTTGCAGCAGATTGAACTCTTCGTTTTCGTAGACGACCTTCTTGGTCAAGCCATAGCAATTCAGGGGCTTTCCTTTGAGGGAGAATACAGCCTGGGTATTGACATCGCGGGCTTTGGTGATGCTGCCCGAAGCGCTGTCACCCTCGGTGATAAACAACATGGACTCCTCGGCGCGGGCATGCTTCTTGGTGAGGTGCACCCTGCAGTCGCGCAGTTTCTTGTTGTGCAGGCTCGCCTTTTTGGCCCGTTCTCTCGCGAGTTTCTTGATGCCGGCGAGGTCTTTGCGCTCTTTTTCGCTCTGCAAAATCCGCTTGAGCAAGGCCGTGGCCGTGTCGGGATTGCGGTGCAGGTGATTGGCCAGCTCCACCTTGAGGAAGTCGTAGACAAAGGACCGCATGCTCGTTCCACCCGGACGGACTTCCGATGAACCCAGCTTGGTTTTGGTCTGTGACTCAAACACCGGTTCCTGCACCCTGACTGCGACCGCCGCCATCAATCCCATGCGGACGTCACCGGGGTCGTATTCTTTTTGGAAGAAGTCGCGGACCACCTTGACGTAGGCTTCCCTGAGCGCCTTTTGGTGCGTTCCGCCCTGTGTGGTGTATTGTCCGTTGACAAAGCTGTAGTGGTCTTCACCGTATGCCTGGGTGTGCGTCAAAGCCACCTCAATGTCCTCCCCCTTGAGGTGCATGATGGGATAACCCGGTTCTGCGGAGAGGTTTTGCTTGATCAAGTCCTTGAGGCCGTCTTCACTGTGGATTTTTTCCCCGTTGAAGACCAAGGTCAAACCGCTGTTGAGGTACGCATAGTTCCAGAGCAAGCGCTCCACGTACTCCTTGCGGTATTGGTAGGCCTTGAAAACCGAAGCGTCGGGGCGGAACCAAGTGCGGGTGCCGTTCCGCAATGAAGTCGTCGTCACTGTTTCGTCGTCCTTGAGGACGCCCAATTCAAAACGGGCAGCCTTGACTTCCCCCTCCCTGAAACTCTCAATCCTGAACTCCGTGGACAGTGCATTTACTGCTTTGGTGCCCACGCCATTGAGGCCGACCGTCTTGCTGAAAGCACCCTCGCTGTATTTCGCTCCAGTGTTGATTTTGGAGACACAGTCTACCACCGCGCCATGGGGGATTCCCCTGCCGTAATCTCGGACCTGAACCGCACCTTCTTTGATGCTGATTTCTATGGTCTTACCATGTCCCATGAGGTGCTCATCGATGCTGTTGTCGATGACTTCCTTGAGCAAAACGTAAATCCCATCATCGGCACTGGCGCCATCGCCCAACTTGCCGATGTACATCCCTGGCCTGAGCCGGATGTGCTCCTTCCAATCAAGCGACCTGATGTCGCTCTCAGTATAACCTTGTTTCCCCTTGTTTGCCACGCTGTTGTGCCTGTTAAGCCAATGTGAAAAGTACTGGTTTTTATGGCCTTCTCGGCATTCTGGTGGACACCGTTTTCCACATGTACTCGGGTTCTTTCCCATTGACAATGACAAATCTCATCCCGAATAGCCCCCCCTCCGAGGCTTCGTTTGAATCAAAAACGCCGTTATCTTGTTGTATGCGCATGTACCGGACCACTTTACCCTTTTGTTTCATCGCTGTTTTCATGACCGCCCTTTCGCCGGGTGTCATGGCCCAGTGGTATGCCATTCCACCTGAAAGCAAAGACGCCAGTTGGCTGGAAGGCGAGCAGATGCGCGCCCAAGCCAGGGAGAATGTTGCGGATGCGCGGGCGGTTTCATACGACCACGCCTTCCTTTCGGTCGTGCTCGATGGCGCTCCCGCAGAATGGGATGCTGCCCAGCAGTCTGGCACCCGCCTCGACAACAGCACTTGCCGATTGACCCTTCCTTTGGTGGCGCAGAATGAACAAAGGTGGGAGGCCCACCCCTTCAGAGCGGTTCGCTCAGACATCATGGCACCTGCCCTGACGGCGAAGTATCCTGAAATCCGCAGCTATATGGTTCAATCCGAGCGCAACAGCTTGATTTTTGGCCGCATCGACATGAGCCCCCGTGGATTTCATGGCATCATTCACACCCCCGGTGGAACGGTGTACATCGATCCGTGGAATGTGGGACAATTCGACCAGTTGATGGTGTACACCCGGGCTGAATTCATGAGCGCCACCCAAAAACGAAGGGGAGATTGCGACGTCCGCCAAATGGGCATGGGAAAAGGCACCGACGTCGACGGACCGGGCCGGTTGGACGACGGCAAAATCACCCAGCGCGTCGGCCCCCCATACGGTCCAACCCGTCGGAATTATTCGCTGGCGCTGGCTTGTACTGGTGAATATGGTCAGTTCCATGGTGGCACGGTATCCAGCGTGCTGTCCGCCATGAACACCTCCATCAACCGGATCAACAGCATTGTGGAGCCCGAAATGGCCATCCGATTGACCTTGATCCCCGACAACGATGATTTGATTTTCTTGAACGGATCAACGGACCCTTATACCAACTCCAATGGAGGGGCCATGCTGTCGCAAAACCAAAACACCATCGACAACATCATTGGTTTCAACGGGTATGACATCGGGCACGTGTTCTCCACGGGAGGCGGCGGCGTGGCCTACCTCGCCTCCGTATGCACGTCCTTCAAAGCCGGCGGTGTAACGGGGCTGCCCGCTCCCATTGGCGACCCTTTTGATGTGGACTATGTGGGGCACGAAATGGGGCATCAATTTGGGTGCAACCACACCTTCAACAATTCCTGCAGTGGCAACCGGGCTTCATCGGCGGCCTATGAACCGGGCAGCGGTTCTACCATCATGAGCTACAGCGGCATTTGCGCCCCCAACCTTCAAAACAACTCCGACGACGTGTACCATGTGCACAGCTTGATCGAAGGCACGAACTACCTCCACGATGGGTTCGGAAACTCCTGCGCTACCCAAGTTTCCAGTGGAAACTCAGCCCCCACCGTTTCTGTCGGCGGCAGCGCCTTTAGCATCCCCAAGCAGACGCCGTTTGAAATGACGGCAACGGCCACCGACCCCAATCCCGGCAACACCTTGACATACAGCTGGGAGCAGTACAACCTGGGCAATGCCACATCCAGCGGCGACAACAACCTCGACAACCCGGTGGGCAACGCACCGTGTATTCGGTCGTTCCCCCCTGTTACGAATCCAACGCGGATCATTCCCAAAGTTGACAAGCTGGTCAACAATCAGGTTTCTTTTGGAGAGCACCTGCCTGACTACAACCGCACCCTGACCTTCAAGTGCACGGTCCGCGACAACAATCCGGGCTGTGGCGGCGTGGCCGTGGCCACGAAGTCCTTTTTTATTGATGCCTCGACGGGTCCTTTCTTGGTGACATACCCCAACACGAGCATCAGCCGGGCAGGGAACTCCGAATTGACGGTGCTGTGGGATGTCGCTGGAACCGACGGCGGAAATGTGAACTGTTCCGAAGTGGACATCTACTGCAGCGTAGACGGGGGGTACACCTGGTCTTACACCCTCGCCTCCGCCGTTCCAAATACGGGATCGGCCACCGTATTGCTGCCCGCGGTAACCACAGCTGCTGCCCGGATCAAGGTGAAAGCCCACGGCTCGATCTTCTTTGACATCAGCAATGCCAACTTCTCACTGACGGCTGTGCAGGGCTGCACCGACCCCACAGCCTGCAACTTCATGGAGATTGCCTCTGTCGATGACGGCACATGCGAAGCACCGGGCATCCTCTATGCCGATGCCGACGGAGACGGCTACGGAAATGCCGATGTCAACACCACAGGATGTGAAGAAAGCCTCATTGGTTTTGTCACAAACGCAACCGATTGCGATGATTCTCGTAATGACGTCTATCCTGGCGCGCCAGGGACGCAGGATGGCGTCGACAATGACTGTAGCGGTGGACCTTTGGCACCTGAAGAGGAAAGCCAATGTCCAGAAGACCTCGACAATGATGGCTTCGTGAACGTCAATGACATCCTCCTGCTCCTCGGCGAGTTTGGTTGCGTTGAAGGATGTACGTTAGATGTGAACGGCATTCCCGGCGTGGATGTGGCAGACTTCCTGATCGTTCTTGGAGCGTTCGGTCTGCCTTGTTCGAATTGACCCTGTGCCTCTTTTTGGGGCCAGAAATGCCCATTGCAAAATGCCCCATGCACCAACACATTCAGCCTCGAAGCTGAGCCGCCTCCAGAGGGCGGGGTGCGCCTTGTTTTTGGGGCTTTCCTTGGGGATGTTGGCCCACGTCCAAGCACAAGACAACGGGGTGTTGCATTGGAGTGCAGCCATGCGCCAAGGCACCTTGCCTTTGGACTCGGTGGCGGCACTGTATGAAGGAGAAGGAATTTCTCCAACGATGCGGGGCAAGGGTGCCAAACCATTCCAGCGCTGGCTTGCTTTTATGCAGCCCCGGGTAGACGACATGGGCATGCGGCCATCGAATGCGGCCATTGCCCGTTCCCTGGCCCGCGCCGAAGAAGACCGCCTCCAAGAATCTGCGCAGCGCAGCATCACCGATCCCAGCTGGACCTTTGCTGGACCCGTTGGTCCCACAGGGTTGGGAGGAAATGGCCGATTAAACAGGTTGGTCAACCGGCCCGGTACAACAGAAGAATGGTGGGCCTGCGCGCCCGCTGGAGGATTGTGGCGCACCTCCGACGAAGGCGAGCACTGGACGGCCATGGGGGGACAGCAATTGGCCTCTATCGGCGTTTCGGACATCGCCTTTCACCCTTCCAACCCCGACCGCATCTGGATCGCCACTGGCGATGGGGATTTTGGAGACACCCGTTCCATTGGAATTTGGACCTCATCGGATGGAGGTTTGACCTGGGAAGCAACCGGACTGGACTGGGGCACCAATCTGGGCCGCACCTTGACTCGGATTCTGGTCCACCCCAGCGACCCCGATACCTTGTGGACGGCTTCCAGCTTGGGGGTCTACCGCAGCACCAATGGTGGAGAGAATTGGATTCGAACCCTCACCGGCAATTACGCTGCCCTGGAAATCGACCCCTCCAATCCTGGGCACCTTCTCGCTGGAGAGTATGGAAATGACATCGCCGAAAGCCACGACGCGGGCGCCACGTGGGAGGTCAACAGCCTCGATGGCAATTCCTTTGGCATCAGCCGCATCGCCCTCGCCTTTGCGCCCTCGGCACCCGACACCGTTTACGCGGTGGCCGGCAAAAACAACGATCAAGGCTTTGCAGGATTCTGGCGAAGCACGGATGGAGGAGCGAGCTGGACGGCACGCATGCTCGAAGGCGAAGGGCCCAATGTGTTGGGCTGGACGGTCAACGGTGAGGACACCGGTGGGCAAGCCTGGTATGACCTGACCCTTGCTGTTCACCCCCAAAATCCAGATCAGGTTCACGTTGGAGGTGTCAACCTCTGGGGTTCCGAAGATGGAGGGGGCCAGTGGCAATGCGCCGCGCATTGGTATGCTGGAGCCGACCTCCCCTATTTGCACGCCGATCAACACGGCTTGAAATACCTCGAAGACGGACGCATGCTCGTCGCCAATGACGGCGGCGCTTTTGTGTTTGATCCCGCCACTGCTTCTTCGGCCGACAAAAGCGCCGGCCTGGCCATCACGCAGGCATACAGGCTGGACCTCGACCCACAGGCCATCGACCGCCTTCTGGTGGGCACCCAAGACAACGGCACCTTCATGAAGCACGAAGGCGCGTGGGAGCACGTGCTGGGAGGCGACGGGTTTCAATGCTCCTTCCACGGCGCACTCTCAGAAGTGGTGTACGCTTCGCTGTACTACGGCCAGGTGTTCCGTTCAGACGATGGCGGCAACGCCTTTCATCAGATCGCGGGCAATGCGGGAAGCGAGGAAAACGAACAAGGTGCATGGCTGACCCCTTGGGAGGTGAGCCCCTTCAACCCCGATTGGGTCTACATCGCCAAGGACAAAGTGTACCGGTCGACCAACCGGGGCAACCAATGGGTTCCCCTCGAAACTTTGCCCGGTGGAGACTGTACGGCATTGGCGCTGGCCCCCAGTGACGTGGGCAGGCTGTATGTGGTCAAAGAATTCAGGCTGTTCCGTTCCACCGATGGCCAAACTTTTAGTGAGTTGGACCCGCCCAACGGTTTTGACTGGATCACCGATGTCCATGTCGCGCAGGACGATGCAGACCACATTTGGGCCACCCTTTCCAACTACAGCGACTCCATCAAGGTCATCGAGAGCCTCGACGGAGGCCTGAACTGGAACAACATCAGCGCAGGGCTTCCGCCGGCCCCGATCAACTGCCTGGAGCGCGATGAAGACTCAGGCGTCCTGTATGCCGGCACCGACATTGGTGTTTATGCTTTGGCCGCCGCCGTCGGTGCAACATGGGAACGGCTTTCTGACGGCCTTCCCAACGTGGTGGTCTCGGACTTGCTCATTCACGGCCCCTCTGGACGCTTGGCTGCCGCCACTTACGGCAGAGGTGTCTACATGCTCGAACTTCCCGACCCCCCGGTAAAAGACGCCGCATTGGGCAGGATTCGATCCCCAAGGGGCTCCAGTTGTGCAGCTGCTCCCGCTGTTGAAGTCCCCGTGCTCAACCTCGGAACGACGGACATCCATCAATTGCACTTGCAATACGGCTACTTCGGCGGTGCTTCTGCCGATACCGTATGGAACGGAGACATCGCTTCGGGAGACAGCATTCACCTTGCGCTCGACCCCATCGCTGCGCCACCAGGATTTGCCGACCTCTCCATCATCATCACGGCCGTTGATGGCGCACCCGATGACCGGAGTTCAAACAACACCCGCGCTACCCAATCCTTGCGCATCGACAGCAGCATGGCGGTGGTGCTCTCGTTTACTTCGGATTGCTTTGGATCCCAGCACGGATGGCTGTTCAAAGACGCCCAAGGCCGCGTTTTGCAGCGGAGCGGCTGGCTCGACCCCTTGTCCACCCACCAAGACACCCTCTGCCTGCCCGCCCATTGCATGACGTTTGAGGTGCACCGGGACCAACTCAGTGGCTACGAAAGCCTGATGGCCGATTGCGGCACGGGCTTGGCCTTTAGCCTCAAGCTGTTGGGAGAAGAAGAGCCCTTCATGTCTTCTCCGAGCAGCGGGGTCGAGGGCGAATACCAGTTTTGTCTCCCCAACGCAACGGACGGAGGATGCAAGGATCCTTACGCCTCCAACTACGATGCTGCTGCCCTCTTTGATGATGGGACATGCGAAGTCACGTGTTACCCGCTCACCATCGACATCCAACCGGATTGTCACCCCGAGGAAATCAGCTGGAGCCTGGCCCCTGGCGGCCTGTCCATTGGAGCCGGTACCATCCCTGCGAGTGGACAACAGTGGAACCTGTGCTTGGAAGCCGGTTGCCGCATGTTCCAAATTCAGGACCAACAGGTCAATGGGTGGACGCCCTGTCCAGGAAGCACTTCCACAGTGAC
The DNA here is from genome assembly GCA_042095055.1 of Crocinitomicaceae bacterium. Taxonomy (GTDB): domain Bacteria; phylum Bacteroidota; class Bacteroidia; order Flavobacteriales_D; family Sanyastnellaceae; genus UBA8752. The sequence continues at coordinate 21,086 of JBELBZ010000022.1, read as the reverse complement.
ATTGACCAGCCTCGGCGACACCCTGTATCACGCTGCGAACCCTGAGTTTAGCAGCATTCTCCAAACCGAAGTGTGCTTGCCACCCGTCCACATCGTCGGTTGCATGGTGCCCAGCGCATGCAACTTCAATCCGCTTGCGGATGGTGCCGGACCTTGTGATTATGCGTGCTACGGGTGCACCGACTCCACCGCCTGCAACTTTGACCCGCCCGCCACCAAAAGCGATGGGTCGTGCATTCAGGCTACGGGATGCACCCACCCTGCCGCTTGCAACTTCGACCTGTTCTCGCTGTGCGATGACGGCAGTTGCGTGTTTCCAGAGACGGGACTGGACTGCGATGGGCAATGCCTCGGGGGCGATTCAGATGGCGACGGCGTGTGCGATGGCGATGAATTCTCTGGGTGCACCCACCCAGAAGCCTGCAATTTCCTGGTGGGCGCCACCGAAGACGACGGCAGCTGCTTGTTTCCCACCACGGCATGGCCCGACACCGATGGCGATGGGTTTGGAGACCAAACCAATGGTTTGTCTGAGGACTTTTGTGGCGTCCCTCCTCCTGGCTGGGTGCTCAACGACAACGACTGCAACGACGCCAATGCCAACTTCTACCCAGAAGCCCCGCTCCTGCCGCTCGGCGGAGACGTCAATTGCGATGGGTTTGTCTCTGGCGCCGAGTTGGCGCCCTGCTCGAGCGACATCAACCAAGACGGCATTACCGCCATTGACGACCTGCTCGGACTGCTCAGTGAATTTGGCTGTCTCTCCGACTGCACGCAGGATGTGGACGGCAACGGCATGGTCTCCAGTGCCGACCTCCTGATTCTTTTGGCGGCTTTTGGGATGGAATGCACCAATTGACATGGTACCCCCCAAATTTTGGCCGAATTTCGGGGCATGTCTGAATCCGTTCGCGAATTGGAACCGAAAGCCCTGTGGGGCCGGTTCGCCGATCTAAATGCCATCCCCCGCCCTTCGGGCAAAGAAGAAGCCGTATGCCGGTGGATCACGGGGCTCGCCCAATCTCTCGGGCTCGATGTTTCGAGCGACGGCGTAGGCAATGTGCTGGTGCGCAAACCGGCAACCGCTGGCATGGAGGACCGGAAGACCGTTATTCTGCAAAGCCATGTCGACATGGTCTGTCAGAAAAACAACGACACGGAGTTTGACTTTGATACCGAAGGCATCCGGATGGTCGTGGACGGCGATTGGGTCCGTGCCCAAGGCACCACCCTTGGAGCGGACAACGGACTCGGTGTGGCCACCATGCTCGCCATCATGGAAAGCACGAACATTCCCCACCCCCCGCTGGAACTGCTGTTTACCATCGACGAGGAGACGGGCATGACCGGCGCCCTCGAACTCGAGCAAGGGTGGATGAAAGGTGAAATTCTGCTGAACCTCGACACCGAGGACGACCGCGAGATTGGCATCGGATGCGCCGGAGGCATCGACCTCGGATTTTCAGGGCAACTGGCCACCAATGCCCCCACTGCTGCGCATGGCCTTGTCGTAGAAGTCAAAGGCGGAAGTGGCGGCCACAGTGGCATGGACATCCACAAAGGCATTGCCAACGCCAACAAGCTGTTGGTGCGCGTTCTGCGAGAAATGTTGCTCTCAGACGGCGGTGGCAAGGCCATTGAACTTGCAGCCATGGACGGCGGCGGATTGCGCAACGCCATTCCGCGCGAAGCCCGGGCCACGATTGCCAGCAGCCAAACAGCCGCAGATTGGTCCCAGCAACTCGCAGGCCTTGTCTCGGACATCCAGGCAGAATACAAGACCACCGACCCTTCCCTGTCGGTCTCCTTTCACACTGCAGATGCCCCTGAGCAAGTCTTGAGCACCAGTGCTGCCGGCACCTTGCTCTCGGCATTGGACTTTTGCCCCAATGGCATCGACCGCATGAGCCCTGACATCGAGGGGCTGGTGCAGACCTCCAATAACGTGGCCCGCATTTCTTTGGAGGCTGGTGCTGCCGAAGTGCAATGCCTGACCCGCAGCTCTGTCGACACCGAAAAGATGGACCTCGCCCGCAGGATCGAGGCGGGATTCGCTTTGGCGGGATTGAACGCCTCCCGCGGTGCCGCCTACCCCGGCTGGACGCCAGACCCTAACAGCGAAGTGGTGCGCATGATGGCGGACCTCTACCGAGAACTGCACGGCCACGAGCCCTTGGTGCTCGCTTGTCACGCTGGCCTGGAGTGTGGCATCCTCGGAAGCCGGTACCCCGAAATCGACATGGTGAGCTTTGGGCCCACCATCTTGGGGGCCCACAGCCCCGACGAGCGGGCTTCGGTCTCTTCCGTTCACAAATACTGGGCATGGTTCCTTGAATCATTGGCCCGCACACCCCACCGAGCATGAACACTGAACCCCGGCCGCGGATTGCGGTCATCAACGACGACGGCATCACCGCAAAGGGCATCCAATCCCTGGCAGAAGCCATGACGGCTTTTGGAGACGTTTACGTCATCGCCCCAGACAGCCCCCAAAGCGGGATGGGCCATGCCGTCACCTTTAGCAGCATTTTGAAGCTCCATCCCTTCGAGTTCGGGCGGGGTGTGGTAGAGGCACGGGCTTGTTCGGGAACCCCTGTGGACTGCGTCAAATTGGCCGTCGCCGAGGTCTTTGGCGAGGACAACCTCCCCGACTTGCTGGTATCGGGCATCAACCACGGCAGCAATGCCTCCATCAATGTCATCTATTCCGGCACCATGTCAGCCGCGGTAGAAGGCGCCATGTGTGGCATCCCTTCTGTAGGGTTCTCCTTGCTCGACGAGCGTTGGGACGCCGATTTTTCGGCATCGGTTGAAGTGGCCAAGACGGTCGTCAAGGGCATTTTGGACAACGGTCTTCCTGCGGGAACATGCCTCAATGTCAACATCCCCAAAGTCGCCAAAGAGGACCTCAAAGGCATCCGCATTTGCCGGCAAGCCATGGGCCATTGGCGCGACACCTTTGACCAACGCAGCACCCCTGGCGGAAACCCGTACTACTGGATGCGCGGAGAGTTCCACAACCCCGACAAAGGCAAGGACACCGACATCTATGCCTTGCAAGAGGGTTACGCCAGCGTGGTCCCCGTGCAGTTTGACCTGACCGCCCACCACACCATTGGCACCCTCAACGGTTGGAACCTCGACCATGAAGCGTGAGCTGCTGGACACTTTGCCCGTGGGTATGTTGGGTGGCATCGCCTCTGCGCTGCTGGGATACGTGATCCTGGGAACAGCATGGGGTTGGGTTCAAGATGAGTCCTTGGCCTATTTCCACAGGGAAGTGTTCTGGGGCAGCCCGCTGTACAAAGACAGGATTGCGAGCCTGTGCGTCCTCTCCATCGTCCCGGCATTCCACATCGCCTACAAGCGCAAATGGGACCAGTTTGCGCGGGGAACCATGCTGATCATGGTGTTGATGGTGATCGCCATCGTCTACTTCCAATACGGCGAATGACCCCCAGCACCCCTTCAAAAAAGGAAGGCTTGACCAAGCTGTACGTCTTGACGGGAGAGCCCTCTGGAGATGCGCATGCCGCAGCTGTGGTGCGTGCGCTCAAGGCCAGCGCCCCCGCCGTGGAGGTGCGTGGTATGGGCGGCGACGCCCTGGCTGCAGAGGGGGTGACGCTGGTGGAGCACATCCGCAACACCTCCGTCATGGGGTTCGCCGAAGTCGTTCGAAAACTCGGGTTTTTCCGTCAACTCATGGCGCGTGTGAAAGCCGACATCGAAGCGTTCGACCCCGACCGCATCATGCTGGTGGATTACCCCGGCCTCAACCTGCGCATCGCGCGGTGGGCCCGCGATCAAGGGCGCTCTGTAGACATGTACATCGCCCCGCAGGTGTGGGCATGGAAAAGCGGGCGCATTCACGACATGGCACGCGACCTGGACCGGCTCTATGTGATCTTGCCTTTTGAGGCGAAACACTACCGAGATGTGGACCTCCAAGTGGACTATGTCGGCCACCCATTGGCCGATGCCATCCCCGCACAAGACCTGCGCGAAACCGACACGGATGACGCGGCCGAATGGCGCTTGAAATGTGGACTCCCCTCCCGTGGCGACCTGCTGGCGTTGCTGCCGGGCTCGCGGCTCCAAGAAATTGAGCGCATGCTGCCTTGCCTCACTGAGGCTGCCCAGCGCTTGCCACACCTGGTGCCGGTCATTGCTGGCGCGCCTGGAAGACAGCCCTCGGACTACCCGACCGATTTCCCTGTCCTTTTTGGCGAGACTGCAGCCCTGTATCGCCACGCCTCTGCAGGCATCATCACCAGTGGAACCGCCACACTCGAGGCCGCCCTCCACGGTTTGCCGCAAGTGGTGGCCTACCGCACCAGCGGCATCACCTACCGCCTCGCCAAGTGGTTCACGCAGGTGCGCTACATCTCTCTGGTCAACCTCATCTTGGAACGGGAAGCCGTGCCCGAGCGCATCCAACAGGACTGCACCCCGTCGGCATTGGCCAGCACCCTCCACAAGGTCTTGTCCGCAGAAGGACAGCAGGCCCAGAGCGAGGCGCACCGCGCACTCAGGGAGGCCTTGTCCACCAAAGGTGCTGCCCAGGCTGTGGCCCGGGGACTCCTGCGCCAACCTTAGTCCAAGTCGGGGATGCGCTGGTCCCGACCGTGGCTCACATCATAGGAGAATTGAAGGGTGCGGCTCTCGCCGGCTTTGAGGAACATGGACCAGCGCACAATGCCGCTGCCTGCATCCAGTTCCCCTCCGCCCAAGGTCTCTGGTGTCACTTCAATTTCAGCGTTGTTGGATACTGGAAGGGGCTCATCGATCACCACCTCTCCTGCCGTGTTGCTGCGGTTGGCCACGGTGATGCTAAAGGCCCGGTGATGCTTGATCCTGTTGCCCAAAGTGGACTTGGCACAGAGGGCAGCTTCGCGCTTGCGCTCCACAGTCCAATCCCGGGACACCCCTGCGTCGATGATCAGGCTGTCTCCACTTTCGGTGAGCCAGACCTTTCCAGCTGGCCGCCCATCGATCATCAACAAAGCCTGTTCTGCCTCTGCCACTGGCATGGTCGGCCGCGGCACAGACACACGCATGTTGACCACGGGAGCCTGCTTGGGCACCGCATAATGCCGCACAGTGGCCACAAGCGACTCTTGGCCCAGCGGTACGTTGCGCTCCCATTGGGGGCCGACCTCAAGATCGGTCAACGTCCAATGGGTTCCTGGCCATTTCGAAGCCGACAACAGCCGGCGCTGGTTCGAAACCGCTTCTTCTGCCTCCATCTGTCGGCCATAGGTCATCACCGGCATGGCCTGGGCGTCAGGCCGTTGTTTCAACCCTGCATAAGGTGCATCGTGAAACAGGACCGTCACCGCTTTCCCAGCGGATGGCAGGTCCAAGACAACCGCCGCGCGCTGGTACCAGGTCAGTGTGGGCTCATCGGAAGCGGACGACAAGGAGAGCATGTCTTGTGGGGTCCAACCCTGTCCGCCAGACCACTCCACCACTTGGGTGCGCACCGATTGACTGGAAGCACTGAGGCCATCCACCTCCCAGAAATAAGCCCTCCTCGGTTGTCTTTCTTGGACGCTTCGCTCCAAGGCTTGCACCTCCTCTTCTTGCGCTTCAATCTCCATGTTCAGTTCCACCCTCCGGAACAGCAGGTCCTTCATCTCGCCGTGCATCCATTGCGCGACGTCGACCAGGTCTTCGACCAGCAAGGCCTCTGCGGTCCCTGTCACTTTGCGGTTGGCGCGCAACAGCGCGATGTCTTCCTCGACCAATTCCAACTGCGCCCTTTTCAAAGCCAACTCCAACCGGGCATTGTCCAAGTCGTTTTTCACAGCGGTTGAAGCTGCATCAGGGACATCGGGCGACCACGTCCCGCTGCGCGCATTCAAGGCGCCCCAAATGCCATCAGCGGAAGTAGGAAAAACCATCGCATCCGACGGCGACGCGCTGTGAAAACTGCGGGCCATTGCTCCCGAACCACCGGCACTGCCCGCCGTCCAGGTGACCACGGCAGCGTCTCGAAAAACGTCGACCTGCTCAATCTCTTGGGCATGGGATGGAAAGCTGCATATGGCCACAAAGGCGCTGCATGCAGCGGGGAGAAGTCGGAAACTCATGGTGGCAATTTCCACCTTCAGTTCAGGGGATGCAAATCACCGTATCCACAAAAGGTGAATATGCCACCCACAAGCCGATGCCACCCTCGATGTTGCTTCTCACATCTGCAGGATTTGCAAAGGGCGATCCTTGGGCTTGGATTTGTTCGTCCATGCTGTTGATGGTTTCGTAGGCGCCCCGGTCAATGTGGTCCCAGCGCACAATCACCGTGTCGCCCGTTTTGTAGAACCCAATTTCATCGGGATTGGCGTCTTCTTCGAAATCCTCAGCTGTGACCGGCCGGAATTGAGAAAACTCAAACGTCAACCCATTGAACAGGGCATCGTCCACTGTTGATATGCTCGGATACAGCAACCCGGGATCTTTTCCAATGCGCATGGCACTCCAACGGTACGCGTTCCCCAACGAATCTGGGTCTGTGAAGTTGGTGTAGATGAACCCCAGGCTGTCGGTGTTCCCCGGAACTTCAAACCACAGACTGTCCAGCGCCACCGGCGGGTTCAATTTGGAGACCGCTCTGGCGGTGTCCCCGTCCAAAATGGCTTCCAAGCTATAAGTGCTGCCCTCCTGTCCCGTGATGGAGAAGCTCGTGTAGGCGCAGAGGTTGCTCAACGCGAGCACTTCGTAAGGCAGCCCCAGCAGCGCCGATGCCAAGGCCAATTCCTCGGGCCCGAGGTCGCCTGCGCAGAGCTCATCGAGCACGACAGGTTCGCCGTCGACCGCAATGACCACCTCTCCTCCTCCTTCGTAAAGGCTGCCGAGTGTGGCGGCGTCCACTGGGGCGAAATAGTCTTGGGACCGGCTCAAGAGCACGATCGGGGGAAGACCGGGCTCAATGCGCCCCTCCACCACCAAAACCGGCTCGGCATTTGGAATGCTCACATCAATGGGGGTCTCGCAGCCCCACAAAGCCACTACCGACAGCAACAAAACGCCATTGGCACGAAAAAAAATGGGTCGGAATTTCGGCATGTTGGTGATTGCTGCAGAATTAGAACGATTGGCAGATGCGCATGTTCAAAATTAGTCCCTTGGAAAATTCGAAAAGTGTGGAACAAGGCGGGCTTTAACCGAAATTTCGACACATTAAGCGACCATGTTCAACCGACGCCAGCTCCGCATCAAAGTGCTCCATGTGCTCTACGCTTTTCACGTGGACGAAGGAGGTTCTGTAACCGATGCACACAAGCTGCTGCACGACTCGTTGGAAAAGACCTACGATCTGTACCTCTTGCTCTTGATGCTCATCGGGGAGTTCCAAGATGCGGCCATTGAACGCATTGAGGCCGGCCGCATGAAAAAGCAGCCGACCCCCGAGGACCTGCACCCGAACACCAAGTTCGTGAACAACAAGCCCTTGAGGGTCATCATCAAGAGCAAGTCCATTGCCAAGGAGGCGGCCAACCGCAAATTGGGCTGGGGACAAGAGCAAGATCTGGTCAAGAAGCTCTTCAAGTCACTGGTAGCCAGCGAAGAGTACACTGCCTACATGGAGAATACGGAGCGGAACTTCCAGCACGACAGGGAGTCGCTCAACCGCATGTTCCGCAAGCACATTGTCAACGACGAAGACCTGCAGGAATGGATCGAAGAGAAGAGCATTCTGTGGAGCGACGACCTTGATTTGGTGTGTTCCATCATCCTCAAGACTGTCAAGACGATTACTGAGGATTCAGATGACCTGCTGTTGTCAGGCATGTGGAAAGAAGAAGGCGACGACAAGCAGTTTTTGGAGGACTTGTTTAGCAAGACCCTCGACCTCTCCAAAGAGCACGACGCCCGCATCGAAAAGGCGGCCTCCAATTGGGACCTCGACCGCATCGCAGCAATGGACTTGATCCTGTTGAGAATGGCCTTGGCTGAAGCCCGCACCTTTGAGACCATTCCCCTCAAGGTGACCATGAACGAATACATCGACTTGGCCAAGTTCTACAGCACCGAGAAGTCGGGCGCCTTTGTCAATGGCGTGCTTGAGAAGCTGTTTACCGCCATGCGCGAAGACGGCACCATCGTCAAAACAGGAAGGGGTCTGATCGAATGAAGGCGGTGAGACCCGTTTTCACCTGGGCCTTCGCGGCTTGCCTGGTGCTGTCCATCTCGGCAGGCTGTGGTCCAAAGGAACCAAAAGGGATCGACGCTTCATTCATACACATCCCCGGAGAAGACGACCGGTCCCAAGGCCCTGTCGTCACTTGGAATACAGATTCGGTGGATTTGGGCATCCTGGCTGCTGGCGAAGTGGCGAAGGCCACCTACACCTTTCAGAACACGGGGGCATCTCCCCTGGTGCTCACCCAGGTTTTGCCCAGCTGCGGCTGTACCGTGGCCAGCGATTGGCCCACGTCCCCCATTCCCGCCGGTGGCGAGGGTTCCATCACTCTGGAATTCGATGCTGGAGACCGCTCGGGAACCATTTCAGAAAACGCGACTGTGGTATCCAATGCGGTGCCCTCCTCTTTTGTTTTGCAGTTTTCGGCCCGTGTCATGGGCCCCATTTCACCTTCCGCTCCATAGATTACGTCTTGAATGACTGACTTGAACCTCATCCTTGCCCAAGCCGCCGCCGATGGAGGTGGCAGCACCCTCGTCTTCATCTTCGGCACCATGCTGGTGTTTTACTTCTTCATCATGCGTCCGCAGCTGAAGAAGCAGAAAGAGGCCCGCAAATTCCGTGAGAACATCGCCAAAGGCGACAAGGTGGTCACCGTAGGTGGCATTCACGGCAAAGTCTTGGATGTCAACGACAAAACAGCCATTCTGCAGGTGGCCAAGGGCGAAATCCGCGTCGACCTGGCAGGCATTTCATCCGACGGAGCTGCCGACGGAGAAGCCATCAAGAACGCCGGCTAATGGCCGAACGCAAGCCCTTATCTGGCCTGCGTTCTATCGAGGGACGCACTTTTGCCGTGTGCTTCGGACTGGCGGCCTTTCTGTGGCTGTTGCGGACCATGGAGGATGACCGAGAGGTGACCTACGTGTTCCAAATAGAACTGGTGGGGGCCGAAGCCAATACCGGATTGCAGGCCGTCTTGCTTGACTCTGTGGCACAGGCTCAGGTATCGCTCTCACCCTGGGACCACCTCTTGGGGCGCTGGATGCCTCACCGCGAACCTGTGCGGCTGCGCGTAGAGGGGCTGCGCACCCCGCGCACCGAGGTGCCGTCGACGCAGCTGTCAGCGGAAATCGCATCCCGATTGGGGGCATCGGCGCGTGTGCAAGACATCTCGCCCGCCACCCTGGCCATCGACGTCAAGCGGCGCAAATCCCGACCTTGAACCATGAACGCTTCCCGCCCTTCACTCGGACTTTCCCTGCTGCCCATCTTGGTGTTGGTCTTGCTTTTGGCGGCCGATGTGCTCGCCTTTGGTGAGGACAGCAGTTATGGCAGCAACCAAATCGCACTGCTCTTGGCTTCGGGACTGACCGTGGCCATCGGTATGGGACGCGGACAAAACTGGGCGTCGTTCGAAGGCAAGATCAAAGACACCATTGGCGATGCCATTGGCGCCATCCTCATCCTCTTGCTCATCGGTGCGCTGGCGGGAACTTGGCTGGTATCGGGCATCATCCCCACGTTGATCGATGTCGGACTGGACGTCCTGTCCAAGGAGGTCTTCCTCCCTGCGGCCTGCATCCTGTGTGCCGCCGTCAGCCTCGCTACTGGATCCAGTTGGGGCACCGTAGGTACCGTAGGTGTGGCCTTGATCGGCATTGGCCAGGCGCTGGGCTTGAGCGAAGGCTGGATTGCAGGCGCCATCATCTCAGGCGCCTATTTCGGAGACAAGCTGTCCCCCCTCTCAGACACCACCAACCTGGCACCGACCGTTGCGGGCACCGACCTGTTTACGCACATCAGGTTCATGCTCTGGACCACGGTGCCCAGCATTTTGATCGCTTTGGTGGTGTTCACTTTTGCGGGCTTGGGCTCGGGCGAAGGCGCTGCCGACCTCGGAGGTGCGGCCATGATGCAGGCCGAGCTGGCCCGCCATTTCAACCTGCATTGGGGGTTGTTCCTTGTGCCCGTTGGGGTCATCGTGCTCATCGCGCGTCGCGTGGCGCCGGTTCCCGCCTTGTTTTTGGGGGTTCTGGGAGGTGCTGTGGCGGCGGCGATCGCCCAACCTGATTTGCTCGCCACCCTCGCAGAAGATGCGCTGGGCCCTGCATTGGGACTCGGCCCTACCCGCCTCGGAACAGCCTTTACAGCTCTGATGTCCGCGGCGGCCCTGGATACGGCCATCGAAACGGGCAACCCCGTGGTGACCGACCTCCTGTCCTCGGGAGGCATGAAAGGCATGCTCAATACGGTCTGGCTGATCATTTGCGCGCTGACGTTTGGAGCGGTCATGGGTGCAGCGGGCTTTCTGGAACGCATCACCCAGGCCATTCTCACCGCGGTACACGGCACCTTCTCCCTGGTCTTTGGAACCGCATTCTCCAGCGTGGTCTTCAACATCATTGCCGCGGACCAGTACATCGCCATCGTCGTTCCGGGCCGGATGTTCCGGGAGGCCTACAAGCAGCGTGGCGTAGCGCCGCAGTTGCTGAGCCGGACCCTCGAAGACGCCGGCACTGTGACGAGTGTTTTGATTCCTTGGAATACCTGCGGTGTCGCCCAAAGCGGCGTACTCGGAGTGGGCGTACTCGCCTTTGCCCCCTATTGCGTGTTCAACTACGTATCGCCCCTGATGACCCTGCTCGTAGCGGCCATCGGGTTTAAGATTCCACCACCGGACCAGACATTGGTGACCGAAGATGCCTAAGGGGGAAACCCAAAGGCCATCTGCTTGTTGAATCCCTTCATGGCACAGGACGTCTACCCCTCCCTTCAGGACGAACGCATCATCCGTGTGGAGCGCGCGGGCGAAAACAACCTGCAGGACATCGACGTCACCATCCCGCGCAACCGCTTGGTGGTCATCACCGGGGTCAGCGGATCGGGGAAATCCAGCCTCGCCTTTGATACGCTGCACGCGGAAGGCCAGCGGCGCTACCTCGAGACCTTTAGCGCCTACGCCCGGCAGTTTATGGGCGGACTGGAGCGCCCCAAGGTGGAGCGCATCACCGGTCTGAGCCCCGTGATCGCCATAGAGCAAAAGACGATCAGCAGGAACCCCAGATCCACCGTGGGAACGGTGACCGAATTGCTGGATTTCCTGCGTGTGCTGTATGCCCGCGCTGCCACAGCGTACTCGAGCGCCACAGGCGAACCCATGGTGCGGTTTACCGACGAGGGGATTCTGTCCCGCATCGCGCAAGACCATGCCGGTGAACGCCTCTTGCTGCTGGCCCCGCTGGTGCGCGGCAGGAAGGGACATTACAGGGAGCTGTTTGAAACCATACAGAAGCAAGGCTACCTCCGGGCGCGGGTCGATGGCGAGGTGGTGGAGCTCGAACCGGGATACCGCGTGGACCGCTATAAGGTGCACGACATTGAAGCGGTGGTCGACCGCATTGTGATGCCGGACGAGCCGGCACTCGATGCCGAAGGCAAGCCCGCCGACGAAGAGACCGAGCGGGTCATGCGCTCGCTGAGAACCGCATTGGCCATGGGCAAAGGCAGCATGATGGTGCTGCCCGTCGACGATGCCATCCCCCGTCATTTTTCGCGGGCCCTGATGTGTCCGACCACGGGCATCAGTTACCCCGAGCCCGAGCCCAACCTGTTCTCTTTCAATTCGCCCTACGGCGCTTGTCCCTCCTGCAATGGTCTGGGGCAGGTCGCAGAGGCCGACCGTGCTCTGATCATCCCCGATGCAACCCAAAACCTGCGCCAAGGCGGACTCGCTCCCCTCGGCGCACTGAAAGCCGGCTGGACCCGGGACGTGGTGCGGACGCTGCTGATGGCTGGAGGTCATACCGAACGCACCCCCATGGGCGATGTGGACGAAGCCACGCTGTCCAAAATCCTCTATGGCGCGGACCAACCTGTGGTCTTGCCTGGTAAGGCGGGCACCAAGGAGCGCAAGGTTCGCTTTGACGGCGTCATTGCCACCATAGAGCGCGCCGCAAAAGACGGCTCTGGAGCCCCGCTCCGGCGCTGGGCGCAGCGCTTCCTGCACAAGAGGCCCTGTCACGCCTGCGGTGGATCGCGCCTGCAGCCCACGGCCCACCAGTTCAAGATTGCCGGGTCTACCCTGCCCGATGTGGTGGGCATGGACCTGGTGGACCTCGCAGCCTGGTCGCGCGAGGCCCTGTCCACCATGGACGAGCGGCAAGCGGCCATCGGCGCTGAGCCCCTCAAAGAAATCGCCGCCCGCCTCGGCTTCCTGCTGGACATGGGGCTCGATTACCTGACCTTGGACCGGCCCGCCCGCACCTTGAGCGGCGGAGAGGCCCAGCGCATCAGGCTGGCCACACAGATTGGCTCCAAGCTGACCGGCGTCTTGTACATCCTCGACGAGCCCAGCATCGGCCTCCACCAGCGCGACAACCAGCGCCTCATCGACAGCCTCAAAACGCTGCGCGACGTGGGCAATACGGTCATCGTGGTCGAACACGACGAAGACATGATGCGGCAGGCCGACCACCTGATTGACATCGGTCCAGGGGCCGGCAAACACGGCGGAAAAGTGGTGGCACAAGGGCCGCCTTCAGAGCACCTGGCACAGGGCAGCGTGACCGCAGAATTCATCGACGGACGGCGCCACATTGCCATTCCTTCCAAGCGCAGAAAAGGCAACAGAAAGAAGCTCTCCCTGATCGGAGCCAGCGGGCACAACTTGAAAGGGGTCGACCTCAAAATGCCGCTGGGCACCCTCATCTGCGTCACCGGGGTCAGCGGAAGCGGAAAGAGCAGCTTGGTCAACCAGACCCTCCACCCCGCCCTGCACAACCACTACTACGAGGAGACCAAAAGGCCGCTTCCATACAAGAAGATCAATGGCCTGCAGCACCTCGACAAGGTGATCGCCATCGACCAGAGTCCCATCGGGCGTACGCCCCGATCCAACCCGGCCACCTACACCGGCGTATTCAACGAAATCCGCAACCTCTTCACCCAACTGCCAGAGGCCAAAATCCGCGGCTACAAGCCCGGCAGGTTCTCCTTTAATGTGGCGGGGGGTCGCTGTGAGACCTGCAAGGGGGCCGGTCTGCGAACCATAGAGATGAACTTCTTGCCCGACGTGCATGTGCCCTGCGATGACTGCGGTGGCAAGCGTTACAACCGGGAAACGGTGGAGGTGCGCTACCGCGGAAAGTCCATTGCGGACATCCTCGGCATGACCGTAGAAGAAGCCCTGGAGTTCTTTGACGCCTATCCCAAGATCAAGCGGGTGTGCAGCACGCTCCGCGATGTGGGCCTCGGATACATCACCTTGGGGCAGCCATCGACCACCTTGTCCGGAGGAGAGGCCCAACGGGTCAAGCTCGCGACAGAATTGGCCCGCAAGGACACCGGCAACACCTTTTACATCTTGGACGAGCCCACGACGGGCCTGCACTTCCAGGACGTGGAGATGCTGCTCAATGTCCTGCACCGACTGGTGGACCAGGGCAACACCGTTTTGGTCATTGAGCACCAACTCGATGTCATCTGCAACGCGGACCATGTGATCGACATCGGACCCGAGGGCGGCCATGGAGGCGGTAACATCGTCAGCGAAGGCACCCCGGAGCAAGTGGCGGCCGCTGGACTCGGGGCCACGGCGCCCCACATCGCCGAAACACTGGCCCTGCGGAATTCCGTATAATATTGCCTATCTTGATAGGTCATGGTTAGAAAAACACACAATGACCCGAGGAGCTGGAACGACATCAAAGCACACGACAGCTGGTCCATCTTCAAGATCATGTCCGAGTTCGTGGAAGGCTTTGCTGGCCTGCAGCGCGTAGGACCTTGCATCAGCATTTTTGGATCCGCGCGTAAGGATGTCAATGATCCCGATTACAAGCTGGCCACGGAAGTAGGCAGACAGCTGGTTGAGAGTGGGTACGGCGTCATCACTGGAGGCGGACCTGGCATCATGGAGGCCGGAAACAAAGGCGCGCACGAGGCCGGAGGCGTATCGGTGGGCCTCAACATGAGGTTGCCCCACGAGCAGCACCACAACCCCTACATCGGCCCGGATACCAGCCTCGAATTTGACTATTTCTTCGTCCGCAAGGTGATGTTCATGAAGTACAGCCAAGGCTATATCGTATTGCCCGGTGGATTCGGCACGCTGGACGAACTTTTCGAAGCCATCACGCTGATTCAAACCGCCAAGTCCAAGCGATTCCCCATCGTTTTGGTGCGCAAGAAGTTCTGGGAAGGGCTCATGGATTGGATCAAGGCCACGCTGCTGGAGCAAAATGCCACCATCAGCGCCAAAGACCTGGACTTGATTCACTTGGTCGATACCCCCGAAGAGGCGGTGGCCGTCATCGACACCTTCTACAAAACTTACGTCCTCAAGCCCAACTTCTGATAATATCCTGAAAAGGAGGGCGTTGAATGAAGAGACGCCTTTCTATGAGATACTTATTGATGCCCCTGGTCCTGCTGTTGTGCGGTTGCCAGAAAGAGACTTCCGTTCAACTGTGGATTCAAAACCGGACCGATGACACGCTTGTGGTAGAGGTCAGCCGTCTGCACATGGCATATATGCCTGTGCGGGAATTCACCATTCCACCAGGATGGAACACCAGCCTCGGCAGTTGGGACGAACCTGGGATATGTGACGATTGCAGCCGGTTCATGGAGCCCTGGCTCTGGATGGACACCTTGGCTTTGAATTCCCATGAATGGGCAGATCCCTCACAGCCATACGGCGCATGGGATTTCCGCATGCACGAAGGCGATGCATACCGACAGCACCACCACACCCTCAAGATTGAAGGGCATGACATCGAATGACCTGCAGTGGTGTGGGCAAAAGGAGCGAAATTTGCGGCATGCTGTCTAACGCCCTCCGCCTGCTGTTGTGCCTGCCACTGGCCTTGCTGGCTGGGTGCGAGGGAAGTACCACGATGACGCACACCTTGTACAACCGATCGGAAGACAGCCTCGTGCTCAAGACGCTGTTTGACAGCTTGTCGTGGTACGATACGGCAACGGTGATGCTGCCCCCGGGTCAAATGCACACCCTGTATACCTATGACATGCGGGGGAAATGCCACGAATGTTTCGGCCTGTACTCCCCCACCCTCTGGATCGACACCATAGAGGTCGAAGGGAAGGTGTGGGCCATTGACCCCTCCGCAGAAGACCAGCATTGGACCAGCGAGATTACCGAGGGCCGCAGTTGGATACAGTTCGACCACACGCTCAACCTGACAGACCAAGACTTCGAATAGGGCCTGGAGATATGCACGGGGGACATGATGTTAAGTCATGGGACCGCAGTGCGGAGGGCGGGTTGAATGGGGGCACCTTTGGCGTGCACATCAACCCGAAAACTGCATGAACCGCACCTTACTTTCTTGTTTGGCCCTGCTCCTGCCCGCAGCAGCAATGGCGCAACTCCCCTACAACCTGACCGTCCTCGATCAGCCTTACACCCCTTTGGAGGAGGCTACAGCCTTGCCTGCCGACGCATTTGACGATGAGATGGGCTGGGACGACCCCGAGTTTACCGCCGACATCGGTTTCGACTTTTCTTTCTCTGGCTATGTGGTCAATCAACTCGATCAAATCGGATTGGGCTCTTTGATGCTCGGTGCCACATTTGATGGCCCCATCTACCTGCATGGTGTCATGCCCACGAACTACGACCTCGCCGATCGCGGCATTTTGGGAGGTGATCCGTCCATCATCCGTTGGGCCACCGATGGCGCTGCGGGCAACCGCGTTTTTACCATTGAATGGGCCAATGCCGGCATCTATGAAGAAATCTTCGATTCTGCCGGTGTCAGCTTGAGCTACGTCAACATTCAGGTGCGCCTCTTCGAAGCGGACAACGCCATCGAGTTCCATTATGGCCCCTCCGATATCGCAGCAGAGATCACCAGCTTTGAGCCTCAGCTCTCGGGCCTGCTGCTCGAGGTCGACATCCTGTCAGAAGAGTATGACGCGTCCATTTATGGCTTGGGCGGAGATCCCGCCGCGCCCGATCTCAACTACATCGACGGGTTCTACAGCTGGTATTACAGTCCTGCCTTGAGCAGCTATCCCACGGACGGCACGGTCTACCGTTTCGGGCCGACGGGCGTCACCCTCAACCTTGAAGACGTGGAGCAGGCGCGCTTCACCCTCGGCCCAAACCCC
The DNA here is from genome assembly GCA_042095055.1 of Crocinitomicaceae bacterium. Taxonomy (GTDB): domain Bacteria; phylum Bacteroidota; class Bacteroidia; order Flavobacteriales_D; family Sanyastnellaceae; genus UBA8752. Next base: position 4,807 of record JBELBZ010000022.1, on the reverse strand, counting down.
ACGCAAGACTATGTGCAGGCGGTGTTTGACGGCACGCGGACATGGACGCTGCAGGACCTCTCCGGCCGCATCCTCGCTACGGGCATGGACACCCAGCGCGCCCGGGTCGACATGACCCACTTGCCTGCGGGGACCTACCTGTTCTCCCTCGAGGGTGAGCAGACCGAAAAGGTCATCCGACAGTAATTCCTGACATCCTGACATTGGAACCGCCGGCCTGCTGACAGGTCGGCGGTTTTTTTGTGCCAAAAGGCTGCGGCACGCTTCTTGAAGTGGGTCGGGTCCACACATTGATTCAACATGCAGCAAGGCCAAATCAACGTACAGACGGAAAACATCTTTCCGATCATCAAGAAGTTCCTCTACAGCGACCACGAGATTTTCTTGCGGGAGCTCGTCTCCAACGCCGTGGACGCTACACAAAAGCGCAAGGCCCTCATCCGGGTTGGTGAAATCGAAGGCAATGCCGACGGCGCCCAGGTGCACGTCATCCTCGACAGCGAGGCCAAGACGCTGACCATCCGCGACGCCGGCATCGGCATGAGCGAGGAGGAAGTCGACAAGTACATCAACCAGATCGCCTTCTCCGGCGCCACCGAGTTCGTGGAGAAGTTCCAGGAGAAGTACGCCGACAAGGCCGACGCCAAGGAAGCCATCATCGGCCACTTCGGCCTCGGTTTCTACAGCGCCTTTATGGTCGCCGACCGCGTGGACATCTACTCCTGGAGCCAGCGCCCCGACGCCGTGCCCGTGAAGTGGACCTGCGACGGTTCCCCCAACTTTGAGATGGGCGCCATCAGCGAGGACGACTTCAAGGCCCTCGGCCGCGCCGAGGACCAGCTCCACGGCACCGACATCGTACTCCACCTCGGTGAGGACGGTGAGGAATTCAATGAAGACGCCCGCATCAGCGGCATCCTCGACAAGTACTGCAAGTTCATGCCCGTCCCCGTCGTGTGCGGCACGTCTACCATTCAGGAAGACGACCCCAGCGGCGAAAAGGACGAAGAAGGCAACGTGAAGAAGGTATCGGTGGAGGTGCCCCGCGTGATCAACGAGACCGAAGCCATCTGGCTCAAGTCACCCGCCGATCTCGAGGACAAGGACTACCTGGATTTCTACCGGACGCTCTACCCGATGAACTTCGAGGAGCCGCTCTTCCAAATCCACCTCAACGTGGACTTCCCCTTCAACCTCACGGGCATCTTGTACTTCCCCAAGGTCAAGAAGGAGATGGATTTGCAGCGCAACAAGATCCACCTCTACTCCAACCAGGTGTTCATCACCGACAACGTAGAGAACATCGTTCCGGACTTCCTGACGTTGCTGCACGGGGTGATCGACTCTCCGGACATTCCGCTCAACGTGAGCCGCTCCTACCTGCAGGAGGACGCCAACGTGAAGAAGATCACGTCGCACATCAGCAAAAAAGTGAGCGATAAGCTCGCCAAGATGTTCAAGGACGACCGCGAGGACTTTGCCGCCAAGTGGCAAGACATCCAGGTCTTTACCGAGTACGGCATGCTCATGGACGAGAAGTTCTTTGAGCGCGCCGGCAAGTTTGCCCTCTACGCTGATACGGCGGGCAACCACCGCACCATGGAGGAGCTCGTGGAAGCCGTCAAGGAGACACAAACCGACAAGGACGGCAATGTGGTCCTGCTCTACACGCCCAACCCTGCTGCACAGCACAGCTATGTGGCCGCAGCTGAGGATGCCGGATACGCGGTGCTCCACCTGGAGAGCCCGCTGACTTCGCACCTCGTGCAAAAGCTCGAGATGGGGTCGGGAGACACAAAGGTGCAGTTCCGCCGCGTGGACTCCGACATCGTCGACCGCCTGATCCCCAAAGACGATGCGCCTGAGAGCGTGCTCAATGAGGAGCAGCAAACGGCCATGAAGGAGGAGATCGAAACGATTGTACCGGACAAGACGACCTACAAGGTGTCCTTTGCCCCCATGTCCCCTACCGCACCGCCCATCACCATCACGCAAAGCGAATTCATGCGCCGCATGAAGGAGCAGCAGCGCGTCGGAGGCGGAGGCGGAATGGCCATGTTTGGCGACATGCCCGACAGCTATGACGTGGTCTTCAACGCCAACCATCCGCTGGTGACCTCGTGGACCGAAGGCGACGCCGAAGGCCGCAAGCCCAAGATGGAACGCGCCATCGCCCTGGCCCGACTGTCGCAAGGATTGTTGCAAGGCGAAGAGCTCACACAGTTCATTGCGTCCGGTTATGCCAGCCTGAACGACTAAACTGCATCCATGAAATACGCACTGTGGGCCATTTTGGCCCTGTTCCTGCTGGTCGGCTTCAATGCCATGTCCAACTACAACGGCTTTGTCGCGATGGAAGAAACCGTCGACGAGCAATGGGCCAATGTGGAGACACAGTACCAGCGCCGCTTTGATTTGATCCCGAACCTCGTGGCCACCGTCAAGGGGGTCGCCGATTTCGAGAAAAGCACGCTCACAGCGGTCACCGAGGCCCGCGCCTCTGCCTTTAACGCCATGAAGGCCGTGGGCGATGGAACGGGCAGCATCGCCGATTTCCAGCGGTCCAACATGGTGCTCGGAGGTGCCATGAACGGCATGCTGGGGTACAGCGAGCGCTACCCGGAGCTCAAGGCCAACCAGAACTTCTCTGACCTCCAAGCGCAGCTCGAAGGCACCGAGAACCGCATCACCGTGGCCCGCAAGGACTTCAACGGCGCGGTCAAGGGGTACAATGGATCGGTGCGCCGCTTCCCCGGTGCTTTCTGGGCCAGCATGTTTGGGTTTGACCAGCGCGAGTACTTCGAGTCTGTGGCAGGATCTGAGGCCGCCCCCGCAGTGGACTTCGGCGCCTGATGGCCGCACGTGACTTTCTGAGCGAGAAGGACAAGGCCGACATCTTGGCCGCCATCTCCGACGCCGAAGCGCAAACCAGCGGAGAAATCCGCTTGCATGTGGAATCGCGGTGCAAGGCCGATGTGCTGGACCGCGCTGCCGCCGTGTTTGCCACCCTCGGCATGCACAAGACGGAACTCCGCAACGGGGTGCTGTTCTACCTCGCCACCACAGACCGGCAGTTCGCCATCCTCGGTGACGGCGGCATCAATGCGGCCGTGCCCGAAGGGTTCTGGGACGGCGTCAAGGACACCGTCATCGCCGGGCTCGCCGACGGAAAGGCCGGAGCAGGCCTCGCCGCAGGCATCCGCCTGGCGGGAGAGCAGCTTTCGGCGCACTTCCCTGTGGCTGAAGACGACGTGAACGAACTCTCTGACGACATCAGTTTCGGATGAAGCGCTGGACCTCCCTCCTCGTGGCTTTGCTCGCGGCAGCGCTGATGGGCCTGTTTGGTCAGGCCGAACTGGACTGCCTGCCTGAAAGCGGCACGCCGGGCACGTTTGTGTACGACTATGCCGGGCTGATTTCTCCTCAGGATGAAGCCGGGCTCAACGCCTACATCCGCGCTCTGAATGACACCACGCCCAACAGCATCGTGGTGGTGACCCACCCCGACCTCTGTGGCGAAGACCCTTTTGACTTTGCCACCGGTGTGGGGCGCAAGTGGGGCGTGGGCGATGCCGAATTCGACAATGGCGTGGTGCTGGCCCTGTCGCCCAAGACGCCGGAACGCAAAGGACAGGTGTTCATCGCTGTTGGTTATGGCCTCGAGGGTGCGATCCCCGATGTCACCGCCAACCGCATCATCGATTTGGAGATGGTTCCCGAGTTCCGCTTGGGGGGCGACGGCGCCTACGCGCGGGGCATACAGAACGCTGTGTACGTACTCGCGCCACTGGCCAGCGGAGAATTTGAGGGATATACGCCAGGCCAAGAGATCGGCACGGGCGGCCTTCTCGCCATCCTGGTGGTGCTCTTTTTGATCTTTGGACTGCCCCTGATCATGGTCATGGCCTTGGTGCGGCGCTATGCCCGGAGCAACAACGGACTCGGGTCCCTGCTCGCCCTCATCTTGCTGGCCAACCAACGCAGCTCCAGCGGCTCCTACCGCCACTTCCGTGGTGGCACAGGCGGCTTCGGAGGCGGAGGCTTCGGAGGCAGCGGCGGGTTTGGTGGCGGAGGATTTGGCGGCGGTGGCGCTGGCGGCAGCTGGTAAAGAGAACAGACATGAGCAAATACGCGAAGTACATCGGAGGCGCCCTCGGCTGGGCATTGGGCGGGCCCCTCGGCGCGGTCATGGGTTATGCCTTTGGCTCCATGATGGGCGACAACAGCTTGTCCATGGAAGGCCAGGGCCAACCGCGCCAGGCCACTGGGCCCCGCCGTCGGCAAACCGGCGCAGGTGATTTCGCGGCTTCTATGATCGTCCTCAGCGCGGCGGTGATGAAGGCCGACGAGCGCATCCTGAAGTCCGAGCTGGACTATGTGAAGCGGTTCTTCGTGAGCAACTTCGGCGACGCCCAAGCCGAGCGCTACATCCTCACCCTCCGCGAGGTCTTAAAGCAAGACGTGGACGCCCGTGCCGTCTGCCGACAAATCCAAGGGATGATGGAGCACAGCAAGCGCTTGCTCCTGCTGCAGTACATGTACGGCATCGCCCAGGCCGACGGCGATGTGGACCCCCGCGAGGTCGAGGTCATCCGCCAAATCGCTGGCTGGCTCGGCATCAGCGCCAAAGACGTCAAGAGCATCGAGGCCAGCTACTACACCGACGTCGCCTCCCACTACGCCGTCCTCGAGATCCCAGAAACGGCCACCGACAGCGAGGTCAAAAAGGCCTTCCGCCGCATGGCCGTCAAGTTCCACCCCGACAAAGTCCGCGACATGGGCGCCGACTACCAGAAGCAGGCCCGCA
>JBELBZ010000021.1:41196-43147 GCA_042095055.1 Crocinitomicaceae bacterium | reverse complement strand
CCGCCGAGGAAGCTCCTGCTGCTGAAGAGGCTCCCGCCGAGGAGGCTCCTGCTGCCGAGGAAGCTCCCGCCGAGGAGAAGCCTGCTGAGCCATGGGTGATGCGCGTTTTGGATGAACCTTCCGACGAGTACGATTGGGATGGCGACGACGCCGAAAAAGAAGAAATGGATCCCGAAGAGCGCATCAAGCTCGAGGACCTTTACGAAGGAAACCTCAACTTGATCCGCGAGTCTGAAGTGGTGGAAGGCACCGTTGTCAGCATCGGTAAAAAGGAAATTGTGGTCAACATCGGCTACAAGTCAGAGGGTGTCATTGGCGCTTCTGAGTTCCGCTATAACCCTGAACTCCGTGTTGGAGATTCAGTGCCCGTCTTTGTAGAGCAGCAGGAGGACCGCAATGGTCAACTCGTGGTGTCTCACAGGACAGCGCGCATCCACAGTGCTTGGCTCAAGGTCAATTCATCTATGGAGAACGATGAAATCATCATGGGTACGATCAAGTGTCGTACCAAAGGTGGTTTGATTGTAGACGTCTTTGGCATCGAGGCATTCTTGCCCGGCAGCCAGATTGATGTGAAGCCCATTCGCGACTACGATGAGTACGTCGGTAAGCAAATGGAATTCAAGGTTGTCAAGATCAACCAGGAGTACAAGAATGTCGTGGTTTCCCACAAGGCGCTCATCGAGGCCGAGTTGGAGGAGCAGAAGCGCCAGATCATCTCCGGATTGGAGAAGGGTCAGGTTCTCGAAGGCGTGGTCAAGAACATCACCTCATACGGCGTGTTCGTGGACCTCGGTGGTGTCGACGGCCTTGTGCACATCACAGACCTCAGCTGGGGCCGCGTGAACCACCCCGAAGAGGTGGTCGAAGTGGACCAAAGCTTGAACGTCGTGATCCTCGACTTCGACGACGACCGCAAGCGGATTGCGCTTGGCATCAAGCAACTGACAGCGCACCCATGGGATGCGATGTCAGAGGGCGTCAACGTCGGAGACAAGATCAAAGGAAAAGTGGTGGTTGTTGCAGACTACGGTGCTTTCGTCGAAGTGGCGGAAGGTGTCGAAGGTCTGTTGCACGTCAGCGAAATGAGCTGGAGCCAGCACTTGCGCAGTGCGCAGGAGTTCCTGAAAGTAGGAGACGAGATCGAGACCATCATCTTGGGCATCGACCGCGAAGAGCGGAAGATGAGCCTGGGCATGAAGCAGCTCGTTCCAGACCCATGGGACAACATCGAGTTCAAGTTCCCCGTGCAGTCCAAGCACAGCGGAAAGGTGCGCAACTTCACCAACTTCGGCCTGTTTGTCGAGATGGAGGAAGGCATCGATGGACTGGTCCACATCTCAGACTTGAGCTGGGAAAAGAAGATCAAGCACCCATCGGAGTTCTGTAATGTTGGCGATGAGATCGATGTGGTCGTTCTCGAGCTTGACAAGACGAACCGCCGCATGAGCCTCGGTCACAAGCAGCTCCAGGAGAACCCTTGGGATACTTTCGAAACCGTATTCGAAGTGGGCTCTACCCACAAAGGCACGGTGGTGACCATCGATGGCAGCAATGTCAGCGTAGCGCTTCCTTATGGAGTCGAAGGCTTCTGCCAAGCGAAGCACCTCAAGCGTGAGGACGGCACCGATATCAAGGTCGAAGAGATCGCAGATTTCATCGTCCTGGAATTCAACCGCAACGCCAAGAGGATTACCGTGTCACACCTGCGCACGTATGAGGAGCCACCCGCGAAGAAGCGCGGCGGCACCACAGACCGCAAGCGTCGGGATGACCGCGATAAGGGTTCAAGCCCAGCTACGCAGCGTGCAGTGCGCGAAGTCAACGAGCGTCAGGCTAAGACGACGTTCGGAGACCTCGATGTGTTGTCACAGTTGAAGCAGCAAATGGAAGATGGTCCTGAATCAGAGGCTCCGGCCCCTAAGAAGGCACCAGCTCCAAAAGCTCCGGC